>JAPLES010000004.1 GCA_026391075.1 Bacteroidota bacterium | reverse complement strand
TATCGGGCCCGAGCGGCTTCACTCCAATCGTGACCAGTAGGTCAGCCGCCTCCGCCGAATCAAAAGCCACCTTCAGCAGTTTCTGGTATTCCTCCACATCATGGATGACATGATCGGCCGGCAACATCGCAAAGGTAGCTTCAGGATTACGTTGCTTCTCTCTTAATTCTTCTTCCGGTTCTTACCTCGCTGGTAGTGCTTACGTGCAGGGATGCAAGGCAGGTGCGGGTGGTGGCACTGATTGGTTCGTTGTTGCAATTGGCTTTAGTCGGATGGCTGGCAGTAGCGTATGTAAGCGCGCGCAACGCGGGAGTAGCAGAGCAATTTCTTTTTCAGCAGCGCGCGGTGTGGTTTGCGGCTTTTAATATTCAGTATTACGCGGGGGTGGACGGCATTTCGGTGGCGATGATTATGATGACGGCACTGGTGGTGGTGGCGGGTGTGCTGGTGAGCTGGAAGGTGGAGAAACTGACGAAGGAGTTTTTCTTTTTGCTGTTGTTTTTGAGCGCGGGGGCTTACGGGTTTTTTGTGTCGCTCGATTTGTTTATGATGTTTTTCTTTCTGGAGCTGGCGGTGATTCCGAAGTTTTTGCTGATAGCGATTTGGGGCAGCGGGCGCAAGGAATACAGCGCGAATAAACTGGCGCTGATGCTGATGGGCGGCAGTGCGCTGGTGTTTGTGGGTTTGCTGGCGGTTTATTTTTACAACGGCACACCTACATTCGATTTGGTTGCGCTTTCGAAAACGCATTTGCCGGTGGCGGTGCAGACGAAATTTTTTCCGTTTTTGTTTTTGGGCTTCGGGGTGTTCGGGGCGTTGTTTCCGTTTCATACCTGGGTGCCTGACGGACACAGCAGCGCACCTACTGCGGCTTCGATGTTCTTAGCGGGTATTTCGATGAAGCTGGGCGGCTATGGTTGTTTGCGCGTGGCTACTTACCTGATGCCCGAAGGCGCGCATGAATATCAGTGGCTGATTATTTTGCTGAGCGCGATTGCGATTTTGTATGGCTCGTTTGCTACGCTGATGCAGAAGGATTTGAAATACATCAATGCGTATTCATCGGTGAGCCATTGCGGGTTTGTGTTGCTGGGCATAGGCATGTTGACCAAGACCGCCATTACCGGTGCGGTGATGCAGATGGTGAGCCACGGTTTAATGACGGCTCTTTTCTTTGCTGCCATAGGCATGTTGTATGAACGCACGCACACGCGCATGGTGTCGCAGATGGGCGGGCTGCTGAAGCTTACTCCGTTTATAGGCACGGTGTTTTTTATTGCGGGCTTGTGCTCGCTGGGCTTGCCGGGCTTTAGCGGTTTTGCTGCGGAGATGACGGTGTTTATGGGCGCGTGGCAGAATCCGGATATGTGGTATCGCGCAGCAACCCTTGCGGCTTGTGCGAGTATCGTGGTGACGGCAGTTTATATTCTTCGCGCGCTTGGAAAGGTGATGTGGGGGCCGTTGGAGATTGCGGATTTCGGAATGCGGAATGCGGAATTGAATACAAATACAACAGGAATATCGAATAACGAACATCGAATAACAAATGCAGAACAAGTGCCGTTCGGTGATGCGGAGTGGAATGAAAAATTAGCCGCTGTTATTCTCATTGCCGGAATTGTGGTGATTGGTGTGGCTCCGTTTTTATTGCAAGCTTTGCTGAGCCCGGCAAGTGAAGAAATAAGCAGGCAGGTTTTGAGGGCGGGGTTTTAGCCAACCGAACCATCGCGGTTGTATTTGTATTTCTCAAACACACCACGCTCCGAATCATAAACACGATTTTTTAATTCTTCGCTCCAAATTGGTTTTTGTGTTTTGCTTTCGTTGGCTCTTGGAGTTTTTTCAAAAATATTTTTGTCGTAACTGATTTTAAGAATGTCGAAAATCTTTTTGATGTCTTCTTCCAGGGTTTCTTGTCTGCCTAGATAGTTGATGTGTAACGGGTCGGCATATTGTTCGTAAAGTTTTGTGAGAAAGCCGGGTTCAGCATTCAACACACTCTCTATAAAAACATTGAAATTTGCGTTAGCATAAGGAAGCAGAAGGTTAACTGGATTCCAAGTGTCAACATAAATTCCGAATTTGTTTTTTGAACGATATGCTTTAAGGTCGTTCCAATTAATATCCTGCATAAAACGCCAGTAAGATTCGTACCAGCCATAAGGGTTGCGCACAAAACAAAATTTGAAACATAATTTTACATGCGAGTCAATATTTTTGCGCAACAAAAAACTTGAACGCACCGCATTGGCAGGATAATGTTTGAATGAATGCAGAGTGCGCTCCATATCCGCATGTTCATAACCAAAATCGAAAACGCGAAGGTCTAAGGCAACAATTATTTTTCGAAAAAAAGTGCCGCCTGTTTTGGGAACATGCAGAAACACAGCGTTGCTTTTAAATAAGGTGGACATGAAATGAATGTAGAAATTATGGCGAATTAACGAGAAGACAAATTGGAATATCTGTGTTTAACTTCTTTCATAAAAATTGTTTTGCCAAGCGTAAATCCCGCGTATCGTTCTATCTTCGTGAGGTAAAATTCGATTCCGTTTTTCATGGCCAATTCAGCATCTTATAATTCTCTTCTCGAAAGGTTAGATAAGTTCATTCGTAAGTATTACACGAATCAACTTATTCGCGGAGCCATTTTTTCTGCCGTGTATGTGCTGGCGTTTTTTCTTGCCATCAATTTGCTCGAATATTTTTTCTATCTGCCTTCTGCGCTTCGCAAAATTTTATTCTTCGGTTTTATTCTTTCGTCCGCTGCTTTTACGGCTAATTTTTTTCTGGTGCCACTGCTTCATTATTACCGTTTAGGCAAAATTATTTCTTACGAACAGGCTGCGCAAATTATTGGAACTCACTTTGGAGAAATAAAAGACAAGCTGATTAATATTCTGCAGTTGCACAACGATGCTGCCAATACCGAATCGCAATTGTTGCTGGCTGCTATTGACCAAAAAGCTGTTGCGCTCAAACCGATTGACTTTTCGTTTGCAGTTGATTTATCGAAGAACAAAAAATATCTGCGCTATCTCGCACCACCTGTTTTGCTTTTTCTGTTCATCATCATCGCGGCACCGAATGTGATTAAGGAGGGCACCAAGCGCTTATATCACAGTGATACTTTTTATGAAAAGGATGCTCCGTTCCAATTTGTAATTCAGAATAAAAGCATGAAGGCAATGCAGTTTGAAAATTTTATGCTGGAAGTAAAAATGGAAGGCGATGTTTTACCGAATGAAGTTCAGTTGAAAGATGCGCAAACACAAAATGTGGTTTCACTTAAAAAGAAGAGCAATAATTTGTTCAGTTACGAATTCATCAATCTCCAAAAATCTACTACGTTTCAATTAAGTGCGAATGGATTCCGTTCTAAGGAATATACGATTGATGTAGTGGCAAAACCGGTGATTGCAAATTTTGAAGTGGCTTGTAATTATCCACTATACACGGGTAAGCACAATGAAGTTTTGAAAAATATGGGCGACCTGGTTGTTCCCGCAGGAACAAAACTTTCGTGGAGATTCAATACTCAGAATGTAGATGCTATCAATTTTACTATTGGCGATTCTGCTTATAACGTGAAGCGCAGCGGAGAAACGGAATTCGTTTTCAGTAAAACATTTTTGCAAAGCGCGCAGTACACACTCAAGGTTTCTAACAAAAATGTTCCTGATGCCGACAGCGTTTCTTATTCGCTGAATGTAACTCCTGATTTATATCCGGTGATTGCTATAAAGGAGAAAAACGATTCTGCCACACAAAAATATTTTTACTACGTGGGTGAAATTTCAGATGATTACGGTCTCCGCAATCTCACTTTCAATTATCAACTCGTACGTTCCGATTCTTCTGCGGCAATTGTAAAGAGCATCAATGTTCCGTTTACTGCAGGTGCGTCTTCGCGGTTTACTTACTATTGGCAGCTTTCAGATTTTACGATTAAACCCGGAGACAAAATCACTTACTATTTCGAAGTGTGGGATAATGATGGCATTCACGGAAGCAAATCAACCAAGAGTGAGTTGATGAGTTTTGCTATGCCTTCGCTTAGTGAGTTGAACAAGGAACTATCAAAAGACAATAAGGATTTGAAAGACGAATTAAAAAACGCTATGAAGGATGCAAAGGCGTTGCAGGATGAGTTAAAGGCCATGAAGGATAAACTGATGGAAAAACAAAACCTGACATGGGAAGACAAGAAAAAATTGCAGGAGAATTTAGAAAAGCAAAAAGAACTGGCTGCGCAAATTGAAAAGATTAAAGACAAACTGAATCAGAATTTTGATAAACAGGATGAGTTTAAAGAGGTGAGTGAGGAGATTAGAGAGAAACAAAAAAATTTACAGGAGTTAGCCGAAAAAGTTTTAGATGAAGAAACTAAGAAGTTGCTTGAGAAAATGGAGAAGATGCTGGAAGAGTTGCAGAAGAAAGATGCCATTGATAAAATGGAAGACATGAAGAGCGGCAATGAAAAAATGGAAAAGGAATTAGACCGTATGCTTGAGCTTTTCAAAAAAATGGAGTTTAGTCAGAAGATGGATGAAACGGCTAAGAAGTTAGAGAAGATGGCAGAGAAGCAAGAGGAACTTTCGAAGAAGACTGAAGAAAACGCAGATAACAAAACGGGAGCACCGAAGGATGAGAAGTTGCAAGAGGAACTAAAAAAAGAACAGGATAAGTTGAATGCCGACATGAAGGATGCAAAGAAAGATATTGAGGATTTGAAAAAGTTGAATCAGGAAACCAAGAGCGAGCAGGATTTTAAAGAAGTAGAAAAGAATTTAGATGCTGCCGATAAGCAACAAGATGATGCGAAGGAGGAGATGGATCAAAAGCAAAATTCTTCGGCTTCAAAAAATCAGAAGAGCGCTGCGAACAATATGAAAGATGCTGCGCAGAAATTGAGCAAGATGAAAAGTGCCATGGAAGAGGAAGAAGCCGCAGAAGATATGCAGGCGGTTCGTCAGTTGTTGGAGAATATTGTGAAGCTGTCGTTTGACGAAGAAAAATTGATGAACGATGTGAAGAACACCAACATCAATAATCCGAAGTATGTGGACTTAATGAAAGAGCAGCAGCGCATTCGCGAGAATTCGAAAATGGTTGAAGACAGTTTGCATGCCGTTGCAAAAAGACAGGAGAGTATTAAGAGCTTTATCACAAAAGAAATTTCGAACGTGAATAAATATTTGGGCAGAAGTATTGACGACATGGAAGATCACAATGTGATTAAGGCTATGGCGAATCAGCAATTTGTTATGACGGGATATAACAACCTTGCGCTTATGCTGAGTGAAGCGTTGCAACAAATGCAGCAGAAGGAAAGCGAGAAAGAACAGCAACAACAAAGCGGCTCACCCAAAATGTGTATGAAGTGTAAGAAGCCCGGCAACGGTTTGCCGAAACTTGGAAAAATGCAAAAGCAGTTGAAAGATAAAATGGACAAGATGGGAGAGATGATGAAAAAGCCCGGTGAAAAGGGAGAAAAGCCATCGAAGGGTCAGCAAGGAAGCATGAGCAAAGAGTTTGCAGAGATGGCGCAAATGCAATCGCAAATACGAAGAGAGTTAGAGCGCATTAATCAACAAGAGAACAAAGACGGAAAAAATCCGCTTGGCAATTTAGGTGATGCCATCAAACAGATGGAGCAGAACGAAAAGGATTTGGTGAACAAGCAGCTTACGAGTGAAATGCTGAGACGCCAACAGGATATTATGAGCAAATTGCTTGAAGCAGAAAACGCACAACGTCAGCGCGAGAAGCAGCAGGAAAGAGAAAGCAACACTGCCAGAGAATTACCGCGCAAACTTCCGCCATCGCTCGAAGAGTATTTGAAAGCAAAACAAACTGAAGTTGATTTGTATAAAACAGTTCCGCCTTCTTTAAAGCCGTATTACAAAACGCTCGCTGAAAAATATTTCAGAAATATTACGGTCAGTCCGCAGCATCAATAAGGAATTATAAGCCGCCACATTTTTGCAAACAGTTTTTTGCGATACTTCGTTGTTCATCGCTTACTCCTGGCATTACTGCAACATCTTTCAAATATTTGAGTGAAGAAGTGCAATCATTTTTTCTGAAATAAAGAAGCCCGAGATTAAACATTACAAATGGAGTTCCGGGTTGAAGTTTATCTGCTTTATTAAAATAAGTAAGTGCCCGCTCTAAATATTGTGGCGACTCGCTGTTGTTTTGGTTGATATAGAACGAACAACACTCACCTGCATAGATGCAGGCGTTGCGATTGTTGTGGTCGCGTTGCAAACAGCTTTCAAATGTTTCCAATGCTTTTGTATAATTTTTTTGTTCAAAAAATGAAGCCCCAAAACCAAGATAGGTATCAGCAAAATCATCTTTTTCATTTAGCGATTGCTGAAAATAATTTTGTGCAGTAATGAGATATTGGTTCTTCGAATTTGCATCTGCACTTGCCATTGCCCTGTGAAAATAAAGTTCGCCAAACATCTCATTGGTTTTGTAACTCTCTATTGGATGAGCAGCAGAGCGTTTCAAAAATTCTTCAGCGGCATCCAATTGATTTACACTTACGCTATAACTTGAGCCAATGAGATTGTAATCAACCGAAGAATAATCGTAAGCCGAATAAAAAGGATTCAGAATTTTGTTGACAGCGGTTGCCACGAACGAAACCGCAATTGGTTTTGAAGGGGTAAAATTCATAACAGATGAATCGGTAGCAGAATTCTTTTTTACATAAACCATAGCCACTGGGTCTGCAAAGGCAAGTTTGTAATTGCTTTCGTTGTAGAGGTAGTTGTGAATCGGATTGTTGGGACGATACAGAATCACATAATCAAAATGATACTGCGTATCTAATCGTTCAAACGAATCGGGAATAGCAGTAGCAGAAAAAAATGTTCCGAAAAAGTCTGAAGGAAAAACATCTAAGTCCCGCAGATCAATAAAAGTTTTGAAATCGGGTTGTAACCGCCAGAGTAAATAAGAAGAAGTGAGATAGTCGCTAAAACACTTACCGTGAATTTTATTTTGCAAAACAAAATCAGCGGCTCCGCTGGCATTTAAAGTAGAGAGAACCTCCAAACCAAAACGGTCGCGGCTATCTGTCCATTCATAATACTTGTTTGAAACAACTGAGAGATACAAGAGGATAGACAATAGACTTGAGACAATATAAAATACAAGAGGGTGTTTTTTGACCAAAGAAATTTTGTTCAACAAATAATCAATTCCGAAAACAAGCAATGGAAAGAAAACCAAAACGATAAAGACAATATTGCGGTAAGCAGTTGCAGCCAAATAAAAAAACGCAACCAAGGCAATCAAATAACCCAAACCAAATTGTTCAACAAACAGTTTGAAACGATTCGACTTTGTTTTTAAAGTTTTGAAATAGAGAAACACACCCAATGCCCCTATCACCAATACTCCAATTTCCCAATACACATTCCACACCCAATAACTCGGAGAGCGGAAATCGTACAGCTCCATCGTAAATTTATTTTCATACACCTGTCCGAGAATGGCGAGTGGCTGGGTAATCAATTTTATGCCATTCGGATTTACAACAAGCGATAGAATTTGCAGAGGAAGCAAAATCGAAATCGCTTTCGGAAATTCATTGACACTGAAAGCAATTTTTTTCTTTGATAAGAAATATTCCAACCAAGCTCCCACAAAAAATATCCCGGTGATAACAATTCCGGTTCCGTATGCTTCGTGAAGATTTGTCCAAAGGATTTGCAGAGAAATCAACCAGAAGATTTTGTTCGAAGGATCATTTCTGTGCCGCAGATGAAAAAACAAAAACACAACTACGAACAAATGACTGAACATTTCGGGGCGACCGATTATTCGGTATTCAATAGCTACGAGCGAGAGAATGAGCGCAATGCTCAAAGAGAGATTTGATTTTGTCTTCGCAATCTTTATTAGAAAGAACACAAGCAAGCAGGAAACAATTGCCTGAATGATGAAAACACTTTCGGGTCCCGAAAGTTTTGTGACAATGGCGAAGAGAACTTCACTTCCCCACTTTACGTTAATCCATTCTTTACCGGCAAAAGTGTAACTGAAAATATCCTGTTTAGGAATTTGGTGATGTTCGAGAATCCATTCACCTGTTCGTATCTGCCACCACAAATCGGGCTCACGAAAACTCTTAATACTGAGTGCAACAGCAATGAGGAAAATTAAAAGAAGAGGAAGTTTGTTGAGATATTTTTTCAATTGAAAAAATGTTTCCTAAAAATAAAAAAGGATTGCACTATGCAATCCTGTATTCTTTGTTTAGTCTTTGTTGGGTTTACTCGGCTTCCGCAACCACTTCTTCTACTTCAGGCACCATGCGCTTCAACAAACCTTCAATGCCTGATTTAAGTGTAAGCGTTGAAGAAGGGCAACTGCTGCATGAGCCTTGAAGAGAAAGCGTAACCGTTCCGTTTTCAAATGATTTGAATTCGATGTGTCCACCATCTCCCTGCACAGCGGGCTTTACATATTTGTCGAGTAGCTCTTTGATTTTTGATTCTGGGTCTTGATTTGCACCTTCCGATTTTTGTTCCTGCAAAACGTCTTTAGGAAACAGCGCATCATCCACGGGTTTCTTTCCGCTTTGCAAAAATTGCTTTACCGCATCTTTCAATTCAGGAGTAATTTCGAACCAATCGTATTCGGGATTTTTGGTGATGGTTACAAAGTTGTTTGCGATAAAAACTCCATTCACAAACGGAATTTCAAAAAGAGTTTTTGCCAGTTCAGAACCAGCAGCTAACTCTTTCGTTTTAAAATCCAGTTGAAAGTTTGGAAGGATATGACGGTCGGTCACAAATTTCAAACTCTCAGGGTTCGGAGTCATTTCGGTATAGATGTCAATGATAGTTTCTGCGGTCATGTATATTAAATTGAACTGCAAAGCAACAACATTTCTTAAAACTCTGCCTATATTGATAACAACTTTTTACTTTCACTTTTAATGAAGAGGATTTTGTCATTTCTTGTTTTTGGTGTTATGCTTTCCAACGTTGGCTATTCGCAGCCGGGCAGAGATGAAACGCTTGCCAAAAGTTATTTGAGCAATGGAGAATATGACAAGGCAGCGGAACTCTATCAGGGTTTGTGGGAGAAAAACAACTACGATGTAAAATTCTACACACCACTTTACAAATGCTACCTCACGCTAAAAAAGTTTGATGATTTAGAAAAAGTGGTGCGCAGGCAAATCAAAAAGTTTGAGGGCGTTCAGCAGTATGTGGTTGACCTCGGCTATATTTATTCGCAGGTTCCCAATGCTGAAAAAGCGAACGAACAATACGACCGTGCGCTCAAAGATTTAAAACCAAATGAACCTGCCATTCGCGGATTGGCTAATGCGTTTGAAACGTATCACTTGTTTGATTATGTAATTGCTGTTTATGAAAAGGGAAATAGAATTGTAAAAGACGAAACCTATTTCAGCAATGAACTTGCTGCCGCTTATTTAGGCAAGGGAGATTTTGCGATCGCAGTGAAATATTATTTGCTCAACTTAGAAACGCATCCACAAAATTCGCAGCTCGTAAAAAATATTGTTCAGACTTCGCGCAATGAAGAAGCGTTGTTAGCGGAAATGGAAACGCAGTTGTATGCCAAGGTGCAGAAGAACTCTTCGAACGAAGATTATATTGACTTGCTCACCTGGGTTTATATTCAAAACAAAGATTTTGAAGGAGCGCTGGTACAAATGAAAGCGCTGGACAAACGCAAGAACGAAAACGGTTTTCGAGTGTTGAACATTGCGCGTATGGCACAAACCGAAGGCGATTACACCAATGCCATTGCAGGATTTGAATATGTGGTGAATAAAGGAAGCAACAGTGCCATGTATTTTATGGCGCGAACAGAACTGCTCGCTTGCCGAAAGGAAAAAATTTCGAAGAACATCAATATTACGCGCGAAGATTTAGTGGCGTTGAAAAATGATTACCAATCTTTCATCAACGAAAACGGAAGAAATTTCAGAACGTCACAGAGCATGAAAGAGTTGGCGGACCTCGAAGGATTTTATCTGCACGATTTGGATAGTGCTTCAGCGCTTTGCGAAGAGTTGATTGCTATGCCCGGTGTAAATCAGCAATTGAAAAATCAAGTGAAACTTTCGTTGGGCGATTTTCTTTTGATTGGTGGTGATGTGTGGGAATCAACCCTGCTTTACTCACAGGTAGATAAGGATGAAAAGGATTCTCCGTTGGGTGAAGATGCACGCTACCGCAACGCAAAACGTGCTTACTACATTGGTGATTTTGAATGGGCACAAACACAATTGGAAGCGTTGAAGAGTTCAACCAGTGAATTAATTTCGAACGATGCGATTAATCTTTCGGTTTTTATCATTGACAATTTAGGAATGGACACCACCGAAACTCCGCTGATGATGTATGCGCGCGCTGAATTGCTTTTGTTCCAAAACAAAGATGAACAGGCGAGAAGCTTGTTAGATACTATTACTTATTTGTTTCCGAATCATGCTTTAGGTGATGACATTGAATATTCGCAAGCGCAGATTTATGTGAAGCGCAAAGAATTTGAAAAAGCCGTTCCGTTGCTCGAGAGCATTATCAAAAACTACAAAGAAGATTTGAAAGGAGATGATGCAACTTTTTTATTGGCGGAAATTGAAGAAGAGCATTTGAACAACAAAGACAAGGCGATGGAACTTTACAAATCCATTATCACGAACTACAACAGTTCGTTGCTCGTGATTGATGCAAGAAAAAGATACCGCCTGTTGCGCGGAGATAAAATTTCAGAATAGAATATGATACTCTACAACGTAACGGTAAAGATTGATTTGGATGTTCACGACCTATGGTTGAGGTGGATGAAAGAGGAACATATTCCTCGCGTGATGGAGACAGGATGTTTTGTGGAGAGCAAACTTTATCGTGTGCTCGAAGAGAATACAACGGATGGTATCACTTATGCCTTTCAATATTTTGCTAACGACATTTCAAGCTACTTCGATTACAAAGAGCATCATGCAGAGCGTTTGAAAAAAGAGGGGTTGGATATGTTTCCCGGAAAGTTTACTGCGTTCAGAACTTTACTGAAGGAAGTTTAGTTACTCCTGAAAATAAACACGCTTCACTCTTCCAGAAATTCCGGTGAGAATTTCATAAGCAATTGTCTCTGCGGCTTCAGCCACTTCTTCCACACTTGGATTATTTCCAAACACAATTACTTCATCCCCTTCGTTGGCTTCTGTGCCGGTTATGTCGAGCATAGTCATGTCCATGCACACATTGCCGATAATGGGAACTAGTTTTCCGTTTACCAGCATGCGCCCGTTTTTGTCGGAGAGTTTGCGGCTTAATCCATCGGCATAACCAATGCCGACTGTAGCAATCGTTTTGTCTTTCGAAACTTTTCCAACTCTGCCATAGCCAACGGTGTCGCCTTTCTTTACGTGCTTGATTTGTGATATGGTTGTTTTGAGTGTAGAAACAGGAAGCAGCTTTGTATTTACTTTCTCCGAAGAATCAATGCCATACAAACCAATGCCGAGACGCACCATATCGAACTGCGCTTTGGTGTGGCGTGTGATTCCGTTGCTGTTTAAAATATGGCGAAGAATTTTGTAATCGAACTCATCGCAGATCAATTTGCTCATCGCTTCGAAATTTTTGATTTGCTCTTTGGTGAAATCATCATACGCTTTGTCTTCGCTTGCAGCCAAGTGAGAAAACACCGAAGCTATTTGTAATTGATGATTTGGTCTGATGCGTTCGATGAGTTCCGGAATTTCTTCTTTGCTGAAACCCAAGCGGTTCATTCCGGTTTCTAACTCAATATGAATTTTGTATTTGCCATCATCGCCATTTCGAAGAAGCGCAAGCACTTCGGTAAATTTATCAAAAAGATTAAGCGAATAAATTTCGGGTTCAAGATTGTATTGAATCATCGCTTCAAAACTTCTTAGCTCGGGATTCATAACCATAATGGGAAGCGTGATTCCGTTTTTGCGCAATTCAATTCCCTCATCGGCATACGCCACTGCCAGATAATCAACACGATTGAATTGAAGTGTGTTCGCTATTTCAAAACTTCCGCTGCCGTAGCTGAATGCTTTTACCATTGCCATTATTTTGGTTTCAGGTTTTAGCAGTGATTGATAAACTTTGAGATTATGCGTAAGCGCATTGAGGTTTATTTCGAGAACGGTTTCATGTGCTTTCTTTTCTAAAAACTTTCCAATTACTTCGAACCGAAATCTGCGCGCGCCCTTGAGTAAAATAACTTCGTTGTTAAAACTTGACGAATCAAGATTCTTCAAAAAATCTTCGGTGCTTTCATACGATTCGAATTGCAGTGACTCATTTTTTTCAAACAGTTTTTTCTGGCGGTTAAGCGAAGTGCCTATTCCTATCAGGCGATTCACTTTGCATTCTTCGAGCAGGTTCGCTACTTCCTGATACAAATCTATTTCGCCTCTACCGCTTTGCAGAATGTCGGAGAGAATTACCGTCTTCTTCGGATGCTGATTCTGCTGTTTCAGAAAATCAATTGCAATTTTTAGTGAGCCGATGTCGGAATTGTAAGTGTCGTTAATAAGCGAGCAGTTGTTGATGGCATCTTTCAATTCCAAACGCATGGCAATTCGCGAAAGATGTTTCATGCGCTCGCGAATGATTGAGAATTCGCATTTCAAATACAGCATGACACACGCACAGTGAATCGCGTTTTCTACACTCGCTTTATCCGAAAAAGGAATTTCAAATTCGAGTTCTTTGTTTTGATAGACACAGGTAATGAACGAATGATTGTTTTTGTGCAACACGCTCGTTACCTGCACATCGGCTTCGGCACTCATGCTCCAGCTCATTACGCTCTGCGGTTTATCGCGCAGTGCATTTATTTCTCCAAGGCTTTGATTGATGTCGGGATAGTCTTTGCAGTAAATCAGAATTTCTGCATTTACAAAAAGATTGAGTTTCTCTTTTGTTTTGTGGCGAATGCTTAAAAATCCTTCGTTGTGCGCTTCGCCTACGTTCGTGAATACGCCAATGGTGGGGTGAATAATTTTTTCGAGTTTCTGCATTTCACCTGCTTCTGAAATTCCGGCTTCGAAAATGCCGAGCGTGTTTTCGTTATTGATTAACCACAACGAAAGCGGAACACCTATCTGCGAATTGTAACTCTTCGGGCTTCGAACAATGTGGTAATCTTCGTGGAGTAATTGATATAGCCATTCCTTCACCACAGTTTTTCCGTTGCTGCCCGTGATAGCAATTACAGGCAACTGAAATTTGCTACGATGAGCGCTAGTCAATTTTTGTAGCGCGGTAACTGCATCTTTCACCAATACAAAATTCGCATCGGGAAAAGTTTCGGTGCTTGGTTCTTTGGTAACTACAAAATTGCGAACGCCTTTTTTGTAAAGTTCTTCGATATAGGTATGTCCATCTAACTTCATTCCGCCTAAAGCAAAAAACAAAGTTTGTGCGGGATGAATCAGTTTGCGCGAATCGAGCAACAATTCGTGAATGGAAGTTTCCTTTTTATTCTGCGATAGCAATTTGCCTCCAACTGCCTTTACAACATCTGCTATTTTATATTCTGTTTTCATTTTTTCTTAGTCACAAATAACACGAATTTAAAACAAAGAGATAGAACGCTTTTTGTCATTATCATCGTTATTTAAAATGATTTTAGAATCATCTTCATCAGCATATAAATGAGTATAAGCGTTCCATTTATATTTTAGATTTCAGAAATTATAAAAAGCCTATGGCAAGCAGAACAAGAAAATTTATTGACCGCATGAGAGCGGGAGAAGACATTGGGCTCGACCGCAGCGGCAGCAAAGGAAGACAGCGCACAATTAACGCAGACGGCAGCTACAACATGGAGCGCAGAACCGGAAGGTTTCTAGGCAATTTCAATCCTTACCATTGGGTAATTTCGACTTCATGGTCGCGCTATTGGATGGTGGTGTTTGGTTTTTATGGAGTAATGAATGTGCTTTTTGCTTCGGCATATTTTCTTGTAGGCATTGAACAACTCGATGGCATGAGGGGTAACGATGCGTTTACGCAATGGCTCTATTGTTTTTTCTTTTCGGCACAATCGTTTACTACGGTTGGTTATGGAGGAATTCACCCTGTTGGAGAGTTTGCCAATTTTCTCGCTACACTCGAAGCGTTCATTGGCTTAATGACTTTTGCTTTAGCAACGGGCACACTTTACGGCCGTTTCTCTAAACCCATTTCGCGAATTAAATACAGCGAGAATATTTTGATAGCTCCTTACGCAGGGGCCACTGGCATGCAGTTTATGATAGCGAATGAACTCGAAACCACTTTGATGGATATGGAAGCACGCGTGAACATAAGCTGGGTAGATGTTGACGACAACGGCAATGCGTTCCGCAATTTTCGTCAGGTGAGTTTGCAGGTAGATAAAATTATGATGTTCCCAACCAACTGGGTTTTGAATCACCCTATTGATGAAGAAAGTGTATTGTATGGAAAAACGCTCGAAGAAATTAAAGCCATGGATGTAGAAATTTTTGTGCTCGTAAAAGGATTTGATGATGTGTTTTCGCAAACCATCTACAGCCGCCATTCGTTTATGGTTGACCAGTTTGTTTGGGGGGCAAAATTCCGCAAGCCGTTTTCTATTAATGAAAAGGGCAGAGTGGTAATGGACTTAACCAAGGTGGGTGAATACGATACTGTGCCTATGCCGGAGATGGTGAGTCTGGGTGCGTGAGGTTTTAATATCTAAGTTTTGTAACGTAAATCTGTTACATCAATTAGCAAAAACCATTCTTCTCGTTTGCACAACTTTGCCCTCCACAAAAAGAGTATAGAAATAAATTCCTGTGGCGTGATAGCCGTGTTCGTACAGTGTTTCGTTCATGCCTTTATGCAGCGATACAGGCAAACGTTTTATTTCTTTTCCGTTTAAATCGGTAATGGTAAGGTAAGCGTTGTGATAGTCATTATTGCCGCGCACAAAAACCGAGATGGCTGTTTTTTCATCAAAGGGGTTGGGTTTGTTTTGCAGCAGTTCAATTCCGTTTCCTGAAATTTCTTCATCGTTCAAGCCAGTATACACACACATACTCGAATCACTAAGACGCACCATTGTTTCACCGGTAAAAAGACCTTCCACGTTTTTGAAGTTCATAGTCGCAGCACTGATGAAGAAAGTTCCTGTGTCGCACAAGGTGAGTGTGTCAACATATTTGTAAAGCATAAAATAAACGCTGTCCCAATCGTTAGTAGTGCTACGGATAGCAATACGGTATTGCGTAAAGAAAAACTCGTTCTG
This sequence comes from Bacteroidota bacterium, assembly GCA_026391075.1. Classification (GTDB taxonomy): domain Bacteria; phylum Bacteroidota; class Bacteroidia; order Chitinophagales; family LD1; genus Bog-950. The sequence goes on along the minus strand of JAPLES010000004.1, from coordinate 41,990 downwards.
AATTTCTATGCGCAGTCGATTGCCGGATAAAGTGTCTACCAACAACGTAGGAACCGGTGGACCAATAGCTGCCATTGCCGCACCAACACTATTAATAACAGCATTGCGCGCCAGGTAACTGAAGTCCACAAAAAAACTATCCACCACCTGGTCGTTATCGGTATCAACTCCAAGTACATCGCGTGAGGAATGTTGGCGGTCGGTGTAATTCGAATCAACCTCAGCATCGCCATGCTCGTTTGCCGAGGTAAAACGCATAGCAGCATAATTGTGTTGGCGAAAAGGAATATGGTCTCCACCGCGGTTGGTGCGGTCTTCGGGAGTCATAATAACAATGTTCATAGGCACTTGAGCAATAGGAGCAATCTGTTCTTTGTATTGCAACTTGACAAAGCGCGCGAGTTGTTTATGTTTTGAATTGAAACCGCCATACGAAAAAAAGCGCACGTGCGTGCTGTCAATATCGTTTTCACCAGGGCACGAAGGAGCCGAAGAAGTTTTGCCGCAAATGATGCCGCCTATTACATCGTTATTTAAAACTGCTTTTACCTGAATGCCTTTTTGCTGCACATAATCAGCCATAGCTTCGGCACCATCAAGTCCCTGCTCTTCGCCAATGGTGAGCATAAACACCACAGTACGGTTAAGCGATAACGAACTCATTACCCGCGCAAGTTCCATCACCAGAGCGGTTCCACTGGCGTTATCTTCTATGCCTTCGGCAACACAACCTGTATCGCACAGCACTTCGCAACGGCTGTCAATATGCCCTTCAATCAGTATGATTGATTTATCCGAAGTATCAGTACCGGGCAAAACCGCGCAAATATTTTTATGCTGCGGCATATTGCAGATAGCCAAATTGAATTGAAGATAAAACGGAAGCAGGCGGTTGTTGTTTGCCGCGCTGAATTGCTGAAATTTATTGAAAGCCCATCTGCGCGCTGCGCCAATTCCTTCAGTGGCTGATACGGTATCTGAACCGCTGTTTCGGTTATGAAATGTTTGCAGTTTCAGGATATAATTCTTAAGCGAATCGGCAGAAATGATTTGCTGCAAATACTTAGAAATAGAATCAGGATGGTTGATGATAACAGAAGCAGGAAAAGAATTCGGATTGTAATTGCCCTTCATCACCTGTTCGGCAGTGACGTTGGTGCAAATAATATTGGTTTGCGAAAAGCAAATTGAAGACAGAAAAGAAAAAAGAAAAAAGGTGTAAACTCTGAATAGCATAATCGGAATGAAACTATGAAATTATTCCTTTGTTGGTTTTACATCCATTGCTTAAAGCCAAACAAGTTGAATAACAGCAACAAATTTCAGCAAACAAAAAAGCCACCACAAATTTTTGTGGCGGCTTTTAATTTCCTCATCTGCTAATCATATCATCAGCAAATTATAATTTCCGTTGCACTTCGGTTTCTTCAAACACCTCGAGTATATCGTTCTCTTTAATGTCTTGGTAATCTTTCACCATTACACCGCACTCGAGTCCGCTTACAACTTCTTTCGCATCATCTTTGAAACGTTTCAAGCCGGCTACTACACCCGTGTGCACCACAATGCCATCACGTATAACACGAACCTTCGATTTGTTCAAAATTCTGCCGTCTTTTACAAAGCAGCCCGCAATAGTTCCAACCTTACTTACGTGAATAGCAGTGCGAACTTCAAGGTTACCGATAACTTTTTCTTCAATCTTCGGCTCAAGCAAACCTTCCATTGCGCTCTTGATTTCTTCAATAGCGTTGTAGATGATAGAGTAAAGACGAATATCCACGCCTTCTGCTTCGGCAATCTTCTTCGCATTTTGCGAAGGACGAACGTTGAATCCAATCACAATGGCATCCGATGCTGTTGCAAGCAACACATCCGACTCGGAAATGGCACCCACCCCTTTATGTATAATTCTGATTTGAATTTCTTCGGTAGAAAGTTTGAGCAATGAATCTGCCAACGCCTCCACTGAACCATCCACATCTCCTTTCAAAATCAAGCTAAGTTCTTTGAAGTTTCCCAGCGCCAAGCGTCTTCCGATTTCATCAAGCGTAATATGTTTCTTGGTACGTATTCCGGTTTCACGTTCAATTTGTGCGCGCTTAGTTGCCAACTCTTTTGCATCCGCTTCGTTGTCGAATACTTTAAACTTTTCACCTGCTTGTGGTGCACCGCTCAATCCAAGCACCTGCACTGGAGCCGAAGGTCCGGCTTCTTTCATCTTTGCACCAGTGTGGTCAAACATGGCTTTTATTCTTCCCATGTAAGGACCAGCCACAATAATATCTCCCATCTTCAACGTTCCGTTTTGAACAAGTAAAGTGGTTGTATAACCGCGACCTTTATCCAAGGTTGCTTCAATTACTGAACCCGAAGAAAGGCGTTCAGGATTTGCTTTCAGTTCAAGTAATTCTGCCTGAATCAAAATTTTCTCCAACAACAAATCAATATTCAATCCTTTTTTGGCAGAAATTTCCTGACTCTGATAAGGACCGCCCCATTCTTCTACCAATAAATTCATAGCAGAAAGTTGTTCGCGAATTTTATCAGAATTAGCTCCGTCTTTATCAATTTTATTAAACGCAAAAATCATTGGCACACCAGCACTTTGCGCGTGGTTGATAGCTTCTTTTGTTTGCGGCATCACAGCATCATCAGCAGCAATTACAATTACTGCAATATCCGTAACCTTTGCACCGCGGGCACGCATGGCGGTAAACGCTTCGTGACCGGGAGTATCCAGGAAAGAAACTTTTCTGCCATCGGCAGTAGTTACTTCATAAGCACCAATGTGCTGTGTAATTCCTCCTGCTTCTTTTGCTACCACATTTGTTTTGCGTATGTAATCGAGCAACGAAGTTTTACCGTGGTCAACGTGACCCATGATAGTTACGATTGGCGCACGTGGTTTTAAATCCTCCGGAGTATCGGGTGCTTCTTCTTTAAATGCGGTTTGATCAGCGGCAGAAATAAATTCTAATTCATAGCCGTGCTCAGCTGTAACGAGCTCAATAATCGTAGCATCTAATCGCTGGTTGATTGAAACAATTACACCCAACTGCATACAGGTAGAAATAATCTGCACCGGAGTCATGTTCATGAGCGATGCTAATTCTGCCACCGAAATAAATTCGGCTACCTGCAGTTTATTATGCTGAATACCTTCCTGTGCGGTTTCTGCTTTTTCCTGATGCGCTTCGCGTTTTCCTCTGCGGAATTTCGAGCGGTCACTCTTAGAAGTTTGCGCCTGAATTTTCGCCATAGTTGCGCGAATCTTATCTTCAATCTCCTTTTCGGTTATCTCGGCAGGTGGCCCACCCGGTTCTGGTTTCTTAGTAGTAGTTACATCGCGCTTGCGCTGAAAATTTCCTACCTTCTTAGCATAGTAAGTATCTTGGACCAACGGAGGACGCTCCTTTTTCTTTATCAGTTTGCGCTCTCGAATTTTCTTCTCACCTGGCGCTTCTTCTTTTTTCTTTGGCTTCGGGTCAAATTGCGAAAGGTCAATCTTACCTACCTCTTTAGTTCCTTCAAGTGTTTGATACTTGGTTTCAATTTTTACTTCCGGCTCGGGCTCTGGTTCCGCTTTCTTTTTCTTTGTTGATTTTACTTCTTTTATTTCTTCTACTACTACAGGAGTTGGTTCAATTACCGGCTCTGCTTCATCTTTTTTCTTCTTGGTAGACTTCTTAGGTTTTTCTTCGGGTTCAAGTTTACCTACAACTTTTGGTCCTTCTAATTTTTGTTTTTTGGCCGAAATAATTTCAACGGGTTCTTCTTTAGGTGCCTGATTATTTTTAACCAATACTTCTTTTTCCTCCGCTTCTTTTTTCTTCACCGAAGCCATAGTAGCTTCTACCATTTCTACTGATTCTTTCTTGGCTTTGTCGGCAGCAACTTTAGCAGTAGTATCTGCTTGTTTCTTGATATCCTTATCACTGCCAAATTCTTTGTCGAGTACAGCTAGCATATCAGCCGCGAGCTTGGTATTCGGATTCAAATCTTTGAATCCTTTCGCCTTGAGGGCGTCCATAATATGGTCTGAACTGACATTATAAATGCCCGCTGCTTTACTTAATCGAACTGCTTTTACTTCTTCTGACATGTTTTTGTTTTAGTAAAAGATAATCGGGAACCGGCAACCGTTATTACCGATTACCAATTCTCAATTACCTATGTAAATAACCTTATTCATTTTGAAACTCGCTTTGTAAAATTTTGCGAATTTCTTTAATGCTTTCCACTTCTAAATCAGTTCTGCGCTCTAACTCTTCTTCGCTCAAATGCAAAACACTCTTCGCAGTATCGCAACCAATTTTTTTCAACTCATCAATCATCCAACCTTCAATTTCATCTGAAAACTCTTCTAAGTCAATATCATATTCTTCTGCATTTCCTTCTTCGTTTTCACGGAACACATCAATTTCAAAACCAACCAAACGGCTCGCCAGTTTAATGTTCACACCGCGTTTACCAATGGCCAATGAAACCTGATCGGGTTGCAGATAAACAGAAATGCGTTTTTTCTCCTGGTCAATATCTAACGAAATAATTTTTGCAGGAGCTAAAGCACGCTGAACCATCAACGACAAATTTGTTGTTTGATTGATGATGTCTATGTTTTCGTTTTTCAACTCGCGCACAATGCCGTGAATACGCGAACCCTTAACGCCTACACAAGCACCCACCGGGTCAATTCGGTCGTCAAAAGATTCCACTACCACTTTTGCTTTTTCACCCGGCTCACGAACAATTTGTTTAATCACAATCAATCCGTCAAAAATTTCCGGCACTTCTGCTTCCATTAATTTTGCAAGGAATGCATTGTCGGTTCTTGAAAGAATAACAACCGGTGTTCCATTACGCAAGTCAACTTTCTTCACTACGGCTCTCACGGTTTCGCCTTTCTTGAAAAAATCAACTTTGATTTGTTCAGACTTAGGAAGCAATAATTCATTGCCTTCTTCATCGAGCAAAAGAATTTCCTTTTTCCAAACCTGATAAACTTCAGCTGAAAGAATTTCGCCTACACGCTCACTGTATTTTTTGAACACTTCATCTTTTTCCAAATCACCTACACGTGATGCCAGTGTTTGGCGTGCCGCCAAAATTGCTCTGCGCCCAAAACTTTCCAACTCAATTTTTTCATAGGTTTCTTCACCAATGTCAAAATCTTCTTCAATCAATTGCGCTTCGCTCAAAGCAATCTGCGTGATCGGATTTTCAACAGCATCATCAGCTACGATTTCGCGCTTATGCCAAATTTCCAAATCGCCTTTATCGGTATTTACGATAATGTCGAAGTTATCGGTGTCGCCATATTTTTTGCGAAGCAAAGTGCGAAACACATCCTCCAATACTTTCATCATGGTAGGACGGTCAATATTTTTCATTTGTTTGAACTCGCTAAACGAGTCAATCAGTTCTAAACTGTTCATGGTTTTAAATTTTGCGTTTGAAGATTGATAGTTTTAGTTATTGAATACATTTCAGAATTTAAACTGCAATACTGCTTTCTTTATTTCATCAAATCTTAATTCATATTCTCTCGGCTGTTCTACTTCGGTCTTCGGCTTTCCGGCTTCAGACTTTTTCTTCTTCTTCTCCTCTACAACCTCTCTCAACTTTATTTTCTCATCATCCGCCTCAACCAATTGCCCCTCTATTTGCTTTCCGTCCATTTTAAGCACTTCCAGAATTCGCCCTATTCTTCTTTTATACTGTCTCGACACTTTTAGCGGGTTATCCATTCCGGGGCTCGATACTTCGAGAATATAATTCTCGGGAACCAAACCACTTTCATCTAAAAGTTTTTCAAGAAAGCGACTGACCTCAGCACATTCCGAAATATGAATCCCTTCATCGCTGTCAATGTAAACTTCAATTTGCCTGCCCATGGGAAACTTAATGTCGACCAGAAATAAATTTTTCTCGTTCAACAATGGTTTCACCCACTCCTCAATCTTGCTTTTTACTTCTTCAAAGTTCATATCCGAAAAATAAGAGAGGGGACTCTCGTCCCCTCTTTCTCAATAAATCTGGTGCGAATATAGGTTTCAATACCGAATTTCAAAATCGAGTCGTTGTGTTTCCCCAATCACGCTAGCGTAACGCTCTTATTTTTTCGAGTAACACCTCGGCAATTTTTCGTTTGCTCTCGTGAGTCCAACCTGCAATGTGAGGAGTAAGGAGAATTCGGTTGTTAGAAATTAATGGTTCAAAGATTTTGTTTTCGTCTTCAGTTAGTGAATTCAGTTTTTCATTTTCTAAAACATCGAGCGCTGCTGAAATAATTTTCCCTTCGTTTAAAGCCAAAAGCAAATCGGCAGTACGCAAAATTTTGCCGCGCGAAGTATTGATGAACCAAATTGGTTTTTTGAAAGAAGAAAAAAAGCCGTAATCAATCATGTTCTTGGTTTCGACAGTTAGCGGAAGGTGAATGCTGAGAATAGTAGCTTGCTCAAAAATGGTTTCGAGGTTAGATTCGTTTTCGAAATTGTTGAAGTATTTATCGTAAGCCAGGATTTTTACATCGAAACCTTTGAGGATTTTTGCAAATGCCTGTGCGGTGTTTCCGTAACCAATCAAACCAATGGTCTTTCCACTCAATTCATTTCCACGGTTGGCTTCGCGAACCCATTGCTTCTCTTTAACTTGATTGTTTGCCACAGTTATGTTATTCATCAAATTCAGCAACAAACCAAGTGCGTGTTCTGCAACCGCATCGCGGTTACCTTCGGGTGAGTTAAACACGATTACATTTTTCTTTTTAGCGTAATCCAAATCGATGGTGTCTAAACCTGAACCTATGCGGCAAACAAATTTAAGCTGAGCAGCACGGTCGAGTATTTCTTTACCTACAAATACTTTGCTATTGATGAGCAAACCGTTGTAGCGCGAAATAATTTCCAAAACTTCCTCTTCATTAATATCAGGGCGATAGTCCACCGTGCAGCCGTCTTTTTCTAAACCTTCTTTTAATAGAGGATGAACTTCATCGGTAATCAATAATGCGGAATGTGGAATTCGGAATTCGGAATTCATTGCGAAGCATTGTTTTGAATTAAGTTGGTCAAGTCCATAAACTGCTGCACCGAAATCTGCTCAGGACGAAGATTGAAAATATCAAGTGCTGCAATTTCTTTACCTGCAGTAAAGTCTTTCAAACTGTTGCGCATGGTTTTTCTGCGTTGGTTGAAAGCAGCTTTTACTATTTTCTTAAAAAACACTTCATCGCAGTTCAGTGTTTTGGTTTCCTTTCTTCTCAACTGAATAATGCCGCTCATCACTTTCGGTGGCGGGTCGAAACAATCAGGCGTAACATCAAACAAATAATTGCACTCGTAGTATGCTTGTGTGAGCACACTAGTTACTCCGTAATCTTTGGAGCCATGTTTGGCAGCAATGCGAAGCGCCACTTCTTTTTGAAACATGCCGGTCATCATTTCTACTTTTTCGCGCTCATCAATAATTCTGAAAACAATTTGTGAAGAAATATTGTAAGGAAAATTGCCCACGATATGCGCAGGACTTTGCAGAAAACCTAAATCGGTTTCCAGAAAATCTTCGTGAATAATTTTGCCTCGCAAAGCCGGATAAGCGTTGGAAAGATGCTCTGCCCAGCGGTCGTCTAATTCCACCACAAAAAAATTAACGTGCTTTTGTTTCAATAAATATTTGGTGAGCGCGCCCATGCCCGGTCCGATCTCCACTACGGTTTTAAAACGGCTCATCTCTCCAATAGCATCAGCTATTTTATGCAACACCGCCTCGTCTTTCAGGAAATGTTGCCCGAGCGATTTTTTGAGATGGAGATTTGACATGGGGCAAATATAAACGCGGTTCTTATCTTAGCCGCCTCTAAAAATCACCTTATGAATATTCAACTCGCTATTTGCAAGAATTACACACTGTTTCCGCATCAAATAATTTTGATTGATGGCACTACAAAAATCTCTTCGCTTGGTTTGGCAAAAGAGGATGCCGATGCCGCACAAACGTTTTTCGATGAAAAAGGCAACACTCTTTTTCAACTAGTTTCTTCAAATAAAACTTTGAGCATTACAAAAATTGATGCATCGAAAGAAGAATTCAAAGCATTGGAAGCTGCACGCAAAGCAGGTAATGCCATCAATAAATTTCTGAACGCAAAAAAAATAAAGGAAGCATCGGTGTTTAATGCTTCGCGCAAAATAAAACTGACGGCTGCATTTGCCGAAGGTGTGGCACTCAGCAACTATGAATTTTTGAAATACAAAACCAAGGACAAGAAAGAGAAATCATTCGCAACGCTTCACGTTGATGCAAAATCTTCCGACAAAAAAACATTGGAAGAACTTTCAAAAATTATTGCTGCAAATTTCTTTTCGCGCACTTTGATTAACGAGCCCCTATCCTATTTAACGGCTACACAGCTTTCGAAAGAAATTCAGCAGGCTGGAAAAGATAATGGATTTAGTGTTACTGTTTTCGACAAGAAAAAAATTGAAGCATTGAAAATGGGTGGCTTGCTTTCAGTCAACAAAGGAAGTATTGACCCGCCAACTTTTACCGTGTTGGAATACAAAGCCGCTCGCCCGAAAAATAAAAAGCCGATTGTGCTCGTGGGCAAAGGTGTAGTATATGATACAGGAGGTTTGAGTTTGAAACCCACAGGCAACTCAATGGACATGATGAAGTGCGACATGAGCGGAGCCGCTGCCGTGGCAGGAATTTTTATTGCAGCTGCGCAATTGAAATTGCCGGTTCATATTATTGGATTGATACCCGCAACCGATAATCGCCCGGGTATGAATGCATACGTGCCGGGTGATGTGGTGGAAATGATGAGCGGCATGAATGTAGAAATGTTGAATGCCGATGCAGAAGGAAGAATGATTCTTGCTGATGCGCTTCACTACGCCAAACAATATTCGCCTGAATTGGTTTTTGATTTTGCTACGCTTACCGGTTCTGCAAAAGCGGCAACAGGAAGTATTGGTTCGCCATTTATGGGAACTGCCAGTGAAAGCGTAAAGAAGAAATTAGTGGCGAGTGCCAATAACACCTACGAGCGATTGATTGAGTTTCCGCTGTGGGATGAATACGGTGAAATGATTAAGAGTGATGTTGCCGACATTAAGAATGTAGGAGGTGCAGATTCGGGCTCTATTACTGCCGGAAAATTTTTGGAACACTTTACCGATTATCCGTGGATGCACTTTGACATTGCAGGTACCGCTTACCTGATGCACGAAGACAGCTACCGTGGTAAATACGGAACGGCAGTAGGCGTGCGATTGATTACAGATTTTTTGAAGAATTATTAATGAAGTTCACAGTTAGCTGTTGACGGTTCACAGTAATACAATTGCTGCGAACCGCGAACTGCGAACTACACAACCCTAAACATGGAAAACAACAAATACAAAGTAGGAATTAGTCTGGGAGATTACAATGGAATTGGAGCAGAGGTAATTATTAAAGTGCTGGAAGATGAGCGCATTTATCGTTTTTGTTCCGTAGTGGTTTACGGACAAAAGAATGTGATTTCGTTTTACGCCAAGCAATTGAAAATTCAGAATTTCAATATTCAGGAAGTGAAGGATACAGAAAACCTGAATCCGAAATTGCCGAACATTATAAATGTGTGGAGCGAAACCGTGCAGCCGCAACCCGGACAATTGACTACCGAAGCAGGTGCGCGTGCTATGTTGTGTTTGAATGCAGGCATTAAAGATTTAGTAGAGAAAAAAATTGATGTGCTGGTTACCGGACCTGTAAATAAAAGCTCCATGAGTCAGCATCATCCCGAGTTTATAGGGCAAACCGAACACGTTTCGAAAGCCGCAGGAAACGAAAACAGCATGATGTTGTTGGTAGATGATGATTTGCGCGTTGGTTTGGTTACCAATCATGTTTCATTAAAAGACGTAACAGGAAAAATTGACATCAACTTAATTCTCGCGAAACTCGAAGTGCTCAACCAAACGTTGAAGCAGGATTTTTTAATCAGCAAGCCGCGCATTGCGGTGCTTGGTTTAAATCCTCATGCAGGCGATAATTCGTTGCTCGGTAAAGAAGAGAAAGACATTATTGCTCCTGCGGTTAACCGCGCTAAAGAAAAAGGAATCATTGCAGTAGGTCCGTTTTCTGCCGATGGATTTTTCGGCTCGCAGCATTTCAAAAAATTTGATGCGGTGCTTGCCATGTATCACGACCAGGGGCTTGTGCCTTTCAAAACACTTTCGTTTGGCAGCGGAGTAAATTACACTGCCGGCTTAAACATAGTGCGCACTTCACCCGACCACGGCACGGGCTACGATATTGCGGGAAAAGATTTAGCCAATTGCGATTCGCTTCGCGCAGCTATTTTCACAGGCATTGATATTATCCGCAATCGCGAAATTTACAGCGAGATGATTGCGAATCCGGTGGAGAAAGTTTTGGTGGATAAGGAGTAGTTGCCAAATACAAGAAGCAGTAATACAAAAATCAAAAGCGCGAAGAGTTTCTTCGCGCTTTTGATTTTATCTTCCTCACATTTTTTAAGAAGAAAGTTATTTTCGAAAAATAAGAATTAAACTATGAAAAACCTATTACTCATTATTCTCACTTTCGTAGCAATTATTGCTTTTGCGAAACCAGGTTCATTAGACAATACTTTTGGAACCCACGGTAAAGTTATTACTAACCTTGATTCAACTATCAATAACGGAAACAGTATGCTTATACAGGCCGATGGAAAAATTATTGTGGCAGGTGCATCAGGTTCAAATAGCATTAACAGCCAATTTGCTTTGGCGCGTTATAACACCAATGGTAGTTTAGACAGCACATTTGGTATAAATGGTAAAGTAGTTACCACCATTTTTGCTAACAGCATTATACACGCACTCGCCTTACAGCCCGATGGTAAAATTATTGCCGCTGGTGAAGCTCATAGTAATATCTCCTCGGCCGTCTGGATGGCAATAGCCAGATATAAAACAGATGGCAGTTTAGATACAACTTTCAATGGTGCTGGCTTTGCTTTTGGACCTGGTGGAAACGCTAAAGAAATTGCCTATTCAGTTGCCTTACAAAATGATGGAAAGATAGTAGTTGCCGGTGATGATTATAATATGTCTTCGGGTAGTTACACGGGATTAGTAGCCCGTTTTGATTCAATTGGAAAAAGAGATACTAGTTTTGCAAGTCCTTCTGGTTATTATTTTTTCGGTTTCGGTTCACATTACGACCATTTATACTCCACAGCTATTTTACCTGATGGAAAGATTTTAGCTGCAGGTGAAACACGGTCAGCAGGTAATTATGACTTTATGCTTTGGAAATTACTTCCGAACGGTAAACAAGATACAACCTTTAATCATATCGGCTTTTCAAATGCGTATATTGACTCTACACACGAGGAGCAAAGAGATATGGTCGTACAGCCGGATGGAAAAATTTTATTAGTTGGCGAAACTCATGGTGTTATTGGAGGAATTGCGGATATGGATTTTTTTTATTCAGATACAATTCAAACGGCAGTTATGATAGCACTTTCGGCAATGCGGGTAAAGTCGTTACAGATTTCGGCAGCATAAGGGATGTTGCTACATCAGTAAAATTACAGGCAGATGGCAAAATTGTGGTGGCAGGTTATACCGGTACGCAGTTTAATTACGATTTTGCACTTGCAAGATATTACCCAAATGGTACAATAGATAGTAGCTTCGGAACAAATGGTAAAGTCATTATTAATATAGCCACATTTGAAGATGTAGCAAATGCACTGTCCGTACAACCCGATGAAAAAATTTTAGTAGCTGGTACTGCTTGGTCCTATGTATATGATAGCAGCAGCGTTGTCTTGTTGCGCTATGATGCAACAGCATCTTGTATGGCTTCATTTGTGGTTTATCCGGATACTTCAAACCAGGGGGTTTATTACGGTTACAACCAAAGCACTGGTAACAATTTAAATTATCTATGGCAGTTTGGTGATGGTGATTCTTCTACTCTTCAATATCCTTCTCACATTTATTCGACACCGGGGCAGTATTATGTATGCCTTACAGTAACTGAAAACACCGGATGTATAAACACCTACTGCGATTCTTCTTTTTACGTATTTAAAACCGAAGGCGGTCTGATGAGTCAGTTAACTATTATTGCTGCACCAACAGCCATTTCTCAATCCGCAATCTCCAATCCGCAATTCGCAATCTTTCCCAACCCCACTTCCGACAAACTCTTCATACAAACCAACGGCATTGAATTAGAACAAATAAATATTTACAACACCACAGGTAGTTTGGTAATGGCTGCTGCTTCATTAATCAATCATCAATTATCAATCATCAACCTGCCAAGTGGAGTTTACATTGCAGAGATAAAAACTAAAGAGGGCAGTGTGCGAAAGAGATGGATAAAAATGTAACCTATTTCACTTCCACCTCTCTCGAAGTAATGTAGTCTTTGTATTGGTCGCGCGCTTTAATAACGTAGTGACCGCGCTTTGTAAAATGAATACTGTGTGCAGTATATAAAGAAGCACTTTGAGTTTTTGTTTCTTCGGTGCTTATGAGTTCTTCGGCATAAGTAGTGGTATCTAACAGCGAAATTTCAAAATAAATTTTCTCGGTTTGCAAACCCGATGCATTCGAAAGCAAAACCGTCACATTCAGGTTTTCAGAAAAAGTAAAATTCTCGCTTTTGTTTTTGCAGTTTCCTTTTTCATCTACCGAATCGCAAAGCATCATTTCCCATCCGCCAAATGAATGCAACGAAAACATGAGTAACGGGAGCAGGAGTAGCTTTCTCATGAGGTATGGGTTTTAGTTGGCTAAAGCTACAAAGTCTTTTTTGAGCGCGAAATTTATTTTTTGTTCAGACAAATTACGGCTGTCATGCAGAATGAGGCTTTGCGAAATGAAGCATCTTGTATTTCTTAATCATTCAAAACAAGATTTCTCGTTTCGCAAAGCCTCCACTCGAAATGACAATGTCTTTCCTTCCGACATCGGACATCGGACTTCCGTCTTCTGCATTTTGATTATTCCTCAAATTGAACTTGGTTTGTCCCTCATTTAAAAATCAAAGTATGTGGTCACAAATTTTTGAAAGATACTTACAGCACTTCGGTTGGGACTTAGTCCGCTACTTTCTGTTTGCGGGAATTCCGTACACTATAATTTATGTACTGCTAAAGTCGCAGTTGTTTCGTTTTAAGATTCAACAAAAATTTCCAGAGTTCTATCACATGCGCAGAGAAATTCTTTTCTCGCTTTCGAGCATGCTCATTTTTACTTTCGCAGGCACCTGTGTTTTTATCTTTCAAAAAATGGATACACACAAATTTACACCGACATTCATCAGCATTCCATTGCCTATTTTATTTTTTCTGTTTTTGCTTTCATCTTCATTCACGATGCTTATTTCTATTGGAGTCACCGCTTTATGCACCTAAAAAAAGTTTACCCTTACGTGCATCTCATTCATCACAAAAGTGTAAACCCAACTCCTTGGGCGGCTTTTGCTTTTCATCCGCTCGAAGCGGTTGGTCAGGTGCTTATTTTGCCCATTATGGTTTTTGCAATGCCATACATCCGCTCGCTATTTTTATTTGGGGCATTTATCAATTGGCGTTGAACATTGGCGGTCATCTCGGTTTCGAAATTTTCAGAAAGGGATTTACCACACGCTTTTATTCCAAGTGGCACAATACTTCTACCCATCATAACATGCACCACAAGTATGTCAACTGCAATTACGGTCTGTACTTTAATATATGGGACCGCATGATGGGAACCAATCATAAAAACTACCACCAGGAGTTTGATGCCATCTGCGACCGCAGAGCAAAAGTTTTAGAGCCTGAGCAAGCATAGTTTATAGTTTGTCACCCTGAGCCTGTCGAAGGGCTTCGACAAGCTCAACCGGCAAGTTCACTTTTATAATTTGGTTTAGTGTTAATACAGGATAGCTTCTAGCACATTAGTTTTTACTTTCACAAAAAACGATTTATGAAATTGAAATTTACTCTCCTCCTTGTAGCGCTTACCAACTTCATTTTTGCCAACTCTTTTACCGATTACAAAACGCGCATAGCCAAAGACCGCTTTATTTTAATTTTTGAAAAGAATGTAACAGCCGAGCAAAAAGCGGCCATTATTAATCAATCGAACTTTGTAAACTCTTTCACACATGTTCCTTCGCCAACACTCACTATATGTTTCACTACCGATGTAGATGGTGCTACAAAATATTTTTCTTCAGTTCCTGAAATAAAATTCGTTTCATTTTTCATTACAGACCAAAAACACTTTGGCGGAGTGCTTGATAATTTCTTTGTAAAACTGAAAGACAAAAATTTCGAACCTCTTCTTCACCAAAAATTACAACAACAACATTTAGGTGAAGCAGTTCCGGATAAATACATTCCTAATCTTTTCAGAGTGCAGAATTTTAAAACACTCCACACAAACACAGTTGACCTTTGTGCTGTTTTTATGGAAGAAGGATGGTGCGAATACGCTTCGCCAAATTATTTATTGAATCCCGAAGTTTGTTCCAATGACCCTTACTATAATCGTCAATGGAATATTCAAAACACTGGAACATTTGTTCAAGGCAGCGGTAGCATTGATGCTGATATGGATGTTGATAGTGCCTGGACTTTAACAACAGGCAATCCGAATATTAAAATCGGAATTATTGATTCAGGTGTAGATACACTTCATCCTGATTTAGCGGTAAACATGCTTCCGGGTTACGATGCTATCAATGATTCTACTGATGGTTATCCAACTCCAGCGCATCCTGAAGATGGACACGGAACTTGTTGCGCAGGAATAGTTGCCGCAGTAATGGGCAATAGTTTAGGTGTAGCGGGTGTTGCACCTTCATGCAAAATAATTCCGGTTCGTACTTTCTATTATCTCGTTTTGGGTTCTACTGTTCTTCCTTTTTCTACAGCCGATGCTTTTGCCAATGCAATAGGTTGGGCAGCGGCAGCTGGTGCTGATATTCTTAGCAACTCATGGGGCTTGCCAGAGCAGTATATTATTTCGTTGCCCGGAGGCACACAACCAGTCGAGGATGCTATTCAACAGGCATACACCACCGGACGGGGAGGAAAAGGGCTTGCCATGTTTTTCAGCAGTGGAAATGAAGAAGACAGCACGGGTTCTATTTGGCCCGGGAAATTGCCACAAACCATTGCTGTAAATGCAACAACTATGTGCGATGAACGCAAAAATGCTAACGATTGCAGCAGCGAAACATGGAGTGGAAACTGGGGAGTGAATATTGATTTTAGTGCCCCAGGGGTAAAAATTTCTACCACCGATATGCAAGGGAACAAAGGATTTAATACTGGCGCGGGAACCAGTGGTAATTATTATGTTTCTTTCAATGGAACCTCGGCTGCTTGTCCAAATGCAGCGGCAATAGGCGCATTATTACTTTCTATTCTTCCTAACTGGAGTGCCGAAGACATTCGCAACATCATCGCACGTTCTTGCGATAAGGTTGGTGGTTATGGTTACGATTCACTTTATTATAATGGAACTTGGAGCCGTGAACTCGGCTTTGGGAGGGTAAATGCTTACAATGCGTTGTTGTATTCCTTGTCCTATGTGCCATCTTCCATAACCAATGCGGAGCAAGCAGCAGTATTCAACATTTACCCAAACCCGAACAACGGAAATATGAAAGTGCTATTGAGCAGTGAAAGAGGAGTAATGAAAATTTACAATTTAACAGGGGAAGAAATGATGACCACTGAAATTACGCAAGGCATCAATCAGGTTTCCACCGGTTGGCTTTCACCCGGAGTTTACATCGCTAAATTAGATACTGGTACATCTATGGTAACTAGGAAAGTTACCATCATCAAATAGTGGAAGAGAAAAAATTACTTCAACATTACTTCTGTATTCTCTAACGCTGCTTGTTTTTTACCGAGCGCTTCGCTCATGCGGCTGTTGAGCAATACAAATCCAATGAGCACTACGCAAAACACGACAAGCATTAAGTTCATGGAGGTGTCAGTTTTCATGGTTGTTGGTTTAAATGAATACCATTTTTGATACACGAATAAAACGTTTCCTTTTACATTATGTTGTGCATTACTTATTGAATTGACAACATTTCCACAATAAGGCTATAACAATGCCAACACGAAACAAATCTTATCTGTGCAAACATCATAGGTACTAAACCTGTTGCGTATGAAAGACTTAGCTTTGATTTACGTAGTAAGAAAACATTTCAACCCAAAAATTAGAAACTAAGTTTGTAGCAATTTCATGACAGAATAATGCACATGTGCAAAGCAGAAAAACTACAAGCCCCCGACTGGTTTATTGATAGCATTCCGAAACCTAACTTGTTGCAAAATTTAATTTGTGAGAAGCAAAACCAAAACTTACATTTACCTCAACAAAAAATAAAAATCATGAAAAAATTAGTACCTGTATTATTTAGTTGCTTTCGTTTTAGGAGGCATGCTTTCAATCACATCTTGTAAGAAGGATGTGGTGATTACTTACAACATAACTGACAATCAACTTTGTCTTCTTGACTTGCCTTTTGCTTTGGCTGACGGTTCCACTACTTCCTTCAACATTACTCAGGCCCAATTACAATCTGCTTTTTCTGCTGCATCTACAACCTACAGTCTTAATAGAATTTCTAAAGTGGTAGCGAAAGGATTTAAAGTAAGAGTGTCAGGCGGGGCAACTAACTTGGATAAAATTTCAGGCTTTCAAGTATTTGCTAAAACGCAAAGCACTTCTGGCCTTGGCACTATGATAGCTTCAACCAGTAGTGCATTTACTGCCGGTGCAAACGAAGTTGATTTGAATATTCACGGTACCGATTTGAAAAGTTTCTTAGGAACAGAAGATATCGTAATTACTTTACGTGCCTATAACAAAGATTCCTCACCGGCAATTTGCTTAACACTTACTAATGGAGTAATTGAATTTTCGGCAAGTAAATAATTGACTGAGTTTTAAAAATAGAAAGCCTTCTACAGAAATGCAGAAGGCTTTTTTATTTGAACAAATTCATTGCTTTCAACAAACTGTTGTTATTAGCTTTAAGAGGCAACTTCTTAAAAGCTTGAAACTTTTTCGAAGTTTTACTCCGAAACAAAAATTGTGTCTGCCCCCTGTATTCATCTTAATACTTAATACTAACTACTCAATACTCAAATCTCATGTCTAACTCTTTTGAAGTAATCGGTGGCAAAAAACTAAAAGGAGAAATAACTCCGCAAGGGGCAAAGAACGAAGCGTTGCAAATTCTATGCGCTGTTCTGTTGACTCCCGAAAAAGTAACCATCAGCAATATTCCGGCAATTCGCGATGTGCTGGCACTCATTGATATTCTGCAAGACCTTGGAGTGAAAGTTGAAAAGCTGAGTGAAGACACGTACACTTTTCAGGCAGATAATATTGACCTGGACTTTTTGAAAACAGATACATACAAAAAGAAAGGAGCATCGCTTCGCGGAAGCATTATGATTATGGGTCCGCTGCTTTCGCGTTTCAAAAAAGCATACTTGCCAAAACCCGGTGGCGATAAAATTGGCAGAAGAAGATTGGATACTCATTTCCTCGGTTTCGAAAAATTAGGAGCAAAATTCAATTACGATAGCAACGAAACTTTTTACAGTGTTGAAGCCAGCAACCTCAAAGGAACTTATGTTTTGCTTGATGAACCTTCGGTAACAGGAACCGCAAACATTGTGATGACCGCTGTAATGGCAAAAGGGAAGACAACTATTTTCAACGCAGCTTGCGAACCTTATCTGCAACAGCTTTGCGAAATGCTTAATCGCATGGGAGCAAAAATTTCAGGCGTTGGCTCCAATTTACTTTACATAGAAGGCGTAGATGCACTTGGAGGAACCGAACACAAGATGCTTCCAGACATGATTGAGATTGGAAGTTTCATTGGTTTAGCAGCTATGACACAAAGCGAAATAACGATTAAGAACTGCCGTATAGATATGCTTGGAAACATTCTTCCGGTTTTTGAAAAACTTGGAATTGAAATGGAATATCGCGGAGATGATATTCATATTCCTGCGCGCGATCATTTCGAAATTCAACGATTTATCGATGGTTCAATTCTCACTGTTAGCGATGGACCATGGCCCCTCTTTACGCCCGATTTAATTTCGATTGTCCTTGTGACTGCTACACAGGCAAAAGGCAGTGTGCTCGTTCATCAAAAAATGTTCGAGAGCCGTTTGTTCTTTGTAGATAAACTGATTGATATGGGTGCACAAATTATTTTGTGCGACCCGCATCGCGCTACGGTTATAGGCATCGACCGCGCTTATAAACTTCGTGGCATTACTATGAGTTCGCCCGATATACGTGCGGGTGTTGCCTTACTCATTGCAGCATTAAGTGCAGAAGGCAAATCAACTATCAACAACAGCGAACAAATTGACCGCGGCTATCAGCGAATTGATGAGCGGTTGAATGCTATTGGCGCTCAGATAAAGAGAGTGTAGCCGTCTGCCATAATTTCAAATCCCTTACATCCCTTGTCCTAAAGTCACTTGACTTTTGCCTCAACTCGCCAATTTGTCCTCTACTTGCCATCAGGCAAAATAATTGATATTCGCCCCCTTAAATTTATACTATGGAAGGGAACAAAGACAATTTTGACAAAGAGAATCTGAACGAACGTGTTGAACAGATTAAGAACACGGTAACCGAAAAAGCAACTGAATTTGCTGCCGATGCAAAAGGCAAAGCCGAAAATTTTGCAGGCAAAACTTTAGATGCTGCTGAAAAAATTCTGAACGATGTTTTCAAAAAGAATAAACCCGAAGACACAGAATTTGAAGAAGAAAAAACTGACCCCAAGGATGTTGAAATTGCAGAACTGAAAAAAGAACTTGATGAACTTCGCGATAAATATGTTCGTCTGTATGCCGATTTTGACAATGCGAAAAAGCGCATGGCAAAAGAAAGATTGGAGTTAATCTTAACTGCTTCAAAAGATATCGTGAAAGATTTGTTGCCTGTGTTGGATGATTTTGAGCGCGCCCAAAAAGCTGTGGCAAATTCATCGGATGTTAATGCCGTGAAAGAAGGATTGAATCTGGTTCACACAAAATTGGTGAATACGCTTTCTTCAAAAGGATTGAAACCAATGGAGAGCATCGGGAAAGAATTTAATGTAGAAGAGCACGAAGCTATTACTGAAATTCCTGCACCATCGCCTGAACAAGAAGGAAAAGTAATTGACGAAGCAGAGAAAGGATATTTTTTGAACGATAAGATTATTCGATTTGCGAAGGTGTTTGTGGGAAAATAACCACCTCTCCCAACCCTCTCCGAAGGAGAGGGCTTTAATACAAAATTCAATGAACGATTAATCACAAATAAAAAGACAAACCAAAAGTCCCCTCCTGCGGAGGGGATTTAGGGGAGGTGGTTATTATGGCGAAAAGAGATTACTACGAAATTTTAGGTGTTGCAAAAACTGCTACTGCGGAAGAAATTAAGAAAGCTTATCGCAAAGTGGCGTTGCAATTTCACCCCGATAGAAACCAAGGTGATAAAGCTGCCGAAGAAAAATTTAAAGAAGCAGCAGAGGCCTATGAAATTTTGAGTGATGCGCAAAAGAAAGCGAAGTACGATCAATACGGTCATGCGGGAGTTAATCAAGGCGCAGGAGGTTATCAAGGTGGAAATATGGAAGACATCTTCCGAAATTTTGGAGATGTTTTTGGTGGCGGAGGTGGTGGTGGTTTCGACCCATTTGAAACTTTTTTTGGCGGTGGCGGTGGAAGAGGTCGTCAGCAAACGCGTGGTAAACGCGGAACTAATTTGCGCGTGCGTGTTAAGTTGAGTTTGATAGAAGTAGCAAATGGTGCACGTAAAAATCTGAAGGTTAAAAAACATATTGAGTGTCATACCTGTCACGGCAGTGGTGCAAAGGATGCTTCATCGGTAGGTAAATGTACAGTGTGCGGAGGAAGTGGCACTGTGCGCAAAGTGCAGAACACTATTCTCGGACAAATGCAAACTACTTCTACCTGTTATCAGTGTAACGGAAGCGGTCAGCAGATTACGAAGAAGTGTTTAACCTGTAACGGACTTGGAGTTGAATATGGAGAAGAAACTATTCAGGTGGACATTCCCGCTGGTGTACAAGATGGAATGCAACTTTCTATGAGCGGCAAAGGCAATGCAGGTGAGCAAGGTGGCTCAGCTGGCGATTTAATTATTCAAATTGAAGTAGAACAAAATCCTGAACTGGAGATTGATGGACAGAATGTGATTTACAATCTGCACATCAGTTTTATTGATGCCGTGCTCGGTTCGCAAGTAGAAGTTCCTACGATTGAAGGCAAGGCAAAATTTAAAATTCCCGCAGGCACACAGGCAGGTAAAATTTTCCGCTTAAGCGGAAAAGGTTTGCCATCGGTAAATAGTTACGGAAGAGGCGACCAGTTAATTCTCATTCACGTTTATACACCAAGCGATTTATCGGCAGAAGAGAAAAAACTTTTAGAAAAACTTCGTGAAAGCCCGAACTTTAAACCGAAGCCGGGAGCCAAACAAGAGCGCGGATTTTTTGACCGCGTGAAAGATATGTTTGAGTAAACTTCTTCATAAATCATTTTATGTTTGAAGTATGAGAACAGTTCTTTTAATTCTTTCCTCTTTTATTTTCTTTCAAAATATTTCTGCTCAAACAGATTCGGCTTCAATAAAAAAACCGGCTCGCGTTTCTACACATTACGATTCGCTGAGTATGGCGCGGTTAAACAACAGCGGCAATCTCATGATTGCAGGGGGAGTTGGCTTGTTTGGAGTGAGTGGCTATTTGTTTTATCAAGGGGCAAAAGTTTATGGTTACGTGTATAAAAAAAGTACCGATAAGGATGGCGATTTACAACGCAACAATAAAATAGGAACCATTTATTACGCTTGTGGAGGAATAGCAGTGGCAGTGGGTGCAGTGCTTATTGGTTTAGGTGCGCGTAATAAAGTGGAGTTCAAAATGCGAAAGCGCATGCTCGAAGTGCAGTCTGGATTTTTGGATGACGGAAAACTTGGCTTGGCGCTCAATTTTTAATTCGCTCTTCTTTAAACTTTTCTCGCTTTTATTACTTTTGGCGCGCCTGCAAAACGCAGTGTAAAAATCTAACCACCACATGTCTGAAAAAGCAACGTTTACTCTTGATGGAAAAAATTATGAGTATCCTGTTATTACAGGAACTGAAAATGAAAAAGCAGTTGACATATCGAAGTTGCGCGCGCAAAGTGGTTTTGTAACTTTTGATGAAGGGTATAAAAACACCGGCTGCACAGTCAGCAACATTACTTTTCTTGATGGTGAAAAAGGAATTCTGCGTTATCGCGGATATAGCATTGAAGATTTAGCAGAGAAGGCAACTTTCACCGAAGTTTCGTATTTGCTTTTGTATGGTGAACTACCTACTGCAAAACAGCTAACCGATTTCGAAAGTAGTTTGACACAGCACACACTCGTTCATGAAAATTTAATGAAAGTTTTTGAAGTGTTTCCTTCGGGCTCGCATCCCATGGGACAGTTGATGACGCTTATTTCTGGTCTTTCATCTTTCTATCCCGATTCTTTGAATCCAAATAAAAGTCCTGAGCAGGTAAACCTTACTATCATTCGTTTGCTGGCGAAGATGCCTACTATATGCGCTATGATTCAGAAGAAAGGTAAAGGACATCCGCTGGTTTATCCGCAGAATAAACACGATTACGTTACCAACTTCCTGCGCATGACTTTCGGTAATGTAACAGATGATTACGCACCGGACCCGGTGGTGATTGATGCCATGAACAAACTTTTAATTCTTCATGCTGACCATGAACAAATCTGTTCTACAGCTACTGTTAGAATTGTTGGTTCATCACATGCTAATTTGTATGCCTCTATAGGAGCAGGTGTTGCGGCACTTTGGGGACCACGCCACGGTGGTGCTAATCAGGAAGTGCTGGAAATGTTAGAGCATATTCAAACCATTGATAAAGGCGATGTGAAAAAAGTTGTGGCAGAAGCAAAAGATAAAAAGCGTTTGTTGTTTGGTTTTGGTCACCGCGTTTACAAAAACTTTGACCCGCGTGCTACTATCATCAAAAAATCTTGCGATAATGTTTTAGCTAAACTTGGCGTGAATGACCCCTTGCTTGATATTGCTAAACAGTTAGAAGAAGTGGCGCTGACCGACCCTTACTTTATTGAACGCAAACTTTACCCTAACGTAGATTTCTACTCGGGAATTATTTACAAAGCACTTGGTTTCCCTACGCCTATGTTCACTGTGTTATTTGCTCTTGGTCGTTTGCCTGGATGGATTTCGCAGTGGAAAGAAATGCGCGAAAAGAACGAAGACATTGGCAGACCGCGCCAAATTTACAACGGACCAAACTTGAGACCATTTGTAGAAATTAAAGAGAGAAAATAACGAGCCAATTTGCTGATGAGCAAATTAGCAGATGAAATACAAAAGGCATTCTTCAAAAATGAGGAGTGCCTTTTCTAATTTTAGTAGGCAATTTTCCCCTTTCCTATTCCGAGTATTTCTGCTTTATTTGCCGTCCTTTAAAAAGGGGCGTTAGCTGCAATTCATCTAATGTCTATTGTCTAAAATCTAACATCTACTTACTATGGCAGTTATAGGTAAAATTCGTCAGCGCTCAGGATTGCTGATATTTCTGATTGGTCTTTCAATTGTTGGCTTCCTTGTTATGGATGCCACTAACTCGCAAGGCAGTTTGCTTAAGGGCAGAAAAGATGCGGTGGGCAAAGTGAATGGAGAAAAAATTCTTTACACCGAGTTCAGCAAAAAATACGAAGAGAATGTGAAGAACATGGAAGAGCAAATGAAGGGTCAGCCTGTGGCAGAAGACCAACGCAACTACATGCGCACCCAAACCTGGAACGAAATGGTGAACGAAATTATTTTCAACAAACTTTACGAGGCGCTTGGCATTAATGTAACTGCCGAAGAGTTAAACGAATTGGCTACAGGTGAAAATGCTTCGCAGTATATTAAGAACGACCAACAATTTCAGAATCCTCAAACTCGCCAGTTTGATCCTGCACAGGTTCGTTTGTATATGCAGCGTTTAGACCAGGACCCCCAAGGAGTTGAGCCGGGCACTGTGCGTAAGCAATGGATGCGTTTCGAAAATTTGTTGAAACAAAATCAATATCAGCAGAAATACAATACCCTTATTTCGAAAGCACTTTCAGTTCCAACTTGGATGGGTGAAATGAGTTACAATGACCAAAGCCGGTTAGTTAATTTCAAATATGTTCAGTTGCCTTACAGCGAAGTGAATGATGCCGATGTGAAAGTGAGCGATGATGATTTGAAAAAATATTTGAGCGAGAACGAAGCAAAATTTAAACAGGATGAAGAAACACGCAAGTTGGAGTATGTAACTTTTGATATCGTAGCTTCTGTCGGTGACTCGGCTCGCATTGTAAAAGACTTAGAGGAAAAACGTGCTGATTTTGCGAAAGGTGCAAAACCATCTGACGATTCGTTATTTGTGAAACTGTTTTCAGAAACACCTTTTGATGAAGCGTATTACGACAAGGAAAAACTTTTTGCAAGTGTGAAAGATTCTTTCTTCTCACTGCCAGTAAAATCAATTGTAGGTCCTTATGCCGATGGCAAAAGTTTCAAACTCGCAAAAATTAGCGACCGCAAAATGATTTCAGATTCGGTTCACGTGCGCGATATTAAAATTTCGTTTGAAGGCGTAACTTCTCAGGAAGCTGCTCAAGTGAAATTCAAATTAGTGGATAGCATTATGCGCGATATTGATACGCTGAAAAAAGATTTTGGTATGGAAGCCGTCATGCTTTCCGATGACCAAATGAGTAAGATGCGCGGTGGCGATTTGGGCTGGGTGAAACAAGGCGAGAAAGATAAAGCATACAACGATTTGATTTTCTTCCGCGCGGTAAAAGGCAAAATTTACAAAGTGCCTGTGCAGAGCGAAAACGCTATTCACATTATTCAGGTATTGGAAGATAGACCAACAAAAGTTGGTGTGCTGTTGTCCTACTTGACCAAAGAAATTATTCCAAGCCCTGAAACAGAAAGAAATATTTACGGCAATGCAACAACCTTTGCAGGCGAAAACCAGAAGGCAGAAAAATTTATAGAAACCGGAAAAAAACTGAACGTAAAAGCTGTACAGGCATTGAAGAAAGATGAGTTCAGTGTGCAAGGACTTGGCTCTACTCGCGAGTTAGTGAAGTGGGTGTTTAATGCCAAGAAGGGAGATGTTTCTCCTCCGTTTACTACCAGCGGCAAACACGTTATTGCTTTACTCGAAAATATTACATCAAAAGGATTGCCTGATCTAGATGCTGTGCGTGACCGTATAACACCCGATGTAAAAACAGCTAAGAAATTTGAAATTTTAGCGAAGAAGATTGCTGATGCGAAAGCAGCAAACATTGATGAGTTAGCTACAAAATTGGGTAAAGCATCAATGGAAGCAACAGGGGTATCATTTGGTAATCCTGCTTTCAATAATACTTACGAGCCAACCGCAACTGCTACTGCACTAAGCACAGCCGCAGGAAAATTATCGGGGGCTATTAAAGGCAACAGCGGAGTGTTTGTGGTGCAAACAACGAACGTTACTGAACCTGCTAAACAAACTGAATACGGTATTTATACTTACCAAACTAAACAACAGTTGCAACAAAAAGCTGCACGTGTTCAGGAAGTGCAAAAGAAGCTTGCTTCGATAACTGACGACCGCTCAGAATTTTTCTGATAAACTATTTCAAAAAAATAAAAAATGCCTTTTGCAGAATTGCAGAAGGCATTTTTTATTTTCTATAAGAACATCTAAAGCCTTTTCGCTTATGTCGGTTACATTCGCGCGAAATACGAGCTATGAATTTTGACGAACTGAATTTGAACACGCCACTTTTAAATGCGCTGAAAGATTTGGGCTACACCAAAGCCACTACTATTCAGCACAAAGCTTTTCCGGTGGTGATGAGCGGCAGAGATGTGGTGGGCATTGCACAAACTGGTACGGGAAAAACTTTTGCGTATTTGTTGCCTTGTCTTCGTCAATGGAAATTTTCGAAAGAGAAGACCACGCAGATTTTAATTCTGGTTCCTACCCGCGAACTCGTAGTGCAAGTGCTGGAAGAAATTAAAAAGCTGAGCAAGTATATTTCGGTAACGGCAACAGGAGTTTATGGCGGCACCAACATCAACACTCAAATTTTTGAAGTCATGAAGGGTGTTGAAATTATTGTAGCCACACCCGGCCGGCTGATTGATCTTTCATTGAAAGGCGCGCTCAAATTAAAGACGATTAAAAAATTAGTGATTGATGAAGTGGATGAAATGCTCGACCTCGGGTTTCGTTCGCAATTGAAATTGATTTTGGATTTGCTGCCGCTGAAGCGACAGAACATTATGTTCAGTGCCACCATGACCGAAGAAGTGAGCGCGCTGATTAACGAGTTTTTTAATCAGCCGATAAAAATTGAAGCGGCACCCACGGGCACTCCACTCGCAAATATTTTGCAAACAGCTTATGAGGTTCCTAATTTTTACACGAAGGTGAATTTGCTTACGCGTTTGCTTACCGATGAAAAAGAGATGAGCAAAGTGCTCGTATTTACCGCCACAAAAAAATTGGCTGACCAACTCTTTGAAGAATTAACGGGAAAATTTCCTGAGCAACTCGGTGTTATCCATTCCAACAAATCGCAAAATCATCGCTTCAATTCGGTAAAACAATTTCACGATGGGAAATATCGTGTGCTTATTGCCACAGATATTGTTGCGCGCGGAATTGACATTTCGGAAGTAACGCACGTTATCAATTTTGATGTGCCCGAAGTGCCTGAAGATTACATGCACCGCATTGGCAGAACCGGTCGCGCTGATAAGAAAGGACTCTCTATTACTTTCGTTACTCCAAAAGAAAATGAATCGCGCGACAGCATTGAAGCACTCATGAATCAGAAAATTGAAGTGCTCAGTTTGCCCGAAGATTTATTCATTTCAGATAAACTGACGATGGATGAAATGCCGAAGGTTTACCAACCCAATATGAATATTAAAGCGCCATCGAAAGGACCTTCGGGCGCGGCTTTTCATGAAAAAATTGACAAGAACAAAAAGGTAAATAAGAAGATACCGCACGATGCAAAAATGCGAATGAAATACGGTAAGCCGCTTACCAGAGGGCAGAAACCAAAAGGGAAAAAGTAGAACTTATTTCAACGCACTATCCTTCTTCTTCGATTTCAAAAGCGGATAATACAGTTGCACATACCAGGCATCCTTCGGGTCGTTTTCAATTCCGAATTCTGTCGGATACTTTCTTGTAAATTTTGCAGTGCCGAAAATTTGGTCCCAAATAAAAAGCATGTTTCCGAAATTGCCGTTGTTATTGCTTATGCCATCATCGTTTGAAATGCCGTGATGCGCAAAATGAGTGGCGGGAGTAGAAATAGTATGCTCCACCAACCACGCCAGCGGTGAAAGAATTTTGTAGCGATACAGAAAACTATCCCAGCGTAACTCACTGTGCGAGCCAATAATTATGAGCAGCTTGAGCACCGTGTAAACTAGATACACTTTGCCGAAACCGAGAAACACTGCAATGCTGGCAAACCAAATGTTAGGCATCAGTAAATAATAAAGGAAAGCGTTTCGAAACACCACGCCTACACCCATAGCGGGCGATGCATGATGCGCCACATGAAATTTCCAGAGCAAGGGTGAATGATGTGCGAGACGATGCCACCAATACTGCGGCAAATCTTCAATCAAAATAAAAATGAGAAACTGAAAACCATAAGCCACCGAAGCAAATTGTTCTTCCATTTCAGGAAACAGTTTTCTACCCATAAAAATAACGAAGAGCAAAATGCCGGGCTGAATTAAAACAGTAAGCTGCGGAAAACTAACCAGCTCGGTCATGTAATCGTGCCGTGTGCGCCTGGAATTTTTGTAAGCTCCAAGCAAGGCTTCAGCCATGCCGAAAAGGAGCAGAAAAGCAACTACCGCTTTTTCATCAAAATGATCGATACCAAAAACTTCGTGTGTCATAATTGGAATACAAAATAGAAACTAAAGTCTTTTCACCATTACTATTTTCGTTCAACAAATTTTACAAAACATTTTCATGCACCCATACCAACAGGCAGGAAAAATATTGGCCGATGCTTTTTTGCACTATCCATTAATGCAATATGCTTTTGAAGGAAGAAGCGAAGAGCAGCGCGCAAAAGCATTACTTGATTTGCATACTAGTTGTTCCAAAGCAGCCGCTTTGTATGGAGGAGTAATTCTTTCTGAAGATAAACAGGGAGCACTTATTTGGTTGAACGGAAAAAATTTTCCACTCGGTTTATTGCGCGAAATAAATTCGGGCATGTGGACTATACCTTTTAAGCTGGGAGCAAAAGCAACTTTGCGTTTAATGAATCATGATGCTGTGCCCGAAGGATGGATTGCAAAAAATGCGAATGGAAATTTTGGTTACATCTGGTGTGTGGGCATAAATGTTTCTGCACGTGGCAAAGGCTACAGCCGACAACTGATTGACCAAGCCATTACCGATATGCGCGCGCAAGGCATGAACGAATTTTGGCTAAAAACCGATGACTCTAAAAATGTAACCATCTATCAAAAACTCGGTTTTGAAATAATTTATGAAACAATAGTGAAGAGCAGTGGGTTGAAGAGTTGGGTGATGAAGAGAAATTGATGGTAGACAGACTTCCAAAGTTTTAAAAACTTCGGAAGTCTTAGCTTATTAGTTTCTTTTACCGCATGGAAACAGAAACCCACAAGGACGAACGCAAACTGCTGGAGCGCGCCATTATGTTTAACGATGCCGTATACGCCATTGCTCTAACTCTGATGGTATTGGAAATAAAACTGCCCGAGTTTGAAAACACCGCAAGCATAGATATGATGGGCATGCAATTGCAGCATATGTCGCCTAAGTTCTGGGCGTTTTTGCTGAGCGTAGTGTTGGTAGGCGGCAACTGGATAAGCAGTGTGCGCATACAACAAACCATGGTGCGGGTAAAGTATAACACGCTGGGCTATTTAGTGGGCTACCTCATTTTTATTTCGCTCATGCCGTTTTGCTGCAACATGATTGGCTCTTATCCCGACAATGCTTATTCCTATGTGGTATTTGGAGTAGTGATGCAGCTGATGATTGTGAACGCGTATTTCTTTGTAAGGCATTGTGTAAACGAACAGTTGTTTCACCCCAAAGCCGATATGGTAGAGATTTTAAAACTGAAGAAAATTGTACCGGTGATGTTTCTCTTTATATGCGCAGTAGAAGCATCGGCTTTTTACAATCCTAAAATTGCCTACGTACTGTTTCTGCTGTATAACCTCGCGCCTTTTGTGCTGACTAACTCGCTGCGGGTAAAGCATGAGGAGGAAGCGGGTTAGGGTTGGGTGGTGAGGAGATTATAAAACTTCGGAAGTCTTAATCTTTTAGAACGGCCATTCCCATTTTTCTTTAGTAATGAAATGGCGCAATAAAAATGCAAAGGCATACGTGCCAAAGCATCCTATAAAAACTACTCTCCAATGGTAGAATTTAAACGAGAATATAACAGTATGCGGAAGAATAAGAGAAAGAATAAAACAAACCACTGCCACCAGTGCGCAAAAGACGGCTACAAAAAATATCTGCGCTTTATTTAAAGGAAACATTTAGTTGGACTTGGATTTTGTAACTTCTATCTGCTCAAAAATATACTTTTCCTCTTCACCAAATCGCTTACACCTCAATAATAAACGACTTCAACTCCTGCACATTGGCAAACTGTTTATCGGCTGTAAATAAAGGAAGGTTGTATTCAATAGCAGTAGCAGCTACAATGGCATCGGGTAATTTCAGTTTATACTTTTCGCGCAACTCAATTACCGTTGATTTAAGCGAAGCATTGATATCAATGATGATACACTGGTCGAGGAAAGATTGAATTTTCCTTTTTTCAGGAGCGGTGAGGTTGCGCTTACCAAAGAGTTCTAATTCTGTAATAAAAGAAAGGTAAACTTCTTTTCCGTCAAGCAATTCAGCAATGCGGGCGCTGCCGCTAAGCAGATAAACAACAACATTGGTATCTGCAATTATGCTAATTCCATTCATTGCGTTGCTGCTGTTGGAATTTTAAACCATCTTCTTTCCACTTAACAGTACCGCAAAATTTCTTGGCGTGCAACACCTTGCGAACCTTCAATTCGCTGAGAGTTTTGTTCAACTCTTCCCTTGTCATTCGTTTGGTTATGCGCATCGTCATATTCTATACCTTTTAATTCAAAGATAAAATTTTACCTCGACAAGAACATACTCTTCTTCTTCACCAAATCTCTAAAGTAAGGGTCCCACAAATCTTTGATAAAGCGTATGGCTTCACCGGTGCTTTTCATTTCGGGTCCCAGCTCGCGGCTTACACCAGGGAATTTATCAAAGCTGAACACCGGCTCTTTAATAGCAAAACCAACCAAGCGTTTAAAGTAAGTGAAGTCCTTAATCTTGTTAGTGCCCAACATAATTTTGGTAGCGTAGTTCAAATATGGAATACCATAAGCTTTGCAAATAAATGGCGTGGTGCGGCTGGCGCGCGGGTTTGCTTCAATTACATACACGGTATCATTCTTAATAGCGAACTGAATATTTATCAGCCCGCGAATTTCCAGGGCCTTTGCAATTCTGCGCGTGTAATCGCGCATCTGGTGCTGCACATTTTCGCTGAGGTTGTAAGGCGGCAACATCGCGTTGCTGTCGCCACTATGAATACCGGCAGGCTCAATGTGTTCCATCACACCCATAATCTCCACTTGCTCGCCATCATAAATAGCATCTATCTCCGCCTCTTCCGCGCGTTCGAGGAAATGGTCAATCAGAATATTATTATCAGGGAAGAATTTCAGAATCTTCAACACCGCATCAGTCAACTCTTCATCGTTGATGACGATACGCATCCGCTGTCCGCCCAACACATAACTCGGACGAACGAGAACAGGATAACCAACTTTGTGTGCCGCTTCCAAAGCTTCCTCGGCATTCTTAGCAGCGGCATAAGGAGGATAAGGAATGTCGAGACTCTTCAGCATATCGCTGAAACGCTCGCGGTCTTCGGCAATATCCATGGCATCATAACTCGAACCGATAATTTTAATTCCGTTCTCTTGCAAATTTTTCGAAAGCTTCAAAGCGGTTTGTCCGCCAAGCTGCACAACAACTCCTTCCGGCTTTTCATGCTCAATCAATTCACGTAAATGTTCCCAGAACACCGGTTCGAAATAAAGTTTGTCGGCAATATCGGGGTCGGTAGAAACAGTTTCGGGATTGCAATTCATCATGATAGCTTCATAGCCTGCTTCTTTTATAGCCAACACACCATGCACACAGCAATAATCAAACTCAATTCCCTGACCAATGCGGTTGGGACCTGAACCGAGAACAATCACTTTTTTCTTTGCTGAAACTTTACTCTCGTTAGTTTCGAGTGCAGTGCTTGTTGCAGAATTTTTTTCGAAAGAAGAATAATAGTAAGGAGTTAACGCTTCAAACTCTGCCGCGCAGGTATCAACGAGTTTGTAGATTCTTTTTACATCTAACTCTTGAGTGCGGTAGTAGTAAACTTCATCTTCCGTAGCATTCAGCAAATGCGCTAACTGCAAATCGGAATATCCTTTCTGCTTTAAGTCGAACATTTCATCTACACCAATATCCTTCAACGTTTTTTTGCGAAGTGATTTTTCGGTGTCAACTAATTCAACAATTTGATTTAGGAACCAAGGGTCAATGCGTGTAACATCTTGCAATGTTTTCATCGGCACACCAAGTTTCAGCGCGTCATAAATTCTGAAAATTCTATCCCACGATGCATGTTTAATTCCTTCCAGCATATCGTTGGCACTCACCCATTGTTTGCCATCGGCACCTAAACCAATTCTGTTATTCTCTAACGATTGACATGCTTTCTGCAATGCTTCCTGAAAACTTCGGCCTATCGCCATCACTTCACCCACAGCTTTCATTTGCAAGCCGAGTGTATCATCGCATCCCGCAAACTTGTCGAAGTTCCAGCGCGGTATTTTTACAATCACATAATCTAATGCCGGTTCAAAAAATGCCGAAGTAGTTTTAGTGATTTGATTTTTTAGTTCATCTAAATTGTAACCAATAGCCAACTTCGCAGCAATTTTCGCAATCGGGTAACCGGTTGCCTTACTTGCAAGTGCCGAAGAACGCGACACGCGCGGATTCATTTCAATAGAAATAATGTCTTCGGTAACTGGGTCAATAGCAAACTGAA
The DNA here is from genome assembly GCA_026391075.1 of Bacteroidota bacterium. Lineage (GTDB taxonomy): Bacteria > Bacteroidota > Bacteroidia > Chitinophagales > LD1 > Bog-950. The sequence goes on along the minus strand of JAPLES010000004.1, from coordinate 10,652 downwards.
TATTGCATCCACCGGCAAAGCCCGGCAAATCGCAAATCATTCTCTTCGCATAATCGCGCATACGTTGGTAAGCTGTATCGCTTAAAGTCATTGCAGGTGCCACAGTGATTGAATCACCCGTGTGAATTCCCATTGGGTCGAAATTCTCTACGGTGCATATCACCACAAAGTTGCCCGCCATATCTTTCATTACTTCCAACTCAAACTCCTTCCAACCCAACACAGCTTTCTCTACAAGAACCTCATGCGTAGGCGAGGCCGCCAATCCGCGTTGTAGCTTTTCATCAAACTCCTCTTTGGTATGAACAAAAGAGCCACCGGAACCACCCAATGTAAATGAAGGACGAATCACCAATGGAAAACCCGTTTTCTGTGCAGCTTCTTTTCCTTCTAATACAGAGTTGCAGGTAATACCCGGAGAAACTCCAATGCCTAATTCAATCATCCACTTGCGGTATAGTTCGCGGTCTTCGGTTTTTTCAATCGCTTTAAAATCGGCACCAAGCACTGCTACATTATATTTTTCCCAAAGCCCCAACTCGTATGCTTCCATACAAAGGTTGAGTGCGGTTTGTCCGCCCATAGTCGGCAACACCGAATCAATTACATGTCCGCGCGTTTTTTGCTCATCCAAAATTTTGATGATGCTCTCAATTGTGATTGGTTCCAAGTAAACATTATCAGCCACCACAGGGTCGGTCATGATAGTTGCAGGATTCGAATTGAGCAGCGTTACTTCAATTCCTTCTTCGCGAAGTGAGCGTGCTGCTTGCGAACCGGAGTAATCAAACTCACAAGCTTGTCCAATAACAATAGGTCCCGAGCCGATGATGAGGGTGTGCTTAATCGAGGCGTTCTTTGGCATACGCTGTAAGAAATTTTAGAAGTGATATTGAAATGCAAGTGTGCCTTGCGGTCGGGGTGCGAATATATGAAATGAGACGAATTGAGAATTGAAGAATTCCGAATGAATTATTTCCACTCAAAGGTCTTCAGCATCTGCCGCATATCTGCCTTTACAAAATCAAGAACAGGAGCCATGCTGTCGGCATTGGGTTGGTTGTAAAAATAAAGCGCCCCGCGAATAAAATGTTTGTTGCTGTCGGTTAAAAAAAACTGAACGTTACTTGCCGCATCTCCGCCTAGATCATAGAGAATTCCGCCCACGCCATGCTCGTTGGGAATTCTTATTTCATCAATGTAGTTTGCTTTTTTGGTGTGCTTGAACGCAAGTTTATGCGCGTCTTCAACAAGACGCTCCAAACTCATGCTATCGTTTATGTCTTTGTAAGTAAGATTGACAACTCCATTAAGCGAAGGAAAATAAACGTTGAGCCAGCATTGGTCATCGCGCAATCGCTGACTGAAATAAGTAGTGTCTCGACTTACAACGGTGTAAACCGGTTTCTCAAATTTAAACGGACATTCCTTCGGGTCATACAATTCATATTTTCTCTCCGGAAAAATCACTCGCGGATAGGCTTTTTGTTTGGGAACATAATCGCCATGGCAGGAAGACAAGACAATAGACAACAGACAATAGACGATAGACAAAGGCAAATTCGAAAATTCGAAAATTCGAAAATTCGAAAATGGCAAATGCAAAAGCCCGAAATCAGTTTTCCAACTTCGGACTTCGGACTTCGGACTTCTAACTCTCATTGGTAATTCTCACTTTTTCAATCCGGTTATTCAGCACTGATATAATGGTGAACTTATAGTTGAGCAATTTTATTTCCTCTCCGTTTTTCGGAATTCTACCTACGCGTTCAAGTAGCAAGCCCGCAAGTGTTTCCGATTCTCCTCTCACCGTATCAAAGAAATCAATTTCAATTTCTATTAAACGGCAAACGTCATTCAATGGTGTGTTGCCGTCAAACAAAAAGTTTTTGTCGTCAATTTTTTTGAAACCCGAATCAACCGCTTCGTCAAATTCATCGGTGATGTCGCCTACTACTTCTTCCACAATATCTTCGAGCGTAATAATGCCGCAGGTGCCACCAAATTCATCTACTACCACGGCTAAGTGTTTTCTGTTCTGCTGAATTTCGCGCAGCAGGTCGTCAATCTTTTTTGTTTCCGGAACAAAGAAAGGTTCGCGCACCATGCTCTGCCAACCGAATTTTTCATCCTGATTTAAATGCTCTATCAAATCTTTTATGTTGAGCACACCTACCACGTTATCACGATTGTCTTTAAAAACAGGATAGCGCGAATAGCCATTCTCCTTTACAAAACTCATAAGCTCAGTAAAATTGAAATCGTAATCAATTGAAATTACTTCGCTGCGCGGACGCATCACCTGCTTCACGGTAATATTTCCGAAGTGCACGATTCCCTTCAACAACTTTGCATCCTGTTTCGATTCCTTTTTTTCTACCGTAATTTCAATTGCCTTGTTTATTTCTTCAATATCAATTTCGGCATTGTGGCGCTTCAATCTTTTTTCAATGAACTGAGTTCCGCCTACCAATACAAAATTTACCGGCTGCATAAATTTTATCATCAGGTTCAGCACGCCACTCATGGCGCGCGCTATTTTCAGTTTGTTGTGCGTGGCATAAACTTTAGGAGTGGCTTCGCCAAAAAGTACAAGGAAAAAAGTAACGACTATAATGTTCCATAAAAATTCAATCACAAAAGCAGGCAAAACAAAACTGCCCAACTGTACATCGTGAAAGTTGAACATGCGCTTTGTTACATAGTATGATGTAACCACCACACCAATGTTCACCAGATTGTTCGTGATGAGAATTGTAGAGAGAAGATACCGCGGCTTGTCTAATAATTTTCCAACGCGATTGTCAGCCGCATCTTCGCTTTCGCGCAGTGCATCTACTTCAACATTGCTTAACGAGAAGTAAGCAATTTCACTGGCAGACATGATTGCCGAACAAACAATTAAAAAAAGAATAATGCAGTTGGCAACAAATACAGAAGTAGTAGGCGCGTTGATTAGCGACTGAAGAAATATTTGCAAACTGACGGGATGGTCCATAGGTAGTAAATAGAAAATAGTGAATGGTGAATAGCAATGCTTTCACCACTCACTATTGCTTAAAATCTAAAACGGTAAATCATCATCAGGTGCCGAAGATGCAGCAGGTGCTTCTTCATTTACCGATGAACTATTGTTTGATGATGAAGTATAATTTCCTGTGCCGCCATCGCCACCTTCTTTGCTTCCGAGCATACGGAAATTGTCAACGATAATTTCGGTGGTTCTTTTTTTGACACCGTCTTTATCATCGTATTCGCGGGTGCGTATTTTTCCTTCAATCCAAACCTGCATACCTTTTTTCAAATTCTTTTCAGCGCGCTCTGCGGCAAATTTGTTGTTGACTTTAATGTTGTGCCAGTCGGTAATGTCTTTCCAATTACCGTCTTTGTCTTTGTAGCTTTCGTTGGTTGCCAACGAAAATTCGGCAATGGCGCCACCGTTTTCAAAATGTTTAATAACCGGGTCTTTGCCCAATCTTCCGATGAGGAATACTTTGTTAACCATAAGTATGAGTTTAGTGTGATAAAAAAATTTCGGATGTCTAAAGTAAAGAGTTTTCATGCAAAACCAAATGGATGGTTTTGGGGAAAGCCAACCGAGCGAGTGCTTTAAGTTTTATCTTTTTCGAATTGTTCAGCTTAAACGAATCGAAATTTTTCAGTTCAATTTCTATAAACCGGAAATGAATTTTGCGGTGCGAAAGCATTTGAGAAATTTCTTTAGCGCCTGACACCATCGAAAAGTTTTTTGTACCGAGGAATTTGCCGATGGCTTCTTTAATATTTTTCTTCAGTGGTTTTGGAGTTTCGATCAAAGGCAATTCGTAAAGATTTTTCCATATGTCGTTGCCTGTCCTTTTTTGAATGAAGATTTCCTTTTTGCTTTTGATGATGAGGTAATTGAAATACCGCTCGGTGATTTTGGTTCGCTTTTCACGATAGGGAAGAACAGCAATCAAGTCCTTAACCTTTGCCACACAAATTTTATTGAAAGGGCATTCATCGCACTTTGGATTTTTGGGAGAGCAAACCACTCCGCCAAAATCCATGATGGCTTGATTGTAAGCCGCAGGATTTTTTTCATCAATCAACTGCTGCGCTAGCGCAGCAAATTGTTTTTTGCCTTCGGTGGTATCGAAACCTGTTTCAATACCAAACACGCGGGCAAGAACACGAATTACATTTCCATCAACCACGGCTTTTTTTTCACCAAATGCAAAAGAGGAAATAGCGGCAGCCGTATAATCGCCAACGCCTTTGAGCTTTTTTAGTTCATCAAAGGTTTCAGGAAATTTTCCTTTGAAGTTTTGTTGAACATTTTTTGCGGTTTCATGAAGATTGCGCGCACGCGAGTAGTAACCCAAGCCCTGCCACAGTCGCATTACTTCATCTTCTTTGGCATTAGCCAAATGTTTTACCGTAGGATATTTTTCTTTGAAACGCAGGAAGTATGGCAGCCCTTGTTCAACGCGCGTTTGCTGCAAAATAATTTCACTCAGCCAGATGTAGTATGGATTTTTTTCGCCTTTCCATGGCATGGAGCGGGTGTTTTCGTTTTGGTGCCATCGAAGTAAAAGAGAGGCGAATGATTTTTTCATGGAGAAGCGACAAAGAAGAAAGTTTTTCTTTGAAAAAATATTTCTCACCTTTATGCAACAATTTTACTTACAAGTTGTATCACACTAAAACACCACGCTATGAGAAAAGTTGACATTGTATCGCAAATAGCCGACAAAACCGGAGTTCCAAAAACGGATGTGTTGCTGACGCTTGAATCGTTTTTTAAGGAAGTGAAAAACTCGGTGAAGAATGGCGAGAACGTTTATGTGCGCGGCTTCGGAAGTTTTATTGCCAAGAAGCGGGCACAAAAAATAGGCAGAATTATTTCGAGGAACGAGTCCATTGTTATACCCGAACATTACATTCCGGCTTTTAAGCCCGCGCAAATTTTTGTTGACCAGGTGAAGAAAAACTACAAACCAGGTGAAGAAAAACCTGAAAAAGAAATTGAGATTTAAATCTTCATCAACCTATTCATGTACGATTTTATAGTTGTAGGGCAGGGCATAGCCGGCTCTATGCTTTCGTGGTTTTTGCTCAAAGCCAATCAAAATTTTTTAGTAATTGATGAATTCAATCCTTCATCGGCAAGCCATGTTGCTTCGGGAGTTATTAAGCCTATTACCGGAAAGCGATTTGTAAAAACATGGCTGGCTGATGAATTAATTCCGCTGGCGGAAAAAACATATCGGGAGTTTGAAGAATTATTTGGAGATAGTTTTTTTCATGAAGCATTGTTTCTGAAAATTTTCGAATCGGTAAAAGCGCAAAATGATTGGAGCGCACGCTGCGCATCGGCCGAGTATATTGCGTATCTAAAAAACGAAAGCATCATTTACCTCGATAAAGAGAAAGTAAAAAATGATTTCGGCACCTTTGAAATTAATGGCGGAAGCCGATTGGACAGCGATAAATTTTTATTGCGATACCGAAAATATTTGGAACAGAAGAATATGCTGCTCAACGAAAAATTTTCGTTCAATGAATTGGTGGTAGAGAAAGAATTTGTGAGTTATAAGGGAGAGATTGCAAAGCGAATAATTTTTTGCGAAGGAGCCGCGGCTATTCAAAATCCCTACTTCAAATTTCTTCCGTTTCATTTGGCAAAGGGCGAATGTTTGATAGTTCGAATTGAAAATTTTTACAGTGAAAGAATTATCAATGGCGAAATTTTGATAATGCCGTTGCCGGAAAAAAATCTCTATTACATAGGTGCAACGCACGAATGGTCGTTTGATGATGCACTACCAAGCCGAAAAGGAAAAGATGAATTGATCGAAAATCTCACAGCGATTTTGAATTCGCCTTTTGAAGTTGTTGACCACAAAGGAGCCATTCGCCCAACGGTGAAAGACCGCAGACCATTTATTGGTTTTCATCCCGCAAATTCAAACGTTGGAATTTTTAACGGCATGGGAACGAAAGGAATTTCGCTTGCTCCGTATTTCGCAAAACATTTTACCGAGCATCTTTTGAATGGCGAAAACTTGATGAAGGAAGTTGACATCAAACGATTTTTATAAACTTGTGGCATGATTAAAGCAACCATCAATGGCAAGCAGGAGTTTACAGTGGAAGGAAATTCGCTGAACGGAACTACGGTAGATTGGGATTTACTTGAATTGCGAAACGACACGTTTCACATTATTAAAGACAACAAAAGTTACAACGCCACGCTCATCAGTTTTAATACCGAAGAAAAAACGATGGTGCTGAATGTAAACGGAAACGACTACGAGGTTTCGATTAAAGACAAAAACGATTTGCTGTTGCAGCAACTTGGTATCAGTGTAAAAACTTCTTCGACTATTCAATTACTCAAAGCGCCAATGCCGGGGCTTATCATCAATGTTTCGGTTAATGCAGGCGATGATGTGAAAAAGGGCGACACGCTTTTAATTCTCGAAGCCATGAAAATGGAAAACGTAATCAAGTCACCACGCGATGGAAAAATTAAAAAGGTGAGTGTTGAATTACGAAAAGCGGTGGAGAAGAATCAGGTGATGTTGGAGTTTGAGTAATTAGCTGAACGTAACAGCCGCTTTAAATTCTTCTGCAACGCTCACAATATTCTTGGTAGCAGAAGATTCGTCCAAAGCAAAAGTTTTAGATAAAGAGTTACTCAACTCTTCAATTTGAGTTTCTGAATTTATTCTGTCGAAAAATATTTTTCCTGTTCTGCGAATCAGAAAATCCGAAACATTGAAAATCATTTCGTGCTCCAAGCAATAAAACAACTCGGCTGCTTCCAACACCTTTTCATTTTTTGCTTCCCTTGACTTTACGTTCGCCATCAGTTTCGAAACATTTGTTCCATAGCGGAAAAACCATTCCCGAATTTTATCGGCAGAAATATTTTCTGCCTTTCCTGCTTCTAAAAATTGAGTTAATGACTTTTGAAATTCTTCTTCGTTCTTAAACTCGCCTCCGCTCAATCTGAATTTTTTCGTTTTACATTTGCTAAAATCCCGTTTTAGTTTCTTCGAAACCAAGTCCACAATTTTCTCTGCCATTAAGCGATAGCCCGTTAATTTTCCGCCTGCAATTGAAATTAAACCCGATGGAGAAATCATGATTTCATCTTTGCGCGAAAGTTCAGAAGCTGATTTACCTTCCTCGTAAATCAATGGTCGCAAGCCAGCCCAACTCGAAACAATGTCTTCTGCCTTTAAACCAACCGATGGAAACATTTTGTTGGTGGCGTTGAGCAAATACTGCGCATCTTCTTTATTGCATTGCGGCTTATCGAGGTTCTGATTGTAAACGGTATCGGTAGTGCCTACATACGTAATGCGATTACGCGGAATAGCAAAAATCATTCTGCCGTCACCTACATCAAAATAGGCGGCTTGTTTCAGCGGCAGTTTTTCGTAGGGGAAAACAATATGAACTCCTTTGGTTAGTTGAAGACGTTTACCTTTTAGTGAGTTGTCTTCTTTGCGCAATAAGTCAACCCAAGGACCACAGGCGTTTACGATAGTCTTCGCTCGAATTTCAAATTCGGTATTCGAAATTTTGTCGAACACTTTTGCTCCGATGATTTTTTTCGAATCATCATACACAAAACTTTTGCTTTCGGCATAGTTCAGCAACACCGCTCCGTTTTCATGAGCGCTCTTTGCAATTTCAATTGTCAATCGGGAATCATCGGTGCGGTATTCAAAATACAAACCGCCACCAACTAATTTATCGAAGGCGAGTAATGGCTCAGCTTTAACCGTTGCGTGGCGATCGAGCATTTTTCTGCGCTCATCTTTTTTAACTCCTGCCAGCAAATCGTAAACAAGCAAACCAACCGAAGAAGAATTTTTTCCGAGTGAACCATCTTCTACAATCGGCAGCAACATTTTTTCGGGAACAACAATGTGCCGTGCATTGCGATGCACTAAGGCACGCTCGCTGCCTACATCGTGCACTAATTTTATTTCTAACTGCTTTAAGTACCGAAGCCCACCGTGAATCAATTTGGTAGAGCGCGAACTAGTGCCTGATGCAAAATCGTTTTTCTCAATCAGTGCCACTTTCATTCCACGAAGTGCGGCATCGAGTGCAATGCCGCAACCGGTAATTCCACCACCTATCACCAGCAAATCGAATGGCGTGGTGTTAAGTTGCTGAACAAAATCTTTACGATGAAGGTTCGAGAAATTCATGGATGCGGAATGCAATTAATTATTCGAAAAATCGGAACCTGATTTTTCCTTTTTCTTTTTATAAAAAGGAAGCTTGGCTTTTTTCAATTCTTCGTAAGTTGAATTAACCACACGTACTCTTTCAAAACCTGTTTGCTTAAAAAGGGAAGCCGCAGTTACTGCTTCGGCAAATGTGTTGGCGTATAAATAATAACTGTCGGCAGTTTCTAACTCAACCACCATTTGCGGCAAATCATTCAATACAATGTTTACAGAACCTTCTACATGTTCCGTATCAAATTCTTCTTTGGTGCGAATATCAATCAGGAAAAATTCATCGTAGTGATAGTCTATGGCAAACTCATCGGCTTCGATGCTAATGAGCATGTCTATTTTCTTTCCGGCATTTGCCCAGGTTTCAAATCCACCTTCTAAAAATCCTATAGTGTTTAACACCCCCGCATTTTTAATTGCTTTAGTAATTGCAGCAACTTCCTTTTCATCAGCTACAAAAAGCAATTTCTGTTCATATTCGGTTAGTTCCTGAAGTGACGTAAAAAAGTTTTCCCCAAATGGAATCGAAAGCGATTCCTCAATAAAGCCATCACAAAAAATTTCGGAAGAACGGGTATCAATCACCACACAACCATCAATTTGATGTTGTATAAAATCAGCCAGCGCAAGAATGTTCATGGGAAAAAATTAGGCGGCAAAGCTATCCGAAAAGATTCTTTTTTCAAGCCCCGAAAAACACAGCCACCAATTCCTCAATTTTTTTTAGTCGCGAATAATTTAGCGAATAGAAAATAAATTTGCCTTCGCGTGCGGTAATAACGAGATTCTCATCGCGTAGAATGCGAAGGTGTTGCGAAGTGAGTGATTGCTCTAACTTGAGCGTGCGATATATTTTATTGACGTTTATTTTTTTGTGTTCATCTATAAATCCTAAAAGGTATAAACGAAGAGGATGCGACAAGGCTCGCAATGTTTTGGCAGAGATGCCAAGGTTTTTTCCCTGAATAAGGCTTTGTAATGAAGTAGTCATAACAAGGAGGTGTTTATGAAACTAAAATTAGCCTTAATCCATAAAGTTCAAAAAAAATGTCCTGATATTATCAGAACATTTTATCATTTTTAAACATGGAAAACTTATCCTTTCTGCGCCAATTTTTCTACCAAATCGGTTACCTCTTCTATTCTCTTTTTGTTTACCGAGTAGAAAATAAATTTACCCTGACGGTTAGTGCTCACCACTTCAGCTCTGCGCATGATAGCAAGGTGTTGCGATGCAACAGATTGTTCTAGTTTAAGAATGTCGTAAATTTCTGTTACCGTAATTTTCTTTTTATCCTCCATTAATGTCAGCATTTGTTTGCGTAACGGATGATTTAGCGAGCGTAGGGTAAGAACGGCTCTGCGCAGTTTTGAATACTCTAGTTTAATTTGTCCTCCTCCCGTTTCTTTTCCTATCACTAATGATTCCTTGGCTAGTTTTGCTTTTGCAGACATAATGATGATTGTTTAAGTGGTGATGAAATTGGTAACTAAATGTTTTTTTTTGTTCGGTTTTCGAATTCTTTTAAATAGAACGGTTCAAAGTAGGCCGTGTTTTCAATCCTTTTTTCTTCTAGTTTTTTTTTAGAAACGCGAATCATACTTCGCGAATCGCAGTTTGTGTTTTCTATAAAAACAAAATCATGGCCGAAGAGAGTCTTGCATTTATCTAAACAATTTCCTCCTATTCCTATTCTTTCAAAATTCGAAACTTCTTTCCTAAAATCCACGTCAATTGTAACTGCTTTTGGTGGAGCTATTTCATTTCCTTCCTGATCGAATATAGCGGTGAAAGCATCCATTCTTTTAGCATCCATCATGGGCAAATAATAAGACAATGAATTATTCGTTTTCGCCCGCATGTTTTCGGCTATGCTTTGTAGAGTTGAAATAGAGAGTAAAGGAATGTTGAGCGCGTAGCATAAACCTTTTGCCACCGAAACACCAATTCGTAAACCGGTGTAGGAACCAGGACCCGAACTTACCGCCACCGCTTCGATTTGCTGATAAGAAATTTTGTTGGTGTTCAACAGTTCATCAATCATAGTTGTGAGCAGGCGTGCATGCGAGTTTGCTTCGGTAGTTTCTCGATAGTCAATTAGTATTCCATTCTGTGCAATGCAAACGGAACAAACAGGTGAAGATGTTTCGATGTTTAAGATAAGTGACATTGATTTTTTTTAGGAACACGATTTGGTAAGTGCAACGTGATATTCAACATAAATAATTTCAACTACAATGTGAAAAAAAAATTGAATTTCGTTTCATGAGCAAAAGCAAAACAATTTATTTCTGTCAGAACTGTGGCAACCAATCGCCAAAGTGGGTGGGTAAGTGCCCTGCCTGTAGTGTTTCAGCAGTTGTCGTTGACATTAGAACTCCTCTCGGCGAACAATTCGGCACTTC
>JAPLES010000029.1:11274-50543 GCA_026391075.1 Bacteroidota bacterium | reverse complement strand
CTGTCAGTTTCCTTTGAAAAAATCAATTTTGATTTAGATTTGCCGCCCGTTTTAAAAGGCCGAAGTGGCGGAATTGGTAGACGCGCACGACTCAAAATCGTGTATCGCAAGGTGTGTGGGTTCGATTCCCACCTTCGGTACCATAAAAGGGAATTCTTTCGAATAAAGAGTTCCCTTTTCTTTTTACTATTCATTTCAACTTTAGTGCTTAATGAATTTAGCTGTAATCCATCAAACTCTTCGTTCTCAAAAATATTATGCGCAAGGTATGTGGCGTGCACTACACCTACCTTCCGACCTTTTAAAAAACGCTCGGGGAAAAATTGTTATCGGCTATCATGGTGTGGATTTTAAAAATGATACCTCTGTCAACACAAAGTTCATCAGCATCAAAAAATTTGAGGAAGAAATTCAGTTACTCAAAAATTTCACCAATATTATTTCATTGAATGATTATGTAAATGACCACGTGGATGACACCAAACTAAATGTGGTAATCACCTTTGACGATGGACTCGAAAGTAATTTCTCACTCGCCAAACCACTACTTGAAAAATACGAAGCACCTGCCACTTTTTTCATAAGTCCCTTATGGCATCAGGGAAAAGATGTACTCTGGCCCGATCTGGTTGACCATGCAAGCCCATACGCTCCTACTTGCATGACCATTGGAAATGAAGAATACCAAAAAGATAGATGGGGAAAATATTTTCATTCAAGCGGAGAACCCATTAACAAGCATATCACAAAACAGAATAGAATTTTTATTGAAACATTATATGCCTCGCTTCTACCCTATGCCGGTTTTATGAAAATAGAATCGATGGATCCTTACTGGAAATTAATGAGTGCCACACAAGTAAAACAGCTTAGTCAAAATTCGTTGTTCACCATAGGTTCGCATGGTTACACGCATACCAATTTGCCATTTCTTTCGAACGAAGAAGTAACAGATGAATTAAATTCTTCGAAACAAATTCTCGAAAGTGTTATTGAAAAAGAAGTGCAGTTTTTCGCTGCCCCTTTCGGTGGTTACGATGAACGAACGATTCAACTTACGCGCAAGGCAAACTATTCGCATCAACTGTTTGCTCAAATGGATGTAGTAGGAAAAATTAAAGCAAACGATATCATTTATCAGTTTGGTACTAATCCATATCTTTCGGCTTACAATCAGGTTTTGTTTATCGCAAATAAAAAATTTTGAATTACCGATTCGAACGTCTTTCTGATTCCAATCTTCATCATCTTCCGCTACTTTATTATAGTCTGTACAAAAAGCAATTGCCGGTTTCCTATTTCGCTTCTAAATATAACACCGCCCATCTCACCGAAAGTAAATACGGATATTTCGCTTTCGACAATCAAACTGCAGCGGGTTTTACCGGTATGATTCCATACGCTCTCGAATATCAAGGCAAGAAAGAACTAGCTGTTCAATCGGTTGATAGCATGACTCACCCGCTTTACATGAAACAAGGAATTTTTAAAATGCTAATGGACTATGTATATGAAGATTTGCAGAACGAAAATGTATCCTTCATTTGGGGTTTCCCAAATGATGCTTCAGTTAAAAGTGCTACAAAAAAATTAAACTGGTTGCCCACTCCTAACATCAATGGGTATTGCATTCCTATAGCCAACCGTTACACCTCCTACCTTACCCGAAAAACGAATCAGTTTTTATACAAACAAAAGTCTCTTGAAAAAATTTTAGGTTTGGAAATAACAAATGAATTTCCGCTGCACTCGTTGCGTGAATGCGATTATGTTACAACCGTTCGCGACCGTTCTTTTTTTGATTACAAAAAATTTGGTGGAAGTATTCTTGTAACTATACAAGGCAAAAAAGTTTGGCTTAAACTAAACGGTTCACTTTTTATTGGTGATATGGATATTGTTTCGCCCGTTGAATTAAAACAAGTTATGACCGTGTTGATATCGCGAGCTAAAAGTTTGGGAGCTACCAATATTTATTTTCAAACGCATGGTGGTTCTCAACTCGATAAATCTTTTGCTGCATTATATCCGAATGTGGGTTCCTGGAAGATTTTATATCACAATTTGAGTTCCGCTTTTCCGCTCTCCAAAATTGGCGTTACACTTGGTGACCTCGATTCATTTTAATTTCCAAAAGCCTAAGGCTTTTTCAATACCGTTTGAATTTACCGGTTGATCATCCTCTTTCAAATAAAATTCAGGTGTGGAAAAATTAAAAGGCGGCAATTCCAAATTAATTGGTCGCCATAAACCGGTAACTATCTCTTTGTTCTCTGTAATTCCTGTAAAAGTAGTGGCGAGTAAATAGGTAGCGTTTGAAGATTGAATATTTTTTATGGCCATTGAAATTTCTGAAAGAGAAAGGTGAACCATACAATCGCGACAAAGAATTAAATCTGCTTTTGGTAATTCGTGTTTGCAAATATCAAGTTCAATAAATTTTAGAGTTGATGAACCAAATAATTTTTCGTTTTGGTGAACAAGCGCAGATACAATTTCGGTGCCTGTGTAATACACCCCCGGCAGATTTGTTTTTTGCATCCAAGTAAAATCGCCACATCCTATATCAACCATTAAATTAATAGCGTAGTTTTCCACAATCTCCTCCAGTCCTTTTCTTACTCCCTGTGTATTTGCCAGCATGGAACCTCTTCCTGAAACAGGAATTTCATTTCGCATACCGGTCCACGTTCTGTTATTATAAATAGAATTGAAAATATCTTGACGGCTCATTTGAGCATAACGAAGCGTTCTGAGTTTTGTATTCCAATACGATTTTATTTTAGCCAGCATTCGTAAGTTTTGTCACGTTGGAATGATAACCACTTGCTAAGATTACTCCGCAGCACATCCAAAAAAGAGCTGAAATTTTTTCTTCATGCATAAAATTATTTACAGCCACATGTAGTACATATGTGAGTAAAGCAAAAAAAATGACTAAGAAAATTGTTTGCTGTTCCCTAAAAAATTTGCACAACGAAAACCACAACGCGAAAAACACAATACCAAACCAAGAAGCAAATCCTCCTATGCCTAATTCGGTAAGCGTGGCCAAATAATCGGAATGTGAATTACCACCGGTGCCTAATCTTTCGTTTGCAATTGGGTGGGACAAACTAATTCGGGTCATCTCTTCTGGTTGCTGGTAATTAAAGTAACTGAACTTATACATGTTGTTTCCGAAACCGGTAAGTGGCTTTTCTTTAAACATTCGTAAAGCGCATTTATAGCGGTTAAGGCGTTCCAAATTTGCTATATCATAAGTCCAGTTGAAGGCAGAAAGAAATTGATTTTTGACAGAACTACTTTTCACAGCTTCTGCAGTTTGTGCAATTTTAAAAAAGAGCGATACGCATAGCAGAATTACAATTGAAAAAAATGTAAGAACCAAGATTAGCTGCTGTATTTTATTTCTGAAGTTGTAAAGCAAGAGCGAGAAAATTAAAGCAAAAACAAAAGTAAACCAGGCCGCGCGTGAGAAGGAAAGAAACAAACCTATGAGCAGTATCAGTAAAACAAATGGCGCTACTTTTTTTAAAGCTGCAGATGAAGGAAATTTTGTTTTAGCAAAAGATAAGTACCCCCAAAAAGGCAGCAGAAAGGCAATAGCCGAACCGTATAGCGGATGGTCTTTATAAAAAGGGCGCATAGCGGCCGCAGAAAAATCAATAACAAAATTGTACTGCGCTTGTAAATACCAGGCATGAAAAAGCAAAGCCACGAAAGTGAGACTGTAGGCAAGCATACATTTGAAAAAGAATTTCGGATTTTCTTTTTCTACCAGGAAAATTCCACCCACGAACACGAGCAAATGCAAAGTTTCAATCAAGGTGTACTTAATGGATACAATAGCCATTTGCGAACTGAAACAACTCAACCAAGAGAAGACAGAAAGCCCTACAATAGAAATGAACAAGGGATTTTTGTAAACGCTTTGCAGCATTAGAATGATTGCCTTGTATTGAAACATAAGACAAATGGCTATGAGCAGTTCGATAGGTTCAGTTGGAATATTTATACCAAAACCCAAACTCAAATTTTCTACCGAAAGCGGCAAACAAAAAAACAAAGCAACATAGAGCAGCTGAATAAAACGCATAGAAAAATTTAGGTCAGCAATTTAATAGGTTCTCGCATTTGCATTTGTTGCCTGCGTAATAGCAGCCAACAAACCAGTGCAAGAGTACTTCGCCTTTCAATAACGTTTCAACTCTTACAACTTGCGTTGAATTGATTTCGCGATAACAGATGCTGACTATAGCTTGATAAAAAATTAGACTTTCGCGCTTGCGTAAAAAAGATGGGAAGCATTAAAAAAAATAATACAGTTCATAAAAACGAAGTTACCGGTTGGGGAAATTATCCTGCCTCAACAAGTGCAATTTTCGAAAGCAGTACTGTTCATCAGTTGCGCGAGTATGTATTAACTCAAAAGCATTTGACCGCTCGCGGTAACGGAAAAAGTTATGGCGACTCTTCATTAGGCGCTCCTCTTCTCTCCTGTTTAGGACTAAACAACATCATTGATTTTGACAAAACAAATAGAACAATCACCTGCGAAAGCGGAGTGCTCTTAGCGCAAATTTTAGAACTAACTGTTCCTGCAGGATATTTTTTACCGGTTGTGCCGGGCACACAGTTTATTACAATTGGCGGTGCTGTGGCTTGTGATGTTCATGGAAAAAATCATTTTGCTCAAGGCAGTTTTTCGAAACATGTAACAGAAATGAAATTGCTTTTAGCAAGTGGCGAAACAATGGTTTGTTCACGCACTGTTGAGCCAGATTTATTTTGGGCTACCTGTGGCGGTATGGGGTTAACAGGGTTTATATGGCAAGTTACCTTTCGAGTAGTGCCAATTGAATCTGTTTATCTGCACGTAGAAAATATTTTTTGCAATAGTCTATCAGAACTGTTTCACGCATTTCGAGAAAACAATTCGGCAGAACATAAAGTAGCATGGATAGATTGTCTTTCAAAAAAGAATAAAAATTACAAGGGCATACTAACATTGGCAAGACCCAACACTTTGGTAGAATTGTCGGCCAAAAAAAAACTAAACCTATTGAAGGTAAGGATGAAAAAAACTTTTCGGGTTCCTTTCTACTTGCCTTCCTGGTTTCTGCAATGGCGATTAGTTCAAATTTTTAATCGAATAAAATGGCTAGTACAACTAAGAGCAAAGGATTCGGCTAGTATTCCTTTCTCCGATTTCTTTTTTCCGCTTGATACTATTTTAGATTGGAATAAACTCTACGGGAGAAAAGGTTTTTTGCAATACCAATTTGTATTGCCAACCTTATTTGCTGAAGAAGGAACACAACTAATTTTAGATGAAGTTTTTGCTTCTAACGATAAATGTTTATTAGCTGTGCTAAAACAATTCGGTGACTGTGATGAAAATGCGCTGCTTAGTTTTCCGTTAAAAGGGTTCACCGTTTCATTGGATTTTAAGCGCACCGATACTTTATTTGCTTTGCTCGATAAGTTGGATGAAGTAGTTTTAAAATTAGGTGGAAGAATTTATTTAGCTAAAGATGCGCGAATGAATTTAACGGCCATGGAAAAAGGTTATCCAAAATTGCAGGAGTTTCAAAACGTAGTAAAGAAGTTCAATCCCACTAAAAAATTCAGTTCGGCACAAGCCGAAAGGATTGGTTATATAAAATGAGAACAGCAATAATTCTTGGAGCAAAATCAGACATGGCTAAAGCCTTAGCCGTTAACTTAGCAAAGCGCAAAGTTGATTTAGTGTTGGCTGCTCGTAATGCTGCAGAAATGAAACCGATGAAGATGGAATTAGAAACTGCTTACCATATTTCTGTTTCACTTGTTGAATTTGATGCACTGAATTATTCAAGTCACGTTTCTTTTATGCAACAGATTCCTGAAAATAGCGATGCCGTGTTTTGCGTATTCGGCTTTTTAGGAAATCAAGAATTAGCCGAGCAGAATAACAAAGAGATGCTCAAAATTATAGAGACAAATTATGTAGGAGCAGTTTCTATACTCGAACTGTTCGCGAGCAAATTTCAACAACAGCGCAAAGGAATTATTGTAGGAATATCATCGGTGGCAGGAGACAGAGGAAGGCAATCCAATTATTTCTACGGCAGCAGTAAAGCGGCTTTAACTACTTACCTCAGTGGTTTAAGAAATAGATTACGCGTGTATAACGTGCAAGTGCTTACGGTAAAGCCCGGCTATGTAAAAACTGCGATGACCGCACATTTGCAGTTGCCGAAATTTATTACCGCAACTGCTGAAGAAGTAGCGGAACAAATTATGCATGCTATAGATTCAAACAGAAACGAAATTTATGTATTACCTATTTGGCGGTACATCATGCTGGTAATAAAATTAATTCCTGAACGTATTTT
The DNA here is from genome assembly GCA_026391075.1 of Bacteroidota bacterium. Lineage (GTDB taxonomy): Bacteria > Bacteroidota > Bacteroidia > Chitinophagales > LD1 > Bog-950. The sequence goes on along the minus strand of JAPLES010000029.1, from coordinate 44,163 downwards.
CAAACGAATGAAACTCTAGCACCTCGTAGTTTTGGAGAATAAAAAACCGATGAGGCTACTTTGCCTTTACCAACCTATAGGAATTATTCTTATCGCCATCTATTCGTAAAATATATTCTCCGGCAGCTAATTGTTTTACTATGTCGAGTTGAACAATTTCGAAAGTAGCTGCTCTTAAATAAACTTCGCGACTTAAAATTTGTTGACCCAGCAAATTGAAGATTTCAATTTTATGTGCCACACCATCGCGCGGATTGGCGTTATACATTGAAATATTCAAGTCTGTATTAAATGGATTTGGATACACTACCATTTCCCCATCAATACGAAGAATTTTTTCGCTGTAATTCGTTTTGAGTAACAAGTATGCATTGTAAAAATTAGGAATTCCGTAACCATGTGTACTGTCGGGAGTCCAGAAATTATCGCAGCTAATCATGATGGCATCGCGAATATCTGTTGCTTTCTTATCTGGAAAAGCACTCCATAAACTAGCCACACAACCGGCTGCAATAGGACAACTAAACGAAGTACCACTATTGGTTCCAATAAAACCTGCCGCATCAATCACTGCGCTTCGCGAACCTTGTGCACAAATATCCGGCTTAATTCTTCCTGCAAAATTTGGTCCTCTGCTGCTAAAGTTAGTTACGTGTTCAGCTGAATCAACTGCTCCAATGGTTAATACATCATCGCCATCGGCAGGGGCACTTATTCTAAACCATGGGCTTGCCCCTTCGTTGCCGGCACTGTTCAAAACCAAAATTCCTTTTTTAAACGCCATGTTACCTGCGTGTGTAATAACCGTTTTATCACCCGTTAAATCTTTGTAGGCATGGCTACCTATTCCTCCATCAAATTCGGTATAGCCAAGCGAAGTGGTAAAAATATTTGCACCCGCACTATCACTAACTTCAGCCGCAGCTTCCCAATTATATTCTTCCATTACCCACTCTGCACTATTGTCTTCGGTGTGATTTAAAATAAAAGAGGCATTGGGCGCAGTGCCAATATATTTATCAGAAACATTTGCCCCTATACAAGAAAAAGTTTGAGCACCGTGGTCGCCTTCGTTGTAAACATCGGCTTCGTTATTTACATAATCCCAAGTGTTTACGATTCTATTACGAGCCAAATCAAAAGCAGGGGTTGTTCCTACATTGTGGAAACCGTTGTCCATTAACGCAATCGTTATTCCGTTACCGGTGTAACCCATTTGATGAAGCAAATCGGCATTCAACATATTTATTTGATGGTATGCAGCACCATATTTACTTGGATAAGTAATGTGCTGGTCAACTGTAAAGGCTTCTTCCGTTTCAAACTTATTGTGAAGTGCCCGTGACGGGAAAAATTCAATACCGCCAATGCTATCTACAAACGAAAACTGTTTGATAGAATCCAAATTTGCCAACGTGTTTACTTTTACAACTACTGAATTCATCCATTTTAAACGATGTTTTAATTCATCTACAAAAGGCAGAATACTATCCACGTATTTTGCTGTAATGGGTAAATCGGTAGAGTCTAAACTAAGTTGCTGAATTGTTCTTCGGTCAATGGAGGGTTGCGAAAGAAATTGCGAAGGATTGCTGAGTGAATAAGAGTTATTGTTTTTGTCTTTAAATTTTACCCAGTAGTAATTGTTTTGTGCCGATAGTGAAGTAGAAATAAAACTAAGTAAACAGAGTAGAGCTATACTATTTTTCATTTGGAACAGGTAAAATTTTTATTTCCTTCTAACTATACAATCATGTAAATCTTGTATGCACAAAAGTAAATTAGTAAGGGAGACTAAGTAACGCCATACCTTTCCACCTTAAAAAATATTTATCATTGCCCCATCCTTATATGTATCCACCCGAAGAACTCCTCTCCTTTTACGAACAAAAATTCAGCAGCAGTAATTTCAATGAAAGTCCATCGGGGCTGTATGACCCTGTTAAACATATCATGAGCATTAAGGGCAAAAGAATTCGCCCGTTGCTGTTAATGATGAGTGCCGATTTATTTGGCGGCAATGTGCAACAGGCATTGAATCCTGCTTTTGCTATGGAACTGTTTCACAATTTTACGTTGGTGCATGACGATATAATGGACAATGCCGACATACGTAGAGGCATACCAACTGTTCATAAACTCTTTGGCATCAATACTGGAATTTTAGCCGGTGATGTAATGCTGGCTTACGCCTATAAATACCTTATTGATATTCCGGTTGTGTTTATTCCGGCAGTGTTGCGAATCTTCAACAAAACAGCTATTGAAATTTTTGAAGGACAGCAAATGGATATGGATTTTGAAAAGCGCGAAAATGTAAGCGAACCCGAATACCTCAAGATGATTGAATACAAAACTTCGGTGTTGCTCGCATGTTCATTGCAATTAGGTGCAGTGTTGGCAGGAGCCAATGAAATCAATCAACAAAAGATTTACGACTTTGGTATTAATCTCGGTTTGGCATTTCAGATTAAAGACGATTATCTCGATGCATTTGGCGAAGGCAGTAAAGTGGGCAAGCGAATAGGTGGCGATATTCTTCAAAACAAAAAAACGTATTTGCTGATTACTGCTTTGCACAAAGCCAAAGGAGCACAGCGCGATGAACTCTACGCTTTATTGCAGAACAAGAATGAAAAAGAGAAAATAGCGGGAGTAAAAAACTTGTTTAATGCACTCGGTGTAAAAGCCGATACCGAAAAGCGCATGGATGAACTCTATTCTGCTGCTATTGAATCGCTCCAATCGGTTGATGTAAAGCAAGAGCAAAAAGAACTGTTGCTTAAATTAGCACAGGCCGTTCACACCAGAGATTTTTAAGAAATTTGTTATTGCTCCGGTCTATCACTAATGGTAATGAACCCGGTGGTAAGAAAATTGTTGTTGACATCAAGCACATCAACTTTATAGTAGCCGGGTTTATAAAAGTAAATCCTTTTTACTGCGAAAAGAGATTTGGGTCTTGTTTTAAGCGATAAATCGGCATACAATTTTCCTTCTCTGTCGGTCTTCATGTTGAAAATCATGTAACGAATCTTATCTAAACCAAGCCCGTCTTTATTCAGCACAATTAATTCAATAGGCGTTTTATCGCCATTCCAATTAAAGGTTTCGCCTTTGCCTTTGCAGTTTCCCAAGCTATCTGTATTGGTGCAAAAGAGCACATCCCACGAAGCGCGCGATGTATAAAAGCAAACAGTAAGTAGGGTTAAAACAATAATCTTTCTCACAAGGGTTAAGCTAAGTATAATTTTATACGGTGTAACAGTTGCACAAGTTTCAGTTTGTGTGGCTGTCTGATTATTGCCAATTGTTGAGAAGCCAATTGCTTCCTCCAAACTTCATCAACAACTACACAGCTCATTTTTGCTAATTGCGTTTATATTCGCGCCCTCTCCCGTAAAGCGGGAATTGAAAACATGGAAAACATACGCAACTTCTGCATTATAGCTCATATTGACCACGGCAAAAGCACCCTTGCCGATAGATTAATTGAAACCACTAAAGCCATTAGTGAACGCAACATGATGGACACCGTTCTCGATAATATGGACTTAGAGCGCGAGCGCGGTATTACTATCAAGAGCCACGCTATTCAATTAGATTTTCTCAGAAACGGAAAGAAGTATGTGTTGAATTTGATTGATACTCCGGGACACGTTGATTTCAGTTACGAAGTTTCGCGTTCGCTTGCCGCTTGTGAAGGCGCGTTGTTGTTGATTGATGCATCGCAGGGTATTCAGGCTCAAACTATATCGAATCTTTATCTGGCAATGGAGCAGGGCTTAACCATCATTCCTATCATCAACAAAATTGATATGGAAGGTGCAAATCCTGAATTGGTAGAAGACCAAATGGTCAACCTGTTGGATTGCAAACGCGAAGATATTATTCACGCCAGTGGCAGAACGGGTATTGGAGTAGAGAAAATTTTCGATGCCATCATTGAGCGTATTCCATCACCAAAAGGAAATCCTGATGCACCGTTGCGCGCCTTGATTTTCGACAGCATGTTCAATTCGTTCAGAGGAATCATTGCCTATTTCCGAATTATGGATGGCTCATTAAAGAAAAATGATCAGGTTCATTTCTTCAACACCGGTGGAAATTATATTGCCGATGAAGTAGGCATTCTGCGCTTTGATTTAGAACCGCGCCCCGAAGTAAAGTGCGGTGATGTAGGCTACATTGTTACCGGTGTAAAAAGCGCTAAGGAAATTAAAGTAGGCGATACCATTACGCTCAAAAACAATCCCTGTGCCGAGGGCATTCATGGTTTTGAAGATGTGAAGCCGATGGTATTTGCGGGTATTTATCCAATGGATAATGATGATTATACCGACCTTCGCGATTCATTAGAGAAATTACAACTCAACGATGCCTCTTTAGTATTCGAACCTGAAACATCTATTGCACTCGGCTTTGGTTTCCGTTGCGGATTCCTTGGTTTGCTGCATTTGGAAATTGTGCAGGAACGTTTAGAGCGCGAGTATGATATGACCATCATTACTACTGTGCCTCAGGTAAGTTACGATGCTTATTTGAGCAATGGCGATAAGGTAACTATTCACAATCCGGCTGATATGCCCGATATAACGCGCATTGAACGCATTGAAGAACCTTATATCAAAGCACAGGTAATTACGAAACCCGAATACATTGGTGCCATCATGACTTTGTGTATGGACAAGCGCGGTATTCTTATCAATCAAAGTTATTTGACCGAAGACAGAGTTGAACTGCATTTCGAAATGCCGTTGGCAGAAATTGTTTTCGATTTCTATGACCGTTTAAAATCTATCTCTCGCGGTTATGCTTCGTTCGACTACTCTCCTATTGGTTACCGCCCCGGAGATTTAGTAAAGCTCGATATCCTTTTAAATTCTGAGCAGGTAGATGCCTTTTCGGCCATGATTCACCGCAGCAAGGCCGCAGACTTTGGCCGCAGAATGTGCGAGAAACTGAAAGAGATTATACCAAGACAAATGTTTGTGATTCCAATTCAGGCAGCTATCGGGGCAAAATTTATAGCCCGCGAAACCATTTCGGCTATTCGCAAAGATGTTACGGCTAAATGTTATGGTGGCGATATTTCGCGTAAACGCAAACTCCTCGAAAAACAAAAGAAGGGTAAAAAGAAAATGCGCCAGTTTGGTAAAGTAGAAGTTCCTCAACAGGCGTTTATTGCGGTGTTGAAGTTGAACGACTAAGCCAAAGAAATTTGTCATGCTGAGCCTGTCGAAGCACAGTCTTTGGCATCTGCTTTCCTCCTTTCATTAAATATTTACATTCGCCTTTCAACAATTATTCTATGCGTTACGATGTCATAAACTCAGAGCTGTTTAAACAAAACAGAAAGAATTTTACAAAGCAGATGAGGAAAAACTCTTTAGCCGTTTTTGTAAGCAACGATATGATTACCCGAAGTGCCGATGCGAGTTACAAATGGCGGCAGAATCCCGATTTGTTTTACCTGAGTGGCATTGACCAGGAAGAAACGTTTTTGATTTTGTTTCCTGATGCACCCGAGGAAATGTACCGCGAAGTGTTATTCATTCGCAAAACCAATGAACTCATTATGACATGGGAAGGCAAGAAGCACACTACTGAAGAAGCAAAACAAATTTCAGGAGTGGCAGAAGCATTTACGAATGATTCATTCGAGCGCATCTTTAATATGCTAATGCATTATGCCGAGCACGTTTATTTAAATACGAACGAACACGACCGAAGTGTTTCCATGGGTGAAACCACCGAAGTAAAATTTGCGCGCAAAGTGATGCACGATTTTCCGCTTCATAAATACGTACGCAGTTCACCAATTCTTCATGCGCTTCGCGTTGCTAAATCGAAATTTGAAGTGGACCTGTTAGGCAAGGCAATCGACATTACGAACAAAGGATTTTTACGCGCGCTTAAGTTTATTAAACCCGGAGTATGGGAATATGAAATTGAAGCTGAACTTACTCATGAATATATGATTAACCGCGGCACAGGTCATGCTTATGAACCCATTGTTGCCACCGGTGAAAACGCTTGTGTATTGCATTATATTTCGAACGAAGCGCAATGCAAGGCGGGTGAATTAGTATTGATGGATTGCGCTGCTGAATATGCAAATTACAATGCCGATTTAACACGCACAGTACCTGTAAGCGGCAAGTTTACCTCACGACAAAAATCTGTTTACAATGCTGTGCTTCGTGTGCATCGCGCTGCTGCGCAATTGATGACTGCAGGAATGGTGCTCAACGATTTGAACAATGAGGTTCGAAAAATAATGGAAGACGAATTGATTAAACTTCGTTTGCTTAAAGCGGCCGATGTAAAGAAACAAGATAAAGACAATCCGCTTTATAAAAAGTATTTTCCTCATGGCACTGCACACTTTCTTGGTTTAGATGTGCATGATGTAGGCAACCGTTTCGACAAACTAAAAGCAGGGGCTGTGCTTACCTGCGAGCCGGGCATTTACATTCGTGAAGAAAAATTAGGAATTAGAATTGAGAACAATCTCCTTGTTACAAAAGGCAAACCAATTGACCTGATGGCAAATATTCCAATTGAAGCAGAAGAGATTGAAAGTATTATGAACAGTAAGAATTAAAAATGATTGTATGAAACGGAGTTACCTGTTTAGCCTTCCCAATCTGGTCACACTCGTCAATCTCTTTGCAGGTTGTTTAGCTATTGTGTTTCTTTTCGGTTATCAAACCGAATGGGTTCCCTATTGTGTATTGATTTCTTTGGTGGCAGATTTTCTTGATGGCTTTGCTGCACGCTTTACAAAGAGCTCAAGTGAAATAGGAAAGCAGTTGGATTCATTAGCCGATGTAGTAAGTTTTGGTTTTGTGCCTGGTGCAATTTTGTTTCATCTGCTGTTTATGAAATTCGAAACCAGCGATATGGTTTTTTCGCTCAACAGAATGTATGCTTATTCCGTTCCTGCATTTATAGTTACGCTGTTTGCTGCATTACGTTTAGCTAAGTTCAATTTAGATACACGTCAGTCAGAAAATTTTTATGGACTTGCCACACCGGCAGCTACCATCTTTGTGGTGGGTTTGTTGCTGATATTACTTCATAATCCTTTTGGATTGGCGCATCACATTTTAAGTGGCAAAGTTTTATACAGCACGATTGCTGCACTTTCCGTTTTAATGCTGGTTGACTTGCCCATGTTTGGTTTTAAATTCAAATCGTTTGACTGGAAAGAAAATGAATTGCGCTACGTGTTTATAATTCTTTCGCTTGGTTTATTAGTGGCTTTTAAATTCGCAGCGGTATCGCTAATTATTATTCTTTACATCCTGATTTCAATTACACAAAAAATTATTTCGAAATGAATTACAGAGCAGAAATTGACGTAATGCCTCTCAAAGAATTACTCGACCCGCAGGGCAAAGCTGTTGCGCACGGTTTACAAAAAATGAATTTTAATGGAGTACATGATGTGCGTGTTGGCAAACACATCACTATCAAATTGAGCGCAAACACTAAGGAAGAAGCACAAACTCAGGTAGAAAATGCCTGCAAGAAACTGCTCGCTAATCCTATTATGGAAGGATTTAAGTTTGAGTTAATAGCTGAATAGCAGACAACAGAAATTAGACAAGAGACGATAGAACGTTGAATTTGTCTAACGTCTTAAATCTAACGTCTAATGTCTAAGTTATACATTGTTCCTACACCCGTTGGAAATTTAGAAGACATTACGCTTCGTGCCTTGCGCATACTAAAAGAAGCGGATTTAATTTTGGCAGAAGACACGCGCCAAACAAAAAAACTGCTCGACCATTTTCAAATTAAGAAACAGCTTCTCCCCTACCATAAATTCAACGAATACAAAACCGTTGAATCAGTCACGGAAAAAATTAAATCAGGAATCAACATTGCTTTAGTAAGCGATGGTGGAACACCCGGCATCTCCGACCCCGGTCATATTTTAATTGCCGCTTGCATTGCTGAAAATATTCAAGTGGAATGTTTGCCCGGTGCTACTGCTTTTGTTCCCGCTTTAGTCAATTCAGGATTTGCTACCGATGAATTTGTATTCATTGGATTTCTTCCGCACAAAAAAGGCAGACAAACCAAACTGAAAGAAATTGCAGTTATTGAAAAAACAATTCTCCTCTATGAATCTCCTTTCCGTATTTTAAAACTGTTGGAAGAATTAAAGCAGCATATAGGCATTGAAAGAAAGATTTCGTGTAGTCGCGAAATCTCGAAAATGTTTGAAGAAACAGTTCGCGGCACAGCCAATGAATTGATTTTGCACTTCACCAAAAAAGAACCGAGAGGTGAATTTGTAGTGGTGATTTCAAATGTTTAAGCAGTCAAGTTTCTGCAAAAGACTTGGTAGAATTATGCAAACGACCGGCACAATCTTAAAGAGAAAATAAAAAACTGCTCCCCCACGTGCTTTTCGAAACGTCCGATGGAGCCTTTAGATTAAAGACGTACCGAACGAAATAAATTTTGGCTTTAATGAAATAATGAACGACTCTCTTCTTTCATGAAGATTTGCAACATGATTACCATACGGCCTTATCCAGCTCACTACACGGCCACGCTGTGTTCACGCAGCGCATCGTTCAACGAAGTCTTTTTATCAGTAGATTCTTTTCGGGTGCCAATAATGAGAGCACAAGGAACTTGATATTTTCCCGCAGGAAATTCTTTGGTATAACTTCCGGGAATAACTACTGAACGAGCAGGAACAACACCTTTATATTCGATTGGTTCTTTTTGAGTCACATCAATAATCTTTGTACTCATAGTTAACACCACGTTAGCACCTAGCACCGCTTCTTTTTCAACACGCACACCTTCCACAACTATACAGCGGGAACCAATAAAACAGTTGTCTTCTATAATAACAGGAGCCGCTTGAATGGGTTCTAACACACCGCCAATTCCAACGCCACCACTCAGGTGAACATTTTTTCCAATCTGCGCACATGAGCCTACGGTTGCCCAGGTATCTACCATGGTACCTTCATCTACATACGCCCCTATGTTTACATAACTCGGCATCATGATTACGCCCTTTGCTACATAACTTCCATAGCGTGCAATAGCGTGAGGTACTACGCGCACACCTAGTTCCTTATAATTTTTCTTCAACGGAATTTTATCGTGAAACTCAAACGGACCAACTTCAATAGTTTCCATTTGCATAATCGGGAAATAGAGAATCACCGCTTTCTTGAGCCATTCGTTCACCGTCCAACCTGCAAGGTTGTGGTCCGCCATTCTTATTTTGCCCTTGTCGAGCAATTCAATTACTTCTTTTATGGCTAGCTGAGTTTTCTCGTATTGCAAAAGTTTACGGTCGTCCCAGGCCTGTTCTATCTGCTCTCTTAACTGTTCTGTATTTTCCATTTGAATATTTTTTGAAACACGCAAGAATAAACTGTTTGTAATTGCAACGGAAATTTTTGTGGCTACATTTGATTAAAATCTACATTTGAACAACACATAAACCATTGTTATGAAGCCATCCAAATTTTTACTGTCAACATTTGCCACTTTCTTTATCCTTTCGTTAAAGGCGCAAATTTTCATTAACACGGGCAAGACGAATATTGATAAGTACAAAAGCGAAAACCCAAACGCAGTACTTTGGGAAGGTGGAAAAACTATTCCAATGCCGCCAAACACTCCTGCTGAACAAAAAGACCAGCCTAAAAAAGTTGCTAAGCAAGAGACTGTGAAAGAAACTCCGGTTGCCAAAAAGGAAGAAATTAAAGTTGTTGAGCCCGTGAAAACAGTTGAGGCAATAACGCCAACAAAATCAAGCAGTCCGAATGGTGCGCCTGATTTTCCGGCAGATGGAGTGCCCGGAAAGTGTTATGCGCATTGTTTGGTTCCTGACCAGTATGAAATAAAAGAAGAACAGTTAATTGACAAACCTGCTTCGGTTAAAATTGAAAAAATACCAGCTAAGTATGAAACAGTTTATGATACTATTATGGTAAAAGCCGCTTCAAAAAGATCGGTTACCACGCCTGCTCAATATGAAATCGTTACAGAAAATAAATTAGTAACAGAAGCCACAAAAATGTGGGTGAGAGGAAAAGCTGATAAGAATTGTTTATCGGCAAACCCGAAAGATTGTGAAGTGTGGTGCTTGAAGGAAGTGCCCGCAATTTATACTAAAGTAAGTAAGAAGGTAGAGAAAACGCCAGCTTTTACCAACGAAGTGGATGTAGCTGCAGTAACAAAAGTAGTTCCACGCAAAAAAATAATTGAAGCCGAGCGCGAAAATAAAATTGATGTACCGGCTACTTACAAAACCATAATGAAAAAAGTATTGGTTAAAAAAGGCGGCTATCAGGAATGGAAAGAAGTTTTGTGTGAGCCAATGGTAACCGATAATAAAATTTCTGAAATTCAAAACGCATTGAAACGCGAAGGATACGACCCCGGGGTTATTGACAACCAAATGGGAGGAAAAACAAAACAGGCGCTTATTAAATTTCAGCAAGACAAAGGATTGCCCGTTGGTAATTTAAATCTTGAACCATTGAAGGCGTTGGGAGTGAAAGAATAATTTTAGCAAAGCACTTCCCAATTTCAAATCCATAATGTCTAAGGGTAAAAAGCAAATCAGTCCACTTCTCGCTGTCTTCATTACTGTGTTTATTGATATGCTCGGCATTGGAATCATCATTCCTATTACTCCAAATTTATTTCTGAATCCTGCACAAAGTATTCTTCCGCCCGAAATGGCAGAGCACACAAGAAACATCATGTACGGTTTCTTCGCTGCTACGTTTCCTTTCTTTCAATTTTTCGGTGCGCCTATACTTGGAACTTTAGCCGACAGATTTGGTAGAAAAAGAATTCTTCAGATTTCGCTCATCGGAACTTTTATTGGCTATGCACTTTTTGCTTACGCCATTCAAACCAAATTATTGTGGTTGCTTTTTGTATCGCGCGCCATCCCAGGTTTTATGGGAGGAAATATTTCTATCGCACTCGCTGCTTTAGCCGATGTAAGCAAACCGGAAGAGAAAGCAAAAAACTTTGGTATTGTAGGAATGGCTTTTGGTTTAGGATTTATTCTTGGACCAACACTTGGGGGAATTCTTTCTAGCCCATCAATTGTTTCGTGGTTCAATCCTTCCACTCCATTAGTGTTCACCGCTTTTCTTACCGTGGTAAACATGATTTACGTTTACAAACAATTTCCAGAAACCTTTGTTCCTGTCGAAACAAAAGAGCTAACCATTTTTGCGGGCATTCACAATTTGCGAAAAGCAATTCGCATGGAGAACATGCGGGTGATACTGCTTACCATATTTTTTCAAGCATTCGGCTGGAGTTTTTTTATGCAGTTCAACCAGGTTTACCTCATACATAAATTTCATTTTACCAATGCGCAAATAGGAATGTTGTTTGGCTACATAGGCATTTGGATTGCGATTACACAAGGGGGAATTACTCGGCAAGTAGCTAAACGCTTAGCACCTTCAAAGGTGTTGCGCTTTTCTTTGTTTGGATTAGCGATGGCAATTCTATTGGTATTAGTACCTGACCAACCCTATCTACTTTACTTCTGCAATCCTTTCATCGCCATTTTTCAAGGACTCACACAACCCAACCAAACAAGTATTGTTTCGTCATTAGCATCCAAGGATAGTCAAGGCGAAATGCTCGGCATTCAACAATCTATGCAGTCGTTTGCGTTTACCATTCCACCTATCATCGCAGGTTTTCTTTTGAACTTTGATGTTCGCTTGCCAATGATTGTTGCTGCAGCAATGACATTACTCGCGGGTTTAGTTTTTTTCTTTGCCTTCAATGCTGAGGTTGCCCCGGTTATCAGCACAGTTATCGAGGAATAGTTCCTCATTTCATGAACTTTATCTGCTTTAATTTTGTTTAGAACCTGTCTAAACTGTGCAAAATCCGATTAGATTTGCACCCACAATTTTTATGGCAGAGAACGATAAAATTATTGACGAAGTAGTAGGTAACGACTACAAATATGGCTTCACCACCAACATTGAGCAGGAGTTTGCCGCTGTTGGTTTGAGTGAAGACACGGTCCGTTTTATTTCTGCCAAAAAAAATGAGCCCGAGTGGATGCTCGAGTGGCGTTTGAAAGCCTACAAAGCATGGTTGAAAATGGAACAACCCAAATGGCAGAACGTTCACTTTCCGAACATAGATTTCCAAAGCATTATTTATTACGCAGCACAGAAAAAGAAAAAAGTCATCAACTCTTTAGATGATGTTGACCCTGAAATTCGTAGCACTTACGACAAACTCGGAATTCCCATTCAGGAGCAAAAGTTATTGGCGGGTGTAGCAGTTGATTATGTAATGGATAGCGAAAGTGTGATTACTACTTTTCGCGAATCGTTGAAAGAAAAAGGAATTATTTTCTGTTCAATTTCAGAAGCTATTCGTGAGCACCCGGAACTGGTGAAGCAATATTTAGGAAGCGTAGTTCCTCAGCGGGATAATTACTATGCAGCTTTAAACAGCGCAGTTTTCAGCGATGGGAGTTTTGTTTTTATTCCAAAAGGCGTTCGTTGCCCAATGGAACTTTCTACTTACTTCCGTATTAACGCAGAAAACACAGGACAGTTTGAACGCACATTAATTATTGCTGAAGAAGGAAGTTATGTTTCGTATCTCGAAGGTTGCACAGCACCTATGCGCGATGAAAATCAATTGCATGCAGCAGTAGTAGAACTCATAACCATGGACAATGCGGAGATAAAATATTCTACCGTTCAGAATTGGTATCCAGGAGATAAAGAAGGCAAGGGCGGTATCTACAACTTCGTAACTAAGCGCGGCATGTGCAAGGGAAAGAATTCAAAAATTAGCTGGACACAGGTAGAAACCGGTTCTGCTATCACATGGAAATATCCTTCTTGTATTTTAAAGGGAGATAACTCTATAGGTGAATTTTATTCTGTGGCTGTTACTAACAACTATCAGCAAGCCGACACTGGCACCAAGATGATTCACATTGGTAAAAACACGCGAAGCAGAATTGTAAGCAAAGGAATTAGCGCAGGTAAATCACAAAACTCTTATCGCGGGCAAGTGCAGGTTCACAAGACGGCAGACAACGCGTATAACTTTTCGCAGTGCGATAGTTTATTGATTGGCGATAAATGCGGGGCGCATACTTTTCCTTATCTGGAAATAAAGAACATGACTGGTAAAGTAGAACATGAAGCCACAACTTCAAAAATTGGCGAAGACTTATTATTCTATTGCAATCAAAGAGGATTGACAAACGAAGAAGCAGTGAGCATGATTATAAACGGTTATTGCAAAGAAGTTTTTAAGCAGTTGCCGATGGAGTTTATGGTGGAGGCGCAAAAATTGTTGAGTATATCATTAGAGGGAAGCGTGGGATAAAATTTGCGTTAATCTGAATAATCTGCTGTGAAAAATGATTCTGAAAATATTTAGAGGATACAAAATCGGCAAAACGATTTATTCTAAAATCCTAAAACCGATTTACGAAGAACTAAGAAAAGATGCTTACGCATCTGAAAATACAGAACTTACAAAAAGAAAAACGAAGAAGAATGCTAAGCATCAAAAATCTAACGGTAGCCATAGGCGAAAAGAAAATCCTTAGTGATTTCAATCTTGAAATTAAGGATGGAGAAATTCATGCCATCATGGGACCAAACGGAACCGGCAAATCAACCTTGGCTTCAACCCTTGCAGGCAAAGAAGAATACGAAGTGCTTTCGGGCGAAGTAATTTTCAATGGGAAAAATTTATTAGAAATGGGTGCCGATGAGCGTGCGCGGGAAGGTGTGTTTTTGGCTTTTCAATATCCTGTAGAAATTCCAGGCGTAAGTACCACTAACTTTATGAAAGCCGCAGTAAACGCTAAGCGCAAACATCATGGTCTCGACCCAATGGATGCAAAAGATTTTTTGAAACTGATGAAAGAGAAATTAGCGTTGGTGGAAATGAATAAAGAGTTCACCAGTCGTTCTATCAATGAAGGATTTAGTGGCGGTGAAAAAAAGCGAAACGAAATTTTTCAAATGGCAATGCTTGAACCTGCGCTTTGTTTATTAGATGAAACTGATTCGGGTTTAGATATTGATGCGCTTCGCATTGTGGCTAATGGAGTAAATCAATTAAAAAGTAAAAACAGAAGTTTTCTAATTATCACGCACTATCAACGTTTGCTGAATTACATCGTTCCCGATTTTGTGCATGTCATGTATGGAGGAAGAATTGTAAAAAGCGGAGGAAAAGAATTGGCGTTGAAATTAGAAGAGCAGGGATATGATTGGATAAAAGAAGAGGTTGGAGAGTTAATTTGAAAATTTGATAATTCGGAAATGAAATCCAAAAGGTCTTAAGGAACTTACTGTTCTTAGTGGTTAAATAAATTTTGACATGAATCTCACTGAAAATATAGAAAAACAATTTGCTGAAGTCAGTAACACGAATGTTGTTGAGTTAAGAAAAAGTGCGTTCACCGCTTTTGAAAAGCTTGGCATTCCTACTTCACGCCATGAAGAATGGAAATACACCAACATAAAAACAAAACTCAACGAAGAACTGTCACTTACTCCCGCAGATTCGCAGGTTAATGCAGCCGTTAAAAACTACATTGCCAGTTTACCGCCTTATGCATTTCGAATTATCTTTTTGAACGGAGTTTTTCATCAGGAGTTGAGCATTGTTCCTGATTTAAAAGGTTTAACTATTTGCAGTTTGAAAGAAGCCTTTAGCACACATACATCTTTAGTAGAAAAACATTTCGGTAGACTGATTAACTATTCCGAAGAACATTTTGCTGCGCTCAATACTGCGTTTGTAAATGATGGCGCGTTCATTCACGTGCAAAAAAATGTTTTGGTTAATGAACCCATCTACATTCAATATTTCTTCACGGCTTCTGATGTCAATGCGTTTACACAAACAAGAAGTTTAGCGATAGTAGAAGATGGTGGTTCTATTCAGATAGCCGAAGATTTTCGCAATGCGAGTAATATAAACGTGCAATACAACCATGTTTCGGAAGTGTATGTGGGCAAGAATTCGTCTATGGATATTGTGAAGTTGCAATTGGAAGTGAGCAACGCCATTGGCATTCATACGTTAGAAAGTCAAGTGGAGCGAGATGGAAAATTTAGCGCGGCTACCATTACTTTTTGTTCGCCAAACACTGGCACTGGCAAACCTGTCATTCGAAATAATGTTACCTCACGATTGATTGGCGAAAACGCACATGCCGATTTAAACGGTTTGTATTTTGGTAAAGAAAATGCACATATTGATAATCATATTTTGGTTGACCATGTTGCACCAAACTGCACCAGTAACCAATTATATAAAGGCGTGTTGAACGATGAAGCCATAGGCGTTTTCAACGGAAAAATTTTTGTAAAACCAACCGCGCAAAAAACAAATGCGTTTCAATCGAGCAAAGCATTGTTACTTTCAAATGATGCCAGCATCAATTCAAAACCGCAATTGGAAATTTTTGCCGATGATGTAAAATGCAGTCATGGGGCTACCGTTGGGCAATTAGATGAGAACGCACTTTTCTATTTGCGCGCACGCGGCATTTCGAAACCCGAAGCCATTCAAATTCTCACTTATGCCTTTGCTCATGAAGTAATTGACCATGTGCACAGCAAACCTATTCGTCAGTTTTTGTGCGATAAGTTGAAGGATGAATTAAAAGTGAATTTCTAATGAATGATTCTATCCGCTCTCAATTTCCCATTTTACATCAACATGTAAATGGCAAGCCGTTGATTTATTTTGACAACGCGGCTACTTCGCAAAAGCCTTTGGCGGTTATCAACGCAATTGAAGATTACTACAAACAATACAACAGCAACATTCATCGCGGTGCGCATCACTTAGCGCAAATGGCTACAGAGAAATATGAAGACGCGCGCAAGACTGTTGCACAACATATAAACGCCAGCGAGCGCGAAATAAATTTTGTGCGTGGCACTACCGAAGCGGTAAATTTGGTAGCTACTTCTTATGGAAGAAAGTTTATCAAAGCCGGTGATGAAATTATTGTAAGCGAAATGGAACACCATAGTAATATTGTTCCTTGGCAAATGCTGTGCGAAGAAAAAGGCGCAACACTTCGCGTAATCCCTATCACAGATTCAGGTGAAATAATCTTCGAAGAATATCTCAAACTGCTTTCAGAAAAAACGAAGATTGTTTCCATTGCCTATATTTCTAATGCTCTCGGCTCTATTCATCCTGTAAAAGAAATTATTCGCGCAGCGCATGAAGTGGGTGCAGTAGTTTTTATTGATGGAGCGCAAGCCTTACCACATAAGAAAGTAGATGTAAAAGATTTGGATTGCGATTTCCTTGGCTTTAGCGGACACAAAGTTTTTGCGGGAACAGGAATAGGAATTCTTTATGGTAAAGAAGAACTGTTAGAGAAAATGAATCCATACATGGGCGGTGGAGAAATGATAAAGAGTGTTTCGTTTGCAGGAACTACTTACAACGATTTGCCTTATAAATTTGAAGCAGGCACTCCGCATATTGAAGGAGGAATTTCATTAGGCGCGGCATTGAATTACATCAACGAAATTGGTTTAGAAAACATTTCTGCCTATGAAGATGAACTACTTGCATACGGAACGGAGAAATTCTTAGAAGTGGAAGGTTTGCGAATTGTGGGAACAGCTAAAAACAAAGCTTCTGTTATTTCGTTCCTCGTAAACGATATTCATCCTTACGATTTAGGTGTTCTGCTCAACGAACAAGGCATCGCTATTCGCACAGGTCATCACTGCTGTCAACCATTAATGGATAGATTAAAAATGGAGGGAACCTGCCGCGCATCATTTGCATTTTACAACACCAAAGAAGAAATTGATGCAACAGCCAATGCACTAAAACGTGCGGTGAAAATACTTTCCTGATTCCTTTAATTAAGCTGCTAAATTTAAGTATGTTTTATTTTATTCTACTACTGGTTTTCTTTTATGCTTCGCATAGTTGGCTAGCAAGCGAAGGAGTGAAAGATTTTTTTCTAAAATGCAGTGCTTCTCTTTTTCAATTTTATAGGTTATTCTTTACGCTTTTCTCTGTATTACTATGGAGCGTTATTACATGGCTGTTTATTTACAAACACGATTACACCTATATCTTTTCTTCAGTAGTTCCAATAAAATATGGCGGCATTTTTCTTGCTATAGCTGGCCTCTTTATTATTGCCTTAAGTATTTTAAAATATGGATTTACCGATTTTACAGGGCTGAGTGCTTTTGTAAATACGAAACGCAGCAATAACACTGAACCTGTATTAAATACCGGTGGAATGAACTCGATTGTGCGTCACCCTATATACACCGGTATCATAGTGGCACTTATAGGTTTGGCTCTTATTATTCCAACACAAATGACTGCTGCCGGAGTATTTATTTCTTTTATCTATTTAGAAATAGGCATAGGACTGGAAGAAAAAAAACTTGAAAAAGAATTTGGCGATAGCTACCGCCATTACAAATTGAAAGTGAAAAAGGTGATTCCGTTTTTATATTAATGGATAACTTTAAGGTGTGATAGCCATTACTATTTTCGACCCATGCAAAAGTCTGTAGGTGATATTGAAAATGAAATTGTAGAAGAATTCGAGTTGTTCGATGACCAAATGGACAAGTACGAATACATCATTGACATTGGCAAAAAACTTCCTGCACTCGATGCAAAATATATGACCGATGATTTTTTAGTGAAAGGTTGCCAGAGCAAAGTATGGTTACATGCTTATGAAAAAGATGGACAACTTTTTTTCGAAGCCGATTCAAACACTGCTATTACTAAAGGAATTATTGCTCTACTCGTTCGCGTTCTTTCAGGGCAAAGTGCAAAAGAAATTATCTCTTCTCCTCTTTCTTTCATTGACAAAATAAATCTGCGCGCACATCTTTCATCGCAACGTTCAAATGGTTTGAGTTCTATGATTGTGAAAATGAAAGCTTACGCTTCGGCATTTTCCTGATTGATCTTTTTATCAAAAAATGTAGACAGTATTATATTCGCTTTATGCAAAAAATATTTCTGCTTCTCTGCCTTGTATTTTTCAAATCGCTTTCCGTTTTCTCGCAGAAGTTTCCCATCACTATAAACCCCGGTGCTTACACTGGTGGTTTTGAAATTGACAGCAACGGTAACGGCACTTTTCATCAAGGAGTAAAGACTGTTTTGCTGGTTCCTGGTCCTCATTATATTAATACTGGGACTGGAATTATTGTGGATGAAAATCATCGTTATGGCGCATACATAGATTTTACTTTAGACCAGAATGGAAACATTTCAGGTATAAGTCCTGTCGCTTCGGCTCAGTTAGATTCTGTTAATTCTGCAACGCTAATTTTTGCAACCAATCAAGTTACCATTGACCCTGCTGCTTTCAAAGGCAAGTATGAAATTTCAACGTACCGTCACAACAAAGAAACTGAGTTAAAAGGGAAACAAACAATTGCCTTGATAAAAGCGCAACTCTACTATTTTGAAGATGAGGCATACGCTAATACGATTATTCCGGGTTTTACTTCGGGTTTCTATTTTAGTATAACAGAGAATGGAATTTTTGAAGAATTTCTGTCGCCTTCCTACACCCTGCAAAACAATAACACTACAATGGTGTTGAATACCACTGTCCGAAAAATTGATCCCGCTATTTTTCCTTCGCGAAACAATGGAATAGTGCTGTGTGGTTATGGATATGTTCCTATTAAAAAACCTACCGATTACATTTTTATAACCGGTCTTACTGCTTATGCAGGATACCTGGATGACTTCGGCAAATTGCGACCCAATTATTTTGTGCCATAGAAAAACAGCTCCTTAAAAAATTATTTTTTGTTGTTTCTTTTCATCACCTGAGCAGTGCTAACGTTTTCGATTTGTGCGGTTACCCATTCTATAAAAGGGAAATATTGCAATGCGTATGCTTCATTTTCATCCTTCTGCAACGCTAACATTTCGTGCCTTAACTCTATGAAATAATCCTTCACTTTCTTCTCCGGCTTATTTGCCAATTTATGCATAGTAGCCAAAAACATTTTTTCTAATGGATACAACCGGTCTTTTTTATTTAGCGACCTATATGTGCTCTTCAACACACTTGGCAAAATTTTAAGACTGCCAATTTCGAAATAACACATCAGTTGAAGGATTCGCGTGAATGCTTGAATGTCTTCGCGCACCGGTTGATTTCTGAAAGCCATAATACGTTCAAACCAATCCAATGCTTGTTTCGGTTTACCGGCTTCCATTAACAGTGTAGCAATTTTATAGAACACCACTACCACACTTGCTTCGGTAAACATGGGTAAATAGTGTTCTAATTCGTTCTCATGTTCCTCTAAAATTTTTGTTACCCGCTCGGGTTCAGCTTTCGTTTCGGCATAGTCCAGTTCAAAATAGAGCACCGATTCAATAATATTTGCATGGGTAAAATCTGTACATTGCTTGGAATACTTCGTAGGTAATTCACGAATTTTTGCAAGCGTATGCAAAAAATCTTTTTCTAGAAACAAATCGCTTTCCACGGTGGCCAACTGATGTAACTGGTGCTGGTATTTAGTCAGGTTATCTTTTATCATGTTTATGCTCAACTCATATATCTGAATTTGTGCTCGTGCATGTAACAGCATCATTTTGGTATTTCCTATTATAAATCCGTAGGTATACCACGGGTAGTGAAACATCAATTTGGCACGAACAGAAAGAGCCTCCTTTTCTGATTTTAAAACAGGAGCGCTCATAATTGCTTTTAAAATTTTTGCATCGGCAGCTGTTCTACCTACACCTGTTTTTACATAGAAAGAATAAAGTCGATCGCGTAGAGCTTCATATATTCCTAGATTAGAAAGCATAGCCATGACATACTTTTTTTCTTGCAAAATTTTCTCAAATCGCAAGAGCAGATCCTGACCGTGATATAAAAAAGAAACAGTGGCACGCTCTTGTTCCAGCATGTCGAGCATTTGTGCAAACAACTCATGCTCTTTTGCTTTTGCCATTGCCTTCAACTGTATCTTATGACACTGTGCTAATAATCCTCTGCGAAAAAGCACTCGTGCTTGATGTTGTAAGTGAGCCACTACACTTTCCGAAGAAATGCTATAGTGGTAATCGGCTAGCACGTAGAGTAGATACTGATATAATTGATACTTGAAGGTGGCAAAATTATTTCGCAATGCTCCGGCAGGTAAACGCTTTTTCAACTTTGCTTCATCATACATTTTTTGTTTGTCAATGGCATCAAAAAGTATGGTAAAGTGACCAGCCTCAGTAGCTTTATTTAGAAAAGCCGTACGCTTAAACGCACGTTTCTCGGTTTGAGTCATTCCTTTTATGAGTGCAAAAATGGGCTCTTGAGAATTCATAATATTGGGATAAAATGCCTGCTAAAAATTCTTTTAACTAAGCATAATTGTTTCGAATTAAAGAAATATAGGTTCAACTTAAAAGTTCATGAACCCAAGTTAATAGTTTTGCTATAAATAGGGTTAGGAATAGTATTTGTCTTTAAGGCTGCATTATTTCACGAAATCATTTTTTATGAAAAAGATTTTAACCTCTTCGCTCTTCTTTCTCTTTTTTTTAATTGCTCGTCCGGCCGAATACTATTACATGTCTCCCGATGGGAAAACAAACTTGAACCAAAACTTGAACACGTTTTTGGTGGGTACGAAACCCGGCTTTTCGGCATTGCAACTAAAGCGAATAGTAGACAAAACAGCCTTTGCTCAGGCTGAGATTTTCTACCTTCAAGAATTTCAGGTTTATTCAATAACACTAAAAAAAGCAATTACCGATGTACAGTGGAAAGATGCGCAGCAAATACTTTTGAAGAATTTAAACGTGCGTTATGCAAATCCGGTTTTCGAAAACACCGGAAGTAAATTTGGGGTAACCGATAATTTTTATGTGAAGACAAAAACCAGTACCGATTTTTCTGCTGTTCGTAAAGTGGCAGAAAGTTTTGGTGCTTTGTTTGTAAACAAAAATAAATTTGAACCTAACCTCTTTCATTTTAAAGTTATTGACAGCCGCGCCAAAACGGCACTTGATCTTGCCAATGTTTTAGCTCAAACTACTGGAGTAGAATATGCCGAGCCCGACTTTCTACTTTTTCTAAGTCCTGATTTTGTGCCAAACGATCCGTTTGTACCACAGCAATGGTCATTAGAAAATCTAGGCGCAGCAACGGTGCAAAATGGATTGAATGATGCGGATATGGATGTGCAGGCAGCATGGAATATTACTACCGGCACCCCGAATATTACCATAGCCATTATTGATGATGGAGTGGATTTAAACCATCATGAATTTGCAGGAAAATTAGTGCCCGGTTTTGATGCCATTGCAAATCTTGGTGGCGCTGCTAACGCTTGGGATAATCACGGTACGGCTTGCGCAGGTATTGCAGCAGCCAACGGTAACAACGCAACATTGGTAGCCGGTGTAGCGTTTGGATGTAAGTTAATGCCTGTTCGATTTTTTGCCAGCCCTGCAAAAGGAATGGCTCATATTTCAACCAATCAAGGAGTAGCGAACGCTATTAATTTTGCGTGGCAGAATGGTGCAGACGTGTTGAGTAACTCTTGGAGTGGAGGGCCAACAGCTGCTGTAATAAATACTGCGCTTACGAATGCGGTTACTCTAGGACGAAACGGGAAAGGTGCGCTTGTGCTTTTTGCCAGCGGCAATACGAATAACACAGCTATACTTTATCCTTCTAATCGAGCAGAAGTAATAACAGTAGGCGCAACCAGCATGTGCGATCAACGAAAATCACCAACCAGCTGTGATGGTGAAAATTTTTGGGGAAGTAATTTTGGAAATACGCTCGATGTAATGGCACCTGGTGTAAAGATTTTTACTACCGATAATTTAGGGGTGGCCGGTACTAACCCTACAGATTTTAATACTGTGTTTAATGGTACGTCAGCCGCGTGTCCTAATGCTGCAGGCGTGTGTGCTCTAATCCTTTCTGCAAATAATGCGCTCACTGGTGCACAAGCACGTCAAATATTGGAGAGCAACTGCGATAAAGTAGGTGGAGTAACTTATACCACCAATGCCGCACATCCCAATGGCAGTTGGCAAAATACCATGGGCTATGGTCGTATAAACGCAAACAATCCAGTTATGTCTGCTTCGCCTTGCGGCAATCCACCAACAGGTTTATTTTCTCCTGCGTTTACAGCAAACACAATTACGGTGGGTTGGAATAATATGGGTGCTGGAGTTACCTACATAGTCAACTGGCAGCAGTATCCCAATGGACCGTGGTTTATGGCTCCCAGCGCAGTAAATAATTTTTTGATTCCCGGTTTACTACCGTTTACGCCTTACAACGTGGTGGTGCAAAGTGTATGCCCCGGTGGAGCACAGTCGCCATTTAATGCAGGAACAATTTTTTGGACTATGCAGCAAGTAGTGGTTTGTGCATTCGATCAATATGAAAACAACAACTTGAATGTTTTTTCACGACCCATTAACATGGGTGTGGGTTCCAATACCGGACCCGGAAATCTTGCTGTAATTTGTCCGAAGAATGATCTTGATTTTTTTCATATTTCCAACTCAGCGCAATTTCCCGACATCAATCTTTCGCTTACTCAGCTGCCCGCTAACTATCGTATGGATTTGTATAGCCCAGCCGGTGCCTTGATTACTTACAGCAACAATCCGGGAACGATGAATGAATATATTTTCTATCCCAATGCGCCTATAGCACAATACTGGGTGAAAATTTATTGTCCTACACAGCAAAACAACGCGCAACTTTATTACCGGCTCGATGGATGGATTACGAACAGTTGTACCGCTGATAATTATGAGAACAACGATTTGTTAGCTACAGCGTATCCTATAGCCTCAGGAACTTCTTATGTTGGAAATATTTGCCCCGGCACCGATGTAGATCATTTTAGTTTTACTACGGATACTACTATGGTGATGTACCGTTTTACACTTTCTAATAATGCACAGAATTACGATTTTGAATTGCTGGATGCCAACGGACTTTTGCTACGGCAAAGTATGAACGGAACACAAGCAACCGGTAACCGTTTTATTTGGTATCCTAATCCATCTTTTCAAAACAGCGCCAATATTGTTACACAAACTGCGCGTGTGTTTGACCCTGCAGGTTTTGGTCATGCCACCAAAACATATCAATTAGACTGGTATACCTACGACACTACCCAAATGCCTATAGTTCCTCCTATTTTTAAAACCGATGAAACAAAAAATAGGATGGAAACAAAATTTGAAATATCACTTCGCCCAAATCCAACAAAGTCCTATAGCACCTTGCAAATTAGTGCCGAAACAGAGGAGGATGTAAAAATCAGTATCGTGAATATGTTAGGCGAGGAAGTAAAGCAGTTCTACCTTAGTTTGCCTGTTGGTGAAAATTCGATATTGATAAATACCGATTTGTGGAGCAAAGGAATTTACCTAGTGCGCTATAATCTTGGAACAAAAAATGGCTGCATTCGTTTGGTGAAAAGCGAATAGATATCAAGAAAGAATTCCGTTTAGTTACTTGTTTAAAAACGAGAGCAAGCCATGCCATGGTTGCTCTCGTTTTGTTTTAGTGCTGGTTCATGTAAAAAGTTATCCAGTTATTTTTTTGATTGCAGGATTACAAAAACTGGCAAGTTGATATTTAGGAGGTAATTTCACTCCTCACTACCATCCTTTTTCTATTTTAGAACCTTCATAAAAAATAACGAATGAAATTGTCAAACGTTTTCAAAAACATCGTCTGTTTCTTTATTGTTGTTTCCGTTCTTTCATCTTGTAAAAAGGATGCAAAGACAAATTGGGATACAGAACTTCTCATACCTATTGCCACCACTAATCTTACCCTTCGAAACTTAGTAAAGGATACCGGTATTTTGAAAACGAATCCTGATAATTCAATGAAGCTGGTATACAATTCGCAACTCTATAATTTCAATCTGGCCGACCAAATCATTCATATTCCCGATACGTCTATTGGTCAAAAATTCAACCTGACTGAATTGCGTTTACCCAATCAAAATATCAATGTAAGAGCCTCGTTAGGTACGCTGGCGCAGAATGCTTTACTCACGCCAAGCACACAAGCCCTTGGTCAATTTCTAATTACTTTCAACGGAAACCAATTGCCAATTCCTGCGGTAAGCGGTTTGTCTATGCCACCGTTTCATTACGCTGCCCCTGATCTTTTTGACAGTGCCTATTTAAGCTCGGGCGATGTAGAAGTGGTTGCTACCAATCATTTACCAATTCCTATTTCTACCGCTACAATTACTTTGATTAATACCGATGACCAATCGGTGGTGGGTACTTATTCATTGCAACAACCCGTGCCGGCTAATGATTTTATTGTATTCCATATCCCCATTGCCGGTTCGCGCATTACCAATAATCTTGATTTTGTCATCAACAATTTAAGTTCCCCGGGCAGTTCAGGAAACTCGGTGCTTATTGATACTTCCGATTACATCGAATTGCAGGCCACGGTGCGCACGCTTAGAGCTTCAGAGGCGTGGGCAAAATTTCCCACACAAAATGTGGTGGACATTACCGAAGATTTGACTCAGGAAATTGCTGACCGCAAATTTACCTATGTGGATGCGCGCTCCGGATTTCTGCATATTTTTATTACCAGCTCGGTACAGCAGAAACTTTATTTGGACTACACGCTTGTTGGCGCTTTCGATAGCCATGGTTTGCCATTACATGAATACACTACCACACCTGCTGCACCTCCTGGAGGAAATGTAACTATTGATACCTTGATTGATATAACAGGATTTGCCATAAGCCTGAGTGGTAAAGACGGTTCAAAATTTAATTCTTACACGCAGCGAGTAGTAGCTCATATTGATTCCGATGGACTCATCCACCACATTACTACTGCCGATAGCATCAACATTCGTTATGAGATTACCGATGTAGCCCCTAACTACATTAAAGGTTATGCCGGTCGCGATACCTTGGTTGGAAAGGATAGTACCGATTTTGCCTTCCTCGACATTTTTAAAAGCGGCTCGGTTAAGTTGGAGGATGTGAACATGAAATTTACTATTGATAATGGAATAGGCGTGGATGGACAAGTAAAAATAAACGGACTAACCGCTGTTAGTCAAAATAACGGCTCGGTAAATTTGGGTGGTCCAATCGTGGGACAAGCACTGGTGATTAATCGGGCCACCGATTTTCCATTGACACCAGCGCATAACGAATTTGTCATCAACAGTTCAAATTCAAACATTAAAGATTTGCTTGGCATTTTGCCTAACAAATTAATTTATGATGTAGAAGTACGCACCAATGTAAATGGCAATAACGGACAGTACCGCGATTTCGCTTACCTCGAGAGTGGTTTAAAAATTTCGTTGAATGCCGAAATACCGCTTTCTATATTGGCATATCATTTAGTGTTACTCGATACATTCGATTTTAATATTTCAGAAACCAATACCAACATCAATGGCATAACCGATGGAGTTTTGAATTTGATTACCGAAAACAAATATCCAATTGATGCAGACATTTCAATTTTGCTATACGATGAAAACTGGCAAGTGGTAGATACGCTGACATCGAACGCACATATAGCAGGTGGAGTACCCGATGCTAATTGCAAAGTGCAGGCTCCTACCAAAAGTAAAGTGCCTTTGTATGTTTCGGAAGATAGAATGACTAAAGTAAAATTGGCGCGCCACGCAGTTGCCACTGCAGATTTCAATAGCACCCCTTCGCAACTTTGCAATGGCTTACCTACCAAAATTTACAGCGATTATACTTTAGGCATAACCTTTACTGCGCGGTTTAATTACAAAGTGAACGCCAAGTTCTAAATGCACAAAAATTAATTTGAATTAGAAACACGAAGCAAGAATTATGAATAGACATCTCCTTAGACCATTGCATTTCACAAAAAATATTGTTGCCCTTTTCTTTTTCATGTGCTTAACGTTTATGCTAAGTGCTGCTGATTCCACCGAAGTGGTAAAGGGAAAAAAGATAAAATTTTCGACCAACGAAAACAACTCGCGCCTTTATAACTACACTAATTCGGGCATCAATTATTTTTTTAATGAAGATTTAAGAGATAGTGCCACCTGGAGAAGCACAGTGTGTTTAGATTACGCTGCCAACTCTAAAGAAATGCCGGCAGGTTTGGTTTTCGGATTGTTGTTCAAACAAAATATTACACGAGGACTGATTGATAGAATTGATGGAAGAATTAACGACCGCCTTCGTTTTGAAGACCAATTGAAAACAGGTTACACTCTTCGGCATTATGTAAAAAGATTGGATTGCAGTTTCTTTTTCACTTTCAATCATAGGCAAATGCGTGAGTTGAGTGCCGGTAAAGAAGCTTTTGAGTTAGCGTTTTATGGCAACGCCCGTTTTGAAGGTGACAGTGCCGACCTGAGCAATATTCGGTTCTATAACTACTTGTATAATCAGGTATCGGCAGGTGTAAAAAAGAAATTTGATTACGGCAATTATCAAATGGATGTGGGCTTAGGGCTTTCGTTTTTGCAAGTGTTTAATCAGCAGGAAATTCGAACAGGGCATAGCAGCATTTATACTGCAGTGGATGGCGAATATTTAGATTTCAATTATGATCTCACTTTCAATACGGCAAAAGAAGGAGCTACCAAATTTGGTCAATTAAACGGCATAGGCGGCTCGGGCGATTTCCATATTGCTTTTATGAATAAAAATAAATGGAAGTTGAGTTTAGATGTGGCTGACATTGGTTATACTTTTTACCGAAAAAATCCGGTGAATTATTCTGCCGTAAAGAGTGCTCATTTTGCGGGTTTTGTTTTGCCCGACTTAACTACGTTTAGTAGCCAAACATTCGACACGCTAAAATTAGACAGCGCGGTGCGTTCTTATCTTCCCACTAAATCAACTAATTCTTATTCACTGTTTATGCCGTTTAGTGTGAACGTGGTTTTTTCAAAACCTTTATTGCACGATAAATTGGTGTTGAGTTTTGGTTTACAGTACCGTTATCTGCCAAAATATTTTGTGTATGGTTTTGTGAAAGCCAATTATTTTATTCAGAAAGATTTACTGGTGAGTGTAAGTGCAGGTGGCGGTGGTTACAGTAAATTCAATCTTGGTTTTGAATTAGTCAAATGCTGGAAACATTTTGATTTTTCTATTGGCACACCTAATCTAATTGGTTTGTGTGCTCCTAACCATTACTACGGTGCCGGACTTTATTTAAAGTTAGGAACTTCGTTTTAGCAAATTACTTACGCGTAATCCCAATTCCTAATAGATCGAACCGATGATGCTGCCGGGGCCAAATTTTTTCTTGATTAGTCATTCACAAATTAGCTTTCAGCGCTCGTGCAGTAATATTTCAAAGAAGAAATACATTTGGCGCATACTACTTAACGCTGTATGAGCACATTTACCATTAGCAACCAACCTATCAGTTTAGATGACCTTCGTAATTTTATTGCCGATGGGAATCAAATTGAACTGAGTGATGAATCGAAAAAAAAGATTGATTCGTGTCGCAAATATTTAGAGAGAAAAATTGCTGAACCCGGAGCAAAACATTACGGCATCAATACCGGCTTTGGCGCGTTGTGCGATGTTGAAATTGCTCCTGACCAACTCGAACAACTACAGGAAAATTTAGTGATGAGCCATGCCTGCGGCATGGGCGATGAAGTGAAAAATGAAGTGGTAAAACTGATGTTGCTTCTAAAAATAAAAGGACTGGCACAAGGGCATTCAGGAGTAACGGTTGAAACAGTTGAAAAAATTGCAGAGTTATTCAACGCAGAAATCTTTCCCATCATTTGGGAAGTAGGTTCGCTTGGTGCCAGTGGCGATTTAGCCCCTTTGGCTCACCTTACACTTCCGCTTATTGGTAAAGGAACTGTTCGTTATAAAGGCGAAAAGAGAAATGCAGCTGATGTGTTGAAGGAGAAAAATATTTCTCCAATAAAATTAAAGGCTAAGGAAGGATTGGCATTATTAAACGGAACTCAATTTATGAGTGCTTGGGGATGTTACTCCCTTATGGAAGCAGAACGCGTTGAAAAATTAGCTGACTTTACAGCGGCTATTTCGGTAGATGCTTTTGATGCACAAACAAATCCGTTTCATCCGGCTATTCAAAAAGTAAGAAATCA
The DNA here is from genome assembly GCA_026391075.1 of Bacteroidota bacterium. Taxonomy (GTDB): domain Bacteria; phylum Bacteroidota; class Bacteroidia; order Chitinophagales; family LD1; genus Bog-950. Next base: position 15,979 of record JAPLES010000029.1, on the reverse strand, counting down.
TCAAGGGCAAATTGAAAGCGCACAAAACGTTTTGAAATTTTTAGAAGGAAGTGAAATAGCTAAAGAGCAAAAAGAAAACGTTCAGGACCCGTATTCGTTTCGTTGTGTGCCGCAAGTACATGGAGCTGTGAAATATGCCATAGCACAAGTGCGCGATGTTTTTGAAAGGGAAATAAATGCGGTTACCGATAACCCGTTGATTTTTGAAGAAGAAAATTTAATTCTCAGCGGTGGAAATTTTCACGGTGAGCCGTTGGCAATAGGCTTGGATTATTTGGGAATTGCGATGAGCGAACTCGCCAGTATTTCTGAACGAAGAACGTTTCAATTGATTTCGGGCAAACGAAATCTTCCGAAATTTTTGGTGAATGATTCGGGATTGAATTCGGGCTTGATGATTCCGCAATACACCGCTGCAGCAATTGTTTCTATGAATAAACAATTGGCAACTCCCGCGAGTGTTGACACAATTACTTCGAGCGATGGACAGGAAGACCATGTGAGCATGGGCGCTAATGCCGCGGTAAAAACTTACAAGATTGTTTACAACATTGAAAAAGTTTTAGCCATCGAATTTATGACGGCTATGCAGGCGCTTGATTTCCGTAAGCCATTGAAGAGTTCTCCGTTGATTGAAAAAATAAAATCTGACTACCGCAAAATTGTTCCGTTCTATGACAAAGACAGAATCATTTATGATGACATTCAGGTGACGGTAGATTTTATGCGTGGACTAAGTTTGGTTTGAACCTACTGAAGCCAGGTAATACTTCTTTATAGTTTCTAGGTGATGAGCGTTGTGATGAATAGTGAAGTACGCGAGTTCACGAACAGTAAGCAATCCTAAAATAGGATGTGAAATTTGATAATGGTCGAGTTGCTCATCGTTCCATTTTTCTACAATAGCACGAATTAGTTTTTCACCTTCTGCTTGTAGTTTATTATTCAGCTTTTCTTTTTCGTAGTTAGTTTTCTTCGGCACATAAACTCCGGTTGCCTTTGCACCGCCTTCCAATTTCTTTTCATAGTTCTCTACTATTTTCAAATAACTATGCGAAGCATGTCCTGGTCTTCCATACAACAAAACGGGAAGGAACTTAGGCAGCACAAAAGCCATGGTCGTCATTTTTGTTGCGCTAACCAAGTGTGAAATATTTTCAGCCGTTGTCCATCTATTTTCTTTCGAAACATTGAACATTTCATTGCTGACCGCAGCCGAAGCAGTAATAAGCGAATCGAAACTTTCTTTCAATTCGTTAATGATTTCATCCTTTGATTTTCGCATGTTATTGTTTTTGTCTGCACCGAAGGTCAGGCATTTTTTTAAAGTCAACCGCCTGACCTTTGGTGCAGACTATGTTCACCCTCCGTCTAGAATTTGTTTGTCCGATCTTTGGTGCAGACAACCTTCGCAACTGCTCCAAAGTATTTTAGCAGTTAAATCCCAATTGAATTTTTTAATTTGAATTTTTCCCTTTTCTATCAGCGAACTTCGAAGCGCAGAATCTTCCACCATTTTTTTCATGGCAGAAGAAATTTCTTCTATTGAATTCGGATTCACCAACAAAGCTGCATCACCGGCAGCTTCGGGCATTGAAGAGATATTCGAAGCAATCACCGGCACTTCGCAACTCATAGCTTCCACAATAGGAATTCCAAAACCTTCGAAGAGAGAAACATAAACCATGGCAAAAGCACTTGCTACAATTTCTCCCAATTCATTTGGTGGAATGTGTCCGATGAATTTCACGTCTTCCTTAAATTTCATTTTAGAGTACGCTTCATTCACATCGGTAAAGTTCCATGCTTTTCTTCCAACTATTAAAAGTTTGAAATCAGAATTAGTGGCTTGTTTGAATTGCTCGAACGCCAACAACAACCGCTTCACATTTTTGCGCGGATGAATGGAACCAACGTAAACAAAATAGTTTTTGCCCTCGGCATACTTCTGTTTCACAGAAATTTTTAGCGCATCCGTAGCCGGTTTGTAAACTTCTTTTGCTCCGTTATAAACCACATCAATTTTCTCCGCTGAGACATGGTAATGCGAAACAATATCCTGTTTCGAAAATGAAGAAACAGTGGCAATGCGATTTGCTTTTGCAGCAAAGCGTGGCATAAAATATTGATAGTATTTTCTGGCAAGGAACGATACGTGTTCCGGAAAATGTTCGAACGCTATGTCGTGAATAACGAGGACTTGAGAAACGTTGCTATTCAAGCATCCATAACCATCAGTAGACAAAAACAAATCGGGTTTGTTTTTATTCAGCCAACGAGCCACTGAAATTTCGAACCACCAATACCAAAGAAAAGGATGGCGTGCCTGCGGAAATAGAACAACGGGATGAACATTTTGTGAGAAGATAAATTCTTGGTCAAATTTTCTATCGAACAAAAAATAGAAATCAATTTCCGGGTGCGATTTTGTAATTCGCTTGAGCGATTCATAAGTAAACAAGCCAATGCCTTCCAATTTATTTTTAATCAGAAACCGCGTGTTCACAGCTATTGCTTTGCGTTTGCTCACCCGACAATAATATTACTTTTAGCCGTTGTAGTTCACGATGCGGAAAAAATTTGCCACCAACCTTATTTTCCTTTTTGCGGTTAACCTGATAGTTAAGCCATTTTGGATTTTTGGTATTGACCGCGTGGTTCAAAACAAAATTGGCACCGTTGATTACGGACTTTACTTTGCGCTGTTCAACTATTCTTTCCTCTTCAATATCATTCTCGATTTCGGCATCAACAACTTTAATAATCGTGCAGTTTCAAGAAACTCAAAACGCTTAGGAGAATACTTTTTGAATCTTGTAGTGATAAAATTTTTTCTCGCTTTAGTTTATTTCTCGCTCACTTTCTTATCTGCTTACTGGAGCGGCTACAACGAGTTGCAATTAAAAATGTTGCTGGCGTTGGTAGTGAATCAAATTCTGCTTTCAGCAATTCTTTACTTCCGTTCTAATATTGCCGCACTTCAACTTTTCAAAACGGATTCTGTTGTTTCGATTCTCGACCGTTTGCTTACGATTCTATTTTGCCTTGCATTGCTTTACTACCCCGCGTTTAAAGATTCGTTCAGCATCATGCATTTCATTTATGCGCAAACCGCTGCGCTGTTTATTACAGCGCTTGTTGCAGCATTCATCGTTGGTAAACGAGTTGTTGTTCGCGTAAAAATTTGGCAACTAAAACTCACGCGAAAAATTTTACTCAAGAGCGCGCCTTTCGCGTTGCTTGCTTTGCTTATGGGAATTTACTATCGCATTGACGGAGTAATGATTGAACGCATGTTGCCCGATGGAAAAAATGAAGCGGGGATTTACGCAGCTTCGTTTCGCTTACTCGATGCAGCTAATCAATTCGGATTTCTGTTTGCTACTTTATTGTTGCCGTTGTTTGCATCTATGATTCGCAAAAAGGAAAACATTAATGAATTAGTAAAGTTCAGTTCTGAACTGATGCTGGTGTTATCTATAATTGCGGCAGGCAATTGCTACTTCTTCCGCAACGAAATTATGAGTTTGCTCTATCAGCATTCCACAACTTATTGGGCAGAAATTTTCGGATGGCTGATGATTACTTTTGTACCTATGAGTAGCGTTTACATTTTCGGAACACTGCTTACAGCTCACGGAAGTTTGAAAATTTTGAACAGTATTGCTGTTGGAGGAATGTTGTTGAATGTGTGCTTAAATCTTTTTCTAATTCCTGCATACGGAGCATTGGGAGCAACCTATGCCACACTCCTTACACAATTGATAGCTGCGCTTATTCATTTTATTGCAGCGCATCGTCAGTTTAATTTAAACTATGACCGAACAGATGCGTTTAAGATTTTCGGCTTTATCATTGGTTCTGTAGTTGTGATTTTTACAGCACTTAAAATTCCTGTTGGATGGATGACTGAGTTTATGATTTCCATAGCAGGTTGCTTGCTGATTGCCGTTGTGTTTAAACTCATTCCAATATCAAAACTTACTGCCATTCTCCGCACAAAAGCCGCTTCATAAATTATTTTACTTTAGCGCGCTTTCGAAGCAAAAACATCAATCAAAAAATAAACATGGATAAAGATTTCAATTTACTTGCCGCTGTTCGAACACTTCTTAAATGGAAGAAGCACATCTTAGTATTGACCGTTGTTTCAGGATTAAGTGCCAGTTTATTTTCGGTGTTTGTAATGGATGAATGGTTCTTCTCGTACTCTACTTTCTACCCAAAAAATATGTCGCTTTCAGACCGGGGAGTTTTGTTTGGTGAAATTGCCACTTACATTGAATACTTCGGAGGAAAGGCCGATGTGAATCGCATACTCACTATTGCCAATTCAAATCCTGTGCTTGATTATGTGATTGATTCGTTTCACATTGCTGAGCATTATAAGATAGACAAAAGCAAAGCTTATTGGCGAACGATGGTGCGCAAAAAATTTGAAAAAAAATACGAAGCCATAAAAACAGAACGCGATGCCATTCAAATTTCGCTTTACGATACCGATCCAAAACTTGCTGCAGATATCATTAATACTATTGTGCATAGAGTAGATGAAATTAATAAGCAACACGCTAAAGATGCAAAGTCAAAGCAATACCAAGCCATAAAACTACAGACAAAAAAACTACAAGTAGATGTTACCCTCTATAGTGATTCACTTGCGCGTGTTGGTGAACGCTATAACATCAAAGTTTCTTCGGGAGCT
>JAPLES010000029.1:0-11265 GCA_026391075.1 Bacteroidota bacterium | reverse complement strand
ACGGTAATTATTGATGGTAAGGATTATAAAGCGGTGCAGCTTTACAAACAGATAATGTCGAAACAGAATAACGCTACGCGCGAACTTAACAACCTCAATAATATTGTTGGTCAAATTGAAGTGGCAAATCTAGGTAACGAATCGTCACTCTATGTTTTGGAAACAGCTATACCTGCCGACAGAAGAGAGAAACCTGTTCGTTCTTTAGTGGTGTTAGTTACAGTAATGATTACGCTCTTTATTGCTTTAATCAGCGCTCTGTTGTTTGAACAAATTACTGAAATAAGAAAACAACTTTAGTTTGAATCGCGCTATAGATAAAGTTCAAACCGGAGCGTTTGCCTTTTTGGGAGCGGTTACTATTCTATGCGTTCTAGCGGCTTTTTTTTCTGAACTTTATTACCTCGCGCTTGTTCCTTTCGCGTTGTTGGTGGCTTATCTGGCCTTTACTAATTTTCGAATTCTTTATTACCTGCTGCTGTTTTCTATTCCTATTTCTATCGAATATAGTTTCTCCAATTCGCTGGCTACCGACTTGCCCGATGAACCGCTCATGATTGGTTTAATGCTTATAACGATTGTTTATATTTTTTCGAATTACAAATCTATTCCCACTAATTTTTTTACGCAGGTGATTGTATTGGCGTTAATCATTCACTTGTTCTGGATTTTTGTAAATGCCTTTACTTCCATAAACGTTACTGCTTCTTTCAAAATTTTTGCTGCAAAAATTTGGTACGCTACTTCATTTTGTTTGCTCAGTGCTATTGTTCTAAAAACAAAAGAAGATTTGAAACAATCGTTTTGGTGTATCTACATTCCGCTTACGCTACTCATTATTCAAGTAATTATTCGTCACGCGCTGTTGGGTTTTTCGTTCGATGAAATTAACGAACCCATGACTCCTTTTTTTAGAAACCACGTGAACTATGCAGCTATCGTTTCTATTTTTTTTCCCTTCCTTTTATTAGCAAGAACCTGGTATGAAAAAAATACTTTCAAAAGAAAGCTGATTAATTTTTCAATTCTGCTTTACATAGCTGCTATTTATTTATCGTACACACGTACGTGTTATTTAGCCTTGCTGGCAATTGTGCCCTGTTATTTTGTAGTGCGTTTTAAGTTGATGAAGCCTGCTATTACATTTTTTGCACTGGGCATGGCCGCGCTTATGCTTTTTCTTTTTACCAATAATAATTACCTGAAGTTTGCTCCTACTTTTGAAGACACCATTTTACACGATGGGTTAGGCGATCATCTCTCCTCTACTTTTGAAGGTAAAGATGTGTCGAGTATGGAACGTGTGTATAGATGGGTAGCAGCAGTGCGTATGTTTCAAGATAAACCGCTGCTTGGTTTTGGTTCGGGAACTTTTTACCCCAACTATAAGCGATATACCGTCACCAGCTTTGAAACTTATGTGAGCGATAATCCCGAGCGTTCATCGGCACATAATCAGGCTTTGCTCATTTTAACCGAGCAGGGAATCATTGGGCTTGCCATCTTTTTAATTTTATACGCCACCATTTTTATACAGGGCGAAAAAATTTATCACCGCACAACCAATGAAGATTCAAAGCGTACTATCATGATGCTGATTATTATGATGGCTATGGTGTTTGTAAATCTTACGTTGAGTGATATGCTCGAAAGCGACAAAGTAGGACCTTTCTTTTTTATGGGAATTGCGCTGTTAACTGCCGTAGATATTCGGGAGCGCAGCTTACTTAAAGCGGAGACTAAGTAGCGTAATATCATCATCAAAATCGGTTCCTTCCATAAAGGTAACCACCTCATCTAAAAGTTGTGTGTTGAAAGTATCGAGTGGTAGCGCATGGTTTCTATTGGTGTAATCAACAATGCCTTCCATTTCAAAAAGTGTTCCTGCTTTGTTGCTGGCTTCCGATAGACCATCAGTATAGGTTATCAAAACACTTCCCGGTTCAATTTTCACTTCACCCGATGTGATGTAAGGCAAGGTATCGAACATGCCTAGAATTGTGCAGCCTAAATCTAAAAGTTGCACGGTGCCATTGGAATATAAAATTGAAGGATTGTGACCGGCACTCACATACGAAAGCATTCGTGTAGTGTAATTATAAGTAGCCACAAAAAGTGTAATAAATTTTTCGCCCTTGGTAATTTCAATCACCTTGGTGTTGAGTATATCAATAAACTGCTGCAGCGAATATTTGCGGGTGAGCAAAATGCGCATGTTGGCCTGAAAGTTCGCCATTAAAATTGCAGCAGGAATTCCTTTGCCCGAAATATCGCTGATGCAAAATCCTATTTCATTCTCATTGATGGTAATAAAATCGTAATAGTCGCCACCCACATTTTTGTGTGGTTTATAAAAAGCAGCTACTTCAATTTGTTCGTTATTGGGAAGTTTAGAAGGCACCAACATGTTTTGCATATCTGCCGCTAACTTCAACTCTTTCTGCATTACCAATTGATCGAGTTGGTTTTTGAAAAGTTTTTTGTTTTCGTTAGCCACTACAATTACGTTCGTAATGGTTTGAATAAACTTAAGTTTTTCTTCTTTGGTATCGCTTGAATCGCTACCGAATGCACCAATCAAAACAAAGCCAATAGGCTCTTTTTTATGCATGACCGGAATAAGAAAATCAAAATCTTTCAGCACTTCATCATTCATTGCTTTAACCGGAGTAGTAAAAGAAAAGAGAGAGAATTTTAAACCCACATCGTACTTTAAAATTTCAGGCGAAAGCCCTTCAGGTGTAATACATTCCCAGGTATCCTCTGTTTCTTTTATAAACAAGGCCATTTTTTTAACGCCTAACTGCGAATGCAAAATGTTTTCATAGATGCGGGCAAGTGCACTAATGGGCATGTTGTTATTTACCGCGCGGGTAATTTCGAGGAGCGAATCAATTTGCTGTTGCTTAACTGCCAATAAACGTTCCGTAGAACCAAGGCGTTTCTTGAAAAAATCGAGTTCAGAAAATTGAGGTTGTTGCGGTTCGGCCATTGTTTAAAACTACACGGTTGAAATTACAATTTGCAAAGTATAAAATCTTACGCAGCTAATATGTTTTTGTTTTGCCTATAGTAAAACACAGCGTTTTGCTTGTGCAAAAAAATCCCGAAAGTCAATTGCTTTCGGGATTTTATAAAACTAGATTAAGCGAACATTTATTTTGCTGCTGCTGTGTTATTGACAAAGAAATAAATCTTCGTGTTCCACTTCGCGGTATCTTTTTCGCTCATCGGGTCGCTTACATATTCTTCTACCACCATGTCGGGATTTTCTCTGCCCAAGGTTTTCAATTTTTCATTCATAGCCTCATAAGCAGGTTTCATTTTTTGATAATCACCAAAATAATTTATCAAATAGGCTTTTGAAGCGGGCAAATTCAAATTGCTGTAACCTTTTGCCAAAACATTTTTGCCTTCAAACGGAATGGCAGCTGCCACATCGGCATTCATTGCTTTTTCATCGTACTTATAAAATACACCAAGCGGAATGGTAGGTTTTGCACCGGCTTTTAAAATGGCTTCATACATTTTACCGTAATGCTCACCAAAGAATTTCGACATTTCAGCAAAGCCTACGACCTTACGAATAGCTAAACAATTTTTTGCTGACCAATCTACTTCCGTGATGTCATATCTAGGAGCGGCTTCACACATGGCTTTTAAGTTTGCTAAACCTTCTTCATAATCTTTACCGCCTGCTTTATCCATATCCATAAACAGCATCATAGCATTCATCGGAAAAGGCATGGTCCCTTTCATACCCCAAGTAAGTTTTTGTCCGCCTCCAACACTTTCCATAGTCATGTAAGCTTGGTTATGCGCTTCAAACGGAGTTAAAAAATCGAGCGCCCATTCCACACGGGCGTTGGGTTCAATCTTGGTAATGGTCATGGAACCTGCGCCTACTTTCTTGTTTCCTTTCCAGGTATGTTTTGCACCTACCGTTCCATCGGTGCCTTCTTCGGTTACTACCATGGTAGAATCTAATTTACTCCACGGGTTCCACTGGTTAAATGCCGCAAAGTGGCTGATGTTTTTAAAGACTGTTTCGGCAGGGGCATTCGTTATTATGCTTCGGCTGATATCAAATTTTTTAGGGGCAATAAGACCGGCTACTAAAACTAGAACCACGAGCACGGCTACAATGATTCCGATAATTTTTAAAATTTTCATGGTGTTGTGAATTTGGTTGGTTGTAAACCTAGAATTAAAATTCTTTTTGAAGAAATTTATTGTTTTCTCTGTGCTGAAGCACAGAGCAATTCATGGCGCAATACAAGGAAAAGCACAGCGTAATGCATGGCTCGATTAAAACAAACCTCTCAAAAAACAAAAGCCACTCTTGCAGGTGGCTTTTGTGAGAAGAGAGATTTTGAAGTTTAATTATTGCACATCGCTGAGTGAGCGTATTGAAAGTTGAAATCCTGTTGAAAAATTTCCCAATACCCCGGTATACGATTTGGGTCCAGAAGGAATGGCTGTTCCTCCAAAACTTGCACCAGTAATAGTGCGATGTGTCAGTGTTCCCGTAGGATCAGTTAAAGTCAAATTTCCAGTATAAGTAGCACCGCCACTTATGCTAGCTGCATCTATTTTAAGAAGGGTAGATTCCCATGCAGTACCATTAGCTTGCACTTGTGCGCAAGTGGCTGTGCGTGGAGTAATAGTACCACTGCCGGTAACTGTTGCATTTGCCAAAGGCACACCATACGGTGATGTTGATTTATCTATTTCCAAAAGTCCGCTGTAGGATTTGAGGGTTAAGCCCTCTACATTAATGGCTACTACATCGCCCAAATTCAAACTGTGAGCCGCGGCAAAACGAACAACAATACCTCCCGTAGAATCTTGAATGATTACGTTTTTAGAATCGCAATTGCCATTTACTCGGTCTGAAATAACGGTGCCTCGCGCAATGGTTCCGGCAGGCAAGGTAACATCGCTGCCCACATACAAATTTCTAATAGCCATTAAGCCGGTTCCACTTACCACACCACCACCGCAACGAACACTATCTAAATGTAAATCCATTGCTGGGTCGCGAAGTAAGAGTTGCGCGGTAGTACCGTATACACTGTAAATGCAAGTGATAGAGCCATTGCCCGAAGGAGTAAGGTCGTAAGCAAAATTAGCGAAGCCGCTGTTGTAAGTAGCCAGCGAGTGCCCGCTGCAATCTTTAATGCTGCGCGAAAGTGAAAACTTATTGAAGCCATCGGCAAATGGTTTGCCGGCATCGCTCAATTGGTACTCAATATTTTTAATGAGGATTAAGCGGTTTTGATAATACAAACTGCTTGTGTTTAACTGGGTAATGCTTACGGTATCAGGAGCAACATCATGATAGTAACTTCCTTTGATAATAAATTTATCGAAAAGCGAAGAAGGAATACCGTTGAAAGAACCATCTTCGGCAATGGAGCCGGCTATTTGGATAAGGTTTTTATACTGCGCCACCCAAAGTCCTTTTAGTTTAATAGCAATTCTCCTTCCAATGGGATAACTGGTGTAAATGGAACTTCCATCCAACAACAATACAATACCACCGGTAGAATCCTGCACCACTATTTGTTTATAGAAGTTGCCCGATTTATCATCGGCTGTTACAATACCTACAATAGTTTTGTCTTCGGTAAACTGATAGTTAACACCGGAAGAAACAAAACGGCCCTTAACTGAATCAACCGAAAAGTTGACAACCACGTTAGGGTCTTTTCCGCCATAAGGAGGGTTGTCGAAATTATCTTTTACACAAGAAGAAATACCCGAAAGCAAAAGTGCGGCTGTGAGAAAGGTGATGATTTTATTCATAAATACAGTTTGTTGTTTTATTATTTTCTATTGTCTATTGTCTAACGTCTTCCGTCTATTTAGTTCATTCTAAACGCTACGCTGAAATAATAACTGGCACCGGGAGCGTAAGAATATTTAGAAGGAAATTTATCTACCACATTATTTTTGTAATCGAAACGTTGCTGCTCGAAGCCTCCGGTAATAAAGTTTTTGTTGTTGCTGATATTGCTGATGGTGGCGTTAAACACTAAGAAATAACGCTTCTTTAAATTCTTGAAATTATTGTTCAACAACCAAGAATAACCTGCGTGAAAATCCATGGTGAATTGTCCTTTTAAGCGCTGTTGGTCAATGGTATTATCCCAGTTAGCTGTGCCGGGCTCTAGCAAATCAATACCCTGTGCAGTTCTGCGGGCAGGGTTAACGGCCAGCCACATCCAGTCGTAGTAATTAAAGTTTACACCGGCAAACCAAAACTGTGGTGAGCGGTAATTAATACCAACGGTGGTAGCCAATTGCGGAGTGCCTGCTATGTTGAAGTTCTTGAGATATACTTTTTCATTTTGCGCAATTACCGAGGCGGTATTATCTTGCGTAATAGTTAAACTAGGGCGCGATGAATACGTGTATCTGCCAAATGATGCCGCAGCGGTAGCACTAAAGCCTTTGTAAATTTTTGCTTCCAATCCCAACTCAATTCCCCAATGGCGCTGGTTAATACCGGTCATGGTATAGTTAACAAAGCTTCGGTAGTCATCGTGATAGAAAGTGGTGTTCGTAGTTTTGTTTACGAACTGCGTAAAGTAACCGGTCAATTTCAGTTTTACATTTGGCATTACGAGTTTATAACCGGCTTCAACGGAGTAAACGCTTTCGCTTTTCAAATTGTCGACTACCGTATTTCTACCGCGAGGCGATACATAAGCATTCTCAAAGTAAGGCGCATAGGTTTCGTAAGCTCCGTTTACATACAAATAGTTTCGCCCGTTAGCTTTGTATGTAACGCCTCCTTTAATTCCGTAGTTGATAAAATTTTGAACTTCGCTTTTACCAAAACTGCGGGTAGGAAATAAACCGTTGACCATTTTGCCTTCGCGCCAAAAGCCCGTGTAAGAAAGTTGAGCGGCTACAAAAAAGTCAAGTTTGTTATAGGTAAAAACAGATTGCAACCAAGCCGAAGCATGATGCACATTCACTAAATAGTTATAACCAAACTTATCGCCTGTGTATAAAATATGGTTAGGATGCAACAAATCATTTTGTCCAATGCTGAAACTATCGGGAAAATCGCGCACGGCAAATTGATTGACGTCTACATAAAAATCGGCACCCAATAAATCTTCTACCCGCTTGTAGAAATTATTAATCACAAACTGATAGGTTAAACCGGTAGAAACAGCTACATGGCTATTGATTGCATTGTTGTAAGTAGTTGCAAAATCAAGTTTCTTAATATCCTGAATTCTGTTTTCCACAATGTAGCGAGCGCGCTTTCCGGTAATGGTGTTTCCGGCAAAGCCATCGGCACTATCTATAGTTTCGTGGCTCATATCATTGGCTTCGTAAAACTTATTCCAGTTTACTTGTCGCATATATTCCTTTTCACGAAAGGCGCGTTGCGATACGGCCTGCAAGGTTGAATCTTCGATATAGCTGGGTAAATATTTATAGTAATCGGGGCGAGGGTCAGGAGCGTTGTTCCAATCAATAGAGGTGTAGCCTCTTTGCCCAAAAGCAAAACCAACCGCGGTAATCATGCTTTCGTGATTGTTGAATTTGTAATCGTGGGTTAAAATGAAGTTAGGGATATTACTGGTGCGCGTGTGCACATTGCGTTTAATACCGTGGTCGTAACCCCAGTTAGGGTTGTAATAATGCGAGCCGGCTAAATCAAATGATTCCATGGTAGCAGCCGAAGCCCCCGAAGAAGCTGTAGGTGAACCGAGGATAGTAAGATTGAGTGATTGGTTGCTGCCGAAATATTTTTGTACGGCAAGAAAATAAGAATAACCATCGTAGAAAGTGCCCGGCACATAGCCTTCTTTTGCCCACCTGCGCGAAGCCGAAACAGATACTGCCCAACCATGCGCCAATATGCCGGTGGAGTAAGTAGCCATAACCCGATGACGGTAATTTCTGTTAGCGGTAGCATACGAAACCTGCAATTGTTTGCGCTGTGTGGCCGCACGGGTGTCGAGCGATTGCACCCCTCCTACTCCACCAAAGGCAAAGGTTACAGGTGAAAGTCCAAAACTTAAATCGCGGTTGCGAAATACATCGTTCAAGCCGGCCCATTCATTGGTAGGTGTATTGCCCCGTTCCAAATCATTAACCGGAATACCATTGAGGTAGGTTTCAAATTCATCGCCTTCGTAACCGCGTACTCTAAATCGGGCTTGGCTAAAAGTGAAAGATGCCGCTGAAATAAACGGATCGCGCGAGGCACCCAGCACACTCGATACATTTTGTGAACCATCGTCTTTGGTATCGTCTTCAGATAAAGTGATGGTGGGTAAATTGTCGGAGGTGGTTGGGTTGGTTTCACCGGTAACCCCTTCGTATTTAATATCGCCTAAAGCGGTTGCTTCGTTTGTAACCGCTGTTTCTTTTTCAAAGCTGTTATCGTTAGTGCTGTATTTAGCTTGGTAGGTTCCGTATGGTACTTCGAGGGTAAACTTTCCATCGGCATCGGTATGGGTAGAAAAAACGTTTTGCTCGTGTGTAAAAAATACCTGAATACCTTCTAAAGCATTTCCGGCATCATCTACTAATTTACCGGTAACTACCGAATTTTGTGAAAAGACAAATACAGGCAAAGCAAAGGCAAGGAGAAGAATGATATTTCGAAACATGAAAGCAGTTTGTGTGTCGTAATTTTAAGAGGCGGCAAATGTAGAAGAATTCGGTTCTGGTTAGTTATGGCAGTGTTAAGAATGAAATAAGGTGGAGGGGAATGCTTCTCGAGTTGTTACCGTATTGTGGTAAAGAAAAAAATGACTGTCTAAGAGTAAGCTTTACTATACAAATGACAAAGGACTCAATCTTCAACGGATTTTATCTTGCATCCAAAAAACCAAGATTGAAAAAAATTCGAAGAGACTTGTTTAGAAAAATTGCAATGTATGGAAACACTACTCTGAAAATTTTAAGGATTTTTTTCCAGCCGACATAATCCACTATTCCATTTTCTCAATTCTTCGGTGTAAATTGCACCGCTGTTTTAAGCACACTAACAAACAGCCACACGAAACGATTTTATTTTTTACCTCTCGCTTATTCGAATGAAGAATCGCATTCCTTTTTTCAAATCGTTATTTGCACTTTTGCTGTGCCTGTTTGCGGCTAACCATTTTCTATATGCACAAGCCGAAATACAAAACCCCAATTTCCCTTTCTGGAAAATAAAGGGCAATAGCGGAACCACGGCTCCTACTTCGCTTATCGGAACAGCAGTGAACAACAACTTTATTGGTAACACCGATGCAACAGATTTTGCGCTCGTCACCAATAATTTAGAGCGCATGCGCATTTCTTCCTCGGGTTTTATTGGTATTAACTCTATTCCTACGCTTAACGATTTGGTGTATATCAACCGCACTTCCACGCTTGGTTTCGGTGCTAACAGAACCGGCTTGTATGTTTTTAGAGAAGGAAACTCAGGAGCGCAAAATGGCGGCAATGACCGGAAGTTCATCGGTAGCTATGGGACAAACTAATTACGCCAGCGGGCAAAGTGCTGTTGCTATGGGTGAATTCAATACAGCTTCGGGTACCGGCTCTATAGCCATGGGCAGCTACGATACCGTTACTGCGGTATCGGGAGGTGTGGCATTGGGTGTAGGAAACCGAGTTACCGGACAATACTCTTTCGCCTTTGGTAATCTCAATTATATCTATCGCAATTTCTGTGTGCAGGGTGGCTACCGCTGTGTAACCACCAGTGACTATGGTATAGCTATAGGGTATACCGATACAGCCGGTTATGCCGCCTCCGCTTTAGGATATGGGAACGGAGCTTCGGGGTTCTACAGCCATGCCGTGGGCTTTCAAAACCGCGCCACCGGAAGTTCATCGGTAGCTATGGGACAAACTAATTACGCCAGCGGGCAAAGTGCTGTTGCTATGGGTGAATTCAATATTGCTTCGGGCATCGGCTCTATAGCGGTGGGCGGCTACGATACAGCCGATGGCTCTTATGCTTTTGTAACCGGCATCTCAGCCCGAGCGGGTAGTTATGGCGAGTTTGTAACAGGCATTTATCCATCGCATTATGCAGCTAACAACGCCTCCGGCTTCGACCGCAGAGACCGCATTTTCAATGTAGGCAACGGAACGGGTCCCTTAGCAGCTAACCGTAACGATGCTTTCACCATTCTTAAAAGTGGAAAAACCGGTTTTAATACCAACGCGCCTGCTTCGCGTGCCGATGTAAATGGCGATTTAGCTTTGCGCCAAAAAACCTTGGCACTTGTTACAGGAGCAAACAGCGATATTACTTCGGTCGATACCATGAGTTTTTATAGAATCACAGGACCAGCCGGTGCGTTTAGTGTTACCGGTATTACCGGTGGGGTGAATGGCAGAATTTTGATTTTGTATAACACCACTGCGCAAAACATGACGGTCACTAATCAGGCAACAAGTGCTGCCGCTAATCAAATCAATACAATGTCAGGTGGGAATTTAGTGAGCACAGGGGAGTGTTCATTAACCATGATTTATGATTCTGGTTCAAGTAAATGGGTTGTGCTTTCGTTTACACCTTAAGTATTCTTTCCTCCTCATTTACGCCCTTCTTCTGCCCCAAAAATCAAGATCATTTCCCAAATTCTATTTTCTCAATTCTTCGGTGTAAATTGCACCGCTGTTTTCTTTAGACACACTAAGGAACACTTTCACTTTATATCGAAAATCATGATGAATACCTGCACTGGTTTTAAACCAATACTAATTTTTGCTGTGCTGTTGTTTTTAACGGCTTACCGTGTTTTAGGTCAAGCCGAAATACAAAATCCTTCCTTTCCTTTTTGGAAAATAAAAGGCAATAATGGTATCGATACTTCCCTGCATTTTGTGGGCACCACCGACCCAAATTACCTCAGCTTTCGCACCAACAACATTCGCAGAATGACCATAGACACAGGCGGCAGAGTGGGTATTGGAACCACCACTCCATCGCTCAGCGGCATGCTTGAAGTAACCAACATAAACAACGGCAATCCAACCTATATATCAACCAATTACGGAAGCCCTAATGAATTTTGGTTCAGGCGTTCACAAGGAACCATAGGAGCACCTACTATAATAGGAAGTGCAGGCTCATTAGGCCGTATTGATGGTCGCGGTTATGATGGTTCAGTGTATATAAACGCTACCCGTATTGAAATGCTTGTTGACTCAACCTCCGGAGCAAGTAATATGGCCGGAAGAATTATTTTTTCGACTAATCCGGCTAACTCAACATCTACACCTGTT
>JAPLES010000063.1 GCA_026391075.1 Bacteroidota bacterium | reverse complement strand
TGCATGGGCTTGGCCTTTTGTTGATCTCGGGTGCTTCTTTAGGATAAATACCAGACATCACTACAACTCTATTTTCTCCTGATGTGTTAATAACTGAATTATGCACTATACGATTATCGAACAAAAAAATATCACCTTTTTTTAGTTCTATAGGATAAAGATATTTACGAACAGTTCCTTCAATGCTTTCAAAAGGTTGTTCAAACGAAATACCCCTATAAGGAGAAAACATTCTATGACTATATGGTACCACACACATACAACCATTGCTCATGTTTGTATCTTGTAATGGTATCCAAACAGACAAGCTTGAATATTTGGTTTCGTCAATACTAGTCGAGTCTTGGTGCAAACAAAACTCACTCTCTGGACCGCTTACCTTAACAATAAAGGAATTTAATACAACCTTATAGTCTGAAAAAAGTGAGTCGTACACGGGCTTCATAATCTCACCAATACTTTCGTGTACAGTTTTCCTGTATTCAATATCGCGTGAATAAAGGCTATAGAACATACCTCCTTTTGCAATTTCAAAATTATGCAACTTGACATATAGGTCTGTCAGCTTCTGAATGGTAGAATCTTCTAGGCGACCGGTACAGTATAGCCTTTGTCTAAAAGAGTATTTTCCATCTCTTCATTTTCAACAAAGGTGCGCCTTACCGGACTCCAGCTTTTAGCCTCAGAATCGGTGGTGAAATGTTTTCGTAAAAAATCAGTTATCATAATTATTTTTCTTGACGTCTAAAGTAAAAATTTTAAAATTGAAATTTTTGAGGCAGTGTATTCTACGTAATATTGACGCTAATCTGTTTCCCCAATTGCGCATTTGACTTATAAGCACAATCAACTATTTGCCAAATTTTTTCAGATAGGTCAAACTCGTTTGGCAATTTTTCTTTTTTGCGAATGCACTTTGTAAATATTCCCAGTTCGTTGATAAGCGGTTCCGGATAATTTACATTTGGAATCAAAATATCTCCGCTTTTAACCGCTAGTTGAAAACTTCCAAAATCGCTCGAAAGCGATTGATATTTTCGGTCTGATTTTATGATGCGAAGTTTTTCGGATGATTGAACGTCATCAAATATCATCATGCACTTATCACCTGTTATTTCAATAATACGTTGTTTCAAAGGACTAACCCAAGAAACATGAACACTCGCAATCATTCCGTTTGCATATCCCATTTGCATAAAAGCCATATCTGCATGTCCCTTTCCTAAAATTGCTCTTGTTGTACAACTTACCCATTCGGGCATACCCATCCAGTACAGTAAAATGGAAATATCATGCGAGGCTAAATCATTCACCACATCTACATCGTGCCGAACCAATCCATGTCCTGTTCTTTTGAAAGTGAGGTACTGCATTTTACCCAATTCATCATTTTCAATTGCTCGCTTAATGTGTCGAACTACTGAATTAAATAAAAAAGTGAACCCAACGAGAAGAGTCAATTCTTTCTTGCGGGACAATTCTTGCAAAATTTTAATCTCCTCGATTTTATCACTCAAAACTTTTTCACACAAAACATGTTTGTCATTTTCAAGTGCTTGTTTTACAATTTTGAAATGCGTGGAAACAGGTGTAGCAACAACCACAGCTTCAATTTCTTTCGAATTCAGTAACTCATTTGTGTCTGTTACAGTCTTTACATGAGGATATTGTTGCCTAATTTGTTCAATGCGTTTTGCATCTGAATCAGCTATTGCAAATAATTTACAGTTTGCACTGTTATCTATAATACGTGCAAAATTTTGTCCCCAATATCCACATCCAATCAAACCAATATTTATTTTCTTCATAGTATTAAGAAGCGAATCAATCAATACTTCCGTCTTAGTCTGTACTTGTTTGAGGTTTTGTGTTTAAAAAAGGTGAAGATTATAGATAGATTAGTCTCATTACAAAAGCAATTAAGCATAATCAACCATACTGTCTTCTACTTGGCTAAAATACCACGTACCTACTATCATTACCGCAACCATAATGAATATAGATGTCCAATAAAAAAATTCAGGGAACGGTTCTCCTAAAAGTGCAAAACGGTAACCCTTAATAATACCGGCCATAGGATTAGCATAAACAAAGGCTTCATAACCCGCAGGAATAATTGTGGTTGGAAAAAAAACTGGAGTTACCCAAACGCCAATGCCAATGATGGTTGGCAAAATTTGATTCAAATCGCGAAAGCGAATACTCAATGCGTTCATCCAGATGGCTACCGCATAGCCGCAAAGAATATTCAGTAAAATAAAAAGCGGTAGCGTAAATAGGTTGACAGAAAAACCAACGCGCTCATACGCCATAAGCAAGAGCAGAATCATGAAGGAAATGCCTGCTTCTACACAAGCGATAATGATTTTTGATAAAGGCAAAATGAGTTTTGGGAAATACATTTTGCGAATCAAATTTTGCTTCTGCACAATAGCACTTGATGCGTTGTTGGTAATGTTGGAAAATAAATTCCATGCTATCATGCCGGTGAAAGCGAATAAATAATAAGGGGTTTGTGTCGCTACGTGCAAAAAGAACTTGAAAATAATTGTAAATATCATGAGTGTAACTAACGGTCTAATTACCGTCCACAATATTCCAAAATAAGTTTGGGCATACATCGTTTTTAGTTCTTGCTGAGCAAAAACCCAAATAAGACTGCGAAATTTTATCAATTCCATCCAATATTCCTTCGCTGAAATTGGTTTTGATGTGATAATTTTTACGGTTTGCATAGAAGAACAAAACAACCCTTTTGAACAAAGTAATGAACATAATTAATAAAATCCATCGGCTTAATACTATCAAACTCTATCAAGTTTAAATACAAAACCCCGCTAACGCGGGGTTTTGTATTTAAACTTGTGGTTCGGGAGGGAATTGAACCCCCGACACATAGATTTTCAGTCTATTGCTCTACCAACTGAGCTACCGAACCATTGCTGTTTTTTAAACAGGGCGACAAAAATAGAATTCTCCAACACTATTGCAAATGACTTTTCAATTTACGTCTAAAATCTTCACCTCATATTTCTTATGCGCGTGGTTCGTAAGCTGTGCATCGCGCATCCAGGTGTTCAGTATTTTAATGTGTTTATACATGATATGATACTGCGCGGCAAAGTCGGCTATGTTAGGTATAGAGCTATCCACTTCCACCACTTTATATTTATAGGGCTGATACAATTCTTCGGGCTTTACATAAAAACCTGCCCGCCTCGGATTACTGAAAATAATTTTCATAGCCAGCATCCTGAAAATGTAGCGCGAGGTTTCAGGATTAAAATACATTTCGTAAAAATTGTTCGTCTTCTGGTCTTTCACGCGCTGGTTCATTCCCGCTATTCCCAAATTATAAGAAGCCGCAGCAATGGTCCAGTTGCCGAGACTACTCTTTGCATTCAATAAATATTTACACGCTGCCGTAGTCGACTTCTCAATATTATAACGCTCGTCCACTTCATCATTTACCTCCAGGTCATAAATCTGCGCGGTAGCTTTTACCATTTGCCAAAACCCAACGGCTCCGGCAGGCGATACATCATTGCGGAAGTTACTTTCAATCAGAGCCAGATATTTAAAATCAGCAGGCACTCCGTTTTCGGCAAGCACCTTATCGAGCATTCCAAAATAGCGGTTGCTCATTTTCATAGCCATCAACGTATTCGAATGCCAGTAAGCATTCAGTTGCAGTTCACGCTCTAAACGCTCGCGCACTTCGGGGTCTTCGAGCGGCACACGCTCACCCGCAAAAAACAATTCGCCTTCCACAGTTACCGGTGACACTGTTCGGGCAGAATCTGTTTCGCAAATCCATTTAGTACCCGCACAATCATTGGGAGTATTGGCAAAAATATTTACGGGAGCATCCACAAAATAATTGTAGCGCGAAAGAATAGCGGAGGAAGTAAAACCGAGAGCAATACAAAAAATAATGAGTAATGGAATCCAAATTTTCTTTTCGTTCATCAAAAATTATTTTTTCGATTTTTTAAAAACAGGAACCGCTGAACACGCCTCACCAAACATCACCGACTTAGCCACCTTAGTCAGTTGCGCAGCTATCTGCACATATGCTGCTTCAGGAATTTGTCTATCACCACAACCCTTTACTACAATGCGAGCCTCTTTAAAATCTTCTGCATTCAGCTTTGCCAAATTGCGGTAGAGAAAAATTTCAGGCGCATGCTCCATCGAACTGCTCGCAATATCTTTTGCGTAGGGTGTAAGTTCTGCACTCAGCACCATATAAGCCCACATAGGTATAATCGCATCGGCCGAACAATGCAGCACCACATATTTGTTTTCGAACTTTTCCCAGTCGGTGTTCTTCACCGTTTCTCTGAAATCGGCTTCGCGCAAAATCAAACCTTTAAACAAAAAATCTTTGAGGTCAACGCCAACAATCTCTTCCGCCTTCGGAAAATACTCCTCCAGGTCAAGCGTTATCAATCCGCTTTGAGCTACGCGGTTTACAATAGGCACTACAGTTTCCATAATTCGAAATTAATAAGATTCGGCACGAACATAATTTTCAGATACTATATTGGATAAAATGCGTTTAGAATAAGCCACAGAAAATAAATTTTCAAATCTGCTAACAATAGCTTCTTTTGTTAGCAATTGTAAAAATCCCGAACTTGAGTTTTCCTTTGGCAGCATAATTGGTCATACTCGCAAAACAAAAAACAATATGAAGAAGATAATCACCGTACTTGCCATCGTGTTCATGAGCGCAAGCACCTACGCACAAAAATTCGCTTACGTTGATATGGATTATATCCTCGGCAAAATGCCTACTTACAACGAAGCCCAAAAACAACTCGATAAAATTGCTGACGGCTGGCAAAAAGATGTAGAAGCCAAAATGAAAGGCGTAGATGATATGTATAAACAGTTTCAGGCAGAACAGGTTTTAATGACCGAGCCTATGAAACAACAGAAGATGAAAGACATTGAGGCAAAAGAAAAAGAAGTGAAAGAATTTCAGAAAGCCAAGTTTGGTCCTAATGGCGAGTTGTTTAAGAAACGTCAGGAATTGATTAAACCTATTCAGGATAAAATCTACAACGAAGTTCAAAAGTATGCCGTTGCAAAAGGTTACGATTTCATCTTCGACCGCAGCAGCGGGCCTACTATGCTTTATGCAGGCGACCGTTTCAACCGCAGCGATGATATTCTTTCTGCTCTCGGCATTTCACAAAAACCGGGAGGACAATAAACAACTGAATTACCTGTTTAATAGCCTCTGGCAGTAGCACTGCTCCCGCTATTAACAATTAGGTTTCAAAAACTATATTTGCGCCCCGTGAAAAAATTATTGAGTACGGTTCTCGTGTCGTTCTTTGTTTTAAATTCTGTTTTTGCGCAGCAAAAATATGGTCATATCAACTCGCAGGATATTTTGGAAGTAATGCCCGAATACAAGCAGTTGAACTCCTCTCTTGAAAGCAGAAAGGCGCAATACACTAATCAATTGAAAAAACTGATGAGCGATTATCAGCAGAAATCAAAAGAGGTAAACGATTACGGAGCCGCTATGATGGAAGCTGTTCGCGAAGAACGATTGAGAGAGATTGACAGTTTGCAACAAATTATCAGTTCATTTGAGGAAACGGCACAGGCAGAATTACAAAAATCGCAATTGAAATTGATGAAACCACTGAATGATAAATATTTGAAAGTGGTGCAAGCAGTAGCAAAAGAAAACGGATACACCTTCATTTTCGATATTGCTTCGGGCATGGTAGCTTATCATCCCGAAACAGCAGGCGATGTTACCGACCTCGTAAAAAAGAAAATGGGAATTAATTAGTCACTAGAATAAAAACAACATAAAATGAAAAAAACAGTTTTAGGAGTTATAGCCGTAATGTTTGCGTTCATCGGAACCACAACAGCGCAACAAAAAATCGGTCAGATTAACTCTATCGAAGTATTGCAGGCTATGCCGGAGTTCAAACAAATGCAAGCCGACATTGAAAAATCTAAGCAAACCTATACCAAGGCTTTGGAAGGTATGTATGCCGACTATCAAAAAAAACAAGCTGACCTTCAGGAAAAATCGAAAGACAAATCTATTCCTGATGCAATTGTTGAAACTTTAGTGCAGGATTTACAACAAACACAACAGCGCATTCAGGAATTTCAGGGCAAGGCAGATGAAGACATTCAGAAATTGCAACAGGATAAATTGAAGCCTATCAACGAAAAATATGTAAAGGCGGTTAAGGATGTAGCTAGCACAAATGGGTACACTTATATTCTTGATATTGCTTCAGGTGCTATGGCATACTATACCGAAGGTCAAAATGATGTAACTGATTTAGTAATGAAGAAACTCGGTGTTACTGCCGCTCCGCAAACTCCTGTAAACAACGGAACTCCTAAAAGCGGAACCGCTCCCAAAACAGGTAACTAAAAAATGAATACGCAGAAACATCAACCTATCGGTGTTTTTGATTCGGGCATTGGCGGCTTAACGGTCGCCAATGCTATTTCTAAACTGTTGCCAAACGAACAAATCATTTATTTTGGCGACACAGCTCACCTTCCTTATGGCGATAAATCAAAAGAACTGATTCGTTCTTACGCCACTACTATTACTGATTTTTTATTGCACGAAAAAAACTGCAAAGCAGTTGTAATTGCATGCAACACGGCCTCCGCTGCTGCTTATGAAGTGCTAAGAGATACCTATAAAGGAATAGCGCCTGTCATCAACGTAATTGACCCGATGATAGAAGCCGTGATTGCCGATGAAGAAATTAAAAAGGTAGGAGTGATTGCTACGAAAACCACTATCAGTTCTGGAGTTTATCAAGAAAAATTTTCGCGCAGAAAACCTTCGCTGCAATATACCGAACTGGCAACTCCTCTCCTCGCATCTATGATTGAGGAAGGTTATTATCACAATAACATAAGCGAGGCGGTGATTGAAAAATACCTGAGTGATGATGCGCTGAAAGAAATTGATGCATTGGTGCTTGCCTGCACACATTATCCGTTGATTAAAAAACAGATTTCAACTTTCTATAAAAATGAAGTGAAGATTTTTGATTCGGCAGAAGTGGTGGCTCAGAAATTGAATTGGATTTTGCAGAAAGAAAATTTAGCCAGCGATAAAAAACAGGCAACCGATATTTTTTATGTTTCTGATTTTACCGAATCGTTTGAAAGCACGACCCATATTTTTTACGGAAAAGAAATTCATTTAGAACTCAATAATATCTGGAAGAAGGAATAAAACCCTTGGCATAATTTTTCTGTCCTTTATTTGTAAAACAATTGCTGTTATGAAACAATCACTTTTTATTCTGTTTGTATTCCTCTCCTCTTTAAACTGCCAACTTTCAAAAGCAGATGGCATTGAATTTATACACGACAAACCTTTCAAAGAAATTTTGGAAATGGCGAAAGCGCAAAACAAGTTGGTGTTTATGGATTGCTATACCGCCTGGTGTGGTCCGTGCAAAAGATTAGCAGCACAAGTGTTTCCTGATTCTGCGGTAGGAGAATATTTTAACGCGAATTTTGTGAACACAAAATTTGATATGGAAAAAGGCGAAGGTGTTGACCTGGCCAGCAAGTACCAGATTCGTGCTTATCCCACTTTGCTTTGGATTGATGGCAGCGGAAATGTGGTTCACAAAATTGTTGGTGGATTGGATGTTGGTGGATTATTGCAAAATGGCAAAAAAGCAATTGACCCTACTCCCGGAATTTTAACCGGCATGAAAAATAAATACGCTAACGGAAACCGCGATGTGAATTTCCTGAGCGATTTTTTGAATACGCTTGTTGCTTCCGAAGAAAAATATGAAGATGTTTTCAAGGAATATTTAAGCAAACTTGCTCCCACTGATTTTACCGATAAAAAACATGCGCAAACTATTTTCAACCTCACGCGCGATTTAAAATCTCCGGGCTTAGGAATTATTGTAAAAGACAAAGCTTATTACACAGGCATTGTTGGAGTGGAGGTGTTCAACAAAAAAATAAATCAGATTGCCACTACTGCTGTAAGTCAAGCACCACATGCCGATGACAAAGCATTGTTTGATGGGGCAATTCAATTAATTAAAACGAACAAAGCACCCGACCACGACCAAAAAGTCTTAAAGCTTTCAATGGACTACTACGCACACATGAACGACTGGGTGAACTATGACAAATACGCTTCGCTCTACGTAAAAAAATATGCTGCTAAAAATGCAGCAGAGTTAAACGATGTAGCTTGGACTTACTTTCTGAATGTAAGCAATGAAGCGCAACTGCAAAAAGCAAGCAAGTGGTCCTTCACCGCCATTAACACCGATAATAAATACACTTACAATCTTACTTACGCTTATTTGCTTTACAAACAGAATATTTACAAAGAAGCAGAGCGTGCTTGTGACTATGCTATTCTTCGTGCTGCTGAGGAAAACGTGCAGCCATCATCGGCTACCGCTTTGAAAGAGGCCATTAAAAAATCGTTGGAGAAAAAGAGCGCATCGAATTGATTACTGTTTAAGTGCGCAATTCAACTTGTATAATTTTCTAAGAATAGAAATTTGTCCGCGATGATGTACTTCATCTTCTGCGTTATGGTAAAGAGTCCACGCTAAATCGCTTCCGTCCACTTTATCGTAAACATCAAAACGTTTTTCAAGCAATTGCTCTGCCGAAAGTTTTTTCACCGCAATCTTCAATTCTTCATGCGACTTCAACAATTCTTGCTGATAATACTCCACCGATTTGCCTTTCAACTCGTTTACATGTTTTCCTAAATCAAGACCGGGGCTCAACTCCTTTTCTTCTTCAGTTGTCATTTCTCTTCCTTCAATGAAATACAAGTTGAAAAAATAATCGCCTGCAATAATGTGCGATAGCAAAGCACCAATGGTATTCCAATCTTCGTAAGGTTGCCAGTCTAATTCTTCCTGGGTAATATTTTTTATGTAACGGAATGTAGTTGCACGAGCATCATGCATTATCGCAATCAAATAATCGGCAAGTTGACTTTGAGCAATTCCGCTTTCGACAAAAAATTTCCGTTCCATGATTTTAAATTATGGAGTAAAAATATTTTTTAATAGAAAGCGAAGTTTCAAAACTTACGTTGGCTTATTACATTCGCACAAATTCAAAAAAACATGAGCACCGAAAAAACATACACCACCTTTTGGGATTTCTATCCTTACTATTTAACCGAACATGCGCGACCTTTAAATCGTGCGCTACATTTTGTTGGAACATCACTTGTGATAGCCTGTTTAGTTTTGGTTATTGTGAAACAAAGCCCCGGGTATTTATTGTTAGCTCCCCTTTGCGGTTATGGTTTTGCTTGGGTCGGTCATTTTATTTTGGAGAAAAACCGACCTGCTACTTTCAAATATCCGCTCTTTAGTTTGGGTTCAGATTTTGTAATGTTCTATCACATGCTCACCATGCAAATTGATAAGAAAGTTGATGAAGCGCATCAAACTATTGGTGTGCAAAATAAATGGAAGTAATTTATTGCTCCCGAAATTAGACTTCTACGATACCCGTTTGCCATTACATTTGCCCACTTTTTAAATTGAATTCATACTGATGAAAGTTACCGAACATCTTGCTGCCGCTAAAGGCAAAACACTTATTTCTATTGAGGTTCTACCACCACAAAAAGGAAAAACCATTGACGATTTGTTGAAAGTGATTGAACCATTAATGGAATTCAAGCCACCGTTTATTGATGTTACTTACCATCGCGAAGAAATTATTTATAAGAAACGTGCAGATGGACTAATTGAAGAAATTCCTTTGCGCAAACGCCCCGGCACTGTTGGCATTTGCGCAGCTATTAAAGGAAGATTTAACGTAGATACGGT
>JAPLES010000072.1:3004-30426 GCA_026391075.1 Bacteroidota bacterium | reverse complement strand
CTGCTCTCGGTAAAAACAGGCGGATGTTCTGAAGATTGTGCTTACTGCCCGCAAGCAGCACGCTATAATACAGGAGTTGAAGCTCACAAGTTGATGACTTACGAAGAAGTAATAGGTAAAGCTTTAGATGCGAAGAATGGTGGCTCTACGCGTTTTTGCATGGGCGCTGCATGGCGCAACGTTCGCGATAATTCAGATTTTGACAATGTGATTGATATGGTGAAAGGAGTGAATGCTGTAGGCTTAGAAGTTTGCTGCACACTCGGCATGCTTACCGAACCGCAAGCCCAGCGATTAAAAGAAGCAGGCCTCTATGCTTACAATCATAACCTGGATACTAGCGATGAACACTACGGTGAAATTATTTCTACACGCACTTATAAAGACCGTTTGGAAACGCTCGACAATGTTGAGAAAGCAGGCTTGAGTGTTTGTTGTGGTGGAATTATTGGTTTAGGAGAAACAGATGATGACCGCATAAAATTATTGCACACGCTTGCCACGCGTGAACAACATCCTGAGAGTGTTCCTGTGAATGCACTCGTGAGTGTAAAAGGAACTCCGCTTGAAGGAAGAGACCGTGTAAACGTTTGGGAAATGGTGCGCATGATTGCTACGGCACGTATCCTTATGCCTAAAGCAATGGTGCGTTTGAGTGCAGGAAGAAATGAAATGAATTTCGAGCAGCAGGCATTGTGTTTTCTTGCAGGGGCTAATTCAATTTTCACTGGAGAAAAATTGTTGACTACTCCCAACCCTGATTTTGATGCCGATAAAGAAATGTTTCAACTGCTTGGTTTAAAACCACGCGAATCTTACAAAGCCGAAAAGGAGAAAAGTTTGCAAACAGTTTAGAAGAAATTTCATGCTGAGCTTGTCGAAGCATCTTCTCTTTGAAAACCCTTCGACAATCCTGCTACCGCAGGCAGGTTCAGGGTGACAGAAGTTTCTGTTTATTTAAACTTCGCAGTCTTGCTTTCAGCTAAAATATTTTCACCACCACACAAATGCAATTTGCTGTAAACTAAGAACTGAACTTCTTTTTGCGAATAGCAAAAGTCTTCCACCTTTCTAAGCAATTGTTGCACAGCTTCATATTCTCCTTCCAGTGTAGTTTCAAAAGCACCAACAGAAAAACTGATACCAGATTGCTGTATTAGTTCGATAGCTTTATCAACTATTGGGAATGCTTTTTCAATTTGTGTAAGCGGAATAACTTGTATGGTTGCGTTTATAAGCATAGTTAGAATTTTAAAGGCAATGATAACTCATGAAATTTGCATTCGTCTAATGTCTCCAATCTATTGTCTTTTGTCTATTCTCTAATATCTTTAAGTCTATTATGTATTACTTATCAAAATTTATTTTTTGGATTCTGGGATGGAAAGTAAAAGGTGAAGTTCCACCACTTAAAAAGTTTGTCATCATAGCAGCGCCCCATACCAGTGCCTGGGATGTTCTCTTCGGGCTTAGTGCTATTTATATTTTTAGAATGAAGCTTTCCTTTTTAGCAAAACAAGAAGCGTTCAATCCTCCATTTGGTTTTTTGTTTCGTCTTGCCGGAGGGGTTCCGGTTGACCGCTCGTCAAAACACAATGTGGTGGAGCAAACGACTAAAATGTTTGAAGAGAAACAGAATTTTATTCTGGCGCTCTCACCTGAAGGAACTCGTGAGTATGTGACGAAATGGAAAACAGGTTTCTATTACATCGCACTTTCTGCAAAAGTGCCTATTGTGTGCAGTTATTTTGATTTCGAAAACAAAGTGGTAGGTATTGGTCCCACTATTTACCCTACCGGAAATTTAGAACAGGATATGGAACTGTTTCTAAATTTCTACAGACCTATAAAAGGGAAACATCCGGATAAAGGAATTCGTTAGATGCTATAAAAAAAGAACTCCGAGGTTTTACAAACTTCGGAGCTCTTTAATATTCAATAGTCAACCATAAATCTTCAATCTTTAATAAACCTCACCACCTGCACGCTGTTGTTTGCGTGAATCTTGATGAAGTAAACACCCGCGCTGAATTTATTTACATCTACCGCTTCGGTGCCTTGTTTAAAGTCGTTCATCTGTTTGAACCAAACCTGCTGACCAAGGTTGTTGAATATCTCCACGTTAACATTCTGCGTTTCGTAAAGTTCTAAATAGACATTGCAAATATCCTTCGTAGGATTTGGATATATTTTTATCAAAGCAATATCCTTCACTATTGCAATTCCATTAGGACTGCTGATGGTGATGCTCGAAACTTTTGAGCAACCTGCGTTATCCGTTACGGTAACAGTATAAGTTCCCGCAGGAATATTCAGCAACGTTTGCAATTGGCTTCCTGTGTTCCATAAATAAGTGTAAGGACCACTACCACCCGATGGATTTGCTGTTACCGAACCATCGCTGTTTCCTTGTGTAGGATTTTGCGAAGTGAAACTTACACTCACATTCGATGCATCGGTTACAGCCACCGAGTTTGTGTTGGTGCAACCATTTGCATCGGTAATAGTAACAGAAAATGTTCCTGCATTGAGTCCTTGAATATCTTTTGTAGTTGCTCCGTTGCTCCAGATATAAGTAAAAGGACCTGTTCCGCCATTCACCGTCAAATTAATTTGTGCAGCTACCTGACAGGTTCCATTCACAGGATTCAAAATAGAGTTTGGTGCCAATGCATTTGAAATTTGTGCCGATGTAGTAACCGAACATTGATTAGCATCTGTCACTGTTATCAAATAATTTCCTGCTCCTAAATTGGTTATGCCTGAACTTGTTCCGTTCGTGCTCCAGTGGTAAGTATAACTTCCTGTGCCGCCTGTTACGTTTGCAGTTGCTGTTCCGTTTTGGTTTCCGCACAAGGCATTAGTGGCTGCAACACTTACCGTAAGCGAAGCCGGATTGGTAATAGTTACCGATTGCACCGCAATACATTGTGCTTGGTCATGAACCGTAACTACATACGTACTACCACCTGTTAGGTTAGAAGCGTTCGCGGTGCCGACACCTGAACTCCAGTTGTAAGTATAACCCGGTGTTCCTCCGCTTGCACTCGCTGTTGCGCTTCCGTTAGTGCCGTTAAAACAACTTGGTGATGTTTGTGTAACACTAACTGTTGGCGCATTTGCATTGCTGATAGTTCCCACAGCAGTAGAAGAACATCCGCTGTTATCGGTTACGGTAACTGTATAAGAACCCGCTGCCTGATTTGAAATAGTAGCAGAAGTTCCTCCGCCTGTCCAGCTATAAGTATATCCACCACTTCCACCTGTTGGAGTAGCCGTAATACTTCCTGTTGACTGACTACATGCAGCAGGTGATGAGTTGAATGTTACGCTGATGTTTGAAGCCACATTCGTAATAGTTGCAGAAGCAGAAGCCGTGCATCCGTTTCCGTTGGTAACCGTTACTGAATAAGTGCCTGCAGCGAGACTACCTATATTACCCGCTGTTGAACTGGTGCTCCATGCATAACTTATTCCTGAAAGCACATTATTAGGTAACGCTAAAGCAGTTCCGTTGTTAAATCCGCAACCGGCATTAGTGGTTTGAATAGTTACGGTTAAAGTATTAGCAGCAGTGCCTACTACCATAGTAGTAGCAGCGGTGCAATTGTTTACGTCAGTCACTGTAACTGAGTAAGTGCCTGCTGCAAGATTGGTGATAGATGCAGTGGTGGCATTGTTTTGCCAGTGATACGTATTTCCTCCTGAGCCTCCTGTTGCAGTAACTGTAGCTACACCATTGTTCTGCCCGCAACTTGCATCGGTAGTACTTGGTGTGAGTGTAAGTGCTGCCAAAGGTTGATTGATATTTACCGAAGCCGTTGACGAACATGAATGATTGTCCGTCACCGTAACAGTATAGGTTCCTGCCGGCTTGTTTGAAATAGTAGCAGTAGTTCCTCCTCCGCTCCAACTGTAGGTATAAGAAGTAGCACCTGTTGCTGTTACCGAAGCAGAACCTGTTGAACCACCAAAGCAAAGTACCGATGTAGGACTGCTTGTGGTAAGAGTAGGTTTAGCGTAAACTGTTATGTAACTATTTTGAGTAGATGTATTACTTCCATTTGCATTGGAAGCTGTGAGCGCTACATTATAAGTGCCCGCAGTGTTATAAGAAACAGTAGGGTTTTGTGCCGATGATGCAGCAGGACTTGCACCTGTTAATGTCCAACTATAAGAAGTAGGATTTCCTGTAGATGTACTGGTGAAAGTAACTGATGAACCAGCACAAACAGCTGTATTGTTTGCCGTGAAAGATGCCGTTGGTGCGTTTCCGCTGGCGGTGCAAAGTACAGGTAGAATGAAATTATCTAAGTCTAGTCCCCATGAATTTGCATCGTTGTAATTGTACCAAGTATTATTTGACTGAAGTTCCCATCCATAATTTGGAAGCGGGATGTTGTTGATATCTGTAGTTACCAAACCAACGGTGTCGCCTGCAACATAGGTCATGCTGAAGCCAATGTAGAAATTGCCAGTTACTGTAGCCGGAGTAGCAAAGGTAACGTACGTCAAGTTTAAATTGGTTACATCGGTAGCAATAGTGCTGATGAGTACATTTTGCGTAGCCAACAAGGTACCAGGGCTTCCACCTGCACCTGTAGCATCCCAAACGCTGGCAGTAATGTGTGATGTAGCTGGAGTGTTAGTATGTGCATGTGCGAAGTAGAAAAAGGCTCCGCTTAGTTGCGCAGTAGTTACGTTATCGTATCGCTCTGCTTTTGCTAAATCACCATACCCATTATGTCCGGCAAGGTAGCCCCAGTTATTCGACAAATAAAGTCGAAGTGTATCGGCTGGAGCAGCAAAAATATTGGAGAGGGTATCGCAAGTAGAAGCACCGGCAGCGATTACAGTAATGTATGCCGTTTTTGTAATTGGGTTACTACCGTTTCCGTTAGTAGCCGTAAGTGTTACCGGATATACTCCAACAGTGTTGTAAGTAATAGTAGGATTTTGTGCAGTAGAAGTAGCAGGTGTTCCACTCGTGAATGACCAAGCCCACGATGTAGGTGTGTTAGTCGATAAATCAGTAAATGCTACGGTGTTTCCAACTACAACAGTAGTAGGTGTTCCAACAAAATCAGCCACTGGAGCCAAGCCTGCTTGTGCCGAAGCGTTGTAGATATTTACGTTATCGAGGTAGATATTATTTCCATACTGGCAGGCGTTTTTAAAAGCAAAGCGCACATTGGTTTGTCCGCTTAGGGCAGCGAGAGAAACCGAATCTTTTTTCCATTGTGCAGCGGAAGGTACAAAACTATTTGCAGTAGCGGTAGCGGTACCTAATGCACTTCCGCCTTTACCCCATAGTGTAGTCCATGAAACTCCGCAGTTAGTAGAGTACAACACAATGAGCGAATCGTTATAACCCGCTTGGTTGTATGGACCGTAGGCAAAGTCCCATTTAATTCTTCCATTGGTTACACCCGTAAAGTTATACGATGGCGTAATCAACCAGTCTTTTTGCCCTGCCGCATTGTAATTGAAGTTATACATGTAAGCGGAAGCAGTAGATGTTCCAAAACCGCTGGCTGAAGTAGTGCGTGCCCACGTTGTGGCTGCATCAACATTGTTCAAAGACCAACCTGAAGGAGGAAAGGTGCTTGCTTCAAAACCTTCGGTCAATGGTAAAGCATTTGAACCCGATACAACAATAAGGCTTGCTTGTGTCGAAGTGTTGGTTCCGTTAGCATTAGTAGCAGTTAGGGTTACACTGTAAGTTCCCGCAGTGTTGTAAGTAACTGTTGGGTTGGTAGCTGTAGAAGTAGTAGGTGTTCCGCCTTGAAATGACCAACTGTATGTATTGTTAGTTCCAGTAGATGTATTGGTAAAGGTTACTGTTTGCCCTGTGCAAATAGAAGTAGGTGCCGCTGTGAAAGCTGCGGTAGGTGCACCTACAATGCCACATTTATTATTGTTGGTTACTAATGCACTACGCACTCCGCTAAGAATGCTGTTCATAGCATTTGCCTGCATGGTGGTAAACATTACGGTGCAATCGCTGTAGTCCATAAAGTCTTCGAGCAAATCGCCATACGATGAATTGCCCGCGCATGAGAACAAAGGTGTGCAACCAAAGTTGGCTGCCTTTGAATCGGGTGTATCGCTGTATCCATCATCGGTAGCGGGAAAAACATTGCCACAGGCATTGGCTGCTAAATCGCCCCAGGTATGGTGCAAGCCGAGGTAGTGACCCACTTCATGAGTCCAGGCGCGATTGCTCAAATTGTTTAATCCAATTGAGTAATCTACAACTACACCATCAATGGGATTTCCAACTAACCCGTTTCCCGCTGCGGGTATGTAGGAGTACCCGCCCACGCCTCCGGTTTGAGGCGAACTTCCGCAAAGATGCACTACCCAAATATTGAGGTAATGATAAACATCCCATGCTGTTGCTCCACCCGTTGCGGTAGATTTCATATCGTCTGTTTCTGTATTAGAATCCCAACAGGTGTGCGTAGTTGAAACTCTGTTGATACCTGTGGTAGCAGCGCCTGATGGAGTTTGTTGTGCTAAGCAAAACTGAATGTTTGTATTTGCCGCTAAACCTTGCACTGCAGTACGGGCAGTATTAAAATCAGAATTGGTTTTAGCGTAATCGGCATTGAGCTGCGCAATGTACGCTTGTATTGTAGCGGTAGAAATATTTTGTGCAGCAGTATTATAAATAACATGCACTACCACCGGAATAGTGCGAACAGCACGAGCGGCAAAATAATCGTCTTGCTGACCGGTAGCCTGAAATTTGCGAACGGCATCTTCCTGTACTTGCATTTGCTCATCGTAATTTGGATTGGTAGCGCGTAGTTTGGTAACGGCATCCATCGTAAAACAAGTGCGGTGTTGCGCAAAACTCACAATACTTAAAAGAATAAAAAGGGCTGATAAAATCTTCTTCATGGTTATTCTATTTTTTGAGCCGCCAAAAGTAGAATAACAGTTGAAAGTGAGAAGTGGTGATGTGTTAGTTAAAAACAGATTGTGGAGAGGTCGTGGAAAAGACGTAATTCCTATTCCTTCTTGAGTTGTCGTTTAGCAGCAGAAACTTTTTCTATAGAGGCAGCCGGTTCAAAACGTTTGTCGGCATTTTTTGAAATTAAGCCGTTGTCTAATGTTTCATCGGCACGGTTGCAAATAACAGTGTACTGGAAAGAAGTATTTGAAAAGCCGTTGGCTAATTCAACTACATCAAAACCGGAAGATGACTTACCTGAAATATAAATTCCGTTGCAATCGCCTTCGAGTTGAACGAATACACGCAAAGGATGCGCAGCGTTTATGGTTATATTTTTTGCAAACACAGGGTCCAAATTTATGTGAGCCTTTCCGTTTACTAAAATTCCCTGACCATAGTCCTGCAAATAAATTTCAGGCGTTTCTGTAGCATGCATCACCACTGGTTGGTTATTTACATCTTTTACTATGGTAGAAACAGTTCCTGTTCCTTGAATTTTATATTGTGTGGTACCACTCCAATAATTGACCCGTACAATAGACCCGAAGTTATCGGAATAAATTGCTTGTGAAGCCGAACTGGAATTGCTTTTGGCAAATAAACCTGTGGTAGTTCCTGTAAAGGCCCCACCGCTTCCGGTGTTCATAAGTACCGCGCCCGATGCATTTCCAAAACCTACTACACCCGTTCCGGTTGAGTTGCCGTTTTCGCCCCAAACACCTGCTGCCATAGAACTATTTTGCGAGGTAATTCCAACTATTCCGCATCCTGCACCGGTTCCTGCCGGTGAACCGTTATGTGCCCAAATAGCATCGTGATCTTTATGACTGTTATAGGCGTACTCGCTCATAGAAGCAGCACTATTTATTTGTAACGGATAAGCGGGGGTGGCAGTACCTA
Source organism: Bacteroidota bacterium (assembly GCA_026391075.1). Classification (GTDB taxonomy): domain Bacteria; phylum Bacteroidota; class Bacteroidia; order Chitinophagales; family LD1; genus Bog-950. Next base: position 22,565 of record JAPLES010000072.1, on the reverse strand, counting down.
TGCCTACTCCTGTTCCGTTTTCTACAATGGATGAATTACCAATAGCAGAAGCTGATGAGAATTTAGTAACGTAATTTGTAGTGCCGCTAATATTAGCTAACCCTGAAATTGGGCTGCTGACTGTGCGGCCAATAAATATCCAACCAGTGTCGGCAGCATAAGCCAATAAATTTAAATCGGTATCAAAAACAAGTAATCCACTTGCGGGAGAAACAATATCGGTGCGTTGAGCAGAGGTAAGTCGCGGAATGAGTAAGCCTTGGGTAGAAGAAGAAAGATCGAGCACAGCTGAAGGATGTGGTGTGGTGGTGCCAATGCCTACTTGCCCTTCTACAAGCATACCGTTTGCAGGAGCTTGTAGTGTAGAGTAGTGCGTTCCTATAATCGTATTTCCTTTTACTGAAAGTTTGCTGCCGGGTATAGGTTCACCTACACCCGTGTTTTGTGCCCATACGGTTGAGGCACCAATAGACAAATTGATGAGTATGGCAAGAACGATTCGCTTTTTCATGAGGTAGATTTTCGGTTTACAATGTTTTTAGACGTAGTCCTTCAACAGCAGTTAACGGAATTCATTTAATATAGTTCTACACAAGCGGCATATTGTTACAAGTTTTTTCTGGTGAGCCAAGTGAAGCGTGTAGCAAAGCGCAAACGAGGGCAAAAAAAACGGAACCATTACTGATTCCGTTTAACCATATAAACTACAAGAAGAAATCCAACACTAACGTTTTTTCAGGTTCTGCAATTTTTATTTTCCGCACTTCCACTACGATTACCACAGCAAGTATGGCAAACAAAACCAGCGATGAACCCATAGTGCCTAAGTTCAATCCTCCTTTGGCAAAGGGACGCTTTAAAACAAAAGCAAGCCAAAACAAAACGACATGCTACACTTTAGTAAAATAGAACGCCAGCACAATTAAAGCGAGTAAAGTTCCTTTGAGAAAGACCCCGCCCATAAAACCAAGCCACGAGCTATCGGCTAAATAATCACCTAAGCAGTTCCTAAAGTATTCGAAAACATAATTGCGGTCCAGTAAAACACTTCGCCCCGCAGAGTTTTTATATCTATTACTTGTTTCCGCTTTATTGAAAAATGATTTTGAATATTAGTTTTAACTCTTCGTGTTTTCGCCTACATTCGCCCTCTCAATTTCACACGCACAATCATAACTATGAACTTCAAATTTACCCGCAGCTTGCCTGTTTTGATTTTTATTTTAGCCATGGGCTTATTTCAAAAGGCTAATGCTACCCACATCATGGGTTCCGATATTTCTTTTCGGTGCTTAGGTGGAAATAACTACCAGGTGGTGGTAACCGTTTATCGCGACTGCAGTGGAGTGCAACCTGCCACTTCAATTTTGGTAGATGTAACTTCGGCCTGTGGTACCAACACCCTAACTTGCGATACTGTTCCGGAGTTTAGTGGTCTTGAAGTTTCACAACTTTGCCCAAGTGTATCATCTACATGTGCGGGTGGTTCTTTGCCGGGTGTTCAAATGTGGACTTATGTAGGAAATATTACCATTCAACCAGGATGTGGTCTTTATACTTTTTCATACACTGATTGTTGCCGCAACACATCAAACAATTTAGTTGACCCTGCTCCACCAAGTTTAGGTTTTGGAGTGCAAGCTACGTTGAATAGCAACTTAGTAAATTGTGATGATGCTCCTACCTTTACTTCATTACCTGTTCCCTATTTTTGTTTAAATCAAACCGTAAATTATTCGCACGGTGCGGTAGATACCGATGGCGATTCGTTGGTTTATACACTTACCACTCCTCTTGACGATTTAGGTGGAATGCAAACTTATCAAGGAACTTTTACAGCTACTAGCCCAATGCCTACTTCGGGCGGTTTTGGTTTTGATCCATTAAGCGGACAAATGACTTTTATTCCAACTCAACAAGGAGTTTACGTAGTCGATGTTTTGGTTTCTGAATACCGCAACGGTGTATTGATTGGAACGACCATGCGCGATATTCAAATTGTAATTATTAACTGCAGTAATAACGCTCCTGTAGTTGCAAATGGATTATCACTATCTAATGTTACCGGTGGTGCAGTAATTGATGGTAACTCTTTAGGGGTTTGTCCGGGTTCAACCATATCATTTACTATTACAGGTTACGACCCCGATGGGCAGCCGATAACAGTTAGTTCTAATTTAGGAGCCTCTATACCGGGTGCTACTTTAGTTACTACTACGGTAGGTGGAACAGATTCTGTGCAATTGGTATTTACCTGGACACCTACAGGGCTAGATACCGGTTTCAGATATTTTACCGTTCAGTTTGAAGATGATGCTTGCCCTATTACCGGCTTGCAATTATTTACTTATGATATTACAGTGCTTGATGGAACCGATGCCGGACACGATCAGCATTATTGCACAGCCGGAGGCCCTGTACAGGTTAACGTTTATGGAGGAAATCATTTTAGCTGGACTCCTACTACGGGTATGGTAAGTGCCAATGCCGATAGCTCTATTGTTTATTTTGCTCCTACCGATACCACTACCTATTATATTGAGAGCGATTTGCAAGGCGGTTGTAAAACCCGTGATACCATTGTGGTCTTTTTGGTCCATTCATTTACCTCTAGCATTTCGGCCACTGATGATACTATTTGTCTTAACTCAACCACTACGCTTACGGTACTTGCTGCTCCTTCTGCAGAAGCTCCATTTACTTATTTATGGGGACCTGCTTACGGAGGAATTCAATCGCCAAATACTCCAACTACCGATGTGAGACCAGGTGTTACCACCAATTATGTTGTTACTATAACTTCGGCTGCAGGCTGTATAATCAGAGATACATTAAAGGTGGTTATTGAAGGCATTGGACCCAAAGTGGCTATTCTTACTTCGGCAAATTATGTTTGCCCGGGAACTCCAATTACATTGAGTGCATCGGTAAGCGCTTTGAGTTGCGGACCGGTTCCTGACCCGGCCGATCCATGCTTACCAAACAGTTCGTTCAATTTACAGGATTTAGGAACAGGATTAGCTCCCGGCACTTACGGAATTACACCATACGCGGGGGCTTATGCCGATGAAAGAATGCAATTTATTTATCGTGCTTCTGAACTACAAGCTTTAGGATTAAAAGCAGGGGCTATTACTGATTTAGCTTTTAATGTTTCTCAAAAAGCCAGTACACAGCCTTACAAAAATTTCTCCATTAAAATGGGTTGCACCTCGCTTAGTTCTTTACCTGCTACTTATACTCCCGGACTTAATACTGTTTTGGTTCCACAAACGTATTCCTCTACTGCCGGATGGAACACGCACACGCTTGACACTGCTTTTAATTGGGATGGGTTCTCAAGCTTAATGGTTGAAGTTTGTTACGATGGAATCACTTCGTCTTCGGCATACGATGCTGTTTATTATACCCCTACTAGTTACCTCAATTCAGTATTGTGGGGCGCGGCTAATTTTGCAACTGCATCAGGGTGCACCTCTATGACTTTCCCTACGCAAAGCCAAAACCGTCCAAACACTCGTTTTGTTGTTTGCCAAGCACCTACCGATAATTATTCATTTAGCTGGACCGGAAGTGATGGAAGTATTCTTGCAGATACTTCAACACCTTCGCTGGTGCTTAATCACGATGTTATCTATACATTAATCGTTAGCGATGGAATTTGTTCAGGCGATACTGCAATTAGTTTATTTGTTGATTCCTCCGTAACTATTAGTGCGGGTAATGACACGGTAATTTGCAACTCGCAATCGGTTCAGTTGAACGCATCGTTACTACATCCTGCGGTGCCTTATTGTGTTCCGGGATATAACATCACTGTAATTCCTTATGCGGCCATTGCACCAACAGGTGCTATAGGTGCCGGACCAAATCAGGATGATGCGGTTAGCAATAATATTGCGCTGCCATTCCCTTTCCAGTTTTATTGTAATACTGTAACGCAATACATTGTTTCATCCAACGGTTTTATAAGTTTTAGCACAGGGCAGGGAGCCGGATGTTGTTCGGGCCAAAACTTACCCAATATTGCAACTCCTAATAATTTAGTGGCGTTATGTTGGGAAGATTTAGCTCCAAATCTTGCCGGAACAATTGACTATTTCGTTTCGGGTATTGCGCCTAATCGCGTTGCTGTAATTCGTTGGAATAATGTATCCTATTATAGCGGTGGAGGAAATGTAACAGGCGAAATTCATTTGTACGAAAACGGAAATATTATTGAAACACATTTGTCACAGCAAAACAACCCGGGTCAGATAAATACTTTAGGGGTAGAAGATGCAACAGGTGTTAACGCCACTGTGCCACCCGGTTATAATGCAGCTCCATGGGTTGTTACTTCTCCATTAGCTTTCCGCTTTACACCGCAAAGCGCGGGCAATGCTCTTTCCAGTTTAGTATGGACTCCTAATTATAATTTATCGAGCACTACCATAGCAAATCCTATAGCTTCTCCCGATACCACGATTAGCTATGTGGTTACAGCTAATTTCACAAGTGGATGTGTAACACATGATACTGTGCGCGTTTCCATAGGAAGTTTCCCTTACAGTTTAAATGCCTTACCTGATACTATTTGCGCTGGCGATTCAGCACAATTAATGTTTAGCGGAAACGGAGTTAGTTATTTGTGGTCGCCTGCAAGTGTATCATCAACTACAGCACAAAATCCTTATGCGCATCCATTAAACACTACTACTTACTATGTCATTGCTTCCGACTCTGTTGGGTGTGGAGTGAGCGATTCATTAGTGATTCATGTGCGCAGTCATTCACCTATTGTTTTAGGTAATGACACTTTGATTTGCCCTATTGATTCTGTTTGGCTTTCACCATCGGGCGGGCCTTACACTTCGTATCTGTGGTCTACCGGTCAAATTGTTTCAACTATCAGTACCGGAAATCAAAGTCAAAACGCACAAACTTATTTTGTGCGTGTAAATGATGGAATCTGTTTTTATAATTCAGATACCATTAACGTTTCGAAAGTTGTTCTTAACCAAATTGTTGTTCAGCCATCGGGCGATACGGCAGTGTGTGTGGGCGATTCTATTCATCTTTCGGGTGATGCAGGTTATCAATCGTATTTGTGGAGCAATGGACAAACCTCGCAGGTAGTTACTATTGATGTAGCAGGTTTTTATACCTACACAGCTATTGATACACACGGTTGTATTCTGCAAGCACAGGACACTGCGTTTGTTGTAGCAGTTCAACATCCAAGTGCAGCTATTATTGCTAATCCTGCAACTATTTGCATTGGTCAAACAACGGCCCTTCTTTTTGTAAATGCCGACAGTGGCATTGTGCATGTATGGAATCCGGGAAATGTTTTTGCCGATACACTTGTTGTAAATAATGCAGGTACTTATTATTTGCTGGCTAATAACAACGGTTGTAGTTCTCTTGACTCGGTAGATGTAGCTGCTGTAATTCCTCCGGTACTTGATTTAGGAGCTGACCAAAATCTTTGCAGTTGCGATACTTTGGTTACACTTAGTTCAGACATTACTGCATCGCATTACGCTTGGTCAACTGCAGATTCTTCACAGAGTATCACCATTACCCATCAAGGAAATTATATTCTAACAGTAACCGATGCTAATGGCTGTGTGGCAAAAGATTCGGTTTACGTTGCGCTTCATTGTTTAACGGTCGATGCCTTTGTGGCTGACCCTATAACGGCACAGGTTTTTGCCGGGCAAAATGCAGTGCTTGATGTAAACAGCAGTTATGCTTCTACTTTTGCTTACATGTGGACTCCAGGAATTTATTTGACTGATTCTACATTTAAACAAGCACACGTTTCTCGTCCGCAGGCTACTACTACTTATTGGGTAGCTGTGATGGATGTAACCAATGGTTGTGTGGCTTATGACAGTGTAGTGTTAACTGTTATTCCACCCGGTGTACCTCCAATGCCTAATGCATTTTCACCAAATGGTGACGGACATAATGATACTTACGGTCCTTATATTTCGCCATCGCTTCAAGGAGTTTATACTATAGTGAGTATGACTATCTACAATCGTTGGGGGCAATTAGTGTTCACTAGTAATACTCCTTGGGATGGAACGTTCAACGGAGTTTTGCAACCCGCAGACACTTATATATACTACATAACCATGGAGGGACCAGACCAAAACAATCCGAGTGTAATGGTTCAATATACTTATACGGGTTCGTTCTCGTTACTGCATTAATACTTTTTACTAAAATTCAAAACAAAATGCCATTCACTCGAATGGCATTTTGTTTTAAGTAAAGTATGGTGTGCTGTATTTTTGTTTGCAGTAAATCGCTTATTTTTCTTCTATCGTTTTATATTTTGCGGCTACAAGACATGAAGAAAACAAAAACAATCATCAAGCGAAGTAATGCATGGAACACACTATTTGTGTTAGGTTTATTAGTTGGTGGTTGCCTCTGTTTTTGGAATAAACTGGAGGACGCTTCGCTTTTGCCACGTATCTTTTTTGTTGCTGCTTGGTTGCTACTCTTCTCACCGGTGGCTTATAAAATGTTTATGCATGCAGAAATTAAATTCCACTTAGCCGATGTAGCATTCTTGCTTTATGTGGTCATGCATTTTTTGTCCATCGTTCAATGCATCAACAAACCCGAAGGTGTTTTTGCTTCCGAAAAAATATTTCTAGCCTTCTTCTGCTATATCGTGTTTAGAGTTTCGCTTCAGCAAAAAATAATTTCAGAAGAGATTATACTTAAAGTGGTAGCATTAGTTTGTTCTGTGTATTTTATTTTTTCCCTTTTTCAACTACTCAATTTGATGGTTGATGGAAAAGCCTCTGGCGATTATCTGTATGCTGTAACAGGATTAACAGGGCATAAAAATCTCTACTCCTGTTTTTTGTTTCTCACTAATTTTTTATTGCTGATTTTAGCAGTTAATGAAAAGGGTTTCTGGAAAACGTTCTGCATCGTATTGATTGCTTTGCAGCTTACCATGATTTTTTTGCTACAAACACGTTCTATATTTTTGGCGTTGGCTATTTCCTCTTTCGCTAGTGCGGCTATAAGTGTTTGGGTCTTTGGCAGTAGAGGTATAGCTCTCATGAAAAAAATAGTTTTGCCCTTAATCCTGGTTTTAGTAGTGGTGATTTTGTTTTATGCATTCACTGGAAATCTTCATTCGTTTCTCGAGCGCTTTAATATTTTTCAATACGCTGATTCAGCCACCGGTGCCGAAAGAAGATTTGTATGGTACAAATGCCGAATGATGATTCACGACCACTGGCTAGTTGGAGTTGGGGCAGGAAACTGGATGTTGATTTACCCTTCGTACAGTATAAATGGTTTGTTTCGTTCGCAATATCTCAATACTGTTTTTCTGCAACCACATAATGATTTTTTAGGTGTGTGGTGCGAATTGGGAATAGTTGGCTTGTTAGCTTTTCTCACTTTGTTTGGGTTTCTTCTCTTGCACTTGGTTAAAAAAATCAGGCAACAAAAAATATTTCAGCAACAACTAATTCACTTGCTTTTGTTTGCACAGTTAATTGGTTTTCTAGTGTTCAGTTATTTTGATTTTCCTAAAGAACGAATGGAGCTGCAAATGCTCCTTGTTTTATCGTTGGCTATTACTGCCACAAGAATTGAAGATGGAGTAAAAGTGTTTACCTGGAAAAGGAAGTATGCCTCTGTTTCAATTGTTTTATGCTATCTGCTTATAGGTGTAAGTGCAGTGGGATTAGTTTATAAAATGAAAAGCGATTCGCTTACTAAGGAACTTTTAGCGGCTAAAGAGCGAGGAGATAATAAAAGTGTTTTATTACTTGCGCAAATGATGCAGAACCCTTTTTCAAACCTTACTCCTTTATCGGTTCCGCATAAATGGTACGAAGGCGTTGCAGCCTATGAACTAAAACAATATCAAGATGCTTATAATTGTTTTTCCATAGCTAAAACACAAGCTCCATATAATCATAACGTACTCAACAACCTTGGTGCATTGGAAGGTTATTATCAGCATTACGATAAAGCCCTTGGTTATTTTCATGAATCATTACGCATTGACAACAAAAATGACGACACGCGTTTCAATGTAGCCTATATGCTTTATCAATTGAAACGTTACGATGAAGCCATTGACACCGTTAGTAAAGTTTGGTCAAACGAAATGCGTAAGCAGGAATTTATTCGGGTAATTGCGGCTTCAAGAGATTCTATACGCAAATGATGGATAGAGCTTTTACATCTATCATAAAAAATTATTTTTGTGAAACTAAATTTCAATTATGAATAAATTTTTGACTCTTCTTTTTATTTAGCTCCGCGCTCTGAGTATTTCTAGGTATTCTAAAAATATTCTCCTCCGTTTTCCTCTTGCTATTATTTCCTGAGCACTTGATAAAATTATTATTGGTGGATAAGCATAGTTACCTCAGCCAAAGCAATAACTAAATCTTACAAAATCTGGTTTGTTGCAAAACGCTTCGGCCGATTTATTTTTAGTGTGCACTACTTTTTTTCTATCCAAATCTTCCGTTTTTACACCTACATTATTTTTTCCTGCAAAGGCAGAATCGATTGTTCCTGCTACAAATCTCTTCTTCACTAATTCATAAACTGCATCAGGTAAGGCCACGTGGCCAACTTCCTTCGAAAGTTTTCCTGCCTTCGTCAAATAATATTCTACAAACGATTTTACTTCAGTATGTTCAGCAGCTTTTTTATTTACTTAAACAAAAAGTGGACGAGAGAGTAGCTGATACGTTCTGTTCTGCACCGTTTAAGCAGTTGGAATAATAGCGCCATTACCATCTTCTTTCTTTTCATTATCAAGAGGAATTAATTTCAACTTGTATTTGTTCGCTTCAAAATAAGCGATACCCATATAACCGAGACCAAGTTTGTCACCTGCAATACCCTGCACTAATACATTGTCATCTTCACTAGCAGTAAAATCTCCCCGTCTGTCTTTCGATTTTCCGTTGATTGCTTCTGTAAAATAATCAACCGTGCCTGAGGCAGTGCTCGGACCAAAGAGATGAATCTCTTCTTTCGGTCATTTAGTATTTACCTGATTCCATGCTTTAATTTTTCCTTGTGCATCTGGTTCTCACATTTTTTTTCAATTCAGCAACCGTAATTTTAGTCAACCCAGTGTTTTCTTTGTTCATAGCAATCGCAAGTCTATTGTAAGCAATTGGCAATTCGATATACTCAATGCCCACTGCTTTGCGAGCAGAATCTTCACTTGCTTTAACCGGACGCGAGGCATCGCTAATATCGGTTTCATTTCTTCCAAATTTTTTAAACCCTCCACCCGTACCTGATTTACCTATAGTTGCTTTAACTCATGCATTCTTTTTACCGAAATCTTCCGCTACCGCTTCGCTAATAGGATAAATGTTGGAGGAGCCGTCTATTTTAACTTCCAATTGTAGTCCGGTGTTTTCTTCCGTAGTTGCCTGTTGCTTGTTTCCGCATGATGCTAGAATACGTTGCTTAACATTTTTTTGAATAGTCACTTTGCTTTCGTTCACTTTTAAAATTATGTTTGCCCCATGTTTCTAAAGGTTTTTAAATATTTTGTTTCGCTTGTTATTCTGCTGCACTGCACAGGTGTTGCGCAGTTGGTGGCGGCTTATTCAAAAGATAATTCAGCCTTGATTAGTATGCTGGACATGAATGAAGAAGAAACCAAAAAGGAAAAAGAGAGCAAAGAAGATATTGATTCTACAAAAGACCTTCGCACAAAATTTTCTAACACACTTACCAAGATTTCTTTTACCGAAAAGCAGTTTTATTTCTTCGGCTCAAAAAGCCGGGTTAATCATCAGTTCATTATAGAACTTCCCACACCTCCTCCTGATATCAAGGGATAATAGTCCTGATACGTAACGTTTATTTTTTTGCAATAATGTGATTTTGCTCAGAGGTGTGAGCTGAAGCGCAAAAACATATACATCTCCGCAGAAAAGCCGTACGGCAGCTTTGAATTTTATCAAATCTTTTAATTCATCAAGAACCTAATTCATTAGTTATGAAGTTATACTCTCAATATTTTAAGACAGACATATTGTCGGGCCTGGTAGTTTTTTTAGTGGCATTGCCACTTTGCCTCGGTATAGCATTAGCCAGCGGTGCGCCTTTGTTCGCAGGCATTATATCAGGTGTAATTGGAGGAATTGTGGTCGGGCTGTTAAGCAATTCGCAATTGAGTGTTACCGGTCCGGCAGCGGGTTTAACGGCTATCATTTTAGCCGCCATTACCAGTTTAGGTTCTTACGAAACATTTTTATTGGCAGTAGTTATTGCCGGTGCTATCCAAATCATTCTGGGTTTTGCTAAAGCGGGTACCATCTCCAACTATCTCCCTTCCAATGTAATTGAAGGAATGTTAACGGCTATTGGTGTAATCATTATTATGAAACAACTGCCTCATGCCGTAGGTTACGATGTAGACAACGAAGGCGATTTCTTTTTTATTGAGAAGTCTACCGGTCACAATACTTTCTCAGCGGTTATTGATGCTATCAATTATTCGCACCTCGGGGCAATTATTATCACGCTGGTTTCTATGGGTATTCTTATTGCTTGGAACAATGTAAAGGTTCTTAAGAATCTGAAAACTGTGCCAGGAGCATTGGTCGCGGTTATTACTGGTGTGGTTATTAATGAAATTTTCAAAGCCACAGGTTCTAATCTCGTTATTGGTCAAGAGCATTTGGTGCGCCTACCTGTACCGGCTTCGTTCAATGATTTTATTGGTCAATTTTCTTTGCCCGATTTTTCAAAAATAACGAACTTGAATGTTTGGATTACCAGCATTACCATAGCAGCTGTAGCTAGTATAGAAACCTTGTTGTGTATTGAAGCTGCGGATAAAATGGATACGCTTAAAAGATTTACCAATACCAACACCGAGTTAAAAGCACAAGGTGTTGGAAATATGCTGAGCGGTTTAATTGGCGGTATACCTATGACTTCTGTAATTGTTAGAACATCTGCCAATATAAATTCAGGGGGAAAAACTAAAATTTCGGCAGTAGCGCACGGAGTTTTTCTTTTGATAGCTGTGCTTGCCATTCCGGCAATACTCAATAAAATTCCGTTGGCTTGTCTTGCGGCAATTCTGATTTTAATCGGTTACAAATTAGCAAGCCCAGCGGTATTCAAACACATGTGGCAAAACGGCAAATACCAATTCGTGCCTTTCATTGCAACAGTGGTAGCTGTGGTGTTTACCGACTTACTAAAAGGAGTTGGTGTAGGATTAGTGGTAAGTGTGTTTTATATTCTGAAAGCAAATATGAAAGTGGCTTATTTCTTCAAAAAGGAAAAACACCATGCAGGCGAAACCGTTCACATTGAATTAGCACAGGAAGTTTCTTTCCTGAACAAAGCCGCTATCAAACAAACACTGATGCACTTGCCCGAGAACAGCAAAGTGATCATCAACGCGACTGATAGTGTTTACATAGACCATGATGTAGTACAACTAATTCAGGATTTTTTAAAAATAGGTTCTAAAGACAAAAATATTCAGGTAACCCTTACAGGATTTAAGGATGGTTACAAAATTGAAAATTCAACACACGTTACTTCAAACTAATAAATGAAAGATAAAATGAGAGCACATACATTAGAAACACAAAATTCTATTACACCTACCACAGCATTGCAGATTTTGAAAGAAGGAAACGGACGTTTCATCAATAACTTAAAAGTAAACCGCAATCTTCTTCAGCAGGTTAACGACACGCGCGATGGGCAATGGCCCTTTGCCGTAATTCTTAGTTGTATCGACAGCCGCACTTCGTCCGAATTAATTTTCGACCAAGGGCTGGGAGATATTTTTTCCATTCGCATTGCAGGCAATGTGGTGAACACAGATATTATCGGAAGCATTGAATTTGCTTGTAAAGTAGCGGGTTCAAAGCTGATTGTTGTTTTGGGACATTCGCATTGCGGTGCCATAAAAGGCGCCTGCGACCATTTGGAATTGGGAAACCTTACCGAGTTGTTATCTAAAATTCAACCTGCCGTTTATCAGGAAACACAAACCACTTTACCGGAGAATAGAAATTCTAAAAATGAAGAATTTGTAGAAAACGTTGCTACGCTGAATGTAAGACGCTCGGTAAAAACAGTGGTTGACAGAAGTTACATTCTGGAGCAAATGATTGAGAAAGGCGAGATAGCCATAATAGGAGCCAAGCTGCAGATAGAAACGGGCGAAGTTGAATTTTATGAAGACAGTATGATTTGCAACAAAGCCGATGTAAGAGCGCAGATGAGTTACTAAACAAAAAATCAAAACTGATGACAATTACAGAAACTATGGTGAAGACTAACACTACCGAAGCGAAGCACAGTCATGCGCATACATTGTTCGATGAAGAGCATGTGTTGTATGAACTGAAACATTATCTGCCATCGCAAACTCCGATTAAAGATTTTATTCATCACAACACGTTGCATGCTTTTCAGCACATGAAGTTTTATGATGCCATTTTTAAGGCGGGAAAAATTTTTGGTTATCAGGTTCACCTGCAGCTAAGCGAATTCAGAGAGTTGTATAAAATCGGCAGAATCAAGAAAGATGTGTTCGATAGAGTTCTTCGCGATAAAAAAGGTGCAGATGCAGAAGCGTGGAAAGAGAAATTGCTCACAAAAGAGTATGATGTCATTAATACTTCACGGCTTGGATTATTAAGAACAGAATGGAAAAATCAATATAAAATTGATTTAGATAATTCTGTGCATCCTCTTCTTTTCAGAATTCTTTGTAGCTATTTAGACCAGGGAGTTGCGCTTTGGAATTTTCCGGTGAAGGATAAAAGTTTCTTAGCGGCACTTCAGGAATTAGAGAAAAACAGTTTCGTCAGTTTCTTTAAAACTAAAAGAGCAAAACAACTTTTGCAATCGGGTGATTGCGGTATAACTGAATTGTTGAAGATTGTAGTTGGCAAACGCGAATACTTTGAGCAATATCTTTTCGACCAGCAATTCAGTCATCAAGGTTGGTCGGGGATTGCTGCGTCTATTGAAGCCATGCCGCATACGCTGCTTGACCGCAGAAATATTTCGCTTCACGATTTAATTGTCGTGGAATTGTTGTTTGAAATTGATGCACTTGATTTTCAGTTAAGCGAAAAATGGGAACCACTCGCGAACAGATTGAAAACGGAACCGGTGAATTTATTTGCTGACGTAGGTTCTACGGAAATGCAGGAAGTAATCAAACTTTGGCAAGATACTTTTGAGTGGAGTTATTATGACGAAGTGCTTACCGGAATAAGTCTGAATAAAAATAGAACAAGAGCAATTCATTCTCAAAAAAACTTTCAAGCCATATTTTGCATTGACGAACGCGAGTGTTCGCTGCGCAGACATGTTGAGAGTGCTGATAAGAATTGCGAAACGTTTGGTACTCCGGGTTTTTTCAGCGTAGAGTTTTTCTTTCAGGCAGAGAATGCAAACTTCTACGATAAGCTTTGCCCCGCACCGGTTACTCCAAAGTATTTGATTAAAGAATTCGGCTCGAACCACAAGCGTGAGCATGAATTTCTCTACACTAAAAATGCGCAAACACTTTTACGCGGCTTCTTTGTCTCAGTCTCTATGGGTTTTGCAGCAGGAGGGCAGTTGTTCTTGAATTTGTTTAAACCCAAAATGAGTCCTGCTATTTCGAATGCATTTGCGCACATGCACTCGCATTCGCAACTCACTATCGAAAACAAAAGTTTAGACGATAAGGAAAACGATTTGCAAATAGGTTTCACCATTGAAGAAATGACAAACCGCGTTGAATCATTGTTGCGCAGCATTGGTTTGGTTAGAAATTTTGCACCGGTAGTGTATGCTATTGCACACGGAAGCAGCAGTGCCAACAATCCACATCACAGCGCGCACGATTGTGGTGCATGTAGCGGCAAGCCCGGCTCTGTAAATGCGCGTGTGTTTGCTTTTATGGCGAACCATAAAAAGGTTCGTGAACTGTTACGCGAGCGTGGAATTTCTATTCCGGATGAAACACAATTTGTAGGTAGTATGCACGACACCGCCAGCGACCAGATTGGCTTTTATGATGAAGCCGCACTTTCTGAAAAACATACTGTGCTGCACGCGCAAAACAAACTTGCCTTTGAAACCGCATTAAATGCAAACGCAAAAGAAAGAACGAGAAGGTTTGCCTCTATCAATACAAAACAAAGTTTGACCGGGGCAAGAGAATCTATTCTGCAACGCTCTGTTTCTATGTTTGAACCGCGTCCGGAACTTGGTCATGGAACAAACACGCTTTGTATTATTGGCAGCCGCGAAATCACTAAGGGTTTGTTTCTCGACAGACGCGCGTTCATGAATTCTTACAATTATGCAAATGACCCTGATGGAAAACTGTTGACAGGTGTAATGCGCCCTATCGGTTTGGTGTGCGGTGGTATCAATCTGGAATATTACTTCTCACGTGTAGATAATTACAAACTGGGCGCAGGAACAAAACTGCCGCATAATGTAATGGGGCTGATTGGTGTTGCTAATAGTGCCGATGGCGATTTGCGCCCTGGCTTACCGGTGCAAATGATTGAAGTGCATGACCCGGTTCGCTTGTTGATTATTGTTGAACATCTGCCTGAAATTATTTTGAAAGCTGTTCAGAGCGCACCGGAAGTTTACGAATGGTATATTAATGAATGGGTGCATTTAGTGGCGTTGAATCCTGAAGACGGCAGGTATTATTATTTCAATGAAGGAACTTTTAAGCTTTATGAGGCACTGCATCAGCCACTAAAATACGTGAACAATTTCGAACAGTTTGTAGAGCAGGCTAAAGAAATGGAGACGAATGAAATTGTAGATGCCACGCAGGAAAATTTACCCGTTTACTTACTTAACTAAACAACCCATGGAGCAACTACTTCAACTATTTATACTTATACCATTTGCAGGATTCTTCATCACGTTGCTGTTGCCAAGCAAAAAAGAGAGAATCATTTCATTCACGGTACTCTCTGCTATCACTGTTCATTTACTTGGCTTGGTAGCGTTTATTGTTTGTTGGACAATCAATCAATTTCCAATACTCGATGTAAAGCACCTCACACTTTTTCAAACTGACAACATTGAGATTTTCATTGATTTCTACTTTGATAAAATAACGGTTGTTTACAGTCTTGTTGGTTCAGTCCTTGCTTTAATGGTTGCTGTGTTCAGTCGTTCTTACATGCACCGCGAAGCCGGATACAAACGTTTCTTCACCACCTTGCTTTTTTTCTTCACCGGTTACAACATTGTTATCTTCTCCGGTAATTTCGAAACCTTTTTTGTGGGGTGGGAAATGGTAGGCGCTACTTCTTTTCTCCTTATCGCATTTTATCGAGATAGATATTTACCCGTAAAAAATGCGCTGAAAGTAATTTCCATTTACCGCTTGGGCGATATCTGTCTGATACTCGCCATGTGGATGAGCCACCACTTGTGGCATGAGAACATTACGTTTTTAAAGCTGAGCGATTTGGCGTTGGTAACGGAGCATCTAGCGGAACATTATTGGTTTGGTGTTTTTGTTGCCGTTATGATTGTAATTGGTGCGGCTGCTAAATCGGCTCAACTTCCTTTCTCATCGTGGTTGCCAAGAGCAATGGAAGGACCTACCACCTCAAGTGCTATTTTTTACGGCTCTCTTTCGGTTCACCTTGGTTTGTTTCTGTTGTTGCGCACTTATCCTTATTGGGAAACCATTGTGCCGGTAAAGGCACTCATAATTTTCATCGGACTTTCTACAAGTATTATCGCCACACTGATTGGTCGAGTTCAGTCAACGGTGAAAACGCAGATTGCTTATTCCTCTGTCTCACAAATCGGTTTAATGTTTATTGAAGTGGCGTTGGGCTTTCATACACTGGCGCTGATTCATTTTGCGGGTAATGCTTTTCTGCGCACTTATCAGTTGCTGGTTTCCCCTTCTGTGCTTAGTTATTTGGTGCACGATATGTTTTTCAATTTTAAACCAAGTGCATCGGGCGGAAATAGTTCTTTCAAAACCTCCATTTACATTCTTTCCATTAAAGAATGGAATCTTGATTTTCTTCTTCATCAGTTATTATGGAAACCATTTAAATGGTTTGGCAACAGATTTAATTTTCTTACTTCAAAAGTATCGGCAACTTTGTTAGTTGTAATTTTTGTAGGCGGTTTACTCGCTTACTTTTTTCAGCAAGCAATTCCTGTAGCTATTTTTGAATGGCTGCCCGAACTGTTTGCGTTCATTGGATTTATTTTGATTTTAAAAACATTTACTGAAAGAGGCGATGCGCTTAGAGCATGGTTCGAAGTAGTATCCAGTCAATTGTTTATTGCGCTTTCTATTGCCATGCTGAACGAGAATTTTGAACACAATCATATTCTGATGTATCTGAGCGGTTCGGTAGTGGCAGCCATAGTAGGTTATGTTTGTTTAAAGAAAGTGAAAGCTATTGATGGAAACATTGAGTTGAATCAGTTTCATGGCTACAATTACGAGCAACCTGCTGTAGGATTTATTTTTCTCGTAGCCTGCTTAGGTTTAGTTGGTCTGCCGTTTACGCCCACTTTTATAGGTATCGATTTGCTGTTCAGTCATATTCACCGGCACGAAGTGGTGCTGATTGTTTTAACGGCATTAAGTTTTCTGTTTATAGAAATAGCTGTGCTGCGTATGTATACACGCATATTCCTTGGTCAGCATAAAAAGCAGTATCACCCAATAGCGTTTAAATCATCGTAAAGAAATCGGCTGCAATAAGTGGGTTGTTGCAGTTGATAGGTGTCGCTCTGTAATGGGGCGGCACTTTTTTGTTTCTGATGGACTAGGAATTGATTTAAACTTTTTACTTTGCATTATAAATTCAACGTAATGAAAAAGTCCTTCTTCATTCTCGCAATTCTTTTAGCTGCTGTTCAGTTTACTAACGCACAAGAGCACCGCTTCAACTCTGAACTAGATAAGTTTTGCAAAACTACCATCAAAGAATTTAAGAGTATTTCGAAAGAAAGAAAAACAGTGCTCGATGGCATGGCGGAGCAATTGGCTAAAAAGAAATATGTTGTGTTTTCCTGCAAAACCAATAGCCGGAGAACCCTGATGTTGCAGGTGTGGGCGCAAACTGGATTTTATTATTACGGGGTACATGGCAAATATGCTTTTTCAATAGGTGATACCATCACCAGTGTTTATGCGGGAGTAGCTGAAATACTAACCGAAGCGGGCTTTTATTGCACTTACCAAAGGAACGGAGAGCCAAGCGGATATATTATTTCTATCAGCAAGGAATATCCGCTCAACATGCTTTCATCTAAAAATAGGGTTGGAACTATTGATACAGCTAAGGGTGTGCTGGTGAATATTTGTTTCGATGCCAATGAGCAATCGAACGTTGCAGCCGCAAACGGGCATCTTGATTTGCCATACCAAAGCCCTACTCAGTTTGAAAATACGCCAAAGGAAAAAGAAACTTATGAGGCACTCAACAAGCAAATTGCAACAGAGATGCTCTATCTTGCTAAGAGAACAAAAGGTATTATGAACGAGTTAATGAATGATTCAGAGGAGTAAGTTCTCATTTCCAGTTGCTCCATTATCAATTGAATGTTAAGAATCAATCCTCCTGAAATGTTCATAAGCAGTGGGGAACCCAGTTGCTTAACACAACCTTAACACAGGAGTTACTATTTAGTAGTATTCAAATTTTACGTTCGCGGCACAAATTTCTATGCCATGATACAAAGAATAGCTGCTCTTATTTTAAGTATGTTTTTTTATGGTCTTGTTCAGGCTCAAACGGGAGGCATAGCGGGTAAGGTAGTGGATGCAAAAACAGGGGAAGCATTAATGGGTGTGGCGGTGGCTGTGGAGGGAACAACCCTTGGTGCTATTACTGATTTGGATGGGAATTATAAAATATCCAACATTTCTGAGGGTAAAGTAAATCTCGTATTTCAATATGTGGGGTATGCTAAAAAATCTACCACTCAGGTAGAGGTAAAAAAGGGCGAAACGCTTACTCTCGACCAGAATCTCACCAGTCAGGATATAATCATTAACGAAGTAGCTATTGTAGCTAATTATAAAAGAGAGTCGGTAAGTGCTGTAAACATGCAGCTGAAAAACGGTACGGTTATAGGCAGTGCAATTTCTGCCGAAGATGTAAAGAAAACACCCGATAGAAACACCGGTGATGTATTGCGCAGAATAAGCGGAGCGAGTATTCAGGATGGAAAGTTTGCAGTGATCAGAGGAATGAACGACCGATACAATGTAGCAATGATAAACGGTGCACCGCTTCCTTCTACCGAACCCGACAGACGTGCTTTTGCTTTTGACCTTTTTCCTTCGGGCATGTTGAATAATCTAATGGTTTTAAAATCTGCCCGGGCAGATTTGCCCGGAGATTTTTCGGGAGGGATAATTATTATTAATACTAAAGACATTCCTGAATCGAACTATTATAATGTTGGATTTACCACAGGCTTTAATACCACTAGTACTTTCAAACCCTGGACTTACTACCAGGGAGGCAAAACAGATGCCTTGGGAATTGATGATGGTAAACGAGCTTTGCCAGCGGGTTATCCAAAAACTATTGATGAGGTGAATCATTTTCTTTCCAATGCAACCTATGATGACCGAACGAACATGAGTAAACTGTTTGAGAACGATTGGGCGGTTCTGAACAAAAAACAGGCGTTGCCTAATTTCAGTGGGCAGTTTACGATGGGTCAATCAAAACAAATACACAAGGTGGATATAGGAAGTGTGTTTTCTGCTTCTTATAGCAACAACAACAAGTTTAATGATATTGAGCGAAAAGATTTTTATACGATACCTGATTCATTCATTACAAAATATGCTTACCGCGACAGACAATACAGCAATAGCGTTTTGTGGGGTGTGTTGTGGAATGCAGCTATTAAAATAGGAGAGAACCACCGCATACGTTTTTCTAATATATTCAACGTAAACAGCGAGAATCAAACAGTGGTTCGCGATGGAAACAATTACGAAAATGAACAGTTGCGTAAAGGAACTTTATTCTCTTTCACCAGTAACCAGTTGTATAGCGGTCAGCTGGCAGGCGACCATGTATTTTCAAAGCAGAAAATAAAATTGAATTGGGTGGGTGGGTATTCCCGCATTTGGAGAACTATACCAGATTTAAGAAGGACACTTTTTACCACACCTGATTTAGAAGACACTACTTACTATGCCGTTATTCAATCCACAGCAAATCCCGATTTTTTTGGAAAGTTTTATTCTAAACTTAACGAGAGCGTTTACAGCGGAAGTTTAGACATTACTGTTCCTTTTCAGATTTTAAAAAATGCCTGCAGTTTTAAAGCCGGAACGTATCAACAGTATCGCACCCGTGATTTTATCAGCCGTAACATTGGTTACGTTACTGGTCCGCAAAGTAGTTTTATGTTGTTGACCCTGTCGCAGGACTCCTTGTTTTTGGCGCAGAATATAGGTAAGAAAGGGTTTCTTATAAAGGAAGAAACAAAATATGAAGATCAATACTTTGCAAACTCTTACCTCAATGCCAACTACGCTATG
>JAPLES010000072.1:0-2990 GCA_026391075.1 Bacteroidota bacterium | reverse complement strand
TTTGAGGTTCTTTAATCGTTTAACTATTAATGCGGGTGTGCGTTTTGAACAATATCATCAGCAGGTTATGATTTACGATACTAAAGGGGAACAGAAAAAAATAGTTGACACGACCAGTTTTGATATTTTGCCAAGTGCCAATATTATAGTTGCGGTGAATGAAGCGAGTAACGTTCGTGCATCTGTTTTTATGGGAGTTTCACGACCTGAGTTTCGAGAGCTTGCTCCTTTCAGTTTTTTTGATTTCAATACTTCGTCTTCCGTTCAGGGTCGTCCTGATTTATTGCGCACCAAAACCATCAACAGCGATTTGCGTTACGAATATTATTTCGGTAAAGGAGGACAGATGATTGCTGTTACAGGTTTCTTTAAGTATTTCAAAAATCCCATTGAGGTTACTTATTCGCAAAGCACAGGTTCAAATCCTGAACTATCATGGCGCAATGCTCCTATTGCCTATAACTTGGGTGTGGAAGTTGAATTACGAAAAAACCTTGACTTCCTAAACAAAACATGGAAAGGGTTTGAAAATTTCTCGTTCGTTATCAATGGTGCTTACATTTATTCAAAGGTAAAACTGAACGATACTATTTCGCGTCCTTTACAGGGGCAGTCGCCTTATGTGGTGAATGTAGGTGTACAGTATAACGACCCTAAGATAGGATTGAATGTAAGTTTCTTCTATAACCAAATAGGCAGAAGAATTGTTTTCATAGGTAGCGATATGACCGGCTTTACGCAATACAACGATGTATATGAAAGCAGCCGACCAATTCTTGATTTTTCGGTAACTCAACGTATAACGAAGTATGCCGAAATTAAACTTACCTGCAGCGACTTGATTGCTAAAAACAATACGCTATATCAAGACATCAATAAGAACGGTAAGTTAGATGTAAAAGATTCCCGTACTATCAATACCCTTGTTGGCAGAACCATTGCCATTGGCTTTTCATTGAAATTCTAGCAACTGTATTTTTGGGTTTTAACCTTTCGGTAACAAATAAATAATTAAATAGTCACTTGTTTTTTATGTATGGGTAATGTAACGCTTGCATGTTTGCGGCAACAAAAAACAATATACACACATGAACAAAAATTTACTACTCGCTGTAGCTTTACTGCTTTCGATGTTTACACAAGCACAAACCATCGTTAACATTACAAGCGACATTACCAGCGATCAAAACTGGACTAACAATAACATCTATGTGCTTAACGACCGTATTTATGTAACCAACAATGCTACGGTGACTATTCAACCCGGAACTATTATTAAAGGCGCTATTTCTCCGCAAGGAGCTTTGATTTTTACCCGCGGCTCTAAAATTATTGCTAACGGAACTGCCGAGCAACCGATTGTATTTACATCGGCACAGCCTGAAGGCTCACGTGCTAAAGGCGATTGGGCAGGTCTTTGGATTTCAGGAAATGCACCAACTAACATGGGTAGCGGTGTAAAACCGGAGGGAGGATTAGATTCAGTAAAAGCAAACTATGGTGGTTCTGATGCAAGCGATTCATCGGGAGTTTTACGTTATGTTAGAAGCGAGTTTGGAGGATATGCATATCAGCCAAATTCAGAAGTAAACGGATTGACTCTTGCCGGAGTCGGTTCACGCACTGTGGTAGACCATGTAATGGTTTCTTACGCGGGCGATGACGCTACAGAATTGTTTGGAGGCAGCGTTAATTGCAAATACATGATCATGAACAAGACTCTTGATGATATGTTTGATACAGATTTTGGATGGTCAGGAACATTGCAGTTTGGTTTAGGTGTTAGCGATTCAGCTACAGCCGATATTTCAGGTTCAAACGGTTTCGAAAGCGATAACAACAACGTTTCTGCTGCTAACTATGCAGGTACACCTCAAACCAAAGGTATCTTTACCAATGTGACTGTAGTGGGACCAAAGGTAGATGGTAGCACTTCTATCAATCCTAATTTTAAAAGAGCGTTACATTTAAGAAGAAACACAGGTATCAGCGTTTACAACTGCGTATTCACTGGTTTTCCTACAGGTTTAAAAATAGAGAATCAGCAAACTGCTGATAACGTAACAGGAAATGTTTTACAATTCAAAAACAACATCATAGCAGGTTGCACTACACCGCTTGATTCATCTACACTTACCTTTGGTATGGAAGGTTGGTTTAATAGCAATAACAACACTGTACTCGCTAACTCAAGCGATATTAACTTAGCGAACGCTTACAGCTATACCTCGCCAAGTTTTTTACCAAATGTGAGTTCTCCGTTATTGAGTGGTGCTGATTTTACAGCTACCAATCTTTCGGGCAATGCCTCAGTTTCTCCTGTTACTTATCGTGGGGCGTTTAATGATGTTGATTGGACAAAATGCTGGGGCGAGTGGAATCCGCAAGATGCTGATTACTCTTCAAATCTTAACTACGGTTTCACATTGAACATTACTCAAAGCGGTTCATTACCATCTATCACTTTAACGGCAGATAACGTTGCAGGAGCAACCTATGCCTGGTCAAATGGCGGAACAACTGCTGCAACTACTGCAACTACTGCGGGAACTTACACCGTTACCGTTACCAGTTCAAGAGGATGCGTTAAAACACAAACATCTTCTGTTATAGGCACAGGAATAAACGAAGTAAGCAACATCAACAGCGTTCACTTGTTTCCGAATCCGAATAATGGATTTGCTACGTTGGAAATCACAGCAAACAATTCTTCTGATGTAAATGTGCAGGCAACTGATGTAACAGGAAGAACAGTTACGATGTTCAACAAAGAACTTACTTCAGGCAAAAACTTAATAGCACTCAACACCGCTGACTATGCGGGTGGAATTTATTTTGTTACTGTAAAAACTTCAACAGAAAATAAAGTGGTGAGAATGGTGGTGAACAAATAAACTATTCAAACTCCCACAACGGAACCAACTCCTGCACAGCAATGTGCGGGAGTTTTTTTTATTTAAGACATTGAAAGATTGAAATCAATAATCAAG
>JAPLES010000022.1:18318-43275 GCA_026391075.1 Bacteroidota bacterium | reverse complement strand
TTTCACTTTGTATTATTTGGGCATCAACAATCTTTTGTTGTTACAAGGTGACTCCGATAAAAATCCAAAAACTGCTGTAAAAACAAATGCACACAGATACGCTTCGGACTTAGTAGCGCAGGTAGCTGAAATGAATAAAGGAAGATTTTTGCACGAAGAAACCGAGAATGAAATGAAAACCAATTTCTGCATTGGTGTAGCAGCTTATCCCGAAAAACATTTTGAAGCACCAAACTTGAATACCGATTTAAAATGGCTGAAACATAAAGTAGATGCCGGAGCCGATTACATTGTAACGCAAATGTTTTTTGACAATAAAAAATATTTTGACTTTGTAGATAAATGTAAAGCCGCAGGAATAAACATTCCAATCATTCCCGGCATAAAGCCAATTGCTCAAAAAAAGCAACTCTATTCATTGCCTAAGATTTTTCACATTGATATTCCTGAAACGCTGGCCGATGTGGTGGAGAAATGTAAAGATGACAAAGAAGTAAAACGAGCTGGAATTGAATGGGCTATTCAGCAATCGAAAGAATTAAAAGCTGCGGGTGTTCCTTGTTTGCACTATTATACCATGAGCCGAAGCGAAGCCACTATCGAAATTGCGAAAGCCGTTTTCTGAAAATAAAAAAGGGATGAATTTTAGTTCATCCCTTTTTTTATTCATGAAATTGTTTGACTACTTCTTCTTCGCTTCTCTTCCCGCCACCATTTTATTTACATCCACATAGTTAATGCGCATAGTGTTAGGTAAGCCATAAATTTCTGGATGACGGTAACGACCTCTTTCGTTTTCGTTCTTCATTACCTCTGGCACAATACGATGTTGCTGTGCATAAGGATCGTTTCGAACGCCCGTAACCTGCCAGCTCACTTTTACATTTGGCTTATCGGTTTTTACTGAGAAAGTATTGTTTGAAATTTCTTTTGAAACAATGGCCTGAGCAAAAGTGCCAATTACTGTAAGTTGATATCTGAAATCAATATTCTCCACTTGAAAATAAGAAGGTAGACTCACCACTGCATCTCCGTTTCCATCGGTTGTTATATTACCATTGTAAATGTTCATCATGTCCGGACTCTCCACAAAAGAGTGAATCAAAAATTTATTTGCAGGATCCATTGGGTGGTCAATTTTAAATGTTCCTGTTGTTTTAGTGAGGTTTCCTGCCACATCAACATCACCAATAAACTGTCCCGCCTGATTCGTAGTACCTTGAACACAAGTAGCACATGTTGCATCACCGTAAACGGCTATGCTTGTACCAAAACTTGTATCGGCAAGGGCGTAAAGACCAAGATTGAAACCTGCGCTATTCACTGCTTTTCCCAGCAAACCAATATTTAATTTTGTATTCGCGTTTACACCGTCAGCAATAGCAAACACACCCGTGTTACTTCCAAGCGTAGATGAAGCCGCAGCTTCTACCGCTCTGTTTTGATTTTGAGAACTATCAGCAGTAGCTTCTACCCCAATATTATAACCGTTTACACCGGTAGTTCCGCCTGCATCACCTTCCACTCCAAAATTAATTAAGCCTTTTGCTGCGTAGCCATACACACCATAATTGTATTGAGCGTTGGTTGTGTTTGCTAAACCGCGAAGACCAATTTGCGAACCGTTAGTTCCTGAAATTACAGACGTAAGTCCAGTATACACTGTATTGGTTGTAGTAGCACCTGTTGAAGAAACCAAAACCGAATTGCCTGCTGCAGTAAATGCGTTTACCACACTAAGTTTTGCAGATGGTGTAGCCGTTCCAATTCCAACATTAGTTGCGTTGTCAAAAATTTGTGAAACACCTAAAGTAGTAGCTGTTGCCCATTTGGTTACGTAGTTAGTTGTTCCTCCGCTCAAAGCCCCACCACTTCCTGTTGCACCAGTTGGTCCTGTTGCACCTGCTGTTCCGGTTCCAGTTGGTCCGGTAGGTCCGGTAGTTCCTGCGCCTGTTGCTCCATTATTTCCGGTTAAACCTGTTGGTCCGGTAGGGCCTGTAGCACCACCGCCTGAACCAGTAACACCGTTTGCACCGGTAGGTCCTGTTGGGCCCGTAGCACCTCCTCCTGAACCGGTTGGTCCAGTTGCTCCTGCAACACCAGTTCCTGTAGGACCAGTTGCACCTGCAACTCCTGATCCTGTAGCACCATTAGAACCGGTTGGTCCAGTAGGTCCTGTATTTCCTGCTGTTCCAGCTCCTGTTGGGCCGGTTGCCCCGGTAGCACCACCACCACCATTACCTGCATACAAGGCGTAGGGAACGCTGAGTAATTGCGAAGTTCCCATAGAAGTATAAGCTCCCACACCGTTCACTTGCAATTCTACTTGTAAATATTTATCGCCCGAACCCCACGTTACTGAAGTCAGACTCGATACACTACCAATTTGCAAATTCACTAGACCAAACTGATTGGTTGTTGTGTTTTGCGTTTCGGTAAAAACTACGGTTCCGCCAATGGTGAGATCGTGAATTGAAAAACGAAGAGATACAGGAGTTCCGCTAGCCAGTGGATTGCCGCTTATATCGCGAACTACCGATTGATAATTTAATTTTTGTGGTGGTGTTTGAGCAGTGGCAGCGAATGCAGACACAAACAACAACACGATAAAGTAATACTTTTTCATGTCAGGGATTTTTAAATGATTAAATAAAAGTGATTAATTGATTACTTGAAATTTCTTTGTAGTGGTGTGCATCTTTCCATCTTTATCGGAGGTGAAAGACATAGTAAGGAAATAAACCCCGGCAGCAAAAAGCGAAACATTTGTTTGCTGAATAATTTTGCCGCTGTTGTAGTTAGTGCTGTAAACATCAGCTACTTTTTGTCCAATTACATCAGTCAAGGTAACTGAAAGTTTTCCTGATTCGGGTAATTCAATACCGAACCAAATATTATCAACCGCAGGATTTGGATACACCGCAAACGAACCGAATTCATCTTGTGTCATTTCCAAAATACCAACCATGTTATCGTTTGGTTGCTGGAAACCTTGGGTAAGAATATTAGCTCCTTGAGCAAAAGTTTCTACCATCGTCATTTCGCCTACCGTGTAAGATAAACTTCCATTACCGCCATTACTAGAAAACCCGCCTGTGCTGGAAATTACAGTGGGAGTAAGCATTTGTGCGCTTGCTATAAAAAAGCTGCTGAATGCTAAGAGAGTGAAGTACAATTTTTTCATGCTGTTATAATTTTGGATAAAGAAAAGATTTTGAGTTGAATTACACAAATGTTTTTTCTGAACTCGTTATCTCTAAAATTTCAGAAAACAATTGCTGTTGTTTTGAAATTGAACAGATGTACTTTGCTTTACCACCGAATTTTTATGATGAGTTTCATTTCATGTAACCATATTTTTGCAAAGATAAATTACAAGACTACTGTATTGTCTATCGTCTATTGTCTATCTTCTATGGTCTGCCTCTCTCAACTCAATTTTGATTTTCAGCAGGGAAAATTTTTGATAAAAGGTAAAGTGGTAGATGTGGAAACCAAAAATGGAGTTCCGC
Organism: Bacteroidota bacterium; assembly: GCA_026391075.1. Classification (GTDB taxonomy): domain Bacteria; phylum Bacteroidota; class Bacteroidia; order Chitinophagales; family LD1; genus Bog-950. The sequence goes on along the minus strand of JAPLES010000022.1, from coordinate 39,763 downwards.
TTACAAACATTCGTATTAACGGAACCAATCGTGGTGTTACTTGCGATAACGAAGGTATTTTTGCTTTTTACGTTTACAAAAACGATACCCTCAAGTTTACTTCCACCGGCTATCTTCCAAAAACCATTCACATTGCCGATTTAGATTCTAATTCGCTTTACACTTTAGAAATACAATTGATTCACGATTTTGTAAAACTGAAACAGGTTATCATTTATCCGTTTCGAGATAAGGAAGAATTTGAAGAAGCATTTATGGATGCCCGAAACCTGAATAAAATTACCATTGCCGGAATTGCACCTCCTAAATATTCGAACAAAATTCCTAAAGCAAAATTCACCAACCCTATTTCATTTTTATACGAACGCATAAAAAAACGTAGGGCGGCTAATCCTGATTTTAGACCGTGATTCTTAAATACGAAATCAGAAAATAGAAATTAGAAATCAAATAAGGGAACAAAAAAAATAGAAGTTATTCGTATCGCAACGCTTCAACCGGGTCAAGATTAGAAGCGCGAATAGCTGGGTAAATTCCTGCAGCAAGACCTACTAAAAAAGTAAAAGCCCAACCACTTATAACCCATACATAAGGAAAGATAAATCCTGTTTTCAGAAAAACGCCTACCATGTTTCCCATAGCAATACCGAGGATAATTCCTGCAATTCCTCCTATCTGGCAAATTACAATTGCTTCTGTCAAAAACTGAATTCGAATCACTCGCTTTGTGGCACCAAGCGCCTTGCTTATTCCTATTTCGCGCGTGCGCTCGTTTACACTCACCAGCATAATATTCATTAAACCAATTCCCGCACCTATCAATGTAAGAATACCAATAACCACTGTTGCGATTTTTACATATTTCAATTGATCAATGATTTGGTCGGCTAAACGTTCGCTCTTTGCCACATCATAATCGTTCTCATCGCCCAAACGCAGGTGACGAATACCGCGCAAAATTCCGCTGGCTTCATCAATAGCTAAATCCAAATCGCTCTGGTCCTGTACCAGCACATTGATAATATATGAAACTGAATTGTCGGGAAAACTATAACGCGCATTCAGCACCGGAATCATTACCTGATTATCGCTCGAAACCTGACTTGCTCCTTTTGATGCAAGAATTCCTGTAACCTTAAATTTTTTACTGCCAATGCTTATTAATTTCCCTACCACAGTATCATAGGGCGCAAAAATTTTTGTGACTACATCTCTTCCTAAAATAACTACATCACTTCCGCTTTCAATTTCTGTTTTCGAAAAATTTCTGCCTTCTAAAATGGTTTGTCCACTTACTTTCAAATAATTTTCATCCACCGCCATCACCTTCACATTCGGATTCGTTTTCTTCGATTCATTTTTCAATATAGCAATATCATTCGCCACTTCAGATATAGCAACGGTTGCAGGAAACTGAAACACTCGTTTAAATTCGTTTGCCTGTTGGATAGTAATTGGCGGATTTTCACTCTTACGTCTTCTCTTCGGTCCTCCGCGCCTGCGCACTTGTCCTTCGTTTTTAATTCCAAAAGTATTGGAACCCATTTCGCTAAAACTAGAAAGCATTTTTCCTTTTATGCCTTCGGTGGCGGTAAGAATTCCTATAAGGGCGGTGATGCCGAACATAATTATCGAGAGCGTAAGAATGGTGCGCAGAATATTTGCACGAATAGTGCGAAGTGCAAGGCGTATGTTTTCGGTGAGGTTCACGTGTGCAAACGTAAAAGAAATTTTGAGGGAAATATTTTTCAGGTTACTTTGGTCAATAAATTTACGGACATGAAAACACCCATTGACCTATACAAACTTGGCGAACATTTGCACTTTAATGACGCGCGTGAAACAACCAACGGAAAACGAAGCGAAGGAATTTTAACCGTTGGTGCGGGAAAAAGCGGACCACCGCCACATAGACACCTGTTACAGGATGAAGGTTTTGAAATTATTTCTGGAGAAATGATTGCTGTGGTAGAAGGTAAGCAGATAATTTTAAAAGCAGGGCAAAGGATAGTTGTAAAGCCAGGAGAGTCGCACACTTTCAAAAACGGAAGTACCACTGAAAAACTGGTTGCTAATTTTTGGTTTGAGCCTGCTTTAAATATGGAATGGATGCTACAAACTTTTGGTGAAGAGGCTATGAAAAGAGGGGGAAGTTGGGCAAATGTTCCAATCCTTCAAATGCTGTATTGCATGCATAAAATGCGAAAAGAATATCGTATTGCCGGAATACCTTTTTGGCTCCAAGATGTGCTGCTTGGTTTCTTCGCCTGGCTCGCGGAAATTACCGGTGAAGCAAAAAAAATAAACCTGCCTAATTCGCTCAAATAGCGAAATCTATATTTGCACTTAATGGAGAATTACGAATTTGAACTAGCAGAACAATTTGCCTTACAAACCAACAAGCACTTTTTCCTGACAGGAAAAGCAGGCAGCGGCAAAACAACTTTGCTCAAACAAATAGCGAAACAAACCACCAAAAATTTTGTAGTAGTTGCACCTACGGGTGTTGCTGCTATCAATGCAGGCGGAGTAACCATTCACTCTCAATTCAATTTGCCCCTTACATCCTTTATTCCAAACAGCGATTCGGTGAATCTGAATTTGGTGACAAATCGTAGAGCGTTGATGGAGCACATGCAGTTTAGAAAAGATAAACGCAAAGTAATACAGGAAATGGAGTTGCTAATAGTGGACGAGATAAGTATGGTGCGCGCTGATATTTTAGACGCCATAGATTTTGTGATGCGCAAAGTGCGAAGAAGAGAAAAACCTTTTGGCGGTGTGCAGGTGATGCTGATTGGCGATATGCACCAGTTACCGCCTGTAGTAAAAGAACCCGAGTGGCAGATTTTGAAAAATTATTACGCCAGTCCTTATTTTTTCGATTCAATTGTTTGGAAACAATTAGATGCCGCTGAAATTGAGTTGAAGAAAATTTACCGCCAAAGCGATGCGCGCTTTTTGCGCTTGCTCAACAATATTCGTCATCAGGAATTAGATGAAGATGATTATGAAGAATTGAAAAAGCGATACAATCCCGGCTTTCGCCCCACAGAGGAAGGCTACATTTTGCTCTCCACACACAATGCAAAGGCAAATGCCGTGAACCAAGGCGAATTAAAAAAATTAGAAGGCAGACCTTATGCTTACGAAGCCGAGATAAGTGGCGATTTTCCCGAGCATATTTATCCGTGTGAAAAATATTTACAACTGCGCGAAGGCGCACAAGTCATGTTTACCCGAAACGATTCTGAAACCGGCATGTATTTCAATGGCAAACTGGCGGTGGTAAAAAAAATAGATAACGAAAACATTACCGTTACTTTTCAAAGCAACAAAGAAGATTTTTTGTTGAAGAAAGAAGTTTGGGAAAATATTTCGTACACGGTGGACCAATCGAAAGATAAAATCAACAAAGATGTGATTGGTACGTTCACACAATATCCATTGCGATTAGCTTGGGCAATTACTATTCATAAAAGCCAAGGCTTAACTTTTGACAAAGTAATTATTGATGCCGGAAATTCATTTGCTGCAGGGCAAGTTTACGTGGCGCTTTCGCGTTGCCGAACTTTAGATGGAATTGTTTTGCATTCAATCATTACCCAAAACTCGTTGCATGGCGATGAGAAAATTACCAACTTTAGTGAAGCACATCACGGTGAGCGCGAATTGGAAGAACAACTGAATCAGGCAAAGCGCGAATACGCCAACGACCAATTGAAAAAGCTTTTTGATTTTAATAAACTTCGTGAGCGTGTTGGCGATTGGAGAGAAATACTTTTTGAAAAAGATTTTCCCGACAAAGAAAAGGCTTTATCGCTTTTCGAAAACATAGCCTTGCAAATTGAAACCATTGTTACCACTTCCGAAAAGTTTGAACCGCAATTAGAACGCTTGCTGGTAGATTACAACAACAGCCGAAACAGTTTTGCATTGAAAGAACGCAGCGCAAAAGCCATTGAGTATTTTACTGAAAATATTTTCAATACGCTCATTACTCCTATGCACGAGCACGTTACGGCTATGGCTTACAAAAGCAAAGTGAAACGATATGTGCAGCAAGTGCAATCTGTTCAAGATAGTTTCTGGTCAAAGATGATTCAACTTTACGGGGCGCGGTTTATGGATGAAAAACTTTATGAACGCGAAATAAAATTCAGTAAAGACAAATTGAAAACCGTTGCCACTTCCATCACCTCAGGTAAAAAAGAAAAAGGAGGAACCTATAAGGATACACTTGACCTTCACCGCAAAGGAATTTCATTAGAAGAAATTGCATCGGTGCGCGGCTTAACTACGGGCACTATCAAATCGCATTTCGCTAAATGGATTTTCAGCGGAGAAATTAAAGTGCAGGATGTACTACCTGCCGAAACAATTCAAACGCTCGAAAATTTTTTGAATGAAAGCCCTGAAAAAACAGTAGCTGCTGCATTCAAAAAATTTGGAAATAAATATGATGGTAATGATGTAAGAATGGTGCTGAATAGTTTACTGTTTCAAAAGCAAAAAACAAAAACAAATACTGAATAAACCGTTTGCTATTTCGCTAAAAAAAACTTCAAATTGCCACTGAATAAATAATTCCATGCAACAGCAAGACTAAGTAGTCCACCAGCTCCGGTTTTACAATGCATTCTTCTATATACCTTGTAATTTTTGTTGGAAAGTTTGTCGGCATCGGTAATTCCAATGGACCCGTTTACAGGAACATCAACCTGTGCTTCGGAATACCAGCATATTGGCGCAACTGTAATCACCTGCGCAACATCGCGTCTGTTGATTTCCACTCCATTGGCTTCTATATGCAGCGACACCGTTGACTCCGCACACGAAACTCCTCCAACACTCACCGACCTGTTGCCCAAAAAAGAATTTGGTTGACGAAATGTTGCTACTAAATATTTGTAAACTTTGTTGGCAGGAACTATCGTATCAAAAAAATGCACATCTGCATTACAACCACCGGCCTCTACAGCATTCACTTTCATTCGAACATAGTCATCTGTATAAAATCCTGCAAGAATATAGTCAGCAAGCACTCCGCAACCTCCACTTTTCTCGCGCCTCATGGCTCCGTACGTTTCTACATTGTCAGGAAAACTGTAAGGCACCGATTCTGCAGTTACAGTTTCTACTATAGACATAGTTCCAAACTCGCCTACGTGAATTGGAATGCCGCCCATTATGCCAGTGTATTTGTCAATAATTTTTTGCGAATCAATGTGGGCAATCTTCCACGCATCAAGCACCTGCGCGTGATAGTTATTGTAAAAATTCTGCAATAAAATTCCAGCAGCAGCCGAATCAGTTTCATGCGTCATCGTTTCAGCATCGGTTTGCATTTGGCTTTGCAAACCCGGATAAAGCGCATTTAAAACATAGTAGAATGTATCACGTTCCACTTTCACAGAATCGTACAATCGCAGAATCATAGCATCGGTAACTTGTGATAATGAATTAGGTTTCACCTTGTTTTCGTAGGTGCTGTAATCGCGCGCGGTATTTTCTTTTTTGCAGGAAGAAAAAAAACAAGTAAGCGCTATGGATAGAAGGATAATTGTTTTTGTTTTCATGACTTAAAATTGTTTTAGAAAAAATGATGCTGAAATGCCAGCCAAATACTACTGCGACAAAAAAACAGTGGTCATAGCTCTGCTTACCCAATGTTCGCAAGACGAAACTACCAGCGAATTGTTGCAACGAACTCTGTTGGTTACCTTGGTTTCCATCTTGTAATTGCCACCAGGTAAACTGTTGTCGTTTCTAACAGAGACCATGTACTCTGCACCCGCGGGAATAGTCCGCTCAACTGTAGCAAACCAGCCAATTGGTGCCATAGCGCCAATACTTACTAGATCACGTGAGTTTACTGCCACACCGTTTAGTGAAATTAAACCGGTTAAATCAGCAGTTACAAAACAAGCACTATCGGCACTATAAGCCGTGCAATTTAATCGTGAGGCAAAGAACCGATACTTAGCACTCACAAAATAGTAATTGAGATTGGGTAAAGATTGAGAAACTCCGGTAAGTGTGCTTATGCTGCATCCACCGGCAGGCGCTACGCGAAGTTGAACATGGCTTCCGTTTGCATTATTCGAAATGGCATTTCCAATTGCGCCTGAGCAGCCGTCTTGTTGCGAAAAATCTGAACTACCTCCAAACCCATGGGTTGCTTCAGCGGGATAGTTGCCGCTTGGAATTGCGTAAGGCAAATAATTAGCCGCGGTGATTGTTCCAAATTCGCCCACTGTAAAATTGTGGTTGCCGAAAATGGCAGCATATAAATTACTGATTGAATCGTTTGTAATTTGCAGTGCTTGCCAGGTATTATTTACTGGGGTGTGATAGGTTTGAATAAAAGTATTGAGTTGTATGGCTGCCGATGCTGAATCAGGATTAGTCGCAATGATTTTATAATCGGCATCCATTTGCAATTTTAAACCCGGGTAGTTGGCTTCTAACAAATTTTCGAAAGCCCTGCGCTGTGGTGCAACAGCGGCATAAATTTGGTCAGCAATGCTTTCATTGATTCCGGAGAATGTGTTGGGCACATCGGTATTCTGCATGATAGAGTAATCTTGTTGGGTGGTTTCCTTTTTGCAAGAAGAAACAAAAAGCAGAAGCAAGGTAAATGCGATAATATTTTTCATAAAAATAATTTTTAGTGTTCAGTAAATGGTGTCTTATAAATTTGTGAGAACTACTTTTGCCGAACGCGAAACTCCCTTGCTATTGGTACAATTTAAAAGGTAAATACCAGAAGCGAAACTGCCGGCCTCTACTACCGTAGTGTTTTTTTGATTAGCAGTTATATTTTCTTTTAGCGTTGCCACCAATTGACCCGAAAGATTGTAGATGGCGATAGAAAAGCCATCGTTAGTCGATGAAAAAATTTCCAATTCCATTTTATTGTTTGAACAGGAGCTTACGCTCTTTATCTCAAAACCCTTCTCTTCATTTGGTAACTGAATTAGAGCAGAAGGATCGCTTCCACTTATTTCGCGTTTCCAAATTCCTCTTCCGTAAGTAGAAATAACGGTATACAATTTTCCGTTCACAGCCGTGCTATCCATAAAATCTATTCCGGTTACTACTACAGCTTTGGGCAAATCGTTTTCCCATCTGTACCAGTTTACTCCACCATTATCACTTCGGAACATTCCAAAGCCACCGGTACCGACAAACAAAGTATTGGAGTTTTGTGGACTAACAGCAAATGCGTTTATAGGTACTGTCGGTGGAAAATCACCTGTTATATCTATCCAGGGAGTAGCACCGGCATCCAGTGTTTTGAAAATTTTTCCAGGTATGCTCCAAGCATATACCTCGTCAAAGTTTGTAGGATGCGCATATAAAAAATAGGCGTTTATTGTATCGGCCGGAATTCCTTGTGAAATTTCTTTATAGACCCCATCCGTTCTATCGCGTTTCCAAATTTTGGAAGTGGACTTTGGTGCAAGTGCCACATATAAATTGCTATTGTCGCTTGCAAATTCTCTGTTTGAAATGTCGAAAGAATAAATGTCGCTTATAAAATCAACCGGCTTTGAAGCAGTCCAGCCTCCCGCAATATCTCGCCAGTAAAGATTGTTTTGACCTTTTACATAAAGTGCATTTATGTAGGGCCAATTGACAGTATTAGACCGTTCAAATTTTCCAATTTTAGGATAATTGCCAGTACAACCTGCCGGAAGATTCCCTACTGGATTTTCAGTTTGCCATCCATCAGTAGTGGTTGACAAACCACCGGCAACAGAGGCGCAGCTTTCGTTTGGATCGTTCTCATTAAAAGCGGCATTCCAAACATCACAACAAGTTACAAACTTCCAAAATGGACCAGCACCAAAATTTACACGTGCTCCCGTTGCATTATCCTGTGTTCCGCCTACAATTAATTCGTTATTATTTTTGGCTACCTCCAAACTATAGTATTGTGTAATCGGCAACACATTGTACTGCGATGACCAGGTAGCGCCATAATCTGTAGAAACAAATAAGCCACCATCGGTTCCTGCAAAAAGTTTTGTTCCATCTTCATTCCAAACCAGCGCATGATAATCGGCATGGGAAGAGCCTGGTTGTGTATAAAAATTATATCCATCTAAGGTAACCAAAGGCGCACCACCACCTACTACTACAATATTCGAGTTCACAGGATTAACAGCAATGCAATTATTATACACACCCTGTCCGTAATGAAAATCACCATAATTGTGTCCGGCACCATCGCCCCAAAAACATTTTACCCAGGTATTTCCACCATCAACAGATTTATAAATACCATCGGTTTCGTTTGGTGCCGAACCTTTGGTAGAAATTGCATAAACAATTCTTGGCGAAGAGTTAGACCATGATAATTTACACTCGCCTATTATGGCAGCCGATGGCGCATTGGGAATTAGCGCCCAGCCATACCCGCCATTTACCGATCTATAAATTCCTACACCACTTACACAGGCTAGCAAGGTATCATCACTCAGGGGGTGTCTTGCTATGTCGGTTACGTTTCCAGCTAAACGTAATCTCCACGTTTCGCCCTTGTCTTCCGAAAGAAAATATCCAAAATCAGAAGCAGCATGAACAATGTCATAATTAAATGCTCCGTAAATAATTTTTGAGAAACTGTTAGGTGTGGTGCTATTTGTAAATGTTGTTGGAGTCCAGTTCACCCCTCCGTCAATCGTTTTCCAAATACCAGTTCCATTTGACCCTAAAGGTTCACCTGTGCCTACCAAAAAGCTATTTTCAACTACCGGATTTCTTGCTACGTAACCAATATTTAAAGTGTTTAAATTACCCTGTCTTGAAAATGCGTAACTGCTGTAGATGTCATTTCCAAAAGAATTGACTCCCCAAATTCCACCGCTTGCGCTACCAATGGTTAAACCAATAGAAGCATTTGCACTTGGGTAATATTCCAGCGAACGAACCCTTCCCGTATAAACAACATTAGCGTTTACCTGCAAAAAATTAGGCCCTTCATATACCCATGAATTATTGGTGCGCTGACCTGCATCTGTTGGGTAGTTTGCAAGGTCATTCCAAATTGCAATTTTCTGTTCAGGAGTAAGTGGGTCAGGCTTACTGTTCCACTCGCCTTTTTCCGGCTCGCTAAATTCTTTTTCAGCTTCACTTGTTTTAAAGCTGTTAAAGTTACAAGATGAGAAGATGGTTAACACATTAATGGAACATGCAATGGCAAATAAATTTTTCATACGCTTTGTTTTGGTAGAACAAAGATGCATTGCGTTGTGTAGGCGCACAACTACATAATCATGTAGGCGAACTAATTTTTTGTGAGAAGCGAAATTGTTTCACGCAACTTTTGCAGTTGTTTCTCCAATGAAATATCGCTGCGTTTCAAAAACAATTCTGTGTTTCTTATTTCAGTTGAGACTTCATCGCGGTGGAGATAGTGCAATACTGTTTGCAACGAATGAAGTTGACGAGCGGCTTCGGAAATATTTTTTTCATCTCTACATAATTGAAGCTGATGAAGATGTTCTGCATAAGTAGCTTGAATATTTTGCAACATTTCTTCCGCCCGCTTTTCATCGCCAAAACATAATTCTAAAATGCGCGGAAAAGGAAAAGCAATTTTCTTTTTTGAAGTTGGAAAAGTTTGTTGCTCCTCTAATCTCATCACCTTAGCAATACTTTGCACCAACTGTTGAATGCGGAAAGGTTTCGCCAACACATCATCGGCACCTGCAGTAAGCCATTCGTTCACTTCGCTTTTTAAAACACTGGCGGTAAAAGCAATAAGCGGAATGTTTTTTATTTTCTCATTGTTGGAACTGCGTAGAATACCAAGCGCAGTGAGTCCGTTCATCACTGGCATTTGTCCGTCCATTAAAACGAGTTGGTAATTGTTGGCGGAGATTTTCTCAATGGCTTCTTTCCCGTTTTCCGCTGTTTCAATTTTTACAGAAGCATTCAGCAAGCGCAAAGTTTCAGTGGTAACGGTTAGGTTGAGCGCGTTATCGTCTACCACCAGAATCTTTAAATCGTTCAACACATTTTTGTCGAACACTTTTCGTTGACGTAATTGTTTTTCATAAGTATTTGCCAAACCAATTGTGTATGGAAGGGAAACAGAAAATTGTGTTCCCTCATTCAGTTGACTTGCAACAGAAATTTTTCCGCCTTGCATTTCAACTAATTGTTTGGAAATCGAAAGTCCCAAACCTGTGCCGCCAAACAAACGCGAAGTAGAGGTTCCCGCTTGCGTAAATTCAGAAAAAATATTTGCCAGATTTTTTTCGTCAATACCAATTCCTGTGTCTGTAATTTTCATTTGGAGTTGAAGTTGTTCATCGCTTATTTTTTCTTGACTCACTTCTACTTTCACTTCGCCTTGCTGTGTAAACTTTACTGCGTTTCCACAAATATTATTTAGCACTTGAAACAAACGCACCGGGTCGCCCTTTAAAATATCGGCAGAAACATTTTCGGTTTGAATTAAAAACTGTAATCCTTTTTCTTCTGCCTTAAAACCAATCACATGATTTACTTCTTCTAGAATTTCGTCCAGTGAAAAATCAATTTGCTCTAATTCGATTTTGCCTTTTTCAATTTTGCTGAAATCCAAAATATCGTTGAGCACCGTCAATAAATTTTCTGATGATTTGCGGATAGCTTCTAAATGCGAAAGCTGGTCTGCCCGCGGATTGAGCATCAGTAAAATATTAGTTATGCCCATCACTGCATTCATAGGTGTGCGAATTTCGTGACTCATGTTTGCCAGAAAACGGCTCTTGAGTTGCGTTACTTCTTCGCTCGCTAATTTTTCTTTTTTAATTATTTCCACCTCATGCAGCACCGTCATTTGCTGCATACTTTTGTTGCGCGCTTCTTCTAAAAGCTGATGGTCAAGCGCTTGGAATTTTTCAAAATGCTTTAACGCATTTCCCGTTTCGCCCAACTCTTTGTAACACTTATAAGCAGAGTGATGCAATTGCGATAGATGTGCTAAATCGAAAGGAAGGTTTTGCGCCAAAATATTTTCAATGTGCACTGCACATTTTGCAAATTCTTTTTTTGCCAACAACAATTCCGATTCTAATTTAAGTGTGCTATAGAAAAATGTTTTGTTTTCTATTTGATTGCTTACCTCTCGTGCAGTTTTCAAAATGGCTTCGCTCTCTGCAAATTTTTCTTCGCGCAAAAAAAGCGCGGTCATGTTCATGAGCGGATAAATTTGTTTTTGCAAAACACTTTGCGACTTCGCCAATTCGTAACTGCGCAAAAAATATTCGTGCGCTTCTTCAAAGCGATTGAGCTTCGAAAGATTATCGCCAATATTATTCAGGTTGCCCGGCTCGCCTTCAGGCATTCCGCTTTTTACAAAAAGTGTGTGCGCTTTTTTGTTGAACTCCAACCCGCGTTCTGCTTCGCTCATATTGCCAAACACAGCACCAAGTAGTGAGCAACAATTTGCTTGCAAAAAAACATTGCGTGCAAGGTCTGCCGATTTTTCAGCAATGAAAAGCGATTGCACGGCCCCCTTCAAATCGTTCAAGAAATAAAGCAGGTAACAGTGGCGGTAATAGACCAAACATTTTAAATCATCACCCAAGTTTTCAACTGCAATTATGTTTTGATTAGAAAGTGTGAGTGCTCCTTCCATCTGTTGTGTAAACCCAAGTGCTGTAGTTTTATTAAACAACAAAAAACATTTTTCACGCAGCAGTTTTTGTTGTGTCGCTAATTGAATTGCACCCTCACAGGTTTCTAAGCAGTGCTTATACTGCATGTCTTTATTCAGCAAATATGAGTGATAAACAAGCGCAACTACTTTTAAACGCAAATTGCTTTTCACCAATTCTTCTTCTAACAATTCATCGCACAATTTTCTTGCGCTCACAAAATCGTTATCGGCAATGTTTTGAAGTGCAGAAAATTTTTCGGCTACGGAGGGAGAAAGTTTTGAAAGTTCTTGCGATGAAAGAAACATAGGATGAAGATATTCCTTCAGACAATTTTTTGTGTTATCGCCTTACTCACTGCTTCTGCCTGCGAATGCACTTGCAGTTTTTTGTAAATATTTTTGAAATGAAAACGAACGGTGTCAATGCTGATAGCCACTTCATCGGCAATCATTTTTTGAGAGTAGCCTTTTACCAAAAGCGCAAGAATGTTTTTTTCCTTCTCACTTAAATCATATTCATGTTGAACAGGAATTCCGCTTTCATTCATTTTTCGAAACATGGTCAACACCTTTGCTGCAATCGTGGGGCTCATAGGCGCTCCACCTTTCGCGGCTACTTCAATGGCTTCTAATAATTCCGCAGGTTTTGTTTTCTTCAATAAGTAACCTGCGGCACCGGCACAGAGTGCGTCAAAAATTTTCTCGTCTTCCTCATGAATAGTTTGCATCAGCACCGCTACTTCCGGAAATTCTGCTCGCACAATTTTCACCGCTTCAATACCGTTCATCTCGGGCATTTCAATATCCATTAAAATAACATCAGGTTTAAAAAGGTAAATCTGGTCTTTAATATTTTTCGGATTTTCAAATGCTCCTGCGCATTTCATTCCAGTAGTTCCATTAATAAGCTGATACATGCCTTCGCGCAGAAACGCCAAGTCCTCATACAACAAAACAGTAATAAGGTTTTCTTCCATTTAGTGAAGATGGAAATTAGAAATGAAAAAGCCAGCTACTTAATTGGGTAGGTTTTCATAAAACTAGGCGAACTTACTTTCTAGCGAATTTTCGCTAAATCGTTTTTCTGTCTCCGAAATTCGTTTATGTTTGCGCTGTGAAACCAGTAGGCAGTAAGCAATTTGCTGTAGGCAATAAATACAATCGAGTAAGCTCCTCATCTTGGCTAACTGTGCGGCTGTTTCAACCTGCCCGTCCGGCAGGCGGGTCTTCCATCTTAAATTCTACATCTTAAAATTATAGAACATGGCATACGATATCGAAATGATTAAAAAGGTTTACGCAGAGCTTCCTTCAAAAATAGCTGCTGCACGCAAAGTATTGAATCGCCCTTTAACGCTTACTGAAAAAATTCTTTACTCGCATCTTCACGTTTCTCAAAAGTTAGAAGATTTCAAACGAGGAGGTTCTTACGTTGACTTTGCTCCGGATAGAGTGGCCATGCAGGACGCAACCGCTCAAATGGCTTTGTTGCAATTTATGCAAGCCGGTCGCCCGAAGGTGGCTGTGCCTTCTACCGTGCACTGCGACCACTTGATTACAGCAAAAGACGGTTCTAAAACTGACTTAGCTGTTGCAACTTCGGGCAATAAGGAAGTTTACGATTTCCTTGCTTCTGTTTCTAATAAATATGGTCTTGGTTTTTGGAAACCGGGTGCAGGAATCATTCACCAGATTGTTTTAGAAAACTACGCTTTCCCGGGTGGAATGATGATTGGTACCGACTCTCACACAGTGAACGCTGGCGGTCTTGGTATGGTAGCTATCGGAGTTGGTGGTGCTGACGCTTGCGATGTAATGGCAGGTTTGGCTTGGGAATTAAAACAACCAAAATTGATTGGTGTTAAGCTGACAGGAAAGTTGAACGGATGGGCTTCGCCTAAAGATGTGATTTTGAAAGTTGCAGGAATCTTAACTGTAAAGGGCGGAACCGGTGCCATTGTAGAATATTTTGGCGAAGGCGCGGTGAACATGAGTTGCACCGGTAAAGGAACTATCTGCAACATGGGTGCGGAGATTGGTGCTACTACTTCTACTTTCGGATACGATGAAAGCATGAGCCGTTATTTAAGTGCTACCGGTCGTGCTGATGTGGCTGCTGCTGCCGATGCCGTGAAAGAACACTTAACCGGTGACACAGAAGTTTATTCTTCCCCCGAAAAATATTTCGACCAGGTTATTGAAATTGATTTGACAACTTTAGAACCATACATCAATGGCCCTTTCACTCCGGATTTAGCTACGCCAATTTCTGAAATGAAAGCTGCGGCTGCGGCTAACAACTGGCCAACAAAAGTTAGCGTTGGGCTAATTGGTTCTTGCACCAACTCTTCTTACGAAGATATTTCACGCGCTGTTTCTTTAGCTAAACAAGTAGCTGAAAAGAATTTGAAAGCAAAAGCTGAATTCAGCATTACTCCGGGTTCGGAACAAATTCGTTTCACTATCGAGCGCGATGGATTTATTGAAACCTTCAATAAAATTGGCGCAACGGTTTATGCTAACGCATGCGGACCTTGCATTGGTATGTGGGCGCGTCACGGTGCTGATAAGCAAGAGCGCAACACTATCGTTCACTCTTTCAACCGTAACTTTGCAAAACGTCAGGATGGAAATCCGAATACGCTTGCATTCGTTGCTTCTCCTGAACTAACTACTGCTTTAGCTATTGCCGGTGACTTAACTTTCAATCCGCTTACAGATTTCTTAACTAACGAAGCAGGACAACAAGTAAAATTAGATGCACCAACTGGTGATGAATTACCGACAAGAGGTTTTGCAGTAGAAGATGCAGGTTTTGTTGCACCATTTGAAGATGGCAGTGGAGTAGAAGTAAAAGTTTCTCCTACATCTGACCGTTTGCAATTACTTGCACCATTTACACCTTGGGAAGGAACTGATTTGAAAGGTTTGAAATTGCTGATTAAAGCAAAAGGAAAGTGTACTACTGACCATATTTCTATGGCAGGCCCATGGTTGAAATACCGCGGACACTTAGATAACATCAGCAATAACATGTTAATCGGTGCTACTAACTTCTATAACGAAAAAACCAATTCGGTAAAGAATCAGTTAACCGGTGAGTATGGAGAAGTGCCTGCAGTACAACGTGCTTATAAAGCCGCAGGCATAGGAACAATAGTTGTAGGTGACGAGAACTATGGTGAAGGTTCAAGCCGTGAACATGCAGCAATGGAACCACGCTTCTTAGGCGTTCGTGCGGTATTAGTGAAATCTTTCGCGCGTATTCACGAAACTAACTTGAAGAAACAGGGAATGCTAGGTCTTACTTTTGTAAACAAAGACGACTACAACAAAATTCAGGAAGATGATGCAATTGATATTCTTGGATTAACAAGTTTTGCTCCGGGTAAAAATCTTACGCTTCAGTTAAATCATGCTGATGGTGCGGTTGAATCTTTTGAAGTAGCGCATACTTACAATGAACAACAAGTAGAATGGTTCAAAGCCGGTGCTGCGTTGAATATTATCAGAGCTGCGATAGGGAAATAGAAATAAGACGATAGGCTTTAGACACAAGACAATACAAAATACAAACAGCCGAAGAAATTTCTTCGGCTGTTTGTATTTATCTACCTTGGTAGCACAAAACATTTTACAATAACAAAACGCAGAACTAAAAATGAAATCAGCATTCATAAAAGTCAACAACATTCAACTGCACTATGTTGAAGAAGGCACAGGTGAATTAGTCATTCTGCTTCACGGCTTTCCTGAGTTTTGGTATGGCTGGAGAAATCAAATTCCTTTTCTAGCAAAAAAATATCGCGTTGTTGCACCTGATATGCGGGGGTATAATCTAAGCGATAAACCCGCCAACGTTTCAGATTATAACATGAACCTGCTTGCAAAAGATATTGCTGAATTGATAAAAGCATTAGGTGAAGAACGCGCCATTGTAGTCGGTCACGATTGGGGAGCAGCTGTTGCGTGGGCAGTGGCTGCTTTGCATCCAGAGGTCGTAAAAAAATTAGCGATTCTGAATGTGCCGCATCCAAGCGAAATGAAACGCGCCTTGATGAGTTTGAATTTTGCTCAGTTAAAGAAGAGTTGGTACATCTTCTTTTTTCAATTGCCTTTTCTTCCTGAAGGAATTGTTGGGACTGAAAGATTTTTCAAACGAACTTTTGAAGGTATGAGCATGAATAAAAATGCTTTCAATGAAGAAGATGTAAAGAAATATGTGGAGGCATATCAACAACCTGGAACGGTCAAAGCCACTATTGCTTATTACCGCGCTGCATTCAGAGAAGTTTTTTCTTCTAAAGCAAAAATCCATTATCCGAAAATTAAAGCACCCGTTTTAATGCTATGGGGCGAACACGACAAAGCCCTAGGAAAAGAATTGACTTACAACACGAAAAATTATTGTGAGAATGAGTGTGAAATTATTTACGACTCAACGAGCGGTCATTTTATTCAGCACGATAATCCTGAATTAGTTAACCGCAGTTTGCTTCACTTCTTCTCTGCTTAGCGAAGGAATTTCGCGCGGTGGCAGATACACGTAATCTAAATCGAGGGAGAATTTCTCAGGAAATTTTGCGGTAATATTTTTGTAGAAATCCATTATCTCGCGCATGTCTTTATCCATATCGCCACTCGGGTAAATTATCTTGCCCACTCCAGCTTCCTTCTTTTTGTAATCTAAATAGCCAAGCGCGATTGGCACTCCCGCTCCAACAGCAGTATGATAAAATCCGGTTTTCCATTTAGTGCGTAACGCGCGCGTTCCTTCAGGCGTAACCATTACCGACAACTCTTTGTTTTGCGCAAACAAATCAATCATCGCTTCGGTCATACTCTTTCTTTCCTGTCCTTCTTTCTTCGGGCTTCTGTCAATGCCTATAGCGCCAAGTGGTCCAAAAATTAAATTGAAAGGAAAACGCATCCAATCATTTTTCACCGTGTAACGAACAGGAATATTCATTAAATAGAAAGCAGCACGGGCAAAAATCAAATCCCAATTGCTGGTATGCGGAGCCGCAATCATCACACTGCGCTCATAGCCACCACCAACCTGGTCGTTAAACGTCCAGCCAAAAATTTTGAAAATAAGTTTCGAGATAAATTTGCCCATGGGATTGCGAATATAGACTTCTAATTAACTTTTGTCAAGGAAAAACTTGTGAGATACACGAGACGAAGAATGAGAACTATAGAAGGAAATAGTAGCAGGAGCATTTTTCCCGACCGACCGTTTGGTAAAATAAAAAACTGTTTTACTTTTGTTGTCCGAATCAAGAACGACATGCCTAAACAAAAGGTTGACGAGCAGATTATCATTATTGAAGCACTGAAACTTTTCAGAAAACAGAGCTATTTCAATACGTCTATGAGTCAGATAGCCGATGCTTGTGGCTTGCAGAAAGGTTCGCTCTATCACTACTTCCCCAGCAAAGAAGATTTAATGCGCAAAGTGATTAAGAATGTGCACGAATTTTTCAAGACAAATGTGTTCAGTCACGCTTACGACAAAAGCATTCCTCCACAAAAAAGATTAGAGCGGCTTTTTCTTTCTGCCGAAAAGGTTTTCCTCAATGAAGAAAAAGGAAATCTGTTAGGAAACATGGGCGTTGAAACCGCTTTGATGGCTCCTGAATTCAACACTTTAGTGCAACGCTTTTTTCAAGATTTTTTTCATGCAGTAAAAACAATTTATCTCGATAAATATTCAGAAGCAATAGCTACTGAATTAGCCGAAAGAAGCGTGGCAGAAATAGAAGGAAGTTTAATGTTCAGCCGTGTTTTTAATGAACCAAACTATTTAAGAAATACAACAAAGAGAATTTTGAAACGATTGGAAATAACCTCTCCCAAACCCTCTCCGAAGGAGAGGGCTTTAAAACCAAATACAGCGAAAACAAAAACGCGGTAGTGTATTTAAAGTCTCCCCTTCGGGGAGATTTAGAGGGGTGAAATAATTCTTACCAAACGGTTGGTAGATTAAAATGAAGTTATAATTTCGATTCCCTTTAGATAAAAAGAAACAAAACCAATAGTAATGGAAGCAGCAGCTACAGAAAAAAAAGCGGTGAGTGTAATTCCCGCAGGAGCAAGAAAAATTAAAACCGTTGCCGTGCTCGGCTCTGGTGTAATGGGAAGCCGTATTGCCTTGCATTACGCCAACATCGGCTTAAAAGTTTTTTTGCTCGACATCGTAACTCCTAAGTTGAGTGAAGAAGAAGCAAAGAAACCCGCGCTGAGAAATAAATTAGTAAACGATGCTTTGGCATTTGCTATCAAAAGCAATCCGAATCCTTCGTATGATAAGGCATTTGCTTCGCGTATTACCACAGGAAACTTTGACGATAATCTTTCGTGGATTAAAAATGCCGATTGGATTATTGAAGTAGTAGTGGAGCGTCTCGATATCAAACAACAGGTATTTGAAAAAGTAGAAAAATACCGAAAGCCCGGAACGCTGATTACTTCGAATACTTCGGGTATTCCAATTCATTTAATGGCAGAAGGAAGAAGCGATGATTTCCGCGCACACTTTTGTGGCACACACTATTTCAATCCTCCGCGCTATCTGCGTTTGCTCGAAATTATTCCAACGGCCGAAACCGATAAAGAAGTTATTGACTTCTTAATGCAATATGGAGATTTGTTTCTTGGCAAGCAGACTGTTTTGTGCAAAGACACTCCTGCGTTTATCGCAAACCGCGTTGGCGTTTTCAGCATTGCAGCGGTTATCAAGTTGATGCAGGAAATGGATTTTACTATTGATGAAGTAGATGCACTCACCGGAACTTTAATCGGCAAACCGAAATCAGCAACTTTCAGAACAACCGATGTGGTTGGGTTGGATACGATGATAAAAGTAATGACAGGCGCGCACGATAATTTGCCGAACGATGAATACCGCGATGTGTTGGGAGTGCCGGATTGGATTAAACAAATGGAAACCAATAAATGGATTGGTGATAAAACCGGTCAGGGTTTTTTCAAGAAGACAAAAGATGCTACGGGTAAAAAATCATTTGCTACGCTCGATTGGAAAACGATGGAATACAAACCATCTGCAAAAACAAAATCAGCTACTACAGATTTAAAGAGCATTGATGATTTGAGAAAACGTTTGGTGGCTATTTCAAAACAAACCGACAAGCACGGAGAGTTTTTGCGCAAACTCACTTACTATGTTTCTGCCTATGTAAGCAATCGTATTCCTGAAATTAGCGATGAACTTTATCGTATTGATGATGCTATGCAAGCCGGTTTTGGTTGGGAGATTGGTCCATTTGCACAATGGGATGCCATTGGTGTTGAGGCTTCAACCAAAGCGATGAAAGAAGCAGGCTTTAAAGTGAATGCATGGGTTGATGAAATGTTGGCTCAGGTTTCAAAACTTTTTACAAAGTAGAAAATGGCGCGAAAAAATATTACGATGTAGCGAGCAAGAGTTACAAAGTTATTCCGGGCACTGAATCATTTATCATTGTTGAAAACTACAAAGACCAAAAGCCCGTTTGGAAAAATGCTTTTGCACGAGTTGATGATATTGGTGATGGTGTTTTGAACGTTTCGTGGAGCACAAAAATGAATGCGCTTGGTGGCGAAGTTCTCGAAGCCATCAATAAAGGAATTGATATTGCCGAAGCGCAAAGCTGGAAGGGAGTTGTGTTGGGTCACGATTATCCAAACTTCAGTGCCGGTGCAAACCTGGCGATGATTTTCATGTTCGCTCTTGAGCAAGAATATGATGAATTGGATTTTGCTGTTCGAGCATTCCAGGCTTCTACAATGCGTTGTCGTTATTCGTCTATACCTGTTGTAGCGGCTCCTCACGGAATGACGCTCGGTGGTGGTTGCGAATTCACTATGCATAGCGATGCGGCTGTTGCATCTGCGGAAACTTATATCGGTTTGGTAGAAGTAGGTGTGGGTTTAATTCCCGGTGGTGGTGGAACAAAAGAAATGGCTCTTCGCGCTAGCGATGCTTACTATGCAGGCGATGCACAAATTCCACAGTTGGCAGAACGCTTCACTGCTATTGCTACCGCAAAAGTTGCAACTTCTGCACATGAAGGATTTGCACTTGCTGTGTTAGACAAAAAGAAAGATGTGATTGTATTGAATCAAACACGTCAGTTGGCAGAAGCAAAAGAAAAAGTGTTGGAGCTTTACAATAATGGGTACGTTCAAAAACCACAACGCGATGATATTACTGTGTTGGGTAAGGCAGGATTAAGTGCATTGTATGCCGGTGCTGCTTCATTCAGAGTAGGTGCTTATGCAAGCGAACACGATTTTAAAATTGCTAAAAAAATTGCATGGGTATTATGCGGTGGAGATTTATCTACCGAAACAAAAGTTACAGAACAATACCTGTTGGATTTAGAGAGAGAAGCGTTCTTATCACTTTGTGGTGAAAAGAAAACGTTGGAGAGAATTCAATCAATTCTTACAAGTGGAAAACCATTGAGGAATTGATATGCGACAATGCGATATGCGATTTTCGAAAAGTCGCACATCGAAAATCGTTTAATCGAAAAATCGACTAACATGAAAGCAAGACACAACCTTAGAAAACTCAACATATGGAATGATACTGTTGATTTGGCAGTTGATGTTTACAAAATCACTTCCAAGTTTCCGAAAGAAGAAAAGTTCGGATTGGTTTCGCAAATGAATCGTTCTGCTGTTTCAATTCCTTCCAACATTGCAGAGGGAGCGGGAAGAAATCATTCAGGAGAATTCATTCAGTTTCTGGGAATAGCAAATGGTTCAGGTAACGAACTATTTACTCAACTTGTTATTTCCAACAAATTAGGTTTTGTAGATAATACCACACTTGAGACCATTGAAGATAGAATCGACAAAACGCAACGCAGCATTTACAATCTTTCAAAAACATTAGAACAACAAAAGAAAAATTAAACAACCAGACTGTCGCGAATCGCATGTCGCTCAGTCGCAAATCGTATTAAACATGGAAGCATACATCATTGCAGGTTCAAGAACCGCCATCGGAAAAGCAAAACGCGGAGGTTTCAGATTTACTACCCCCGTTGATTTAGCGTATTACGCTATTAAAGATTTAATGAAAAAAGTTCCGCAGCTTGACCCAAGCCGTGTGGACGATTTAATTGTGGGCAACGCAGTGCCTGAAGCAGAACAAGGTTTACAAATGGCGCGTTGGGTGGCTGTTCGCGCTTTGCCTGTTGAGGTTCCGGGCGTGTCTATCAACCGTTACTGCGGTAGCGGTATCGAAAGTATTGCTATGGCCACTGCAAAAATTAAAGCGGGAATGGCAGATGTAATTATTGCGGGTGGAACGGAAAGCATGTCGCTTGTTCCTACTGTTGGTTACAAAACTGTTCCTAATTATGAAATAGCGAAAGAGCATCCTGAATATTATATCGGAATGGGATTGACCGCTGAAAATGTGGCTGTAAAATACGGTATCACTCGCGAACAAGCAGATGAGTTTTCGGTGAACAGTCACAAGAAAGCAATTGCAGCTCTTCAAGCTGTAAAGTTCAATGATGATATCGTTCCTGTGGAAATTGAAGAAACTTATTTTGAAGACGGCAAAAAGAAAACGCGCAAGTTCACTGTATCACAGGATGAAGGGCCGCGTGCTGATACATCCATGGAAGGTTTGGCAAAACTGAAACCGGCTTTCAAAAATGGCGGACAGGTTACAGCAGGAAATTCTTCACAAACTGCTGATGCGGCTGCTTTCGTTTTAATCGTTAGCGAACGTGTAGTGAAAGAATTGAATCTTCAACCTATTGC
>JAPLES010000022.1:0-18286 GCA_026391075.1 Bacteroidota bacterium | reverse complement strand
ATTGCACGTATGGTTACTGCTGCGTCTGTTGGTGTTGACCCAACTATCATGGGTATTGGTCCGGTGAATGCAATTCCAAAAGCATTGAAACAAGCAGGATTAAAATTGAACGATATTGATTTGATTGAATTGAACGAAGCGTTTGCTGCGCAATCTCTTGCTGTAATTCAGGAAGCAAAATTGAATACCGACATCATCAACGTAAACGGTGGTGCTGTTGCATTGGGACATCCACTGGGCGCATCGGGAACTTATCTTTTCCAAAAGCTGAATGGCGAAATGCAACGCAGAAAAAGCAAGTATGGAATGGTGAGTGCTTGCATTGGAGGAGGACAGGGAATTGCAGGAATTTTTGAAAGGTTATAGAACGATGAGCGATTTTCGATTTTCGAAAATTCGTGTATTGAATTGTCGCACATCGAAAATCGTATTGTCGAATATTTTTTACCAAAAACTTAAATCATAAAATAAAAATGAGCGCAACTACAGAAACCAAAACCATCCTCAAAGGCGGAGAATTTTTAATCAAAGAAACTTCGTTTGCCGATGTATTTATTAAAGATGAAATAAGCGAAGAGCAACAAATGTTTGTGCAGACTGCTGCCGACTTCATTACCAATCGTGTTTTGCCACACACAAAAGAATTAGACAAACAGAAAGAAGGTTTGATGGTAGAGTTGTTGAATGAATCTGCCGAACTTGGTTTGCTCGGAGCATCAGTTCCTGAAGAGTATGGGGGCATGGGTGTTGACTTCAATACCGATTCTGTTATCAATGAGGAAATTGGTAAGGGACATTCTTTCACTGCAGGGTTTGCTGCACACACAGGAATAGGAACTCTACCTATTTTGTATTACGGAACTGCTGAACAGAAACAAAAATATTTGCCTGGCCTTGCCAACGGAACAATCAAAGCAGCTTACTGCTTAACAGAGCCGGGTTCCGGAAGTGATGCTCTTGGTGCGAAATCAAAGGCGGTTCTTTCAGAAGATGGCAAGTATTACATCTTGAACGGACAAAAAATGTGGATTACCAATAGCGGGTTCGCAGATATTCTTACCGTGTTTGCAAAAATTGATGGAGAAAAATTCACCGGATTTATTGTTGATGCAAAAGCCGAAGGCGTTTCAATGGGAAGCGAAGAAGACAAACTTGGTATCAAAGGTTCTTCTACCCGTCAGGTGTTTTTCAATAACGTAAAAGTGCCGGTAGAAAATTTGTTGGGTGAAATTGGCAAAGGACACAAGATTGCTTTCAACGTGTTGAACATTGGTCGTTACAAATTAGCAGTTCTTACTCTTGGTGGTTCGAAAAAAACTACGACTACCGCAATCAAATATGCTAACGAAAGAATTCAGTTCAATGTGCCCATCGCTTCATTTGGTGCTATCAAACATAAGTTAGCTGAGATGGCGATTCGTTGCTATGCTAACGACTGTGCTACTTACAGAACTTCGGGATTGATTGAAGACATGATTAATAACCTTGCAGCAAAAGGAACTGATAAAGTAATGGCGAAGTTGATTGCCGCTGAAGAATATGCAATTGAATGTGCGATTTTGAAAGTATTCGGTTCTGAAGTTTTAGATTTTGTAGTAGATGAAGCTGTTCAGGTTTTTGGCGGAACAGGTTTCAGTGAAGAATATCCGGTGGCACGTGCATACCGCGATGCGCGCATCAACAGAATCTTTGAAGGCACGAATGAAATCAATCGCCTACTCGCAACAGGAATGTTGGTTAAGAAAGCGTTGAAAGGCGAATTGGATTTATTCTCTCATGCTATGGCCGTTCAAAAAGAATTGATGAGCGTTCCTGATTTCAGCAGCAGCGATTCAGAGGTTATGCTGATGTTTGGTGGTGAAGCAGTTCAACAATTCACCGACCAGTTCGACAAGGAACAAGAAGTTATCATGAACATTTCTGACATGCTAATTGAACTATTCGTTTGCGAATCGGTTTTATTAAGAACTGAAAAACTAATGAGCATTCGTGGTGAAGCAGCAACTTCTTTACACGTAGATATGGCGCGCACTTATATTTCAGATGCTTTGGAAAGAATTAATCTTTCAGGCAAACACGCTATTGCATCGTTCAACGATGGTGATACACTTCGAATTATGTTGATGGGACTCAAGAGATTCACGAAGTATGATGCATACAACACTATTGCTGCACGCAGAAGAGTAGCTGATAAGTTAATCGAAGAAAACCAATACTGTTTTTAGTAGACGATAGATGTTAGACTTTAGATAATAGATAATACAAGAGCCAAATGCACAATTTCAAAGAACTTAATATTTGGAAGCGTTCAATTAAGATGGCTGTTGTTATTTATAAAATCGTGTCAACCTTTCCGAAGGAAGAAAAGTATGGATTGACAAGTCAAACAAAACGAGCTGTAGTTTCCATTGCTTCAAATATTTCGGAAGGTGCTGGAAGAAATGGCGATAATGAATTCAATCATTTTCTAGGAGTAGCACTAGGTTCTGCTTTCGAATTATACACGCAATTAGTTATAGCAAGAGAATTGGAATTAGTTACATCAGAAAATATTGAACCGGTATTAACTGAATTGGAAGAAATTCAAAAAATGATAAACGGATTTAAAGGAACCTTAAATGTTACTACAAAATAAAAATGTGAAGACTGTATTTTCTATTGTCTAAAGTCTAACATCTAAAATCTTATAACACAAAACAAACGAAATGGAAACCAAAGCACAAACAAAAACAACCCTTAAAGGGGGCGAATTCATTATCAAGGAATCGCAATGGCAGGACGTTTATATTCCTGAGCAGATTGACGAAGAGCAAACCGCTATGCGCGAAATGACAAAGGAATTTGTGCGTAAAGAAATTGACCCGCGCTTGGAAGAATTGGATAAAGACCCTATGAAAGGTGTTGAGTTGGTGAATAAGGCGGGTGAACTTGGTTTGCTTGGTTTACACATTCCTGAAGAATATGGCGGGTTAGGAAAAGACCTTACCTCCTTTTCTTACGTAACTGAAATTCTCGGTTGGGGACACGGAGTTTCTGTAGCTATTGGTGCGCACACAGGTATTGGAACTTGCCCGATTATTTATTACGGAACCGATGCACAACGCGCAAAATATCTTCCGAAATTAGCTACGGGTGAATTGAAAGCAGCTTACTGTTTGACTGAGCCATGGAGCGGAAGCGATGCGCTTGGTGCAAAAACCAAAGCAGTGTTGACTGATGACAAAAAATATTACGTGCTCAACGGACAAAAGATGTGGATCACCAATGCAGGTTTTGCTGATGTGTTCATTGTGTTTGCCAAGATTGATGGAGACGATAAAAAATTCACGGGCTTTATTGTAGAGCGTGGTTATGAAGGATTGAGTGTTGGCGCTGAAGAAAAAAAGATGGGTATTAAATCATCTTCAACGCGTCAGGTTTTTTTCAATAACGTGAAAGTACCTGTTGAAAATTTATTGGGCGAAGAAGGTAAAGGACACAAAATTGCGTTTCAGATTTTGAATATCGGTCGTTACAAATTGTGTAACGGAGTATTGGGCGGAAGTAAACGTGCTTTGGCAGTAGCAGTGAAATATTCTAACGAGCGCCAGCAATTCAAAACAAATATTTCTCAGTTTGGTGCTATTAAACACAAACTTGGTGAAATGGCAATTCGCACATGGATGGCAGAATCTGCTTCTTATCGTGTTTGCGATTTGATTAACCAGAAAGAACATGAATTGAAAGCAGCAGGCAAATCAATGACCGAATATTTAACCGGTGGTGCTGAAGAATATCAAATTGAATGTGCGTTGCTGAAAGTATTGGGAAGTGAAGTGCTTGACTTTGTTGTGGACGAAGCTTTACAAATACATGGCGGTTACGGATTCAGCGAAGAATATCCAATGGCGCGCTCTTACCGCGATAGCCGTATCAACCGGATTTTTGAAGGCACAAACGAAATCAACCGTATGCTTTCGATTGATGCATTGTTGAAGTTTGCCATGAAAGGCAAACTGGATTTAATGACTCCAGGTATGGCTATTCAAAAAGAATTGATGAGTGTGCCTGATTTTTCTTCGCCAGATGCTGATGATGTTTTTGGTGCTGAAAAGAAAGCATTGAAAAACGCGAAGAAGGCGTTCATACTTGTTGCTGGTGGTGCGGTTCAGAAATTGATGATGGGCTTGGAAAAAGAGCAGGAAATTTTGATGCATGCTTCGGATATGTTGATTGATATTTTGGCTATGGAAAGCGGAATGCTTCGCGCAGAAAAATTAGTGAATCTGCATGGACAGGAAGCATCACAAATTTATATGGACATGGTGAAGTGCTTCTTCTTTGATGCTATGGATAGAATCAATGTTGCAGGTAAATCTGCGCTTGTTGCTTTTGCCGGTGGCGATGAACTTCGCATTATGCTCATGGGCTTGAAACGTTTCACGAAATATGAAACACTCAACACCAAAAATGTTCGCAGAGCAGTTGCCGATAAATTGATTGCTGAAAACGGATATTGTTTTTGGGATTAAATAAAACAGACAGCAGACACAAGACGATAGACATTAGATAGAAACAAAAAAGTCATTCAAAATTTGAATGGCTTTTTTGTTATTACTCGTATTCATTCCCTTTTTCTCCATTGCTGTTACCTGTAAATTTTCCGCAGTCAAATTCTACATTCAATCGTCCTTCGGGTTGAATAAAACGATGCTCAGGATTTATTTCATTCTTGAACCGCAAACTATCGGCATACACCTTGGTAAAAAACTTTGCCCACACCGGCAAGGCGGTGCTGGCTCCCTGTCCGTTCTCCATGCTGTGAAAACGAATGTATCTATCATCGCAGCCCACCCATGAACCCGCAATCAAATCAGGTGTGAGTCCAATGAACCAACCATCGGAATAATTTTGTGTGGTTCCTGTTTTTCCCATGATGTCGTTCATCAGTTTCCACCGATAACGCAAACGCGTAGCAGTGCCGCCCATTACTACACTGCGCAACATTTCCACCATTACATAAGTTGTTTGCTCATCGAGCGCTTCATTTTTACTAGCTACAAAATCCTGTAAAACATTTCCGTTTCTATCTTCAATACGAGTAATAAAAATTGGCTCTACATGCGTGCCTTGGTTGGCGTAAGTCGTATATGCTCCCACCATTTCTATCAACGAAATATCAGCCGAGCCGAGACAAATAGAAGGCTGCACAGGAATTTCACTTTTTACTCCCATAGTTTGCACTAGCTTCACCACACTCTCCGGACCAATTTCGTGCATGAGATATGCTGTGACTGAGTTAATAGAATTTGCAAGCGCCTTTCGCAGTGTCAACATGCCACCATATTTTCCATCGCTGTTGCGCGGAGTCCAATCCTGCAATAAACCAAAGCGTTTGTCAGTAGCTTCAAAAGTTACGGGCTGATTAGGAACCTGAAAGCATGGTGAGTATCCTTTATCGCGAATGGCAACGGTGTAAACAAACGGCTTGAACGTAGAACCGATTTGCCGTTTGGTGTTGATGTTTACGTGGTCATACTGAAAATATTTATAGCTCACACCACCTACCCACGCGCGAATAAATCCTGACTCAGGGTCAACAGCAAGAAAACCATTTTGCAAAATCATGCGGTGATAACGAATTGAATCATACACGCTGATGATGGTATCTTTCTCTCCGCCATCGTATGAAAACACCCTTCGCTTGCCCGGAGTTTTCATAATCGCTTCAATCTGCGCTTCGCTCTTGCCTTGCTTTTTCAAATCAATGTAGAGCGGACAATGATTGTAGATAGCTTTCCATTCGGTAGGAAAATCTTTCCAAGGGTCTTTGCCTTTCCAGTAAGCAAAAAACTTTTGTTGCACTTCACTCAAATGCTCGCGCTGCGATTCCTCAGCTAATTTTTGCAGTCGCGAATCAATGGTGGTATAAATTCTTAACCCGTCTTTGTAAATATTGTATTTACTGCCATCGGGTTTGCGGTGTTGCTCGCACCAATCTTTCATCCACATACGCAGATACTCGCGGAAGTAAGCAGCTACACCTTCATTTTGCGTATCGGCACTAAAGTGTAATTCGATTGGCAACTTCATCAACGAATCGCGTTGCCTTTCATTGATGAATTTATAACTGTAAAGCTGGTTAATCACTACGTTTCTGCGTTGCAACGCTGCTTCGGGTCTTGAACGCGGGTTGTATTGTGTAGGTGCTTTGAGCATGCCTACTAAGACTGCCGCTTCTTCAATTTTCAAAGAATCAATCGGCTTTCCGAAATACACAAACGCAGCCGATTTAACTCCGTAAGCATTATCACTGAACGGCACCGTATTGAAATACATAGCCATGATTTCTTCCTTCGTGTAAGAGCGTTCCAATTTCACTGCAATAATCCATTCCTTCAGTTTTCGAAAAACGAGTTGCAGTTTATTGAGATGCTCGCGCGGAAAAAGATTTTTTGCCAATTGTTGTGTAACTGTGCTTCCTCCTCCTCCTCCATCGCTTCCTACTAATCCTTTCAGCACACGAAGCAAGGCACGAAAGTCAACTCCAGTGTGTTTGAAAAACCGAATGTCCTCTGTAGCAAGCAACGCACTTTTTAAATTTTCATTGATGTTTTCAAAACCAATATTGCTTCTGTTCTGCAAATAAAATTTTCCGATAACCTGATGGTCGGTGGAGATTACTTCGGTAGCTAATGAACTGTTTGGATTTTCTAGTTCTTCAAACGAAGGCATGTATCCCATTTTGCCAATGGCAATGAGATAAAACAACAACACAACAATACCTGTGCCCGAAATAAAAATGCCCCAAAACGCGAGGAAAAACTTTTTGTTTTTCATTGGGACGAATGTAGAAAGAAACTTGTGTTACGAAATCGTGAAAGGAAAGTAGTTGAACTATTTATACACGCGCTTGAAAAATTTTTCGTTGTAAACATCAACGTTTTTTTCTGAAAGAAGCGTAGAGAAATTCAAAGTAGAGATACAAGTGATAGCAAATTGCTCCTTTTTTAAATCACTAAACAATTGGTCTTGGGCTTTAATTACTTTGTAATAACTCATTACATCTTCTCTATTTTTAAACTGACGAATATTGATGAGTTTGTTTTTGCTATCAATCAAAACTTGTTTTGCAACTAGCCTTTTATCAGTAAACTGTGTAGAGTTAAATGCATCAACTTTTGCCATAGTGCTCATAATTGCGCTTTGAGGAGCAGTGCCATCTTTAATGTAGATGATGAAATAATGCACCGCAGCATCGCTGCGCACATAAGGCGAAGTGGTATCTTCTTCGACAACATTCTGCGCAACAATTGTTGCTTTAGCAGAAGTATCTTTTACTGTCGAAATATTTTTTGTGGTATCCAATGAACTTGCCACCGCATGTTTTATGGTCGTATCGGTTTTCATAACAGCTCCGTTTTGTTTAGCTTGTTCTTTGGCTTCGTTCAGTTTTTTCTGAATAGCCATTTCACTGGTATCGGCACCTCTAAAGAAAACAGCATTGAGCGAATCGCGCTTGGTAGAATCTTTACTCAAATCAATTTGAGGCAATGTTGATTTATTGAGTGCCGCTAACAAATCAGTGGCTACCTTTTTAACTTCCACATCAGTTGCCTTGCTTATGATTTTGTTGAGCGCCTGCACATAATCTGCCAAACGATTTTGTTTGCTCAACACTAAAGCTTCGAGCAATTGGAACTTGCCACTAATAGGATTTGGTTTAAAAAGTTTATCAGCCATTTCGCATTTATACCAGCAAGAGTCGAGACTATCAACCGAGTAATCGTTGTAAGCGCGCTCGTAATAATCAAACACTGCTTTTTCTTTTTGCTTGGCTTCGTTTACAAAATTAGGGTCGCGCAATACTTTGGCAATAACACTCTCCGGAAACTCTGTCAAAATTTTGTTCTTGTACTCTTCTGTTTTTGCAGTGTTCTTTTGCTTGAGCGCAATCAGATACAAGTTGTAATAACTCTCGAGCAATAATTTGTTTTTAGGGAACCTTGCATTTAACGTTTCAAACATGTTATCGGCTTTTGCATAACTCTCCAAACCATCTTTATAAATAGTTCCGGCTGTGTAATACGCGTCAACTAATTTCCCATTCGACTTCTCTATTTTTTCAGGTGTAAGTGGAATACTCGAATGCATTTGATCTTCTATACTACCTGAATTTAGAACGGACTCCGTATCCTTTTGAGTATTCGAAGTGGTGTCGGAAACTACGGTGTTGTCATCATCACTAATGGCAGATGTTTTATTTTTCCTTCGCCAGTTTTCTTCCAATTTTCTATTGCCCCACTTTTTTATAAAGTCATTATAGCCGGTAGCACGAGCATTTACATTATAGAAATACCAAGTAGAACCTAAATTTGCATTCTGCTGTTGCAAATTATTCTGCTGCTGAGTATTCATAAAATTATTCACCTGCGAAGTAGAACCAGAAGCAGCAGCGGCTTTTTTCTCTTCTTCTTCCTGCTCCTTTTTGAATACGGCCTCACGAATAATTTTTTCGCGTTGCACTTCGCTCATGCCCGCCAGTTTCTGCAAACTGTCTTCATCGGCAATAATGTTTAGTTGCTTCACTAAATTATCGAGTACCTTTGCACGCTCGGTTACATCGGCATATCGGTCATCATTTTTCGACATGAAACTTAACGTTGAGTCATAGAAAAATTTTGCGTTGACATACATTTCATCTCCATAATCGAGTTCTGCCAGCTTCAAAAATGAAAGTGCTTTCTGCTCATCGTTGTTGGTAGAATTGTTTACCGATTGATGAAGAAAATTTCTTGCTTCAACCCGATTATTTTCAACAATTGAAATCAACGCCAACTCGTAATAAATCTGATCGAAGTAATCGCGGTACTTATTGTCCTTCGCCATTTTCGCAAGCAATTTGCGCACCTCCATATTTCCACTTGCCCCTCTGCCCAGTTTCGCCATTTTAATTTTAGCGTAAAACTCCATATCGTAATTCGGATGACTCTTCAATACCTTTTTATAATTCTCAACGGCTTTAGCATTGTTACCCGTTACCGCATAACACTGTGCCAAAACAAACAACGGACGCACGCGCAGTTTTTTTCTCTTTCTAATTTTTTTTGCGTTCAGATATTTTTCAAGTGGCTCAATTGCTGCACCGTAATCTTTTTCTGCCACGCGCAAATCGGCTTCTACCAAATCAATCTGCGGGTCCAGATTTTTATAAAACAATTCATCGCCTCGGGTATAGGTAACTACCGTTGAAGCTTCGTCAAATTTATTTTGACGCGAATAAGTTTTTATCAGCCACAGCAAAGCTTCGCTTCGCGCTGGTTCATGAATCCACAATGAAAACTCAGGTCGTTTGTCCACTTTTTGCAGTGTTTGTGTGCCATCTTTGTTGATGATTACCTTCACCTCAGGTTTCGCTTTTTTCTTTTTCTTCTTCACATACTTTTTCAATGGCTTGCCTAAACCTTTCATCACTTTTACATAATCAACTCCTTCTTTAAATTCAGTAGTAATGTATTTGAAACTAGATGCAGCTTTATCATAATCACCTTTCAAAAAATTTGATTGACCAATGAGCAAAAAATGATCATCGCTCCAATTTGAAATATTGTGCAATTGAATAGCCAGCGTTGAACGTTTAACCACATCATCTAAATCGCTGGAGTAACTCGCAAATTCTTTCGGGTCGGTATAGTGAAAAACGGGAAGCACAGAATCGAACTTATCTTTGTGCGATTCAAGCGAAAGCTTATAGACATTTTTTAATTTTTCGCTAGAATTAAAATAGGCATTATAGTGTGAGGTGATATCCTGATACGCCATCGTGGGTAACGTGGCATGGTTGGTAGTTGAACAACCCCACAACAACAATAACGATAAAGGAAAAAGAAGAAGAGAAATTTTTGTATGCCTCAAGGGAGAGTGTTTTTTCGAGGTATTTAACTCGTATGGAACAAAAATATTTTGTTTTAGGAGAAATAAAAGTTGAGCGGCAGTTACAGGGGCAACTAAGTTAGTTGCTTCTTTATTTTCAGCGGCAGTTTATTCTTCACCAATTCATACGATTGGTTGATATAGTGTTTCCAGTCTTTGGTTGTAAAAACACTTTCCTGCTGAATGTAAATCCATTTATACCGCGCTAGGTATGGCGCGGGAATAATTCCGCTGCGCGAAGAAAGCTCTTCAAACTCTTCTTCATTTACTTTTAATGAAACCCGCAGAGGCGCATTGAAGCTCGTAACGCAAAACATTTTACCGCCTATCAAAAAGCATAAATCGTGTCCCCATTTCACATCTTCGGTTACCTGCGGTAACGAATTGCAGTAGTCGCGCAGCATTTCTAAATCCATAAGTTGAATTTTGTTTTGCAAATGAAATCTTCTTTTTGATTACTTTGTTTCAATAAAATAAAAACGAGAATCCATGTCCCCTATAAGTTTTGTTATGGCAGATGACCACGCTATGTTCCGAAGCAGCGTATTAGCACTTCTAAGAGGATATAAAGATTTGGTACTTGTAGGCGAAGCAAATGACGGAAAAGAATTATTGGAATTGCTCTCCACAATAAAACAGCCCGATGTTTTACTTCTAGATTTAAGTATGCCCAATATAGGAGGTTTTGCGGTGTTGGAAGAATTAAAAAAACAATCTTCTACCATTAAAACAATCGTAATTTCTATGCACGATGAAGATCATTTCATTACAAAAGCGATTGAAGACGGTGCTTGCGGATTTTTATCCAAGAGTGCTGAGCCAGATGAAATTCAAATGGCTATGCACAGCGTAATGGAAAACGGGTTTTATTTTAATGAAAAAACTAATCTAGCTATGATTCATAGTATGGTTTCGAAAAAGAAACTAGTTCCAGTTTTTCATAATACCAGTGTGATTTTTTCGGATAAAGAAAAAATGGTTTTACAATTGTTGGCTCGTGAACTTACCAGTACAGAAATAAGCGAGGCCGTAAATATAAGTGAGCGAACTATAGAAGGAATGCGCGGAACTATGATTCGAAAAACAGGAGTAAGAAATGTAGTGGGTTTAATACTTTTTGCTATTCGCAACAAGGTGATTGAAGCTTAGGAAACTATTCCCGTTTCCTTGATTGCATTTACCGCGCGCGGAATATTTAGTTTCATCCAATACAACCATGTGTCTCCAATTGTTTTTGAAAACTGTTCAAACTCAACCGGCTTTACGATATAACTATTTGCGCCTAATGAATAACAATTGTATACATCTTGCTCCTCGCGTGAAGAAGTGAGTATAACGACTGGAATAAGCTGCGTTTGAACGTCAGCTTTTATTTGACGTAAAATTTCAACCCCTCCAACTTTAGGCAATTTTAAATCAAGGAGTACCAATTTCAAATTAGCTGTTGAATTTGAATTTGCATACTTGCCCCTGGCAAACAAAAAATCAAGGGCTTCTAAGCCATCATCTAAATGAAGAAGTTGAGAAGATAAATTTTGTTTACGCAAGGCAAGTATAGTCAACTGCGCCTCATGAGGATTATCTTCTACTAACAAAATTTCAACTTCGCTGTTTTCCATAATAAAAATAAAATCGTTGTTGCAATTGTCAAATACACGAATCATACCACCACTCAACGGTTACTACTTAAGTTGAAAGCGAATATCGTTTTTTTGTATGCATTGAAACCATCTTAACTTACAAGTATTAACTTGAATATTACTCGAAGCTAAGCAAAACTGCTGTGGCAATGCCTTACGGCACGTTTCACTAAATAAGACAAAAAAAAGGCATACCGCGAAGTATACCTTGTATAAAATTGAGTTTCGGATTGGTCAAAATAAATTCATCCAACCACGCATAGCGTGCCAGCTAGAGCCTTCTACACTAAAGGCAATAATTGCCCAAATCAAAAATGAGAATGGAGTAAACACGGTAATGATGAACCACTTTTTTTCGTGTTTCAAGTGCATAAAAGTTCCCATGATAAAATACACCTTAATTATAGAAGCAATTGCCATTACCATGTTCACGAAAATTTTACCGGTTCCTTTTTCACCCATAAAATGATCGTAAGCAATGGCAATACCCACCTCTCCAATGGTTACTAAAGAAAGGATGATGATGGTTTTCATCACATCTTTTTTGCTGTCGTTGTATTCGCCTTCTGTCCAATGTAAATGTCCCTGTACTGGTTCGTCAAAATTCATAGGAAAGTATTTAAGTAGTTAGTAATTAGATAAATTCATTTTCAAATTCCGCAGTTTGTAGTTTGTAGTTTGTAGTTTGTAGTTTGTATTGTCTAAATACTCAATACTAGCTACTCACTACTTATAACAAATAGAAGCAAAGGAATACATACACCCAAACCAAATCCACAAAGTGCCAATACAAACCAATCTTCTCCACCATTTCGTAATGCCCTACTTTATCAAATTTTCCATTGGCGGCAGATACAGCCAACCAGGTATTCAACACCACTCCACCTAACACGTGCATGCCGTGAAAACCGGTGATCACAAAAAACAACTGTCCAAAGTTTTGAATTTTAGTGGTTGAAGCAACTGTAGTTGGTGTCATACCTTCGCTGATTAAGTGGGTCCACTCTAAATACTGGCAACCCAAAAATCCTATTCCGCAAATGATGGTTGGAATCAAAAATTTCACCACACCATCTTTGTTCATTCTGTATCCTTCCTGCACCGCGCGAACCATAGTCCATGAACTTAAAATCAAAAGGAAGGTCATGAAACTTACGAATACCAAAGGCAATTTCAAATGCTCTAAACCATGCACCGGAATAGAAGAGAAAACTTCTGCCGGTTTAGGCCAACTTTCTGATTGCGTAAAACGCAACGAAGCATACGCTATAAGAAAGGAAGCAAATGTAAATGTATCGGAGATGAGGAAATACCACATCATTACTTTTCCGTAACCTATTTTGAAAGGCGATGCACCGCCATCCCAAAGTTCCTTTACTGTTTCCTCTCCATGAGGTGCTGTTGCTGTTGAAGACATATCTTTAAATTATTCGTTAATGGTTAAATTTATCGGTAATTGAGAAAAAAGAAAATATACAAGTAAACCCAAACTGCATCTATGTAATGCCAAAAACTTACGAGCAGTTCAAGATGTAATTGTCGCTTCGGATTAATGATGTCACGTAATTCATAAATAGGATCTTTGCGATTTTTGAAGGCGTTTACAATAAACACCAGCATCACCAACAGACCGACTGCGATATGCACTCCATGCGCTGCAGTAATCACATAAAGAAAAGACCCCGAAAGGTTTTCTGTCAATGTCATACCAACTGCCTGCAACACACTCCAGCCTTTTAGTTGGAGCATGAGAAACAAACATCCGAGCAAAAATGAAAAGAACATTAACCAACGAAACTGAGCAAACTTCGATTTTCTATAACTAAGCAAAGCAGCATGAATACAAACACTCACTCCTATTACTGCAAACGTGCTGAAAAGAAAAACCGTAGGCAATGTGAATCCTTCCCAACTTCGGTAGTCTCCTTTCTTCACTAACAGTGCGCTTGTTAAAGCTGCAAAGAACATGGTCATTGAAGCCATCGCAATCCAAAGCGCAAATTTTTGCGGATGAACACCGGTGTATTCCGTTTTCTCCTGTAATATTTCTTTCTCTGTCAAAGTAACGTTCATATTTTTCCAATCAACAAAGCCAACTGCACTACCGGCAAATACAAAAACGAACCAAACATTAACACTCGTGCGGTTTTATCTTCACACTTTCTGTAATGCTCTAAAGCCATCCACAAAAAAACAACTCCTGCGGCAGCTATTACACTACTCCCAATTATACCAACCATGTTATAGAAATAAGGAATCATAGAAACCACTAAAAGCATAGCGCAATAAATTACGTTTTGGATAGCACTCCTTTTTGTCTTTCCGCTCGGAGAAGGTAAAAGCATAATGCCTGCTTTTTTGTAATCATCAAACTGAATCCAGGCAATGCTCCAAAAGTGAGGAAACTGCCAAAGAAATTGTGTGCTGAATAGTAATACGGCTATAAAATCTATTTCACCCGTAGCACATACATAACCTATCATTGGAGGCAAAGCACCTGGAATAGCACCCACAAAAACAGCGAATGAGGTTACCCGTTTTAGCGGTGTGTAAACAAAAGCATAACTCAATAACGAAATGGCGGAAAGAACTCCTGCTGTTGGATTAAAGAAATACGTGAGAATAATTATTCCTGAAATTCCCGTCGCTCCAGCAGCTACAATTGCTTCCAGAATATTCATTCGCTCAGTAGGCAGCGGACGGTTTTGTGTGCGCGTCATCAACTTATCAATATCTCTTTCAATAACTTGGTTGATAGCGTTCGATGCGCTGGTCACCAACATACCGCCAATAGCAAGAATAAAAACATGGGTTAAGCTAACAGCTACGTGACCTGCGAACA
Organism: Bacteroidota bacterium; assembly: GCA_026391075.1. Lineage (GTDB taxonomy): Bacteria > Bacteroidota > Bacteroidia > Chitinophagales > LD1 > Bog-950. The sequence goes on along the minus strand of JAPLES010000022.1, from coordinate 3,892 downwards.
AATAACCAATAACCGCGGAAAACACTACAAGAAAACTCAAACGGAACTTAGCCAACATGACGTAGTCACTCATCTTTTGTTTGATGATTTGCACGGTGCTAAGTTTTATCGTTTCTGCTTTTATCATTTCTGATTATAATTCCAATTCTGTATTATCATTAACTTCTATCCACTAACTTTTCTTTACTCATGCGGTACTTCACCTGGTTTCAATGCTTCGGTTTGAGGAATATATTCTCTTCCGTTTACGCTGTAGTCATAAGGCCATCTGTGCACTGCAGGAATATCTCCTGGCCAGTTTCCGTGTAGTCTTTCAATAGGCGAACTCCATTCTAATGTGGTCGTTCCCCAAGGGTTTCCATAATCGTAACCATCTACAGTTTTTTCTACTTCTACTCTTCTGCCCTTGAAAATACTGTAGAAGAAATTGATAACAAATAAAACCTGACCAAGGAAAACAATGATTGCTGCAATGCTGATAAACTCTGCCAAGAAATTGAAGTTGTTGAAGGTTTCAAAATTTGCATAGGTATAATATCTGCGTGGAAGACCTGTCATAAAGTGCATAGGAAAAAAAATTGCATAAGCACCAATCAAAGTAACATAGAAGTGAATTAGCCCAAGCGTTTCGTTCATGTAGCGACCATACAAACGTGGAAACCAATTATACACGCCTGCAAACATTCCGAAGAAAGCGGAAACGCCCATTACAATATGAAAGTGCGCCACTACAAACATGGTGTCGTGCAATTGAATATCAATAGCTGAATTACCCAAAATTATTCCTGTCAATCCTCCAGAAATAAACATTGAAACAAAACCTATTGCAAATAAATTTGCCGTACTCAACCGTACTTTTCCGCGCCACACGGTACCAATCCAATTGAATACTTTAATGGCAGACGGAATAGCAATCAAGAGAGTGAACAAAGTAAATATGGCACCGAGGTTGGGATTTAATCCTGTAACAAACATGTGGTGCGCCCAAACGATAAACGACAAAACCAAGATAGCAAGAATAGAAAACACCATCGCCTTGTAACCGAAAACCGGCTTGCGTGAGTGCGTTGATAATACTTCTGAAACTAATCCCATGGCAGGAAGAATAATGATGTAAACCTCCGGGTGACCAAGGAACCAGAATAAGTGTTGAAACAAAATTGGTGAACCGCCTTTGTAACCTAACAAGTTTCCGTTAATGATAATATTGTTCAAATAAAAACTGGTATCGAGCAAACGGTCAAATTCTAAAAGTACGCATCCGGCTAAAAGAGCCGGGAAAGAAAGTACTCCGATTACCGCTGTAAACATCAATGCCCAAATTGTCAATGGCAAACGGAACATATTCATTCCTTTGGTGCGCATGTTCAATACCGTAGCTATGTAGTTCAAACCTCCGAGCAAAGCCGAAACAATAAATAGGGTCATACCTAAAATCCATAGATCAAATCCGAGACCTGAACCGAGATTAACCGCTGTATCGCGCAATCCGTTGATTGGCGGATATGCTGTCCAACCGCCCGATGCAGGACCAGTTTGAATAAAGAAAGAGAAAAACATAACCACTCCTGCGCCTAAGAAAAACCAATACGAAAGCATATTGATAAAAGGTGAAGCCATATCGCGCGAACCAACCTGATACGGAATCAATAAGTTCGCAAAGGTTCCGCTCAATCCTCCGGTTAATACAAAGAACACGAGAATGGTTCCGTGCATAGTCACCAAAGCGTAATAAAACTCCTGGCTGATTTTTCCGCCCTCTGCCCACTTACCTAAAAATGATTCAAGGAAAGGAAAGGTTTCATTGGGCCAACCCAATTGCAAACGGAAAAGAACAGAAAGCAACCCTCCTACGATTCCCCAGAAAATTCCGGTAATCAAAAATTGCTTGCTTATCATTTTATGATCCTGACTGAAAATATATTTCGTCAAGAAGGTTTCTTCATGATGATGTTCTTCATGCCCATGAACATCTGCATGATGGTCGGTGTGTGCTGCTGTAGCGGTTTCCATATCTCTTTATTTGTTTCTTCTAAAAATTATTTTCTACCCAACATAGCAGTTGGTTTTTTCTCTTCTGCTTTTGATGTATCAGCTGCAGGCGTTTCCGCAGGAGCAGTTTCAGCAACAGGTGGAACATACATTGGTGTTTGTTTTGCCAACCACTCGTCATATTCTTTTTGCTCTACAACAACAACATCTCGTTGCATACCGAAATGTGATTTACCACATAATTCAGCACAAGCTAATTCGTATTTAAACGTTTCCCAACGAGGTAATCCTGTTTCGGGGTTAATGCCTTGCCACCAAGGTTGCGTTTTCAAATACTCCCGCATTTCTTCGGTTGTCATAGTAGGTACGAAATAAAATTCGGTAGGTATACCAGGCACACAATCCATTTTTACACGAAAGTGTGGCAAGAAGAAACTGTGTAACACATCTTGCGCTCCTAGTTTCATCAGCACTGGTTTGTTCTTTACCAAGTATAATTTATCAGCCATAAAATCGTCATGGCTCTTTGGGTCTTCCCAATTAATTCCTAACTCATTGGTTGGTGAAACGTGTGCCTGATCAATCAATCGCTCACCAAATTTTCCATCCTTCCCGCTATAGCGAAGCATCCAGTTAAATTGCTTACCGGTGGCCTCAATCACCATCATTTTTTTATCGCGTGCTTCCGGGTCAAAAATGTGCATCCACTCATACATTCCCATGGCTATTAAACCGGTAAGTACAATAGAAGGAATTACTGTCCAAACAACTTCCAACGTATTGTTATGCGGATAGAAGTACGAATCATGACCGTGACTTTCGTTGTAGCGGTAAGCAAAATAGAAAAGAGCAATTTGTGTGAACACAAAAACAATTCCGATAATCAACATAGTGATATTGAAAAGAAAATCCGTTTTTACCCCATGTTCAGAAGCTGCTTCAGGCAACATTACCGGTGTAAGAATTTTAAAACACATAGCAGCTCCCACAAACATGAATACCAAAAAGCCTAGCATCATGTAGCCATTGAACTTACTTTGGTTATGGAAACTAACCTTACCATCTTTCAAATCAGCCGTTAGTTCTTGCGCCCTTGCAATTAAGACAAGCACCACAAACAACAAAACAATTATCGCGAAACTTAAAAATGCTACCATGATATTTTTATTTCTTTCAGTTTATCTAATTCAATTATGAATATGTTACTACAATTCTCTCACACTCTTTCAAATAAGGGTCATTTTCTGGAGTGATTGGACGCTTAGCCAAATTACGGAAAAACAAGAACAAGAATGCTCCTAGAAATCCGATGAACACTAATACTTCACCAATATTGATAGAGGCATAATTCAAAACAGGTGCTTCTTCTTCGCCTTCTTTCTTCTCACCACTTTCCTTAGCTTCTTCTTTTTCTCCACCTTCTGCTTTCGTTACTTCAGTAGCTACTGCTTCTTTATTTTCTGTGGCTGGAGTTGCATCTGTCACTGCCTTTGCTTCTTCTTTCTTTTCTACAGCTTCTGCATACAACACCACTGTTTCAGTTTTGTTCAACGATGCTTCTTTAGCTTCTCTAGCCTCTTCTACGGCTACTTTATTCCAGTTTGGTTCAACAAAAGTATAGTTAAAAAAGTCAACGTAGTGTCCGAAAATTAGCAAGGCAGAACCGAAGCCAATGATTTTGAAATTACGTTTGTTGCCTCTCTTGATTAAGAATATCAAAGGGAAAACAAAGTTCACTATCAGCGCTAAGAAAATAGTAAACTTGAAATAGCCATGGCCAAAACGCTTAACCCAAAAAGAAGTTTCTTCCGGAATGTTAGCATACCACTGCAACATGAATTGGTCGAACCATAAGTATGTCCAAAAGATAGAAAATCCGAAAAGCAATTTTCCTAAATCG
>JAPLES010000086.1 GCA_026391075.1 Bacteroidota bacterium | reverse complement strand
TCCAGTTTCACATACTTACACCAACACTGGAAGTTTTGCGGTTACCCTTCTTGGTATTGATACGAACGCTTGCATACAAGCTGATTCAGCTTTTGGAATAATTACGGTGATAAACGATTCGGTTCATGCAGCGTTTCAATTGAACGTGTTGAACGCTTGCGATTCTAATCTTGTTATCAGTCTTATAAACCAAAGTACAAACGCGCAACAATACTTCTGGAGTTTTGGTGATTCAACTTTCTCTACTCAGCAAAACGAAAACCATGTTTATCATTTGCCGAACACCTATACTGTTACTTTGATTGTGCAGGACACAAACCGTTGCCATCCGCTTGATACGGTTTCGCAAACCGTGACAATGCTGCCGAACTTGAATGTTGATTTTACAACGGCTGATGTTTGTTCAGGCACAGCAGTTCTGTTCAACAACCTCAGTAATCCAAGTTCGCAATTCATATGGAACTTTGCTGATGGAAATTTTTCGAATCAATATTCGCCTTCGCATGATTACACTTCTACAGGAAATTATTTCGTGCAATTGGTTGGTATAGATACGAACACCTGTAACGTGCGCGACACCGCCACTCATAATGTAATCGTGCATGAGCAACCCGTTGCTAATTTCTATACCATTGGCGATACTATTGGTTACGAAAAGCCAATTACGTTTAATAACAGCAGCACCGATTACACGAATCTCTTTTGGAATTTCGGTGACGGAACAACATTGAATGATGAAGAAAATCCGGTTCATACTTACGAAACAGTTTACGGAGTTGTTGTTTGTTTAACCGCAGTCAATGGCAATTGCATTGATACTTTTTGCAAAAACATTTTCATTTCCTTCACTTCGCTAATTGGTGTGCCAAATGCATTTTCTCCCAATGGCGATGGCATTAACGATGTGGTTTATGTGGAAGGGAAAGGAATTGTCGAACTCGACTTTAGCATTTACAACAGGTGGGGCGAAAAGGTTTTTGAAAGCCACAATCAACATGATGGTTGGAACGGAATTTATAAAGGTGTATTACAGGAAATGGAAGTTTACACTTATGCAGTAACAGCAGTGCTTGTGAACGGGGACAATAAATTTTTGAAAGGAAACATCACTCTACTGAGATAGACAAGAGATATTAGACGTTAGATTTTAGATATGAAGAGAACTGCAAAATTTATTACAGATTTTTCGGGAAAGAAAATACTTCGTTTTTTTCTTGTCTATTGTCTATTGTCTAACATCTATTCTCTCTCATCTCAGGATATTCACTTTACTCAATTCTTCACCAATCCGCTAATTATTAATCCTGCGCAAACAGGTTATTTCAATGGCAATTACAGAATCGGGTTTAATTTTAAAGCGCAGTGGCCGTTTGCCATCAACAGTAAGATTTACACTTATCATACCGAATCTCCCTATGTAGATTTATCTTTTGGTGAAAAGAAATTGAAAGTAGGTTGGTTTGGTTTGGGTTTTCATTTTTTAAATGATGCTGCGGGTGATGGTAGTTTACAATATCAGCGTTTCGGTGGAAGTTTTGCTTACCATCAGGCGTTTGACAAGCATCATAAATACATTTTATCGGTAGGTGCGGGAGTTAGTTACGTGGTGCGCTCTGTTGATTTTTCAAAATTCTATTTCAACAATCAATGGGTGGAAGATATGGGGTTCAACACTTCAATTAGTTCAAGCGAACCTGTGCAGCGCGAGAGTTTTCAAATGCTTGATGTAAATGCGGGTTTGCATTTTGGCGGACAAATACACGAACAAGTGAAACTCGATTTAGGAATTTCAATGTTGCATATCAATCGTCCGAAACATACTTTTTTCAATAACGATGAGCGATTGGGTTTCCGTTATCAGGCAGATGCCGGCATTCAATACAAAATTGACGAGCAAATGAATTTGCAGTTCAATGGTTACTACGGCTATGAAAAAGCTGCATCTGAAATTGTGGTGGGCACTATGTTTACTTATTCGAACAACAATAAATTCACGAACAATCCGGAACACAGTTTGTACGTAGGGGCTTATTATCGCGCCAAAGATGCACTCGCTCCGGTAGTTGGTTACGGTTTTAAATCTATGCGGATCTTGTTGAATTACGATATCACACTTTCGAAACTCGTAAGTGCAAGCCGCGCTAACGGTGGGCCGGAACTTTCCATTGTGTATGTAGGCAGTTGGGAAAGACAGTTTAATAGAAAAGTTTATTGTCCGAAGTTTTAAGAAACATTCTAAATATAAATAGACCGCTATGCAATTCCGCATGACCAAACACATCGCTATCAACGTAAGTGATTACAAAAAAGCAATTCTCTTTTATCGCGATACGCTCGGATGGGAAGTGATTAAAGAAGGTACAAGCGAAACTCACTTTGTAAAAGGCGATACCAATTTCTACATTGAAGAAAAAGGCGGAAAACCCTACGAGGTTTTCTTCGAATACGAAGTTGAGGATATTGAGGCAGCAAAAGTAAAATTGCTTTCAGAAGGTTGTGCTATTTCGCAAAGCTACAGTCCGCAAAGCATCATGTTCTCCGATGCTTACGGCACGAACTTTCACTTGTACCAGAAGGAAGCTTTGTAAAAAGTTAAAACTCCGTTAAAGAATTCTACCTAGAATAATATCGTTTCAACGTTTCCGTTTAGCTGACATTTTCATCTAAACCAAAAACGCCATGCTCCACTCCTCTCTCTTCTGGAAAAAACATTTCGAACACAACATTACCAAACAGCGCGTTGACTGGAATCAACCTCCGCACATCACACAATTTGAAAAAGAAAATATTCTCTACTCACTCAAAGCCTGGCAGCTTGGCGAAACCAGTGATGGCAAACATCTACTAGCTGCTGCAACAAAATATGCTGCACGAATTAACGACCCCGTTTATCCCGAAGCAGTAAAACTTTTTATTAAAGAAGAACAAAAGCACGGTAACAACCTAGGCAAGTACATTGACCAGCTAGGCGAAAAGCGAATGAAAAAAGATTGGGGCGACACCTTGTTTCGCAAGATACGCTACCTCAATACCAGCATGGAACTATGGACAATTACGGTAATCATAGTAGAAAGTGCTGCACAGGTTTTTTATCAGGCATTGCATGATGCTACTTCATGCGCTTTACTAAAAGAAATTTGCACCGATATTCTGATTGATGAAGCGCACCATATTAAGTTTCAGAACGAGCGCATGTTTATGATTTTTCAGCAGAAGAAATTTTACAACAAAGCAATCTCGATTGGTTTGTATGCGCTTTTATTTTTCCTAACCATTCACGCTATTTGGTTTGGGCATGGCAAAGCATTGCAGGCAGGCAAAGTGAGCAAGAAAGATTTTATGCGGCAGATGTATTACAAATTCTTCAAGAGTATGCAATTCCTTCACGCTCCGCACGCTGATGAGCAAAGAGCTTTTGAATATAAGGAAGCGCGCGTTTTGTTTTGAGTAAATTACTCTAAAGATCTAAAGACCTTAGGCAAGTAGTAAATGATATCACTGGCTTTCATAGCGGTTTCGCCTAATTCGTGTTTGGCATAATCACCAGCTAGACCGTGAAGATACACAGCTATAATAGCTGCATGCAGTGGAGAATAATTTTGCGCAATCAGTGCAGCAATAATTCCTGTAAGTACATCGCCACTTCCGCCTTTTGCCATGCCTGGGTTTCCTGTACTGTTAAAATAAATTTTACCATCGGCAGAAGAAACAGAAGTATGCGCACCTTTGAGCACAACAACAACTTCGTACGTTTTTGAAAATTGTTTCTGCTTTTCCAGTTTCTCTACATCATCTTTCCATTCTCCAACCAATCGTTTAAACTCTCCCGGATGCGGAGTGAGTACAGAATCTTTAGGAATAAGATTCAAATAATTTTTATTGTCCGAAATAACATTTAACGCATCAGCATCAAGCACAAGCGGTTTATTAAATTTCAGTAATTCATAAACAAAATTGATGCTGCTGCTATTTGTTCCAATGCCACAACCCACAGCTATAGAATTAAAGCTGCTCAAATCAGGAACTTTAAATAAATGCGAATCACCATCCACCATACACATAGCTTCGGGTGCTGAAGTTTGAAGAATATCATAACCACAGGCAGGAACAAGAGTGGTTACTAAACCTGCACCGCTTCGCAAAGCAGCTTTGGTGGCAAGCACAGCAGCACCTATTTTTCCAAAACTTCCGGCCGCAATAAATGCATGCCCATAATCTCCTTTATGCGAAAACTTTTCGCGTTTCTTAAAAAGTGATTGAATAAAATTTTTGTTCACGTAAAAATTATCAGAAAGAAACTTCTCGGCACAATATTTATCCAAACCAATTTCAAGAACTTCAAAGTCCGGAACATATTTGCCGTTGGCAGAAAAGAGAAATGAAAGTTTAGGCGCGTGAAAAGTAAACGTGCAAGTTGATTGCACTACTGCATCTTTTGCGCTATTCAATTTGTCGGCAAACAATCCTGAAGGAACATCTATGGAATAAACAACAGCTTTCGATTTGTTGATGGCATTTATTACCGAAGCAGAAATTCCATCAGCAGCTTTTGACAAACCTGTACCAAAAATGGCGTCTATAATTACATCGCTTTTTTTGATTACCGGAATTTGCTTTGCTGTTTTAATGAAAACAGTTTTGCTTTTATCAAGTCGCTTTAAATTCAGTGCATAATTTTTACTTGCTTTTGATGAGTGCTCGATCACAAAAATTTGCACATCGTATTTTGCTTCGAGTAGCATACGCGCAACGGCTAATCCATCACCCCCATTATTTCCTTTTCCGCAGAAAACGATAACCCGTTTATCGTTTTCTACAGCGTGTATTAGCCATTTAAAAAATTGTGTGGAAGCGCGCTCCATTAAATCAATAGAAGAAATGCGTTGATGAGCAATCGTATAATTATCAAGTTCATGAACTTGGGTGGCTGTCAAAATTTTCACGGGTATGAAAATAGCACACACTACCATAGTGTACAAGATTCTATAGACTGAAAAGTGGCAAAAAATTAGTTAATCAATTCTCTGTTTGAATAGAAAGTAGACATGCCATAAAAGAAAAAAAGCCTCACCTTTTCCCAAGGTGGGCTTTAAACTAAACAAAATGAGGTGTTGTTATTTTCCTAAGAATACTCTTTTAGTAGTTGTTTGCTCTCCGTTTTTTACCGAAACCATATAATAACCAACCGGCTGCTCATCAAAACTTACAGTAGAAGTTTGCCCATCAATAGGTTCGTTATAAACCGTCTGACCAATTAAATTGTAAACCTGTAGTTGTGCTTTGTTAAGGTTAGCATCGTTTAGGTTAACCAGTATTGATTTTTGGTTTGCGCTAATGCTTACTTCTTTCTTTTCTACTTCGTTTACTGTAAGAACTTGCGAAACCGTAATCTCAATTTGTGCATTATCAATACATCCTAAGCTATTTGAGCATTTCAAGTTCACTTGGTAAACACCTGGCTCATAATAAGCTAAGGTAGGGTGAGCTATGCCGTAGATTAATGTTCCATCACCAAAATCCCATTCAAATTGGTTAGAATGATTTGCTACTGCACTAAAATCAACGGCCTCACCTGTGGCTACAACTATTGCGGACGCTTGTATGTTAGCAACGATGTAATTTCCATTGATATGAAAAGGAGTAGTAGTGGAATAAGCACCGAAAGTGTATGACATATAGTAATCTCCTTCGGCCAATCCGGTAAAATTATATGCTCCGGTAATGTTGTTGTATGAACCAACCGAGTTATTAAATACATCGAATAGTTGGCAGGTTGTCCAAGTTACAGAGTTATCTGCGGTAACGTTCAATGCTCCATCGTTGTTTAAACAGCCGGCCACCGTTGCAGTTACCGAAACAGGATAGGAAACATGTATAAAAAAACGACCAGTTGCAGGTTCTGTAGCAAGCATCTGTGCCTGATAGAAATTGGTTCGCATATCGGTGAATCTTCCGTTCGCTCTATCTTCTAAACGAATAAGGGAGGTAGGGTCGAAGTTCGTTAGATTAGGAGCCGTTATCGTAAAGAGTCCATCAGCATCAACATCAACTCCTATGCTTACGGTTTCGGAACTTGATAATGTACCAATACCATTGATAGAACAAGGAATGTTATCGGCACTTTCAGAATAGATAAGCGGAACTCCTGCCACGCCACTGAAAACCTTCTGCGCATCTTCGGCATATAAATATGCTGGGTCTATGTTTTGATCGAAGTAAACAGTTGCCTCATCAATGTTTCCGGCAGGAGCTTGAATGCGAAGCTTTATCTGTTTTTTGTTTTGTGTAGCAAATACACTTGATGTAAGTGTGGCAAAAAATAGTGTAAAAATTAATACTCTCATGGGTGACCGTTTTAGCTTGTTCGTTAATGTTCCTTCATTCCCGATGGTCCCAATTGTCTTCAGCAAGTTCCACGTTGCGTTCAACAAAATCATTTACGGCATACAACTGCAAAAGGTTTCACACAAGTAAATTATTGTGTCAATGTTTTACTCACATGTCAATTACAAACAAGTGGTAGTATGTTCAACAAAATGTGTGGGTTTAAAATGAAATGTTCAGCATTGCGTCTTGTTAGCATCAAACGCTAAATTTCTTACGTTTGCGCCCTCAATTTTTAAAAGATGTTCAATAAGAATAAAGAAACTGTTATAGGATGGATTTTGATAGTAGTGCTGATGCTTGCTTTTGTTTTCTATCAACAAAAGAAAATGGTGGCAGACCAAAAGCTAAAACTGGAGGAGAAAAAAACGGAGCAAATTCAGCAAACACAACTACAAAGAGACAGTGTAACAAGTGCAAAAACTTTGGCTATTGCTACTAACAACTTGGTTGATTCAACTGCACAACCTCTTGCTGCCATTACCGATTCGTCAAAGCTACAATTACAATATGGTTCTTTTTCAAATGCAGCCAAAGGAGAGGAAAAACTTTTTGTGATTGAAAATGAAGTAGAAAAAATAACGCTTACCACTAAAGGAGCGCAAATAAAAAGTATTGAACTTAAGGCTTACAAAACCTGGGATAAGAAACCCCTTATTCTTTTTACGGATAAAACAAATTCACTTAGCTATCAGTTCCCTATTGACGACAATCGTGTTGTAGATACCAAGAATTTTTATTTCGAACCGATTGGAGAAAGCTTTTCGATAACTGGCGATACCTCTAAATCGTTTGCCTTACGATTAAATGCTGGCAATGGAAAATACATTGAGCAGAAATACACTTTGAAAGGAAATTCATACTTGTTGAACTACGATTTAAATCTAATAGGACTTAATTCAATTATTCCTGCCAACAGCACTTTTATTAATGCAGTTTGGGAGAACACCTTAGCCAGCGTTGAAAAAAACATTGAACTAGAAAGAAGATACAGTGCCTTATATTTTCGCTATAACAAAAGTGATGTAGCCCATTTAAATGAAGACAAAGAAGAAGATGAATTAGTTTTTGATACGCCCATTGAATGGCTTTCGTATAAACAACAATTTTTCAATACAACGCTTTTCAGCAAAGGCGAAATTCATCGCGGTAAATTGAAAACACATTTCAGTAAAGAAAACAACAGCTTTGTAAAACGATACAACGCCAACTTTACATTGCCTTATAATAACAATGAGAAGACCACCTATGCGTTTCAGGTATACACCGGCCCAAACAGTTACAACAAACTTGCCTTGCTCGATAAAGATGTGGAGAGCATCATAAAACTGAGCCCCGATTTTTGGATGTTTAGCTGGATAAAATATATCACCCGTTTTATAATTTGGGTTTTTAGTTGGTTCGATAGTATTCACCTCAACTACGGTATCATCATTTTGTTGATGACCTTAATTCTAAAAGTTGTTTTGCATCCGCTTACAGCCAAATCAATTGAGAGTGCCGCAAAAATGAAAATTCTTGCACCTGAACTTGCTGCACTAAAAGAGAAATATGGCGAAGACCAAGGCAAGATGGGACAAGAACAAATGAAGCTTTACAACAAAGCAGGTGTAAGTCCTTTTGGCGGTTGTCTTCCGTTGTTGATTCAAATGCCTATTCTAATGGCGATGTATTATTTCTTTCCCGCCTCTGTGGAACTGCGTCAGCAATCTTTTTTGTGGGCCAGTGATTTATCGAGTTATGATTCGATATATACTTTTCAAAAAGCGTTACCACTTATTGGCGACCACATCAGTTTGTTCACCATTTTAATGACCATAACATCTGTATTGCAAGCAGTCATGAATAGCCAAATGAATGTGATGGCGAACCAACAGCCGGGTATGCAATACATGCCATACATTATGCCGGTAATGCTCATGTTTATGTTCAATAGTTTTCCTGCAGCTTTGACTTACTATTATCTGTTGCAAAATCTTTTAGGAGTAGCACATCAATGGCTTATACAAAAGTTCTTCATTAACGAAGAAAAACTGCATAAGCAGATTGAAGAAAACCGAAAGAATCCGAAACAGCCAAGCGGCTGGGCAAAAAAATTAGCTGAAGTGCAGAAACAAGCTGAGCAGAGAGGGAAGAGTAAGAAATAGTATCAATCATTTTTTTTTCAACCTATGTTTCACCAGCTAATTTCTGTTCTTACTTTCTCCTGCATTTTTCTTTCTACTTGCAAGCAACTGCCCGTAGATCCTGCTTTTAATAAGAGTGTGTCAGTTGAAGGTGATTCAGTTATGTTTGCGGTAATTGGCGACTATGGCGAAAACTCACCTGCCGAATTAAGAGTGGCTAATCTGGTTAAGTCGTGGAATCCTGAATTTATAATTACCACAGGCGACAATAATTATCCAGCAGGAAATATCTCCACTATTAAAGCAAACATTGCCGATTATTTCTGCGACTACATTTACAATCCCGATGCACCAACCAATCTTCAATGCCACGGCAAAGCCACCGAAGAAAGAAAG
>JAPLES010000032.1:15267-47058 GCA_026391075.1 Bacteroidota bacterium | reverse complement strand
AAGTCTAACATCTAATGTCTGTTATCTTATCACTGTCAAACTTCCTTTGTAATCGCGTGAGTAGCCATTGATGAACACTGCTTTCATAGTATAAATGAATACTCCTTTAGGAAGCACTTCACCTTTGTAAGTTCCATCCCAGCTAAAGTTAGCATTGCTCGATTCAAAAACTTTTTCGCCCCAACGATTGAACACTGCAAAATCTAAATACACGATTGTGTTTACATCGCCATAGATTTTAAGTTCGTCATTGTTGCCATCACCGTTTGGTGTAAATGCATTTGGAATGAAAATATCAGTGATAGAGTTTACTTCTACTGTCAATGTATCGGTAGCTTTGCAACCATTTGCATCAATCACATTCACAGTATAGTGAGTGGTGAAAGTGGGAACCACATCAGTAGTTTGGCAGTTAGCACAAATTACGTTCTGTGTCGGTGTCCATGAATATACATTCGAATGGTCGGTATTAGTTGTTGCAGTCAACTTCAATGACTCACCTAAATTAATCGTAGTTGAATTAGTAGCATCAACCTGCAAATCGTAATCATACGTAATGTTGAAGTTTGCTTGTGCTGAACAGTTACGTGAATCAGCCACAGTAACTGTGTAAGTTCCTTGCGAAAGGTCGCTGATAGATGGAGTGGTTTCGCCATTGCTCCAACGGAAAAAATACGAAGGCGTTCCACCGCTAATAGTCAAATCAACCTGACCGTTTTGAACTTGTGCGCAAGCGGTGTTCTTTACTGTAGAAGTAATAGAAAGGGCAGGAGCTACTCCTACAATTTCCATTTTGCTCATTACGCAATTGTTGTAATCAGTAATGGTTACTCCATAATTTCCTGTTGCTAGATTCATTAAATCTTTGCTGCTATGTGCATTTGTCCATGTATAAGTGTAGGGAGTTACACCACCGCTTACGTTCAAATGTATTTCACCATCGTTATGACTAGTGCAACCAACTGGAACAATGTTCTCTGCCAATGCCAAAGCCGAAGGTTGATTTACTGCAAGGCCTGGAATTGTGCTTGCGCAATTGTTTGCATCAACTACTGTTACTGCGTAACTAGCAGCTACTAGTGAACTTACACTTGTTGAAGAAGCGCTATTGCTCCATGCAAAACTATATGGCGAAACTCCACCTGAAGTAGATAAACTAATTGAACCGTTGTTGCCACCAAAACAACTGACATGATTGATGCTTGGGTTCACTGCCACTGCACTTGGTTCTGTAACTAGTGTAGAAGCTGTAGACGAACAGTTGTTAGCATCGGTAATCACCACCGAATAATTTCCGGCAGTAACGTTGTTTAAGTTTTGTGTGAAAGAACCGTTTGTCCAATTGTAATTGAAGGGAGCAGTTCCGCCTGTTACAGTAACATTTACTGCACCTGTGGCAGCACTGTTACACAATATATCTGTTTTGCTTAGCGATGTTGAAATAGAAGCTAGCGCAGTAATAGAAACACTGGTTGTAGAAGTGCATGAGTTGGCATCGGTAACAACTACCGAATAATTTCCTGCGTTAAGATTGTTGATGTCCTGAGTGGTTGCAGTATTTGTCCAGTTGTATGCGTAAGGAGTAGTTCCACCGGTTACGGTCAAATCAATTGACCCGGCATTAGTTGAACAAGCAAAAGCTGTGTGCGTTTCGCTAAGTGCAAGAACAGCAGGTTGTGTAATACCAATTGCTTTAGTGGCTGTGCAAGAATTAGCATCGGTAATAGTTACTGTGTAAGAACCGGCAATTAAACTGTTCACATTTTGTGAACTTGCGGTATTACTCCAGGTAAATGAGTAAGCTCCTGTTCCGCCCGCTGGTGTAATATTTATTGATGCATTGTTTCCGCCATTGCACGATACGTTAACATGTGTTTCGGTAGCGGTAACTAGTGTAGGTTGCGCAACTGCTATAGAAGAAACTACAGAACAGTTAGCTGCATCCTTAACAGTAACAGTATAAGTTGTTGCAGCTAAGTTGCTGATGTTTTGTGTAGTGCCACTATTGCTCCAGTTAAAAGTATAACCACTGTTTCCACCGGTTACGGTAGTAGTTACAGTTCCGTTTGTATTGCCAAAACAAGTAGCATCTGTTTTAGAAAGCGAAACAGAAATAGCTGTATTCTGAGTAATGGTAGATGCAGAAACTGCTGAACACGCATTGGCATCCGTTACAGTTACAGAATAATTTCCTGCTATCATGTTTGAAATGTTCGAAGTAGTAGCGTTGTTAATCCAATGATAAACATAAGACGATGTTCCTCCGCTTACCGTTGAACTTACTGCACCTGTGCTTGATCCGTTACAAACTACATTGGTAGCCGAAGTAGAAACTGATAAAGCTGTGGGCTCAGTAATAGTTGCATTTAAAGAAGCGGTGCAAGAATTACCATCGGTAACAATCACGCTATAATTTCCAGATGCGATTGAACTAATGTCTTGTGAAATTGCCGTGTTGCTCCAGTTGTAAAAGTAAGGAGTTGTTCCACCGTTCACGCTCAAATTAATCGCCCCGTTGTTTCCTCCGTTGCATAAAATGTTAGTGTGGGTTTCGGTTAAAACAATTTGCGATGGTTGAGTAATGCTCAATGAAAGTGTAGTAGCACAAGCAGCTGCATCGCTCAATGAAAGTGTATATGAACCTCCGCTTAAGTTATTGATAGAAGCGGTATTTCCACCATTGCTCCAGTTAAAAATATAACCTCCGTTTCCACCGGTTGCATTGGCTGTAATAGCACCATTGGTTCCACCGTAGCAATTTACGTTGGTTTGAATTACGCTTACCGTTAATGGACTTGGTTGTGTAATAGCCACCGAAACAGAAGATGAACATGCGTTAGCATCGGTAATAGTTACTGCATAAGTTCCTGCACCTGCATTCCACAAATCTTGCATAGTAGCATTGTTGTTCCAGTGATAAACATAAGGAGTAGCACCACCGCTCACGCTCACATCAATACTTCCGCTGGTGGCACCGTTGCACACCACATCGGTTTTCACATAACTTACTACCAATGGTGTCGGTTGAGTAATGCTGGCTGAAGAATTAGCAGTGCAAGCATTTGCATCGGTAACAATTACTGAATAGTTTCCTACCGTAAGAGAAGTTCTGTTTTGAGAAATTACACCACCGCCCCAGTTATAATTGAAGGGCGATGTTCCGCCTGCTACAGTTAGGATAATGCTTCCGTTGTTTCCACCACTGCACGAAACGTTTGTTTGTGTTGAAGAAACAGTAAGTAAAGCCGGTTGAGAAATTACGATGCTTGAAGAAGCACTGCACCAGTTGTTATCGTTCACCGAAACAGTGTAAGTCCCGGCAATCAATGCTGAAATATCTTGTGAGGTAGCCGCATTGCTCCAGGCATAAGTAAATGGACTGGTCCCTCCTGTTACTGTCAAATCAATGTTCGCATTGTTTCCACCGTTGCAAAGCACATTTACTTTTGTATTGCTAAGAACTATTTGTGTTGGTTGAGTGATCGTAGCATTTGTTGTTACGGTGCAGTTGGCTGCATCTTTAACAGTAACTGTATAAGTATTAGCTGCTACACTAGAAATATCTTGGGTATTAGCCGCGTTGCTCCACACATAAGTGTATGCACCTGTTCCACCACTTACAGTTAAATCAATACTTCCGGTGTTTGAACCATAGCAACTTGCATTGATGCTAGAAACTGAAGTGGTAATTTGAGTAGCCTGTGTAATAGAAGCCGAAGTAGTAGCAGTGCAAGAATTCAAATCACTAACCGTTACTGCATACGCGTTTGCAACAAGCGAAGAAATATTTTGTGTTTGCGCTGCATTGGTCCAAACAAAAGTATAAGCACTGGTTCCACCGGCTACTGTTAAGTTAATACTTCCGGTTGCTGCACCAAAACACGCTACATCGGTTTTTGTAGTGTTTAAAGAAATTACTGCAGGCTGAGTTACAGTAGCAGAAGTAGCAAAGGTGCAAGAGTTGTTGTCTGTAATAGTTACAGCATAAGAACCTTGTGCAAGAGCCGCTCTGTTTTGTGTAACTGCTCCACCCGCCCACGCAAAAGAGTAAGGACTTGTTCCGCCATTCGCATTTAAAGCAATTGCTCCGTTGTTTCCGCCATTGCACGAAACATTCGTAACACTTGCTGTGGCAGAAATGGCAACAGGTTGAGTTACAGCGCTGCTGTTTGTTCCTGAGCAACCTGCATTATCAATAACTGTAACTGTGTAAGAAGCCGCTGAAAGATTTGTTCTGTTTTGTGTAAGCACTCCACCGCCCCAGTTGTAAGAGTACGGTGCGGTTCCACCATTTGCAGTAATAGTTATGGCTCCATTGTTTCCACCGTTGCAAGTAACATTTGTTACCACCGGTGTTACTGCCAATGCTGCTAATTGAATTACAGTTGAAGTATTTGAAGCAGTGCAAATGGCATTATCAGTTACAGTAACTGAATAATTTCCTGCTGCAACGCTTGTTCTGTTTTGCGAAATAATTCCACCACCCCAGTTAAAGGTATAAGGACTAGTTCCTCCACTTACCGAAATATTTACTGCTCCTGTATTACCACCTGCACAGGCCACATTGGTAACTGTTGGTGTAATAGTAATCGCAATTGGTTGACCCACTACGGCTGTGTTTGCCGAAGTGCAACCCGCGTTATCGCTAACGGTTACGGTGTAATTTCCTGCTAAAAGTGCTGTTCTGTTTTGCGAAACAATTCCACCGCCCCAGTTATAACTGTACGGTGTGGTGCCACCTGTTGTAGAAATATTTATTGCGCCATTGCTTCCACCGTTGCAAGTTGCATTGGTTACAGTTGAAGAAACACTCAAAGAAGTTGTTTGAGAAATAGTAGCTGTATGTGTTGATGTGCAACTTGAATTATCAGTAATGGTAACAGTATAAGAACCCGAAATTAAATTCGTTCTGTTTTGTGTAAGCACACCGCCACCCCAATTAAAAGTATAAGGTGAAGTTCCACCGCTCACTGTCAAAGTAATAGCTCCGTTATTTCCTCCGTTGCACGCAACATTTGTAGTAGTTGATGAAGCAGAAACTGCTGTAGGTTGATTTACTATTGAAGAAGATGAAGCTGTGCAACTTGAATTATCAGTTACCGTTACTGCATAATTTCCTGCTACCAATGAAGTTCTGTTTTGTGTTAACACTCCACCACCCCAGTTGAAAGTATAAGGACTAGTTCCTCCACTTACGCTTAAATTAATTGCTCCTGTGCTACCACCGTTACATGTTGCGTTTGTAACAGCGGGAGAAATTGCAATAATAGTTCCTTGCGAAACTGTTGAAGAATTTGTTGCTGTGCATCCTGCGTTATCAGTAACTATTACTGTATAATTTGCGGCAAGCAAAGTATTTCTGTTTTGTGTAACCACACCACCGCCCCAGTTAAAAGTATAAGGACTAGTTCCACCGCTTACTCCAACAATGATGCTTCCGTTATTTCCACCAAAGCAAGTGGCATTAGTTACTGTTGAGGTAACAACTATGGCTGTTGGTTGAGTAACGTTGCTGCTGTTCGAAGCGGTGCATCCTAAATTATCCGTAACAGTTACTACATATAATCCTGATGAAAGACCTGTTCTGTTTTGCGAAATAATTGCACCACCCCAGTTAAATGAGTAAGGTGCTGTTGCTCCCGTTACAGTTAAGTTGATTGCTCCGTTTGTTCCGCTGTTGCACGAAACATTCGTAACCGAAGGAACAATACTCAATGATGTTGCCTGACCAACTGTTGCTGTATGAGTTGCAGTGCATCCGGTAACATCGGTTACAGTTACATTGTATGCAGCTGCTGATAGATTGGTTCTGTTTTGCGAAGTTGCTCCACCATTCCAGCTATAAGTATAAGGCGAAGTTCCGCCTGTTACAGTTAAGTTAATGGCTCCATTATTTCCACCAAAGCATGAAGCATTTGTAATAGAAGAAGAGATATTTATAGCCGAAGGTTGATTGATAACAGCAGAAGCAGAGTAAGTACAACCGGCATTATCCATTACAGTTACCGAGTAAGTTCCTGCACCAAGTGCGTTTCTGTTTTGTGTAAGAACACCACCGCCCCAGTTATAGTTATAAGGACTACTGCCCCCACTCACTGCTAAATTCACCCATCCGTTATTTGAATTGAAACAAGTTAAGTCACCAATACTTACATTAATATTTGCCAAAGTAGGTTGACTGATAGTAGCGGTAGATGTAGCTGTGCAGGCGCGGTTATCGGTAACCGTTACATTATAATTGCCCGCAAGAAGTGCCGTTCTGTTTTGAGTAAGGACACCACCGCCCCAGTTATAAGTATAGGGAGCAAAACTTCCTGATACTGCTAAATTGATAGCACCTGTGTTACCACCAAAACAAGTGGCATTAGTAACTGTAGGTGTAACAGAAATAGCATTGGGTTGATTTACCGCAATGCTTGTGCTGATAGAACATCCTGAATTATCGGTAACTGTTACCGGATAATTACCTGATGTAAGTGTCGTTCTGTTTTGAGTAAGAACGCCACCACCCCAGTTATAAGAGTAAGGCGAAACACCATTGCTCATGGTAATATTTATAGTTCCGTTGTTGTATCCAAAACATGTAGCATCTACTACTGTTGAGCTTATGTTCATGCCAAAAGCAGGTTGTGTAATCGTAACTGTTTTAGTAATGCTACAAACCAAATTATCGGAAATAGTAACCGTGTAAGTGCCCGCCACAAGTCCCGAAGGATCTTGAACTACAGCACCATTGCTCCATGCATAAGTGTAAGGAGTCCATCCGTTGTTTACTGTTAAGTTGATAGAACCTGTAGCTGCACCAAAACAAGCAACGTTTGCAGGAACTGTTGTAGCTGTCATTGGAGTATATGGAAGTACGGTTGCCGAAGCTACCGAAGAACATCCGTGTGAATCGGTAACGGTAACGCTGTAAGTTCCAGAATTTACATTTACACGATTAGGTGTAACAACACCACTTCCCCACCAGTAAGTATAAGGTCCGGTTCCACCTGTTATATTTGTCATTACTGAACCAGTAGGACCTCCCGTACAAGCAAGTGGTGATGGAATAGCCGTAGCCGTTAATACTAATGGCTCTGGAACAAACGCGCTGGCCGTAGCCGTGCATCCCTTAAAATCCGTTACGGTTATAGTATAAGTTCCTGAAGCAAGTCCTGTTCTGTTTTGTGAAAAAATTCCACCTCCCCAGTTATATGTGTATGGCGAAGTTCCACCGGTTGGGGTGGTATTTATTGCACCGTTATTACTACCAAAACAAGTCAAAGCAACTACGTTTAAAGTTGCGTTCAATACTGTGGGCTGGCTAACATTTACAGTGGCAGCTGCTGTACAACCTGTGGTTGAAGTAGCTGTTACAGTATAAGAACCGGAAGAAATGCCGGTACGGTTTTGTGTAGTAGGTCCATCGCTCCAAGCAAAAGTGTATGGTCCTACACTTCCTATTACTGAGGTAACATTGATAGTTCCATTGCTTCCACCATTGCAAGATGGTTGTGCCGATGAAGTATTCACCGTCATTCCCGTGCCAGATTGTGTAACCGTAGCAGTGAGTGAAGCAGTACATCCACTTGCATCAGTTACAGTTACTGAATAATTTCCGGCAGCTATTCCTGCGCGGTCTTCGGTAATAGCTCCGTCATTCCATAAATAGGTATAACCGGGAACTCCAAACAACACCGTAAAATTAATCGCCCCGTTAGAACCACTACCGCAAGTAACGTTTGTTGTAGTTTTAGAAAGAACCATTCCTGCAGGTTGTGTTACATTTGCTGAGTCTACTTTAGTGCATCCTCTAAAATCGGTGATGGTCACATAATATACAGCGGCCGTAAGTGAACTTCTATTTTGCGTTGTAAAACCATCATTCCATAAATAAGTATAGCCGGGTGTTCCACCGCTTACGGTAAGCGTAATGGCTCCTGTATTTCCACCTCCGCAGTATACTCCGGTTATGGATTTAGTATCACTGATTACCGTGGGTTCAGTAATAGTAATTGATGCAGACGCACTAACACCAAAAAAATCGGCAACTGTTACGGTATAGATTCCCGCAACAATTCCGCTTCTGTCTTGTGTGGTAGTGCCACCATTCCAAATATAAGTGTAAGGAGCAGAGCCACCCGATGGGGTAATGTCTATGCTTCCGTTTGTTCCTCCATTGCAACTCACATTTACATGCGTTTCAGCTATAAAAATAGCTGCGTATGTGTTCGCGCTTAGCGCGGTAAAAAATGCGAATAATACAATGGCACGTGTAAAATTTTTCATGCCTGGTTCCGGTTTTAGTCTAATGCTGCACAGAACCTTCAATTCCATGCAACAAATTACTATACGAAAACAAGTCTTAGTTTGTTTCAATTTTTAAACATCACCCCTATTGAATTGCACAGTTGGGCAGTGTATGGCAAAAGGAAATACTTGTAAAAGAGTTGGTTTTGACCTAAGGGTTTAGCATAGGAGAAATAAAGAACTCGGTTAGTAATAAATATTGAATTTGTGTACGGACAATTGAAAGGAAGGAATTAGTTAGCATTCAAGTTTTGGAAAAGTCTTACCATACTATCTTACAATTCACTTCTTATTACATCACTAAAAACTTTCGATTAATCACTTTCTCATCGTTGGTAGCCGCGTTTAATATATATAGGCCTTTGGACAGAAATGAAATATCAATTTTTTGAGAAAGGGTTGAGCCGATTTGCTTCCTCACCAATTCTTGCCCCAGCAAATCCATTATTACTACCGTTTTGAGAGGCGAAGAGGATTGAATAGTTACTTCATTGTTGGTGGGGTTAGGGAAAAGTTTAAAGCCATTTTCTTGCATCTGTGCAAGACCCAGTGTTGAATCTATCGTCAACAAATTCCATTGCGTAATCCAAGGTCTGCGTAAAGTGGTGTCAATAATGTGTGGGTCTGTATCTGTGCAAATAAATTTCAAAACATGATTGATGCTATGCGTGAGTAAAGAAAAATCCATTGTGAACGAATCAATAGCTGATGCTACAATCGTATCATCTAACAACCATTGGTAACGAAATGTATTTACAGAAGGAGTATCTACATGAACGCTAAAAACATACGTTCCAGTGAACGAAACAGGGGCAGGACTTACACCATAAACCGGATTAATAAGACTATCGAAATATGCCGTAGAATGCTCGCGGCAAACGGGGCAAAACGGTGGCATGTCATAAACTTGATGCATAGCGCAAGTGGTGGTTGGGCGATAATTACCCGGACAAATTCCTGCGTTAGGATAAAACCCCACACCCGGTTCATTCATACAGTGTTGCCATTTTCTATTGTTCACCGTATCTCCAGTAAAGTTTGGACTTGTTAAATATTGTATTGGTAGAGTATCGTATATGGGGCAAGCGAGCGTGTCTTCATACTCATCACCTAAAAATCCATGACCTGCAAAAGGCATAATGTGCTGCATTTCGTGAATAGCTACTTCATCGCCTAAATGCCAACCTGTTTGCTCATCAAGTGTGAAACTCGCAACTTTTCTTCCGTCATATAAACTCCATCCAGAGCCGCCATACTTTTTATCATAGCAAAGATTTAAAACCAAATCGTGTTGAGGAACATATTCATCAGCATCAGCAAAAAGCGTATCATATTTTTCAGGGAGTATTAAGCGAGGCAAACCGAATGCGTTGAATCGGCTTCCATAACGATTATCTACCGTTGTATCTCCCGCATATCCCCATGCTGCACCTGTTTCGTTCGAAAGTTTTGCTACTCGGTAAACATTGAAATATTTAGAGAGGGGATTGTACTGAGAAATAGTTTGCAACCGATTTACAAACGAATCTACATAGCGGTCGGCAAGTCCAATTTGGGTATTATTAGTCACTCCGTCAAAAAGTATAACCACATCAAAAGCCTGAGTTCCTAAGGTTTGATTATAACGAATAGTGTCAAAAGGAATTTTGTAGTTACTGCTTCTCTCACCTCCTGTTAAAGAGTTGGTATCTATTGGCAAAAAGTAAGGCGGCAAAGGTGGAGATAAGCATATGTTTTGACCTTTTGCGTTCAAGCCGCAAAGGAGCATCAACAAAATAAGCATGCGGTGTGGAAACATTTTTTGCAATTGAGTGGTTAAAAGTATAAAAGGTATTTGCATGTTTCAATATTTATCTATCTTCGACGCGCTTTTAAAAAGAGCAATAAAAAAACTATGAGAAAATTTTACATCATTGTTTTCATGTTTGTGTTGTTTTCTGCAAATGCACAAACTCCTTTCCAACGAGTTTATACAACGCTTAACACCAAATGTCAAAATAGCACTTGCCATAGTGCTACTTCTTCAGAATCATTGAAATTTGACGGCACACAGTCTCAAGTTCACACGGCACTTTTCAATGTTAGTTCTGCTAACGCAAGTTCTATTGCCAAGCTAGAGAAGTTAGTAAAGCCGCAGCATCCTTACTTTAGTTTTCTATTGCGCAAAATCGCTGGAGCAACTTTTGATACAGACTTGTCGATTGACGCCAACGAAGGAGCTATGATGAACGATATCAACGGACAACAGCTCAGTAAAAAAGAAATTGAATTTATTCGTCAATGGATAACTTTTGGTGCTAAGCAAACTTATTCAGGCAGCGAACCGCAACCTAACTGGGGTTTAGTAAATCAGTTCTACGATTCACTTGAAGCAAATGGTATTGATCGTTTTATTTCTAAGCCACCTAAACCAGCAGCAGGGACAGGAATTCAATTGCGCATGGGTCCTATCTTTTTGCCTATTACAGGTGAAATAGAACAAGAATATTTACAACAGCAGGAGGTTAATTTTCCATCTATACCTGAGGTTAACGAAATTGATGGCTTTATGAATCAACAATCGCATCACTTTCTTCTTTTCAAATTTGATGATGTTGCAGCTGCTTCTAATTCTAACGCTGCTGACGTTGATAATTTGGGGAAAGTTGCTTTATTAAATACCTCATTTGATGGTGATAAATCGCTTACTGCCTCTTGGCAAAACGATGCGAACCTTGTTCTACCTTCTGGAACAGCCTTGTTTTGGGATCAAAAAACAATTTTGGATATGAACTATCATATCAAAAACTTCAACGCATCATTTGTTCTTCCATGTGATTTTTATTTTAATATCTATTTTAAACCTAGAAGTGCTTCGACCATTGAAATGAAATCTCAACTTTCACAACAAACACTTTCGTTGGTTGTGCCTACTGGTATCCACTCCATTGATTATAACGACCCTGTTAATAATTTAAGCACGCGCGAAACTCGTTACCTTTGGATGATGGCGGGTCATACGCATGAGTGGGGAACTAATTTTGATATGTATCACAGAGATTCTTTAGGAAACGTAGCCGAAAAAATTTATGACGGTGCTGGATTAGAAACAAACAACAATTCTCGTTATGAGGGCTCGCTAGGATATTGGGATTGGCATCATCCTCCAATTGAATATTGGGATCAACTTACGCCAATAACTTTTGGAAGATATGGAAGTAAGAAAGCGGGTTTAGTGTCACGTGCTGTTTATAATAATACCACCGGAAGCACTCTTTACTTTAGTACGCAAACTAATGGTGAAATGCAATTATGGTATTACATGTATACAACAGAGCCATTGGCTACTTCTACCGCAATAAATGACAACTCAGCCGAGGGAATTTATTTTGAAGTAATGCCCAATCCTATGAACAACAATGGTAAATTGGTTTATACATTGAAGAACGAAGCTGCAGTTGAAGCAACTGTAGTTGATCTTACCGGTAAACTGGTTGCGCAAATGAGAAGTGAAAATGAGGAGCCAGGTGCACATGAGATTAGTATTGGTTCAGGAGCTAAACTTTCTTCAGGAATTTATTTCGCGCGTTTATCGATAAACGGAATTGTTTACACCAAGAAATTTGTTGTAAGCGAGTAATTCACCATTACTTACTAAAATCATAAAGAGGGAGTAACACTCCCTCTTTTTTTATGTCTATAATTTACTCACCATAAAGAAAGAGTTGTTCAGCGCGAACAATTCATGGGTCTATTTGTTATATTTGCCGCGCAAAAAATCAAGAATTATGTCAACAACAACAGAAACAAAATTGAAGTACAAAGTAAAAGATATGTCGCTGGCGGCATGGGGTCGTAAAGAAATTAATTTGGCTGAAGCAGAAATGCCGGGCTTAATGGCGCTTCGCGCTCAACACGGGAAAGAAAAACCGTTGAAGGGGGCGCGTATTGCGGGCTGCTTGCACATGACTATTCAAACAGCGGTTTTGATTGAAACTCTGGCAGCGTTAGGTGCAGAAGTTACCTGGAGTTCATGCAATATCTTTTCTACGCAAGATCAAGCAGCCGCAGCTATTGCAGCCGCAGGTTATCCAGTTTATGCATGGAAAGGAATGAACGAAGAGGAATTCAACTGGTGCATAGAGCAAACTTTGTTTGCCTTTGAAGGTGGCAAAGCATTGAATATGATTTTGGATGACGGAGGCGATTTGACCAACATGGTATTTGATAAATATCCTGAATTAGTTCAGGGCATCAGAGGAATTTCGGAAGAAACTACTACAGGAGTTCATCGCTTGTATGAAAGAGAAAAGAACGGAACGCTTGTTCTTCCTGCCATTAACATTAATGATTCAGTAACTAAATCGAAATTTGATAATAAATACGGATGCCGTGAGAGTTTGGTAGATGCTATACGCAGAGCTACAGATTTAATGATGGCAGGTAAAGTGGCTGTTGTAGCTGGTTACGGAGATGTTGGCAAAGGCTCTGCTGATTCATTGAGCAATGCCGGTGTTCGTGTAATTGTAACCGAGATCGACCCCATTTGCGCATTGCAGGCAGCCATGGAAGGTTATGAAGTGAAGACTATGGCTACAGCCGTGAAAGAAGCAGACATTATTGTTACCGCAACCGGTAACTGCGATATCATTCGCGAAGAACATTTCCGCGCTATGAAACACAATGCGGTGGTTTGTAACATCGGTCACTTTGACAATGAAATTGATATGGCTTGGTTGAACGGCACTTACGGAAAAACCAAGGATGAAATTAAACCACAGGTAGATAAATACACGATAGATAACAAGGACATCATCGTGTTAGCAGAAGGAAGATTAGTGAACCTTGGCTGTGCTACAGGTCACCCATCGTTTGTAATGAGCAACTCGTTTACTAACCAAACATTGGCGCAATTGGAATTGTGGTTGCACTCAGATCGCTACGACAATAAGGTATATACCTTGCCTAAACACTTGGATGAAATGGTTGCTAAACTTCACCTCGAAAAAATTGGTGTTGAATTAGAAGAACTAAACGATAAGCAAGCTAACTATATTGGTATTAAGAAAACAGGACCATTTAAAGGTGAGCATTACAGATATTGATTGGATGTGAGAATGTCATAATTCGATAATTCGAGAATAAAAAAAGGCAACTTCTTGTTTGAGGTTGCCTTTTTTATTTCGAGGATAATTCTTTCTATAAACTCAAAATTTCTTTTGACAGTTCATCTAAATTCATTCCGGCATAATTGCCAGAAGTCATCAACAAAAGATTTTTGCTCTCCCAATTTTGTTTTAGAAGAAATTCTTTCAAAGAATTCTTATGGCTAAAAATAACGAGTCGATCATTTTCGAACGAATCTCTTACAAAGTCTTCTTCGAACATCGGCATCTTCTTATGCGCAAAAGTTTCTTTATCGTAAAACACCACAGCAATATCAGCTTCATTCATAGTGCCTGCATACTGAGCCAAAAATTCTTTATTCAAACTGCTGAAGGTGTGCAGTTCCATTACCGCTACTAACTGCTCATGCTTAAATTGATGTTTCATTGCCATAACGGTAGCCTTCAGTTTTGAAGGTGAATGCGCAAAGTCTTTATAAATAGCAGTGAAGTCATTCTTGCCTATAAACTGCAAGCGATTTGCGGCTCCTTCGAAACTTGAAATGGCTTTGTAAAAATCTTCATCGACAACTCCAAGCTCATTGCACAAATTTTTTGCACCCGAAATATTTTGAAGGTTATGCTCTCCAAAAATTTTCAAGGCTACTTCTCCAAAATCTGTTTGCAGGTAAGTTGTGTTGCCCCGAATCTCGTAAGCATGTGTATTATAACTGCGCGTTCTAACTTTCGCCTCGTAGGAATTGAAAATCTTTTTCAGTTCTTCATCTTCTGCAAACCAAGTAAGAAAACCCCACTGCTCCACACTTGTTGCAAATTTTTCAAACTGTTTTACATAATCATCATAATCAGGAAATACGTTGATGTGGTCCCAAGCCACACCGCTTATTAAAGCTGCATGAGGTTTGTAAAACAAAAATTTTGGTTCGCGATGAACTGGCGAAGCGAGATATTCATCGCCTTCCAGAATGATGATAGGAGCATCTTCGGTCAACTTAACGCTGGTGTCAAAGCCTTTCACCTTTGCACCAACCATGTAATCAAAATTGAAATTGTTTTGGTGCAGCACATGCATAACTATGGAAGTGATAGAAGTTTTTCCATGACTTCCGGCAATTACCACCCGCTGTTTCGTTTTTGAAACTTCATAAATGTATTCGGGGAAAGAGAAAATTTTGAGACCGAGCTCCTGCGCTTTTTGTAACTCGACATTATCTTCACGTGCGTGCATACCCAAAATAACAGCGTCTAAATCACCTACAATATTATCAGCAAAAAAACCCAACCGCGAAGGCAGAATGCCTTCTTTCTCTAAATTAGTTTTTGCCGGGTCAACTATTTTATCATCGCTACCTGTAACCACATATCCCTTTCTGCGTAATACGATGGCAAGATTGTGCATGACCGCACCGCCTATGGCTATAAAGTGAACCTTCATCTGTGAACAAAATTTATTACAGCAAAATATTTCTCCTAAATTCGCACAATAAACCCGAGGGGGTTAACGTTTGTAAATTGTAAGCAATCATAAACATTTTTAAATTTCAAAAACAATACCGTATGAAAACAATTATGAAAAAAGTCGTAATCGCAGCTGTGGCAATCGGATTCATCGCGCTTTCATCTTGCGAAAAACATACTTGCCCCACTTACTCTAAAAATGTAGTGAAGAGCGAGCGAACGAATAGCTAATCTTTGATGAATTACTTTCAGGAATTTGAAGCACGAACAATGTTCGTGCTTTTTTTGTTTGCATGCCTCTTCTTCTTTTAACTTCCCTCATCTCTTTTACATTTGCACTCCCGAAAAAACCGCGGTTAACCAGCATATCATGTTTGAAAATTTATCAGAGAAAATTGAAGGCGCGTTTAAGTCGCTTAAAGGTCAAGGCAAATTAACCGAACTCAACATTGCTGAGACGGTGAAGGATATTCGCAAAGCGTTGGTGGAAGCCGATGTGAACTATAAGATTGCGAAAGAGTTTACCGATAAAGTAAGAGAGAACGCGCTCGGTCAAAATGTTCTTACGAGTGTTCAACCGGGTCAGTTGATGACTAAGATTGTGTATGATGAGTTGACGAACCTCATGGGAGGCAAAGCGGCTGAGTTTAACATCAAGGGCAATCCCGCTGTAATTCTTATTGCAGGTTTGCAGGGCTCGGGTAAAACTACATTTACGCATAAACTCGCATACTATCTCAAAACAAAAAAGTTTAAACGCCCGTTAATGATAGCTGCCGATGTATATCGCCCCGCAGCTGTTGACCAATTGATTGTGTTGGGAGAGAAAATTGAAATTCCGGTTTACCACGAAAAAGAAAACAAGAACCCGGTACAAATTGCCATGAATGGTTTGGCTCATGCAAAATCGTTGGGATTGGATTTAGTGATTATTGATACTGCCGGTCGCTTAGCGGTGGATGAGGAAATGATGAAGGAGATTGCTGCGATAAAAGCAAATACCAAGCCCGATGAAATTTTATTTGTAGTAGATTCTATGACAGGTCAAGACGCGGTAAATACGGCTAAAGCATTCAACGACCGTTTGAATTTTGACGGAGTGGTGCTTACGAAACTCGATGGCGATACCCGCGGTGGTGCAGCGCTTACCATTACTTACACGGTAGGCAAACCGGTAAAGTTTGTTTCTACAGGAGAGAAAGTAGAGACACTCGATTTGTTTTATCCCGAGCGTATGGCTTCGCGTATTTTGGGAATGGGTGATATTGTTTCATTTGTTGAAAAGGCACAGGAACAATATGACGAGAAGAAAGCGAAAGAACTCGAAGCCAAAATTCGTAAGAATCAATTTGACTTTAATGACTTCCTCGCACAGTTAGCGCAGATTAAAAAAATGGGAAACATCAAAGATTTGATGGGCATGATTCCCGGAGTTGGAAAGGCCATTAAAGACGTTGACATCAATGACGATTCGTTTAAAAAAGTGGAAGCCATAATTCTTTCTATGACTCCGAAAGAAAGGGGCAATCCTGAATTACTCAACGGAAAAAGAAAACTACGCATTGCTAACGGAAGTGGAAACAGCATTCAGGAAGTCAATCAGTTTTTGAAACAGTTCGAAGAAATGAAAACGATGATGAAGAGCATGCAGAAGATGCAAAGCGCGGGAAGAATGATTAAAGGGTTACCTGGACGATAGAATACCAATTAGTAAACCCGCCTGCGGGCAGGCAGGTTCGGAAATTAGCAAATGAGTAAATGCAACAGCCGAATAAATACCAACTAAAAAACAAAAGCACATGCAACACTTAAACGACCTCAACTGGAGCTACAATGAATTTCTTGCTTTTGTTCTTGTGTTTGGTGCAGAAATGAATCTGCCTTTATCGAAGGAAGAATTAGAATTTATTCAAGAGCGCACACAAATTGAGAACATCGGAAAAATAAAAACGAAAGTGGATAGCGTGAGCGATACAGAAGGATTGGATGTGATAGAACACTTCCGTCAAAAATATTTAACTGATGTGGATGCGGCCGCTAAAGCCAAACAAGATTTAGAAGGCTTGCTTAAAACTCCAGGTAAACACAGCCCTTTTGAAAAAGCTGCAGTACACATTATTGAGAAGTTGATTTAAGTTGTTACCCACTAAATTCCTCTCGAACTCATTGGAGGATTTCCTTTTTTTAGACTCCATCTGCGCTACCATTTCAATCTTCGTAAAAAAAGTCTTTTGCTTTAGTTTTTCTACAACTGCTTTTGGCTTTGGGAAAAAACAATTTTCAAAAACCACATACTAAAAAACACTATAGGCGCGTTACATATTCAAATAAACACGCAGCATGACACCAATTTGACTTTTATTCTTTAACCAAAAATAATTGTTATGAATAAGAGCAAAATCATGTTCCTCGCTATGCTACTATGCACAGCCGGAGCGCAAGCACAATTCTTTATGGGGCTTCGCGGAAGCGATTACGGTGGAATTACCAATGTAAACTTTAATCCTGCTATTGCCAATAGCCCGTTTATTGTTGATGTAAATATCCTAGGCGTTGCGGCTGCCATCAACAATAATTATGTGGGTGTTGACCGCAGGGCGCTGCTTCATCCTTCGCTTTTCAGCGATGCAAATTTTCAAAGAGATTATTTGCACGAACGTGTGAATGGTAAAGACAAACGCGGCTATTTCGGGGCTCAGGTTCAGGGGCCGCTGTCTTTTATGTTTTCTTTTGCTGATAAAAAAGGCAAGAGCAAAAACAAAAACGCTATTGGTTTCAGCTATCATGCCAATGCGGTTTTCAATGCCGATAACGTAACCGAAGTTTTTGCACGCACGGCTTACCTTGGTTTAGGAACGCAAGCAGAAACAGCAACCCATTATTTGAACCGCGAATTGTATAACGGCAATCTTTCCTTGAAAGGAGCTATGTGGAACGATTTCGGAATTACCTATTCGCGCGTGGTTTACGAGCGTGGCGAAAACCTGATTAAAGTAGGCGGAACGCTGAAACTTCTTCAACCCATTGCAGGTTTTTACGGCTACGTAAAAAACCTCAATTACAAATGGACAGAATATGACCAACTAAGTATTTACAATACCGAAGCGCAATATGCTTACAGTGATAATCTGTTGACTTCATCGGGCAATCCGAAACAAAATGCCAAGCAGAACATAGCCGACTACGCAAAAAACGCAGTAGGTTTTAAGGCGGGCAAACCAAGTGCTGCAGTAGATATGGGAATGATATACGAATGGTATCCCGAAAAAAACAAAAGCGAAGAAATGGATTGCCACTGCGAAACCTTTGCCGATAAAAAGCACTACAAATTAGCCGCAGGTTTCTCCGTAATTGATTTAGGCGCATTGCGATTCAAGCGCGGTGAGTACAGTCAAAACTTCTATGTCGACATAAGAGATTGGAACGTTGGAGGTGCACAGTTTAACGATGGGTTACAAAGTTTAGATGATACTATTCGTTCGCGCTTTATGGTAAAACCATCAAGCAATTATTTCAACATCTGGTTGCCTACTCGTTTCAATATTTTTGTTGACTATTTTTTCTACAAAGATTTTGGCATCACAGCCACCGCTATGATTTCACCTAACATGTCACCCAACCAACGCATGATTCATCATGTAACTACATTTGCCATAACTGCGAAGTACGAAAACAAATGGATTGGCGTTTATGTGCCGCTGTCGTATGACCTTATGGGAAACGTAAGCTTGGGAACTACGCTTCGTTTAGGCCCGTTGACGATAGGCACACAGGATTTACTCGGGCTATTTGCCAAGAAATATGTTTACAATGCCGATATACATGCGTCATTAAAAGTCACCATTCCTAACTTTAAGATTTGCAAGAAGAGCGATTTCCGTTTTCAGAAAAAGAATAAGGGATTTTCGTTTTCATAAAATATACTGACAAACAGAACGCTGATTACCACCAAGAACAATCAGCGTTCTGACTGTATAGTATTTGTTATCACTTGCCGTTTACCTCAATCAGTTTATTTTAGCCGCGATAAAAATTCTGCAATGGCGAAATTCGAATTGATTATGCCCAAAATGGGCGAAAGCATTACCGAAGCAACTATTCTAAAATGGTTGAAGAAAGAAGGTGATGCCGTTAACTTAGATGAAGCAGTGCTGGAAATTGCGACTGATAAAGTAGATTCAGAAGTTCCTTCGCCAGTGGCAGGAATTATTCAAAAAATTCTTTTCAACGAGGGCGATGTTGTGGCAGTAGGTAAAGTAGTGGCAGTATTGGAAACGGAAGCAGCAGCAGGAGACAGCGGCAGTAAGCAGTCGGTAAAGTCTGAAGTTAAAATTCAGAAATCGGAAATTGTAAAACCAGTAACAAGTAACCCGCAACTAGCAACTCATAATCCGCAACCTGCAACTTCGAGTGATAGATTTTATTCTCCCCTTGTTTTGAATATTGCCCGCCAAGAAGGAATTTCAATGAACGAATTAGAATCTATGAGCGGCACCGGTGCCGAAGGAAGAGTGACTAAGAAAGATATTTTGAGTTACGTTCAGAACAGAAAGGAGAAGATAGACGATAGACAACAGACAATACAAAACACCAAAGTGGTTGAAGTAGTTCTACCAAAAGTAGAAACTACGCAAGTTGTTTCAGCAAAATCTTATAGCGGAAATGTAGAGATTATTGAAATGGATCGCATGCGAAGGTTGATTGCTGATAACATGGTGAAGAGCAAACATACTTCGGCTCATGTTACAAGTTTTGTAGAAGCCGATGTAACCAATATTGTTTTGTGGCGCAATAAGGTGAAGAAAAAGTTCAACGATTTATATGGAGAGAATTTGACTTTCACACCAATATTTATTGAAGCTGTTGTAAAGGCGCTTCGCGATTTTCCATTGGTAAATTCATCGGTTGATGGAACTAATATTGTGGTAAAGAAAGATATCAATGTAGGAATGGCGGCTGCTTTACCTTCGGGAAATTTGATTGTGCCTGTAATTAAAAATGCCGACCTGTTGAACATTGTTGGCTTAGCAAAAAAAGTAAATGATCTTGCAAGTCGCGCGCGTTTAGGCAAATTAAAACCCGATGAAATTGAAGGTGGAACTTACACGGTTTCAAACGTAGGCACTTTCGGAAATGTAATGGGAACCCCTGTTATTCTTCAACCTCAAGTCGCAATTCTTGCAACGGGTGCAATAAAAAAGAAACCGGTTGTAATTGAAACAGAACAAGGAGATACTATCGGTATTCGCCACATGATGTTCCTGTCGCACAGTTACGATCATCGTATTATTGATGGTGCATTGGGCGGTTCATTCGTTCGTAGAGTAGCCGACTACCTCGAAAACTTTGATGTAAATCGCGATATCTAAACTACCTATTACACACACTAATTTTTCCTTGTAATATACACGGGCTTTTCAGTGAAATGAGTTAGACTAAACCGTATCACTTATAATTGATTCGTCTACATTTGTAGTTCATTCGAATCACACAAAATATTATGAAGAAAGAAATGGATCCATCTTGTTCGTTTTGCGGACGAAAGAAAAAAGAAACGCAAATTCTTATTTCAGGTATCGAAGGGCATATCTGTGAAAACTGTGTGCAGCAAGCGCAACAAATTATTGATGAAGAGTTATTTCAGAAACACAAAAAGTTTCAATTCAACTTACCTAATTCAGTTAAGCCGCGCGATATCAAGAAGTTTTTGGATGGCTATGTAATTGGTCAGGATGAAGCCAAAAAATATATTTCGGTAGCCGTTTACAATCACTACAAGCGTTTGAACCAAAGCAAGAGCGATGACGTTGAAATTGAAAAGAGCAACATCCTCATGGTTGGTCAAACAGGAACGGGTAAAACCTTACTGGCTAAAACGATTGCAAAATTTTTGAACGTTCCGTTTGCTATTGTTGATGCCACGGTATTTACAGAAGCAGGGTATGTAGGAGAGGACGTGGAGAGTATTCTTTCGCGCTTATTGCAGGTTTGCAATTATGATATTACTGCGGCACAACACGGCATTATTTACATAGATGAAATAGATAAAATTGCGCGCAAAGGCGATAACCCGAGCATTACACGTGATGTGAGCGGAGAAGGAGTGCAGCAAGCCATGTTGAAATTATTGGAAGGAAGTGAAGTGCTAGTTCCACCGCAAGGAGGAAGAAAACATCCGGAACAAAAATTAGTGAAGGTGGACACTTCGAATATCCTTTTCATTTGCGGTGGTGCATTTGAAGGAATTGATAAACTGATTGCATCGCGCATGAACCAATCGAAAGTTGGTTTCAAGAAAGGAAAAGACAAAACGAATGTAGATAAGGATAATTTCCTTCAATACATATCGCCACTCGATATGCGCACCTTCGGTTTAATACCTGAGTTGATTGGTCGCTTACCCGTGCTGGTTCACCTCGACCCGCTCGACCGTCCTGCCTTACGTGGCATTCTAACAGAGCCTAAGAACGCCTTGTTGAAACAATACCAGAAAATTTTCAAGGCCGATGGTATTCAACTTTCTTACGATGATGATGCTATCGACTACATAGTTGAAAAAGCTTACGAATACAAACTTGGTGCTCGCGGCCTTCGTTCTATTTGCGAAGCAGCTTTTACCGATGCTATGTATGACTTGCCATCTGATGCCGAAGTAAAAGAGTTTGTAATTACCCGTGATTTTGTGGAAGAGAAATTGGAAGATTCACAAATCAGCAAACTACGCGCTGCTTAAACTTTGTGGTTTAAGTAAAACAGGAAAGATTTATTAAAGCTATTGCTGTTCGAAATTATTTCGGAGATAAAGTCATTGGTATAGTAAGGAATGAAATTCTCTCTTCGTTCCTGCAAAACTCCATCGGGAAACAAAGTTGCGTGAATGCTTCTGATTTGATTGACAGCAGTTTCCTGTTTGCGTTTTTCTGCCTTCAGCATTTTAGCTTCTAAATTTTCAAGCGCAGTAATTACTTTTTGCTTTTCTCCTGTTGCACTTTGTTTAAGCGTTACATCACTTGCTTCTGCTTTCTTCAAAATAGAATCAAAGAGTTCTTCTAACTTTTTCTTTTCGCCAGCAAGGTTGGAGTCGGCATTCATATTTTGCTTCACATAACTATTGATGAGTTGCTCTAAATCTTCAAAAAAATCTTCTGCTTTAAGATTCAGTTTTTCTAATTTCTTGTGAACAGAAGCATTGATAATAGCTGCGGAGTTTCGCATTACCTGCATAGGGTAATTCACTTTGTAGTAATCGAACAGCGGTTTTAACTCCAACCAATAGCTTAACTCTCCTGCACCCCCAACAAAGGCGAGATTCGGTAAAATCATTTCCTGGTAAAGCGGACGGTAAATCACATTCGGACTGAACCTCGCGGGATGGTTTTCTATTTCAGAAACAATTTCATCGCGAGAAAAAGAGACAGAAGTATTATTCACTTCAAACTTTTGCGATATGGAATTATACACGATTCGCTCGCGATAGTTTTCTCCGAGGTAGAAAAAATTTATCTCGCGCGGCTTAGCTTGAGCTTTATAGTTCGTTTCCAAAAATGCCACATTCTCTTTCAACACATCCACAGCTTTTGAATGCAACACTTCCTCTTTAATAACTGCACTGAACTTCTTTTTCAACAGTACATTGTCACCATCAAGCACTACTAAGCCATGCTCTTTGAAAATTTCGTTCACAAAGTATTGTGTGAATTTTCCGAAGGTTTCATATTTCCTTAGTCCTTCTTCGAGAATGGAAATTATTTCTGCATTTGCTGAAATTGATTTCAGTTCATCAACCGCAGTTTGCATGGAAGAGATATGCCATCTTCCCGAAGTACCAGTACCGGGATTATTCCATTCAATTTTCTTTCCGTTGACAAATACATGATTCAATTCTTGTACATCATGGTCTTCGGTTCCGAGCCAAAACACGGGAACAAAATTTTGATTCGGGTATTCTTTTTTGAGTTGCTGAGTTGTTTGAATCGCACAGGCAATTTTATAAATATTATAGAGCGGTCCCATGAACAAACATGGTTGATGAGCCGCAACAACTGTGAAAGTATTTTCGGATAAAAGCGATTCGATATTTTTTGAAACCGAATCTGCTGTAGAAATATTGCTGTATTGCGACTGGAGAACTTCTACCAATAGTTTTCTATCAGTATTGTCTTTTGCTTTATCGGCAATTACATTTTTGAAAGAAGAGAACTTGAAAGGATATTTGGAGAGATGTGAAAGAGATTCTTTGTTAGAAAGATAGTCGCTGATGAAAGCAGGGAGAAAATTTGAATTCTTAAAATCAAATGAAGAGAGAAGTGTCATTAGAATTATATTCTGTCCAGCCATCTTGCCGGATTACGTGATGCATGCCAAATGCCTGAAACAAATATATGATCGCCTTCCTCCTTATAATGAATAGTATATGGGAAGCGGTCAATCAAACAAATCCTAAATTCAGCATATCGGATTTCATAAACTGTAGGATGAGATTCTATTAGCGAAAATGACTTGTATAAAGAAAGAATGAACTCTTCTCCTAAACCTTCACTTTTAGATTCATACCAATCTACCGCTTCTTGAATATCTTCTTCAACAAGCGAATGAAAAATAAGTTTCATTTCCGCGCCTTGGTTTTTAACCGCTCCTTTAGTTGGTCAAGTGTAATCGCTGCTTCGGGATATTTTCTATAATGTTCTAAACGTTTAAGTGATTCATCAATCTGCGACTGAGGAATTTCTATTGTTGCAGTATCCAAAGTGATACTGTCCCAAAGGGTTTCCACCAGATGAATTTTTTCATTAACAGGAAGTTCAAGTATTTCTTTTAAGTGTTTCATGAACCGAATTTAAACCAACTCCCCGTATAAATCAAACTCTTCTGCACTCGTGATTTTCACATTGGCGAAGTCACCAACGCGCACGAATTGTTTCTTAGCATCTACCAGCACTTCGTTATCTACTTCCGGTGAATCAAATTCTGTTCTGCCTATAAAGTAGCCGCCTTCTTTTCTGTCGAATAGAACTTTGAAGGTATTCCCTACCTTATTCTGATTTAACTCAAACGAAATGCTTTCCTGCACACCCATCAATTCGGCAGCACGCTGTTCTTTTATTTCCTGAGGAACGTTGTCTTCCAAACCATGAGCGCGTGTATTTTCTTCGTGAGAATAAGTAAACACACCCAAGCGGTCAAAGCGCATATCTTCAATGAAACTCTTCAATGAATCAAAATCACTTTCTGTTTCGTTGGGAAAGCCAACCAACATAGTTGTGCGAATGGCAATAGACGGAACACGTTCGCGTATTTTATGAATCAACTCACGCGTTTCGGCATTGGTAATATTTCTGCGCATTGCTGTGAGAATAGTATCAGCAGCATGTTGCAAAGGCATATCGAGATAATTGCAAACTTTTTCATTCTCAGCAATCGCATCAATTATCTCCATAGGAAACTGCGCGGGATATGCATAATGCAAGCGAATCCATTCAATGCCTTCTACTTTCGAAAGTTCGGCAAGTAATTCAGGCAATCTTCTTTTCTTGTAAATGTCTAACCCGTAAAAAGTCAACTCCTGTGCAATGAGCATTAGCTCTTTTACACCTTGTGCAGCGAGTTTCTTTGCTTCGCTAACTACTTCTTCAATAGGTCTGGAAATATGTTTGCCACGCATCAAAGGAATAGCACAAAAAGAACACGTGCGATTACATCCTTCTGAAATTTTCATGTAAGCATAATGAAGCGGAGTAGTAAGAAAGCGTTCCCCAATCAACTCATGCTTGTAATCAACTTTTAAAGTTTTGAGCAAACGCGGCAATTCCATTGTGCCAAAGAAGGCATCCACTTCGGGTATTTCTGTTTCGAGGTTATCCTTGTAACGTTGCGAAAGACAACCGGTAACATACAACTTCTCAATCTTGCCGGCACTTTTTGCATCGGCATATTCCATAATGGTATTGATAGATTCTTCTTTCGCTCTGTCAATAAAACCGCAGGTATTTACGATAACTATATTCCTTCCTTTGCTCCATTTATCATGATGTACATCATAGCCGCCATGTTGCAATTGCCCCATCAGCACTTCGCTGTCAACAATGTTTTTTGAGCAGCCAAGAGTAATAACACTCACCTTATCTTTCTTAATCGCTTTAGTCTTCACTTATGCTCCTTTAAATAAGGTTTCAACAAAAAGTTTTTTGTTGAACACCTGTAGTTTATCAATAGCCTCGCCCACTCCAATATACTTCACCGGAATATGAAACTGGTCAGAGATTCCTAACACAACTCCACCTTTTGCTGTGCCGTCTAGTTTTGTGATAGCAAGGGCAGTAACCTGAGTAGCCGCAATAAATTGCTTTGCTTGTTCAATGGCATTTTGACCTGTTGAGCCATCCACTACTAACAAGACCTCATGAGGAGCATCAGGAATTATTTTCTGCATTACCTTTTTAATCTTGCTCAACTCGTTCATCAAATCAATACGGTTGTGCAAGCGGCCTGCTGTGTCTATAATCACCACATCGGCACCAATAGCCACACCTCGTTCAATTGCCTGATAGGCTACTGAAGCAGGGTCGGCATTGTGTTGTCCACGCACCATTTCCACATCGC
Organism: Bacteroidota bacterium; assembly: GCA_026391075.1. Lineage (GTDB taxonomy): Bacteria > Bacteroidota > Bacteroidia > Chitinophagales > LD1 > Bog-950. The sequence goes on along the minus strand of JAPLES010000032.1, from coordinate 21,604 downwards.
TGCGCTTTGCCCAAACTTCCAGTTGGTCAACAGCAGCTGCGCGAAAGGTATCAGCTGCGCCTAATAAAATTTTCTTTCCGTTGTTCTTAAACTGGTGCGACAGCTTGCCTATGGTAGTTGTTTTACCTGCACCGTTTACACCCACCACCATTATTACATAAGGTCTCTTGTCGGCTGGGGTATCGAAGTTTTCTGAATCTACATTTTCGTTTTCTGCCAGAATATTTTCAATCTCTTCTTTAATAAGCTGATTCATTTCTGCAGTGGTAACAAACTTGTCTTTTGCCGCGCGCGCTTCAATGCGCTTGATAATTTTTACGGTAGTTTGCAAACCAACATCTGATGATACCAAGGCTTCTTCTAATTTATCAAGCACCTCCTCATCAATCGTGCTTTTACCTGCAACCGCACGCGTAATTTTTGAAAAGAAACCTTCTTTGGTTTTTTCCAAACCTTTGTCGAGGTCGTCTTTCTTTTCTTTTGTAAAAAAACTGAATAGTCCCATTTAAGATAGATATGAGACTTTAGATTTTAGACTTTAGACCGATTGAATTTGCATTTCTATCGTCTATTGTCTATTGTCTATCGTCTATCGTTGAAATAAAAAAAGCACCTCTCTTTCAGAAAGATGCTCTATTAAAAATTTAGCGTCAATAACTATACTTCTTTACCTGCAAGAAAATCCTGCACTTTATCCTTGTGAACAATCTTCTCTAAAAAAGAGTAATTGTTTGTTTTTGATTTTACCGCCTTAATTACTTTAACGTAATCTTTAGAACCTGCTACTGTAGCACGGTCTGTTCTCGCGTTCTTTGAAATTTTTGCCATGGTGTTTTACTATTTAATTTCTTTATGCAATGTTACCTTCTTCAAATTCGGATTGAACTTTCTCAATTCCAAACGCTCAGTGGTTGTCTTACGGTTTTTGTAAGTCATATAACGGCTTGTTCCGGGAACAGTCGTTTCTTTTTGCTCGGTGCATTCCAGTATAACCTGTATGCGGTTGCCTTTTGATTTCTTTGCCATCGGTTTATAGTTCTATTAAATTAGTTCAATTTGATTTCGCCTTTCTTGCTCAAATCTTTCAGGTAGTTGTAGATACCTTTTTTGTTAATGGTGCGCAATGCAGATGTTGACACTTTCAATTCTACCCACTCATCTAATTCCTGAATAAAGAATTTCTTCTTTTTCAAATTAGGCAAAAACTTACGATTGGTTTTTGCGTTTGAGTGAGAAACTGAGTGACCAAACATTGGCTTCTTACCGGTTAATTCACATACTTTGCTCATAGCTTTCTTTTTAAGAGGGCGCAAATATGTAAGAATATTTCAGAAAAGCAAAACGTTACAACGGAATATTCCCGTGCTTTTTCCTTGGCAGTTTCACCGCTTTGTTCTCAGTCATTTTAAATGCGCGAATCAGTTTGATGCGGGTTTGTGAAGGTTCAATTACTTCATCTACAAATCCGCGGGCAGCGGCTTTGTAAGGGTGAGCAAAGTTTTCGGCATAAGCATCTACCACTTCTTTCAGTTTTTCGGCAGGGTTGGCAGCCGATGAAATTTCTTTCTTGAAAATAATTTCAGCCGCGCCTTTGGCACCCACCACCGCAATTTCGGCATTGGGCCATGCGTAATTCATATCGGCACCAATGTGTTTGCTGTTCATTACATCGTAAGCACCGCCATACGCCTTGCGCACAATCACCGTAATTTTAGGAACGGTGGCTTCGCTGAAAGCATAAAGCAATTTAGCCCCGTTGGTGATAATGCCGTGCCATTCCTGGTCGGTGCCGGGCAAAAAGCCGGGAACATCAACCAGCGTAAGCAAAGGAATATTGAAGCAATCGCAGAAGCGCACAAAGCGCGCGCCTTTCTTCGATGAATTAATATCGAGCACCCCTGCAAGCACAGCAGGTTGATTGGCCACCACACCAATGCTTCTTCCTGCAAGGCGCGCAAAACCTACCACGATATTTTCTGCATAGTCTTTATGCACTTCGTGAAACGATTCAGCATCGGTCAGTTCCGTAATTACTTCACGAATATCATAGGGCTGATTTGGGTTCGCAGGAATTATTGTGTTTAGCTTTTCGCGAACTTCATTTCCTTCTTCATAATCATAAACAGGTGCTTGCTCATCGCAGTTCTGCGGCATGTAACTCACTAATCTTTTGATAGAGTTAATGCACTCCACTTCGTTGGCGTAAGTGAAATGTGTAACACCGCTTTTGCTCGCGTGTTCCTGCGCACCACCAAGTTCTTCGCTCGTTACATCTTCGTGGGTTACAGTCTTCACCACATTTGGACCGGTAACAAACATGTAAGATGTGTGCTCTACCATCATAATAAAATCGGTAATGGCGGGAGAGTAAACAGCACCACCCGCACATGGCCCAAGGATGGCTGAGATTTGCGGAATAACTCCGCTGGCAATAGTGTTGCGATAAAAAATATCGGCATAACCACCGAGCGAAACCACCCCTTCCTGAATACGTGCTCCGCCTGAATCATTTAATCCGACAACAGGAGCGCCATTCTTCATAGCTAAGTCCATTATTTTACAAATCTTCTCGGCATGAGTTTCAGAAAGAGAACCTCCAAACACAGTAAAGTCCTGCGAAAAAACATACACGATTCTTCCGTTGATGGTTCCGTAACCGGTCACTACGCCATCTCCCAAATAAATTTCTTTGTCAATACCGAAATCTCTTCCGCGGTGCTCTACAAGCATTCCTATTTCTTCAAAACTTCCTGCATCAAGCAATAAATCTAAACGCTCGCGAGCAGTGAGTTTTCCCTTTTTATGTTGGTCGTCAATACGTTTTTGTCCGCCTCCGAGCAGGGCTTGTGCTTTCTTCTTGTTTAACTTTTCTATCTGTTCTTTCATCTATCAACTTGTTTTTTCTTTAAACTCAATTCCGTACTCTTTCAATTCGGCTAATATAGGATTATAGATTTCCGGATGTTTCGGCATTAACACTCCCTTCTTTTTAATTTCATTATTCAAAATCATTTTAGTGGCAATAGCCACCGGCAAACCAACCGTTCGAGCCATAGCGGTATGTTCAGAATCTTTGCCTACACAAACCAAGGATGATTGAAGCGTTTTCTTTCCTCTTCCGTTCTTGCCCGTGTATTCTATTTCGTGAATCATCACAACCATGTCCTTATCATTTCCCTGCATAGTCCACGTGTGTTCGAGCGCAAACTGAAGAATATCGGAAGGAACTACCCATTTGTTTTCGTGCAAAAACAAACATGGAATTACAGAAGTAGAATGAATCAGTTTTTCAATCTGCTTGTCAGCAATAATTTCTTTCGATTTGGTGTAAGCGGTAATTTCCTCTCTGAATTTAAGCGTCAATCTTTCTTTGCGATTAGTAAATCCTAATTGCACAAGAGCATTCCATCCCTTGCAAAACGGTGGTCTGCGCAAAGTGCCGCGATACATAGTTTTTACTCCTTTCAATCCGTATTCAGAAACGTATTTCAATGAGTCACGATTCGGATAGCTTTCAAATTTTCCGTAGCGCGGAATCTTTAATTCTTCAGTATGTATGAAGAGTTCTTCATAAGTAATTTTCTTTTTCTTTCCCTTTTCGAGCCATTGAATTTCACCTTCGCCTTGCCCCGCAAGAATTACGTTGCGCGGATTCCAGGTGAATTTGTAATGCCAAAGGTTGTCATCATTCTCAGGAGCAACCAATCCACCGCAATGCGATTTATAAGTCGTAATTATTTTGCCTTCATCTTTCAGTCGGTCAATCATCTGCATAGAACTCATGTGGTCAATGCCCGGGTCGAGACCTATTTCATTCATGAAAATGAGTCCTTTCTTTTTTACTTTTTCATCCATGTCGCGCATGGCATCGGAAATGTAAGAAGGAGTAACCAGATTTTTTTTGAGTGCCAAACAATCTTCCGCCACGGGAATATGCATAACTGCAGGAAGCATGGAAATAACAATATCAGCTTCCGAAATAATTCGCTTGCGATTGGGTTCGTTGTAAAAATCAAAACCTATGGCGTGGGTGTTCTCTCTGCCTTTTGTCTTTTGCAAGGCTTGTGCAGCGGTGATATCAGCCACGGTAATCTGCCATTCTTCAGCAGAAGATTTTTCAACCAAGTAGTCAATCAACGCAATGGATGATTTACCGGCACCGAGTATTAGAATGTTTCGCATAGCTAGGCGAAAATAGAAAAGTATAGAACGCATATCATCATTATTATCATTATAAAATGCTGATAAAATAATTTCACAACATAGTAATAATGAAAATCAGCGTTCTATTATTGCATTTCTTAAAACAGTAATTATGATTTGGAAATACAAACCAACGGCAGAATTGAAGAATATGTTTCCCAATAAAAGCATTGATGATTTTTTGGGGATTGAATTTTTAGAAGTTGGCGATGACTTTATTACTGCACGAATGCCGGTGAATGAAAGAACACACCAACCTTTCGGACTTTTACATGGAGGTGCATCGTGTGTTTTAGCCGAATCACTCGGTAGTGTTGCCTCAACGTTGTGTTTAGATATTACCAAACAAATGGCGGTAGGAGTGGAGATAAACGCAAACCATTTACGCTCGGTAAAAACAGGGTTTGTTTATGGAACGGTGAAGCCGATTCACGTGGGCAGAACTATTCACGTCTGGAGTATTGAAATTGTAAATGAAGAGAAGAAATTAGTTTGTGTTTCGCGATTGACTTGTGCGGTTAAGGATTTGTAGTTCTACTGCTCCAATAAAATCTTGCCTGTAAATATTTTTCCTTCATCCGTAATTCGCACTACATAAAAACCACTGCTGATTGACGAAGTGTTTATGGTCAATCGCTTTCCGCTGAAAGTATTTTCAACGTTTATTTTTTCACCTAAAATATTGAAGAGCTCAGTTTTAGGATGAATGAAATTTTGATTCAGCATTTCGCACACAAAATAATTGTGCGATGGATTTGGATAAATTTTAATGCCGTAATTATCCGTTTCGTTGGTGGGTAAATTGGAGACTGTGCAAACAGTTTCAGCATCCCAAATAGAATCAGAATAAATCAACAAGCCCCCTCGCGAATTTCCAACAACATACTCCAGTAAACCATCGTTATTCAAATCGCCAATGGTGATAAACGCTTTGCTCCCTACATCGTGTTTAATAAAATTGGAATCAATTTTAAAGAAAGCTCCGCTGCGAAGTTTTGTCACATCTAAATCATACTCTTGAACTGTGCCTCTATTACTGCCAACAAACAATTTTAAATTGCCATTGGCTTCTTTTAAAACCACAGGCTGGCTACTTCCATCGCTATAGCCAAGTTGTGTAACGTTTACTTGTCCGAAATAGGTGTTTACAGAATCTTTGTGAAACAAAGGATTTGTTCCCGTCCCCAAGTTCCAGAAGTAAGAAATCTTTCCATCCTTTTTACCAATCAATAAATCATTTAACGAGTCGCCATTCAAATCATAAATAAACGGAGCTGCGTTTTGACCCACATCAATTCCAAAGTATTGTAGTGTGGTAACACTAGCAAATGAAGCAACAGTGCCTCCAGTGTTTTTAAAGTAATGAAGGTACCCGTTAATGTCTCCCACTATCATGTCTGAATTTCCATCGCCATCTAAATCGCCAAAAGCAGGCGCTGCATTTACAAAAAGATTGTTGCTGAAATCTTTGTAGTCATTGGCGATTTCGGTGAACTGCGGCTGTAAGGCAGTGCCTGTGTTGTAATAAATGGCAAGCGTAGATTTGTAAGTTTGAAACGGACGGAAATAACCATAGTTGCCAATCACTAAATCGTTCAACCCATCACCATTAAAATCGAACAGTACAGGTTTCGATTCGGTGCCTACATCAATTTGTTTCTCTTCTAAAAAAGTATCTGTTTCAAAAACAAATTGACAGGTCAGGTTGCTTGTGTTTCGATAAAACATTACGTTCTTAATATCGCGCGCACCACTACGCGCATTAGGTGAAATCAATAAATCTTTAAGGCCATCATTATTTACATCTACGCCATAGGCAGCAGGAAATGTAGGCAAGTCAACAATTAAATTACAAGTTGGAAATGCAGAATCTTTAAAACAAATATTAGCATAAGAACTATCGCCACAGTTTTGCAACAAGGCGAGCGTGTTGTAACCAATACTTCCATTCAATAAATCAATATCATGGTCGTTATCAAAATCAAAATCAAAAATTGTGTTTCCTGAATCGCGCGAACCTTCTAAAGGAATTTCTAATTCGGTTTTGTGCGGGCAAGGTACATTGAGCGAGATAGAATTATTCAAAGCATTTCCACTAAAGTTTCCCCAGCAAAGAGTTGCATCAATATACTTT
>JAPLES010000032.1:0-15251 GCA_026391075.1 Bacteroidota bacterium | reverse complement strand
CATCAATATACTTTAGCGAATCGGCTGTGTAGTGAATATCTCCCAGGTGTTCCATGGTTTGATTTTCGAAATACTGAACGGTGGCACCAAAAATTCCGTAAGTCAGCACATCTATATCGCCATCGTAATTTATATCGGCAAACACGGGCATGTCGTCAACATTTGTAAAAATATTTACGTGGTTGATGCCATCAAAATAAAATAAAGTAGGTGCTACTAATTCGAAAAGAAGTTGACAATTTTGCATGGTTCCTTTATACACGCGTATACCTAAACTTGCGTGCGTAAAAATATCGGGAATGCTATCGTTGTTGTAATCGCGAATCAAAGCCCAACTATTTAAATCGGCTGGAAAAAGCTCTTCATATTTTGGAGCATAAACATAGGCTGTATCACCGCTAGTGCCAGTATTAATGTAGGTGAGGACTTTATCGCCTGCGCGGTCAAAAACAAAAAGGTCATCTAGATTATCGTCATTCAAATTGATGGCAGAAAACTGAGGAGAATTTAATCCGCCTGTCCACGGTTCTTTTAAACTAATAGTGTTTCGAATTACCGGAATACTAAGCACGCGATTTTTTGCGCTTTGCGAATAGCAAGAAAAAAAAATAGCCGAAACCGAAACTGTTAGAAAAAATTTGAAAATGAAACGCGGCATGAGAAATCTTTTTCGAATTTGACGAAATAAATAAGCAACCGGTTGCAAAAATAATTATCTGTAAGCAGCAGAGTATGGATCAACCGAAAGTTCGGTGTTAAAGTTTGGAACTATTTCAAGTGTATTCAAATCTATCAACTTCAAATAGCCATTTCTTCCTGCACAATCAGTGGAATGATGTGGCGCAGGTCCACCGCTTGCGTAATTGCGATTAGCTACGTACACCAATTTATTTACATCATCCACAGCTACGCCATGCGGTTGCCAGCCTGTGTTTAAACTTTTCACCACGCTCAATGTGTTGTAATCAATTATATAAACCGAACCGCGGTTGCCCGGGAAAGTTGTTACATCTTCCATGCACGTAACAAACAGGTAGGGTGTAGAAGTAGAAAAAGCCATTTCCTGCGGAAACACACCTACCGAAATTACCGCCAGCAAGCTATCATTAGCGGCATTCATTACACGCACTTCGTTTGTGTTTTCGCAAGTGAGAAAATATTTTGAATGGTCAGGCGAAAAAAGAATATCGTGAATATCGGGGCTTGTTCCGCTGTGCTGTGCAAGAGGTGCATTTCCATCTACCGTAATTTCGTTGTAATCAGTACAGAAAGTTGAAGTATCAATTTTGTAACACACATTGCCTTTGTTGCCGGTGATGTAAAGAAATTTTTCATCAACACTTAGAGCCGAACCATGAGGATAAGAAAAGCCAGTCGCTACACAAGTTTGAATGTTGTTTGCTAAATCTACAGCCGCTACATTGCCATTGAAATCTACTACAAAAGCTTTTGTTCCATCATGCGAAAGAGTAAACGTATTCCAACTGCCGGTTCCAATAACAGTTTCACTTATTAATTTGTCATCGGTCGCACTAAATTTTTGCAACACAGTTCCGCCAATAGCGCACACGCACCAAAAAGAACCATCGGCCGAAACCATTATGCGGTGTGTGCTTCCTGCTTGACCTGCAGTGCCTACCTGTATGTAACGCATAACCAATTTCGATTCAGCATCCACCACAGCCACCAACTGGCATGCTTGATTGGTGATATAAATTTTATGTCGTAGCGGGTTATCAGAAAATTTTACAAAGCCATTTTTATCAGGCGCACCTGCATCTATCCAATCGCGAAGCGTAATTATTTCTTCGTGGCTTAGTGGCGTTCTGTTATATGGCATGGTGGGTATTACTTTTGCCCCTAGGTCATCGTAAGTATTGGTAAATAAAAAAGTAGTGCTCTGCTTATGAAAAAAAGGAATGACCGTTGCGCCTGCTCTTCCCCCTTCCATCATTTTACTCCATGTGCTAAAATCTATACCTGCTGCACCATCTTTACTGACGGTGTTGTGGCAGCCGGATGTAGCACATTTACTAACCAGAATGTTGGCAATGTTTGCAGGATAATCGCCATCATTAAAAGGAATTTTTGTTTTGTCTTTTACGCAAGCCGATAAAAACAGAATGCCGACTAAAATTATTCGCAGCGAAATTGATTTCATGATTTTAAATTTAGAAATAAAACTTCCGAAGCAGAAATGCTTCGGAAGTTTTGCAAATGAATTATTCAGTAACAGGAATATTCAAATCAATTTCGCCTGACTCTTTTTCAAAGCTGTAAGGAATTCCTCCCATCACTCTTTTGCTAATGGTAGAATCGTAACCAACTGCATAAATATAATAGTCACCACACTTCAATCCTTCCATGTGAACATGTTCTTCACCAGGTTCGCCTACAAAGTAAGTGTCGTACGATGTTAAGTTTGCACCCGGATTATCTTTAGTATTGAATTTTAAAAATACCGTATCAGGATACAACGCACCGCTTACAATAGCCATTACATGGTGCTTTGGAGATGCAACGAGGGTCACCTGCCCACCGGTGCCGGCTTCGGTACATTTTTTTTTGCAAGCGGAAAATGAAAGGAGAATTGAAAAACTAAGTAAGGCAAAATTTATTTTTAAAAATTTCATAAGGATTGGTTGAAGTGGATTGAAAAAAAATTAAAACTGTCCGTTTTTTTTGCGGAACTAAAGGATGTGAGGTATACCCTCCATCTACAATTTAAGCCAAATTAAACATAGGGGGCTTAAGTAAGCGCAAACTGTTCTTGGTGGAAACAGGAGTTAGGTTCGCAATCCGAATTTTTATTACACGCAACGAAGGGATGTAAACTAAGTTTAACTCATTAGTCGTAGAGGAAATAATTTCCTCCTTTTCTTTGAGTGCTTGTGTTGATTTGTTTTCACCTTCTTCTGCCTTCTTCAACTGTTTAGCTAAATAGCAATGTCCGTTGCAATGTATTTTTGGATTGTTTTTGTTTTCGCAAAGTTGTTTGGTAATAAACACTTTGTTGAAGTGATAGTAAATTCCTAAACCCACGTTCACCAAAGTTTGAGAAAGAATAAGAAGGGCAAGAAGCGAGGCGATAAATTTTTTCACGAGCGGCAAATGTATTAAACTATCAAATTTGATTAGCGGTAAAATCACTCATTTGTAACTCGTTCATTATAATTCTTTAAAAAATCTACGTAGCATTTTACACCTTCTTCAAGTGACAGAAATGGCCGAGTGTAACCGGCACTTCTCAATTTCAGCATTGTTGCCTCTGTAAAATATTGATACTTATCACGAATGTCCTCGGGTGTTGGTACATATTCCACTTGTGGCGCAAGTTGAAGTGAAGAGAAAATGGCACTTACTAAATCGTTGAAAGTTCTTGCCTTGCCTGTACCCAGATTGTAAATACCATTTAAAGAATCTTGTTGTTTCTCAAAAAAGTAAAGACAAACATTCACCACATCATCTACAAAAATAAAATCGCGCAGTTGTTCACCATCTTTAAAATTGGGGTGATGACTTTTAAAGAGTTTTACTTTTCCTGTTTCACTAATTTGTTTGAAGGCGTGTAACACCACTGATGCCATTCGTTGTTTATGAAATTCATGCGGTCCATACACATTGAAAAATTTTAGGCCGCACCAAAATGGAGGAGTTGTTTTTTGTTCCAACACAAACAAATCGAAAAGTTGTTTCGATAGACCATAGGGGTTAAGTGGTTTTAAAACTTTTGAGGTGGCATCATTATCATTAAAACCATTTTCACCTAAACCGTAAGTGGCAGCCGAAGATGCATACAGCAATGGAATTTGCTTGATTGTGCAAATTTCCCACAGCGATTTCGAATAACTTAAGTTGAGCGAATCAAGAATGCGAAAATTAAATTCAGAAGTGTTCGTACGTGCCCCTAGATGAAAAATGAATTCAACCTCATTGTGATTTTCAGTCAACCATTCAATAAAGCTATCGCGATGAATGCGTTCGCTACAAAAAACACCAACAAGATTTTCTTCTTTGCGTGCTGTAAAATCGTCAACAAGAATTAGGTTCGAAAATCCTTTTTGATTTAGCTCGCGAGCTAAATTGCATCCAATAAAACCCGCTGCACCGGTAACAACAAGCTGCTTCACTATTCAATAATTAATTTACGGGTAATCCTTTTGGTTTTGTCGGCTACTTCAACAAAATAAACTCCGTGAAGCCAGGAAGAAGATTGAAGATTGAAGATTGAAGATTGAAGAGGAGAGAAGAATATTTTTCTTCCTGAGACATCATAAACGGCTATAGATTTTTCGTTGCCTTTCAAAGACTGTAAACCGTAAACAGCAAACTCATCGTGTGCTGGGTTTGGATAAACTAAAATATTTTCTTCATCACTCAAATCATTTATTCCCGAAGCCGAAGGATCATTGCGCACTTGCACCGTATCTATATCTACAAAAAAACTTGCACCAGTTCCGTACTGGCACCGAAATTTTAAGTACGCGTTACTTCCTGTAAACTGGGTGATGAAAACTTTCTTCTGCGTAAAATTGAAACTGGGATTGTGATTGTTTAAGTCAATAAGGTAAACGGTTTGATAATTAATTCCATCGGTGGAAAGAAGCAATTCGATTTGGTCGCCCACATCAAAATTGGTAGGTGTAGAAGGGTAGTTTGCATAATCAATAGCGCGATATTTAAAGATGATAGTTGATTGTGAAGTTAACGGGCCGATCAACGGTGTAATTGCTGAATCTACGGTAACGGCACTACTCAGTCGGGCGCAAAGAGCTTTGTAATCATTAATGCCATGGTTGCTCAATATTTTCATACTTCCTCCCCATCCGCTGGGTGGAAAATTGTTCGGTTGCCCTTCAAAGCCTTCGGCAAACGGATAGGTTTGAGCAAAAATTTTGAACGAGAAAAAAAGGAATAGGAGAGGTAATAATTTTTTCATGCAAACGATTTGTAACAACGTTTAATGCTGTTAAGCGCTCGCAAAATAAACGTTTCGGTAGAAATATTAATTCAAATCTCTGCGTTTCACTTTATCAAACTGAAGAATAAAATCTTTTCCATAAACAGCAGCAGGTGTGAAGGTGCCATGAGGCGGTTCAGTGGCTAATACTTCCTGCGCAATTTTTACAGCTGTCCAAGCGGTCAGCGTATAACCTTCGGGCAGTTCGAGCACAGCAGATTTACAAATACCTAAAGCATTTTTTACTTCACCCCAAACAATGGAATGTGCTTTTTCGCGTTGTTGTTTATCAGGCCCGGCAGGTCGTTTTTTTATTCTGTTAGTCAAGAAGCGTTTTACAATTCCTGTGTTTAGAATAAAGCCTATGTAGTTACTCAATTTCATTCCTTCAATAACACTTTGAGGAACTACATTGTAAATAGTAATGTTCGGTATTTTTGTGGTGCGGAATGCAGTTGATACATCTCCCCATGGAATGGCAACACCGTTTCGTTTCGTGTCTCCAAAATCAATTACACGCTTTAAGCTTCCGGCAGCAATTTTTACCAACTTTGAATCTTTGCGTATTACACATCCGGCTCCTAAGTTTTCGGCTACTGTAATAGCGGTGCCATGAGATAGTTTTCCGCCTTTTTGATATAAAGCCATTTCTAGACTCTCTGCTCCGTTTAATTTTTCTTTTAAATAAAGCGCCATACAATCGGTAGGCACAACATCGAAACCAACACCGGGCATTAACATAACTCCGGCCTTTTTTGCCTCTTCACTTAGCTTAAACATTTTTTCGAACACGGTAAATTCTCCGGTAATATCCAGGTAATGCGTTTTGGCTTGTATGCAAGCTTTTGCCATTACTGAAGCCGTGTGAGCAAAAGGACCTGCACAATGCAAAACCACTTTAAATTTTTTCAACTGCTCAGCAACTTCTTGAACAGTATCTAGCCCAAAAACGATATAGGATAGATTCAAGGATGCGGCAAGCTCTTTCGTTTTCGCTTCATCGCGGCCAGCTAAAACTGGTTTCATTCCAAGCTCAACCGCATGTTCGCTAATTAGTTTACCTGTATAACCGTAACATCCGTAAATCAGTAAACCTTCTTTCATGGGTATTTTATTTTGCCTGCGAATCTATTCTGCAACACAAATTTGACACAATGCTTTAGCTAAAATTGCGTGTATGGATAGCTAACAACAATAAGACGATAACAGAATGCAATAAAAAACCTGTATCAGTTTCCCGATACAGGTTTCAAACTGTTTAATAACAACTGAAAAATTTAGTGCTGAACAACCACCTTGTTGGTTTTTGTTTCACCCGGTGCAGTTACTTGTAAAGTGTAAACACCCGATGCTAAATTGTACGTAGGTATATTTATTACTTGAGCAAGAATGTGATTGAATTTACCATTGTAAACCAATGCTCCCGTTACAGAGAAAATTGAAACATTCAAATCACTTGCATCTTTTAAAGTTACATCTACAAACAACTGACCCGAAGTTGGGTTAGGATAAACATGAACCGAATTAATAGAAGAAATATTGTTAACCCCACTTCCAAAGCTCACCGTAAATGATTGATTTGAAGTACAACCATTAGCATCGCATCAGTTACAGTTACATTATAATTACCAGGTGCCAAGCCTGTTAAGCTTGAAGGCGAAGTGGTATAAGCTCCTGTTCCGCCAGTAATGTTCAATGTAATTGAACCATCAGAAGAACCAGAAGTTGAAGCATTAGTTACAGAGCCTGTAAAGCTCAAAGTAGCTGGTTCTGTAACCGTAGCTGTTGAAACAAACGAACAGTTATTTACATCATTCACTGTTACAGTATAGCTTCCTGCAGCCAATCCCGATATATCTTCAGTTGTTTGACCGCTACTCCAACTAGTAGTAATAGGAGCGGTTCCACCGGTTACTGTTAAGTTAACAGCACCGTTTGTTCCGCCTGCACATAACACGTTTGTTTGCGAAGCTGAAGCAGAAGGACCGTTTGGCGTTCCTACCGTAGCAATAGCAGTTCCTGTGCAGCCATTTACGTCAGAAACAGTAACAGTATAGTTACCTGCTCCTAAGTTTGAAACAGTTGAGGTATTGCCTCCGCCTGTCCATTGGTAACCAAATGGACTGGTTCCGTTGGTAATGTTTGCCGTTACCGAACCGGTTGCATTGGTGCAAGAAGATTGAGTAGCAGAAGTAGTAGCAGTTAATGTCAATGAACTTACAGAAATAGAAACAGAAGCGGTTCCTGAACATCCGTTGGCATCGGTAACTGTAACATTATAGTTACCTGCTGCTACGTTTGTAGGATTATCCGTTGTGTTTCCGTTTGACCACAAGTAAGTATAAGTCGGTGTACCGTTAGTTGGCGTAACCGTAGCTGAACCATTAGTAGTGCAAATACCCGGAACACTAGAAGTTGTAGCGGTAATGGTTGTGTTAGTAGCTACAATGGTTGTAGTAGCAGTTACCGAACAACCTATACCGTCAGCCACACTCACCGTGTAAGCACCTGCGGCTACACCCGAAATGCTATTTGTAGTAGAACCGGTAGACCATAAGTAATCGTACGGAGCATCTCCACCTGTTGGGTTGATAGTTGCACTTCCTGTAGTTTGCGAACAGGTTGGGTTAACTAAAGTAAAATTAGGCACAATCGCTTCGCAAAAAATTGGACGAACTACATACGGGTTTTCAAAAGCTGTGGATCCAAAATCTTCATTGTTTGACCACGCACCATTTGGATTAGTTGGCCAAGTCACCCAAGTTCTTCCGGCAGTAAAAATTTCATCGGTTTGTGCTAATTGCAAAATTGAATCAAACTCTACAAAAGTTACCGCATATCTTCCTGCAGGAAGGTTTACTGAACCACCGGATATAGGTAACTGATAATAGCCTGCAGAATCTGTTGGATAGTTAAATGTATCGGTTGAAGCCACAATAGTACTTGGCACCCCGGCTACCATATTCCATACCACAGCCGCTAAACGATCTGTAGTATTTCCACCGGTAAAGTAACCCGCTACATAATTGATATTGGCACTTACATTCAAAATATAATCCTGACCTAAGTAACCGCCATTACCTGCACCAATTCCTAACGCACCCACAACGTTACCGTTATCTCGTCCATAAATGGAATGAGTAATACTGATATACTGAGTGTCGCGGTTATCAGTTTGATTTTGATCAGCCGGATTCATAGTAAGATTATAAACCACCATATAGTCATCGGCTGCTGTTGGCAAAAAATTAGTAGCTGTTAGTGTAGCGTTTGCTCCTATATTAATAGTAGTAGAACCGCTATTACCTGTATGTACTATTGCATTCACACTATTATACACCGTTACAGCTAATGAAACCTGCGAGGCATTTGATAAACCATTATTAGTAACCACGGCACTTATCGGATAACCTGCAACAGGAACTTGGGCCAAGGGAACAAGTGTATATTCTGAGATTGCATCAACCGTAGTTAGTGCCACATCATTATTTAGATTAACACTCACTTCCACATCATCAATCAACAATAAAAATTTGTCGTTCGAATTATTTCTGTAAGCAATTTTTACGGTTTGTCCGGCATAAGCCGACAAAGAAATTGTGTGAGCCGTCCAGGTACTGGCTTCAGCGGCTGTTGTAAATAGTTGGGTAGATGCACTCACCATGTTTCCTAAAACTCCAGCGGAGCCTGTTGGGTTAGTAGGCTGAGCCATTATTCTTACTTGATATCCGTCTTGGTAAGCTGCATCATAAGCAACAGCATTCCATTTTAACTGAGCATTTGCGGGAATAGTAATGGCAGGTGTCCACATCCAATCGTCAGCGGCACCAAATGGTGAATAAAATGAAGTACTAAAAGCAGCGCTATCTGCTACGTTAAAACTAAAGTCTTCTCTTCTTTCCCAGGCATCGTTTACATAAGTAGTAGATGCATCGGGTGTGCGATTATCAACGTTAACTAAAGTCCATCCGGTTGGAAACGTGAAGGTTCCCGGGCCTCCTGCGGTTGAGCCACCTACTCCATCAAAGGTTTCAAGAAAAACTGTTTGAGCAAAACCGCAATTGATTGCAGCCATAAGCAACAGTGTGAAGTAAATTTTTTTCATTTCTGAGTTTTTTTGTTTTAAAAAATGTGGGCAAATATAATTCGACAATCGGCAACCAAAATTTTTTTTTTAGAGATCTGCTTTTTTGTCTTTATTCATTTCATAATTCATGCTATGCAAAGAATCAAACTAGTTGTTTTTGCTTTTCTGCTCGGTTCGTGCAATCAACCAAACATCATCTCTCCAAGTCAAACTGAAACAACTGCTATTCCACAAAAAGTAGTCGAAGATAATCCTATGCAGCCCATTAGTGAAGCCGGAGTTGTCATTCAGTCGGTTCCCGTTAACCACGCTCCAAGCGATAGGCCAATAAATACGGTTACATTATCGCTTGCTCAAAAACTGCATTTAATAGTTTGCCACAAGCGCAAGGTATTGCTTCAGCAAATAATTTACTAGCTGATTTTAAAAAACGCTATCGTTTAGATGAAAGCAGAATTATCCTTAGCGGCTTTAGCGGTGCGGCAAAAATTGCTATTGAAGTAGGTTGCACAAACAGCGATGTAGATGGCATTGTTTATTCGGGTAGTGTTACGCAATGGAGTAATCTCAACCACCCTGTTTCCTTTTTAGGTATAGCCGGCAAAGCAGATATGAATTACACTGATTTGGTTTCGTTCCATCAATCACAAAATTTAGTAAATGAACCACATTACATGATTGAATGGAACGGCAAACACGAATGGGCAAATGCTGAAACATTTGAAAATGCTTTTCTGTTTCCGTTCTCTAATATTCCTACCAACAAACTTTTCGTTTTTGATGAAAAGCTTCATCAGAAATTTGAAATGGAAAAACAACTGCGTCAAGCCTACTACGCAGCAATCAGTACTCAGAATTTAAGTTGGTGGAAAACAGAAGCAAAAAATCTGCACGCAAAAGAAAATTCTGAACTTATGTATAAACGGTTGTTGGGTACCGTTTCATTGGCTTGTTATAGTCTGTCAAGAAATTATTTGGCACAGAATGATTTAGATAAAGCTGAAAAAATTCTTTTCATCTACGAACTTGTTGACCCCGGCAATAAAGACCGCGCATATTTCTATGAAGATTTTAAAAGAAGAAAAGGAATGTAAGTAATAATGATCGGTTGTCAATGGCCAATGGTCAACTGTCTTCTAAACTCACTCACCACAATTCCCGCAGCTACTGCTGCATTTAAAGATTCTGCTTTGCCAAAAGATGGAATGGAAATTTTTTCGTTCACGAATGGAATCAACTCATCGCTTATTCCATTTGCTTCGTTGCCAATTAAAATGAATCCATTTTTATCAAGCACAGAAGTGTAAACACTATTGCCTTTCATAAAAGTGCCGAACACTTTCATGTTTTTATTTTGCTCAAAAAGATTTTTCAAATCAGTGTAAACACATTCCACTCTAAATAAAGAACCTTTGGCTGCGCTTACAGTTTTAGGGTTATAGACTTCAACGGAGTGTTCAGAAAAAAATATTTTTTGAATGCCAAACCAATCGGCAATTCGAATAATACTGCCAGCATTGCCGGGATCGTTCAACGAATCGCAAACTATATAAAGTCCTTCCGGCTGAACTAAATTTGAGGAATGGCCAGTCGGAATTTGTGCCACAGCAATGGAAAGATTTGGGTTTTCATGTGTAGAGATTTTTTTTAGCTCTGCTTCACTCGTATCTATTACTTCTGTTTCTCTATTTCGTGTTTCGTAATTCGTATTTTGTACTTTGTAAATGGTATCAACCTTGAAATTACTTTTGAGTAATTCGCGCACGGGTTTATCACCTTCAACCAAAAATTTGCCATACATTTGGCGGAATTTTTTTTGATGAAGAGAGCGAACAAAACTAATTTGCTGTTTACTTAACATAGCATGAAAATAGAAAAGTCCGTTTTAGAATTGCAGGATATTATAACCCAAGTTGAGCAATCACTAGAACGAAAACACAAGAGTTAATGCAGAAGAAATCTCGAAACATATTTTTGATACTCGCTTCGGCTCTTGGCCTGTTGTTGACGTTTTCGAGCTGTAATGTTTCTAAACATCTGCCAGAAGGGGAAAGTCTTTTGGTGAAGAATAAATTTATTCTTCAAACCAAAGCACCAGCTTCTGAAAAAGAAAAAATGCGGGAGGACTTTGCAAAAATTACTGCCCAAAAACCTAATCGAAAATTTTTAGGCATTATGCCTTTTAGAATGTGGATGTATTACAGCGCAACCCACGCAAAAAAATTGACCAAGTTCCGTCAGTGGATAATCGACAAAGTGGGTGAGGCTCCGGTTATTTTTGATTCCACTCAATTGCAACGTAGCGAACGGCAAATAGAAACTTACCTTTTTAATTTTGGCTATTTCCATAACGATGTTACCGATACTTTCTTTACCAAGAAGAAACGAACCACTATAGTTTACACCGTAAAAACAGATGCCGCCTGGAAAATCGGGGATGTGGAATTGCCCAAAGGGCATAACGATTGTGATTCACTTGTTCGCATTCGTAGAGAAAATACTTTTTTACGAAAGGGTGAACGCTTCGACATTACCAACTTAAAAAGTGAACGCGATAGAATTGAAACGGTCTTACGCAATAGCGGATATTTTTTCTTCAATCGGGAGTATATCACCTTTGACTTGGATAGTTCTTCGCAAAGCAAAACGGTGAATATTAAAATTGCTATTAATCCGCTTCTTGATTCAACTCAACATCAGCAATACCGCATCAATCAAATTTATGTCATGAGTGATTATTCGCCCGATGTAGTAAACGATAGTCTTCATAGGGATACTATTACAGTGGGCGAATATCATTTCATTTCGCACCGCGAAAATTTTAAGAAAGGAGTTTTGATGGATGCCATTTTTTTTCGCAAAGATGATTTGTATTCTAAAGAAAAAGAGTTACGCACCATCAATCGCTTTTCGCTTTTAGGCGTGTTCAAGTTTATTAGTATGGATTACAATGTTTCAAACCCCGATAGTCACTTGCTCAACTGCCATATTTATTTAACCCCGGCAAAACGACAAGAGATTAGTGCCGGTGGCGATGTGAATGTGACAAACGAAGGGTACTTTGGTTTGCAGGGAACACTTTCCTACAAAAACAAAAATCTTTCAAAACATGCCGACCAGTTTTTATTTGATGCCACCGGAGGAGTGCAATTGCGGTTTAGCAAAAAAGAACAAGTGAAAGTGATAAGCGGAACAGCCTCTACCAACTTTACTTATTACCTCAATCGTTTTTTAGTTCCTTTCAAAGCCAAAGCATTTGCGCGAAACACAAACCCTAAAACAAAAATAAATGTCAATTACACTTTCGAACATCGTTTCGATTTTGACCAAGCCGGTGATGTAACTTTCCTGTATCAGTTACACCATTTCAGTTTTGCTTTTGGTTACGAGTGGAACGAAAACCCCATGAAGCGGCATTTGTTTAATCCTATAACGGTGAGCTTTTATCTAATACCCAAACGTGGGTTAGAGTTTACGCGTAGGTTGGATTTGAATCCAATTTTAAAAAGCAGTTTCGAAGAGCAGGTTATTATAGGACCTAATTACACATTTGCATTTTCAAATCAAAAAACAAATCAGGATAAAGCCTTCATGAGTTTTCGAACTAATATTGAAACTGCTGGAAATATAATTTACGCAGGTTATCGATTAGCCAATTTAAAGAACGACCACGATTCTGTTTATCTCATAGCTAAACGTCCGTTCTCTCAATACTTTCGCATTGATGCCGATTGGCGAAATACCGTTCGTATGAGTAATCATAGCGCGTTTGCTATTCGAACGTATGCCGGCATTGGAGTGCCTTACGGAAACTCATCGGCTCTACCTTTTGTAAAACAATTTTTTGCAGGTGGCCCAAATAGTTTGCGCGGGTTTCAAATTCGTGAAATTGGTCCGGGTGGTTATGTAGATACAGGTTCTTACAATCGCGAAACAGGGGAGAAGACACACGTAGGCTTTTTCAACCAAACAGGCGATATCAAATTAGAAGCAAATGCAGAAATTCGTTTCGATATATACAAATGGTTTAAAGGTGCCTTGTTTGTAGATGCAGGAAATGTGTGGACAATTAGAAAAGACACTCGACAGTACGGAGAATTTAATTTTAAAAGGTTCTGGAGTGAGTTTGCTGTGGATGCCGGGGCCGGAGTGCGTTTTGATTTCAACTATTTTATTATTCGCTTCGATTATGGTTTTCCGTTGCGCGACCCACGTAGAGTAGAAGGCAAGCGCTGGCAATTTGAAAACGGCTACGCATTTAAGAACGGACAATTTCAGTTGGCTATAGGCTACCCGTTTTAATTCTACTTTGGATTGCAGTAGTAATCTTCCAGAAGGTAATAGTTGATAGCATCGTTCAACTTATCTTTCGAATCGCAAACATTTTTTTCATTGTTCAGCAAATTGCAAGTGTAGCCCGCTGCTTTATACGCGTTGTAAAAAGAATCTACATTAACATGCGTTACATCTTTACTGGCACAAATCTTTACAATAAGTCCGTTATTGCCTGGCGGCTGGCAGTAGGAACAGTATTGTTTACAGGTGTAACATTTCTGGCAGGCAGAAGCACTTAATAAAAGTGCAAGTGTAGAATAGAAAAATAATTTTTTCATAGTAGTTGAACGCAAGGTTCAAAAAATAATTTCATGAACTGTAAATTAAATAATTTTATTTGCGCCCGCTAAAGGTGGTGATTCCCGAATTTCGGGATAACCATAATAGGGAATCAAGTGAAAATCTTGAGTAGTACCCGCTGCTGTAAGTTTCTTTAAAAAATTCTACACCACAATGCCACTGGTTAAAACCGGGAAGGCGGTAGAAACGAAACAAAACCAGAAGACCTGCCATTAGCAACAATTATTTTCAAAGCTTTCGGGAAGAAAGGCTGAGGACTGAAACAGTGCACGTTTCATTTTTCACTCTCCATTTCAGTAGCTGAACATTTTTAAAACAAAAAAAACAAATTCAGCCATGAAGAAATTCAACACTCTCTTGTGCGCGATATTTTTCGCCACACAAATTTTCTCTCAAACAGTTTCAACCTTCGAAAACCTTTCACTTGCCTCCGATACTTTTTGGAACGGCAGTGATTTGAGCGGTGGATTCAACAGCGGCTTAGCCAGTTTTCCTAATAGTTACAGCGGTGGTTATTGGAGCGGTTTTACTTACACCAACAAAAAAGACAGCACTACTTCCGGTTCAGCTAATCAATACAGTGCGATAACAGGAAGCGGCTATAATGGTTCAAGCAATTATGCAGTTGCCAATGAATATGGCAATGCAAAAATTCGTTTAACAGCGAATGCAGGCGGTAAATCAGTAAAAGGATTTTATGTTACGAATGCAACATACGCATACATGAGTATGAAGAATGGAGATATGTTTGCGAAAAAATTTGGTGGTGCAAACGGAACTGACCCTGACTGGTTTCGCTTAACTGTAAAAGGATGGTTCAACGGAACGTTGAAAAATCAATCAGTTCAATTCTATCTCGCAGATTTTCGCGCGGCTGACGGCACCCAAGATTATATTGTGCGCGATTGGCGTTGGATTGATTTGCAAACGCTGGGCAATGTTGACAGCATTATGTTTCAATTAGAATCAACGGATACTGCAGGTGGATTCGGAATGAACAACCCTGCCTATTTCGCACTGGATAATTTCACTACGCTGGAGCAAGTTCCTTTTCAAACTATTGCAGGCTTTGAAGACTTATCACTTGCTGCTGATACATTTTGGAACGGCTCTGATTTGACCGGAGGTTTTGTAAGCGGCAATGGTTCTTTCCCAAATAACTACAGTGGCTTTTTTAGTGGCTTTGCTTATTCAAACAAAACAGATAATACTACTGCCGGTTCTGCAAATCAATATAGTGCTGTTACTGCCGGTGGTTATAATGGCTCGCCCAATTATGCTATTGCCAATGATTACGGCAATGCAAAAATGAAATTGACAGGAGCCGCTGCCGGTAAATTGGTGAAGGGCTTTTATGTAACCAATACAACGTATGCCTACTTGAGTATGAAGAACGGAGATATGTTTGCGAAGAAATTTGGTGGTGCTAATGGAACTGACCCTGACTGGTTTCAGCTAAATGTATTAGGATGGTATAACGGTGCAATTAAACAACAATCAGTGAATTTTTACTTGGCCGATTTTCGTTCAATTGATAGTACACAAGATTACATTTTAAAAGATTGGAGT
>JAPLES010000014.1 GCA_026391075.1 Bacteroidota bacterium | reverse complement strand
TCTCACAACAACGACTCCTATTGTTGTTGACCCGCACTAAATTTTATTCTAAGTCTTTTAATTTTCTTCTGTAGTCGTTGGCTCTATCGGTTTTGCCGATGTGGTCATACATAATTACCAAGTTTTGCAGGGCAGTTTTATTAGCAGGATTGATTAACAGCACGCGCTGAAGTGTTTCGATAGATTTTTCGTTCTGCTTCGTCATACCGTAGCAAACAGACAGATTGATAAGCACTTCTTCTGAACTTTGGTTCATGTCAGCCGCTTTATTCAAACACCGTAAAGCATTTTCATAATCGCCCTGCTGACCAAACTTCATGCCTTGCTGATTGTAATAATTGAAATCGTGTTGCCCGGCAGATGAATCATCAATAGCGATATTCTCTTTTGGAAATTCCTTTACATCTAAACCCGTGCGCGCTTTATATGCATCTCGTATTGCAGTTACTTCAGGAATAAACGGATTAGCCTCCACTGCTTTGTTGTAGTAGTAAGAAGCAAATTCTTTTTTGCCGCGCTGCTCGTAAATTTCACCTAAACCGATATAACACGAAGCATCATTAGAGCCATCCATAATAGCGCGGTTGTAGTAATAGATGGCTGAATCAAGATTCTGTGTGAGACGTTCGTGTGCAAGACCCAATTCGTTATATGCCGCAGCATAATGCGGATGGATAGTAAGCGCAGTATACAATTCAGCTAAACCAGAATGGAGATAGCTACTTTTTATTTCTGTGTTCTGTTCAGCAATAGCTTTGTTGATTAGAATAGCGCCATAATGAAAATGTGTTTGACTGCTCTTCGCGGAAACATTTACATCGTGCGTAAAAAGTGTTTCATCGTTTTTCCAATCAGCATTTCTCGAAATTGTTTGAACTGAATACAGAACGAGCAATAATAAGAACGGAACAGAAAATTTATTTTGCTTCAACAGCGATGCGATGTTCTCTTCTTTCTTTTCTAAGGAAATTTTTGAAAACGAAAACAGAAAACTAGTAACGGCAACACTGAAACCAAGAACAGATGCATACAGAAAACGTTCAGCAAAAATTCCTCCTTTGAGATAAATGAATGCAAGCAACGGCAGCAAAGTGATGATGAAAATAATTCCTCCAAAGCCTAAAGATGTTTTCTTGCGAAACTCATTGACAGAGAAATAAAGTATTGCAATCAACAGCGCAACACCAACGAGCGCATTGAAAGATGCCCATGAAACAGCGGGCAATTGATTATAAGCATAACTGTATGAAAGCGGATAAGGAACAAGAATCAGTTTCACGCACCATCCAAAAATCATCAGCATAGAAGGCAATTTCAAATCAGAATCGGTGTAAGGATAATTCAACAGGTCTTTTAATACGGGAGAGGAAAGCGAACCGAATACTTCATACTTATGAAATTGAAAAAGAAGAAACATTGCTACAAAAGGAATTGAGAGTAATGCAATTCTCTTGACCAAAGTTTCTCGTTTAAAATAAATTATCAAGGGCAACAAAAGGATTCCAACAATCGCAGTTTCTTTTGAAAGCAGAGCGAGATAAAATAGAAACCACGATGCGAAAATGCGAAACGCATCTCTCGATTCTATTTTAGTTTTGTCGAGAACAGGAAGAAAGACATAGAGCGCTGCAATCAGATTGAGAAAGGAAAGAATTTCATCGCGGCTTTTGATGTTTGCTACTACTTCTGTATGAAGCGGGTGAGCAATGAACAACAACGTAACCACCAACGAAAACAGCGGATGTTTGCGATTGAAAATTTTGAGCAATAGAAAATAAAGCAGAAATGCAGTCAGCGAATACAAAAGCACATTCACCAAATGGCTTATGTGCGGATTGTTTGGAAACAGTTGTTGTTCGATAGCAAAACTCACCAATGAGAGCGGACGATAATAACCGAGATTGAGATTTTGAAAGTGCCATACATCGGAAGTGAAAATGTTTTTGATGCCGGCAAAGCCCTGCATTACAAATTGATTTTGGGTAATTACTCCCTTATCATCTAAAACATAATCGTGCGGAATGGTGTTGGCGTAAAGCAGAAAAGCAAAGCATGCACCTATGAGCGCATAACGAAGATTTGTTTCTGCCTGCTTAATCAATGGTTTAGCTTAAAGCTTTTTCAAGCGCTCCTTCGTATAAATCTCTCCATTCGCCCACATTGCCCCAACGCACTTTATCTACGAACATCAATGAAGAAGTAACCACACCAATGTTTGAAAACTCCACATCGTGTTTGGTAATGATGTCGAGGAACGCATCTTCTTTATCGGGCTTCACAGAAACCACTACTCGGCTTTGTGCTTCGCCAAACAGGAAAGCATCTTTGCGGATATCATCTTCGGTTTCAATTTCAAAACCTTTGCCGCCTGCCATTGCACTTTCAAGAAGGGTAGTAAACAAACCGCCTTCGCTTATATCGTGCGCACTGGCTAATACCTGTTCGTAAATCAATTCCTTCACCGCGTTCTGCACTTTTACTTCAGTTTCCAAATCGAAATACGGAGCAGGAGAATTTTCGATTTCGTGCTGGCTTACTAAATATTCAGAAGATGAAATATCGTTCTTCATTTCGCCAATTACATAAATGCGGTCACCACTGTTTTTGAAATTGAGTGTCATTACAATTTCTTTGTCTTCCACCAAACCAATCATTCCGATAGTAGGAGTTGGAAACACCGCACCACCATCAGTTGATTGATTGTAGAACGAAACGTTTCCACCTGTAACAGGAGTGCCAAACGCTTCACATGCTTTACCCATTCCCTGAATGGCGTTTACAAACTGCCAGAAAACTTCGGGCAAATAAGGATTACCGAAATTTAAACAGTTAGTTACCGCGCTTGGTTCTCCGCCACTGCAAACAATATTTCGTGCCGCTTCTGCTACGGCAATTTGCGCACCTACTAATGGGTCAGCCCATACATAACGCGCATTACAATCAACAGTAACGGCTAATGATTTTGTGCTGTCGTGAATGCGAACAATAGCCGCATCACTCGGACGATTAGTAGAAGTATTTGCCACACCTACCATTGAATCGTATTGCTGAAACACCCAACGCTTCGAAGCAATATTCAATTGCTGAATCAATGCTCTGCCTGCCTTCTTCAAATCATCGGGTTGTTCAACCGAATCAATATTGAATTTTTTATTCTCCGCAAAATACGCTGGCTCTTTATATTCTCTTTCATAAATTGGAGCACCACCACCCAACACTAAACTTTCGGCAGGAACATCGGCAACTAATTCGGTGCCCATAAAATATTGCAGACGCTCGCCATCAGTAACTTCACCAATGATAGCGCAGTGCAAATCCCATTTTTCGAAAACGGCTTCCACTTCTTTTTCCATTCCCTTCTTCACAATAATCAACATGCGCTCTTGTGATTCGCTCAATAAAATTTCCCACGGTTTCATATTCTGTTGACGCGTTGGAACTTTATCTAACCATATTTTCATTCCGCTTTTTCCCTTCGCACTCATTTCGGAAGTAGAACAGGTAATACCCGCAGCACCCATGTCCTGCATACCTACCACCGCTCCGGTTTTAATTACTTCAAGCGAAGCTTCCAACAATAATTTTTCCTGGAAAGGGTCGCCCACTTGAACAGCGGGTAAATCATTCACACTATCTTCCGTAATATCTTTTGAAGCAAAAGCCGCTCCGTGTATACCGTCTTTGCCCGTTGAAGAACCAACAATGTAAACCGGATTTCCCGCACCTTGCGAAATAGCAGAAACCGTTTCACCTGTCTTCACAATTCCTACACTCATCGCATTTACCAATGGATTAGTCGTGTAAACCGAATCGAAATAAACTTCACCGCCAACAGTAGGCACACCGAAACAATTTCCGTAATCACCAATTCCTTTCACTACACCTTTGAGCAAATATTTTGTACGGTCATTTTCTAAATTTCCAAAGCGAAGCGAATTGAGCGAACAGATTGGACGCGCACCCATCGTAAAAATATCGCGGTGAATTCCGCCCACTCCCGTTGCTGCACCCTGATAAGGTTCGAGGGCGCTCGGGTGATTATGTGATTCGATTTTGAAAGCGCAGGCCAGTCCATCACCTAAGTCAACAAGCCCTGCGTTCTCCTCTCCTGCTTCTACCAATAAATGTTTGCCTTTGCGCGGCAAGGTCTTTAACCATTTAATGGAGTTTTTGTAAGAGCAGTGTTCGCTCCACATTACGCTGTAAATACTCAACTCATTAAAGTTTGGAGTGCGACCGAGTATCTGTTTTATCTTTTCGAATTCTTCTTCGCGAAGACCTAATTGTTTGGCTTGTTCCACTGTAGCAATTTCAAGATGTGCTGCTGCGCTCATAAATGTTTTTGTTTTGCGAGGCGAAAATAGATTTAATAGTGTTTTGCAAAAGATAGTTTTGCGATGAATGTTGAAAATGTTTTGAAAAGTTCTTTGCGTTTCATTTTTGCCCGATGAGAGATGCTAAAGCGGTTTAATGAATCCCGATATTAAATCGGGACGTAGGTTATGAACTTATCGTAGGTTCGAATCCCTCTCTCCGCTGAAAACCTCTATTCAAAAATTTAATTTCAATAAATCACGCATTACGCTTTGCAATGTTTTGGGCTTTTCTATTTTTGCCCGCGGAGAGATGCCAGAGCGGTTTAATGGAACTGTCTTGAAAACAGTCGTAGGTGATGAGCTTACCGTGGGTTCGAATCCCTCTCTCTCCGCTGAGTGATTTTTGCAACAAAACGCAAGTTCACGAAAATCCGCGCAAACGCCCGCCAGTATTGAGTTCTGGCGGGTTTTTTGTTTTTTGACAGGATGTCAGAATGGGAAAGCCGGTCTTAGAGATCAATCAAGGCCGGAGCGGATTGAGCACCATGTTTATAAAATTCATGAAACTATCGAGCAGGGCTTTAAGGATTGATTTGTAATGCGTTAGCTCAATGTAAGGGTTGGTCAAAAATTTCCGGCCTCCGCTGATTTGGAATTCCGGCCTAAGGTGGTTTAAGCCTCCGGCTCCTCCAGTAAAGAGTTGTATGGTTAGCGTTTTGCCTGGCTGATGACTTATTTGTATAAAACCCGAATTTAAGTTCCCTAAAAATGCAATGGGAAAATGTCTTTTAGGAGCGAAGTATTCCGGACCCCAGGTAACTTTGGGTTTAAGGTCGCCCGCATTGGAAGCAAGACTACAAAGGATAAACAAAATCAGAAATAAAAATTTAGAGTTAATGCGCATAGTGGGTGCGTTTGAAGGTGAGTGAAAATTATGGAAAGAGTTAGTAGGTGTATTTAAACCGCCATTGCTTCTTGTTTCGCCATCAAATACTTCACCTTTTCCCAAGGCTCGTATTCAAAGTGTTTGCGGTCTTTTACTTTTTCGGGAAAGCGAACGTGGTATTCGAACTCGTGGCGGAAGTGGCGGATAGCCGCAGCCACGGGCCATGCAGCCGCATCACCGAGCGGGCAAATGGTATTGCCTTCAATTTTGCGTTGAATATCCCACAGCAAATCAATATCTTCTTCACGACCAAAGCCATGCTCTAAACGCCATGTTACTTTTTCTAACCAACCTGTACCTTCGCGGCAAGGCGAACACTGTCCGCAGCTTTCATGATGATAGAAGCGGGAGAAGTTCCAGGTGTTGCGCACAATGCACTGGCGGTCGTCATACACAATAAATCCGCCCGAGCCAATCATACTGCCCGTAGCAAAGCCTCCATCGCTCATGCTTTCGTAAGTCATTAAGCGCTGTTCGCCTTTAGCCGTTTTAAATAATAATTCAGCAGGAAGAATAGGCACCGAAGAACCACCTGGCACGCATGCCTTCAACGGTCTGTCGGTTTGCATACCTCCGCAATATTCATCGCTCATTACAAATTCTTCAACAGGCACATTCAATTCAATTTCATATACACCCGGCTTCTTAATGTTTCCCGAAGCAGAAATCAATTTTGTTCCTGTGCTTTTTCCAATACCAATCTTCGCAAACTCTTCTCCGCCATTCATCACAATCCACGGCACATCCATAATGGTTTCTACATTGTTCACCACCGTTGGGTTTCCATACAAACCTACCACAGCTGGAAAAGGAGGTTTAATACGCGGGTTGCCGCGCTTGCCTTCCAGCGATTCAATCAAAGCAGTTTCTTCTCCGCAGATATAGGCACCCGCTCCGCAGGTTACGTGTAAATCCAAATCGAAGCCGCTGCCCTTAATGTTTTTACCGAGCCATCCGTTGGCATAAGCTTCGTTAATCGCGCGTTCAAGAATACGATACACCCACATATACTCTCCGCGAATGTAGATGTAAGAAAGATGCGCTTCGAGCGCAATGCTCGATGTAATCATTCCTTCAATCAACAAGTGAGGAAGTTTCTCCATCAGGTAACGGTCTTTGAAAGTGCCGGGCTCTGATTCATCGGCATTGCAAACTAAGTGATGCGTAGGGTTATTTTTACCAATAAAACTCCATTTCATACCGGTGGGAAATCCCGCACCACCACGACCGCGCAAGCCGCTCTTCTTTACTTCTTCCACAATTTCTGTGGGAGTCATCTTTAATGCTTTTTCCACCGAAGCATAGCCGCCTGTTTTGCGGTAAACTTCGTAAGTTTCTATACCGGGAACATTAATGTGTTCTAAGAGAATTTTTTTGCCCATGATTCTTTGTAGTTACTGTAAGGGTTCAATGGCGAACCATTGACCATCCTTTCTTAAATTATTCCAATTCTTCATTAATTCTTCTTGATGCTGAGATGCCCACTCAACGACTAAACCCATTGCTTTAGGCGGTAACTTACCGACTAAAAGGGCTAAAGTATCTATTGCTATTTCAGCTTCAATTTCTCCATAAGTTGCGTGAAAGTGCGGTGGATTATGCTCCTTAAAATACATGTAAATTATTATTCCGTAGAAACTACTAATGCGAGGCATACTCTTCAAATGTTTTTCCTATCAAATCGAGATACAATGAGTTTGGACAAATTTCTAATTCTTCGTTCCATGCAATGCACCGTCCGTTATCGGCCACAAAAACTTTACTAAATAAATCGTTTTTATCCCAAGCATTAAACACGCCTTTCCCTTTCAAGTTCATCAAACTTACTTCGCCCGACTGACCATCCGTAAAACTCACCCATATTCTATAATCGGGAAGGGCTTTTACTTCTATTGGTTTAGGAAAGTTGTTCATACTTCAAATTTACTGAAAATGTTTTTGGCGCACGAATGTAATTTCGTCAATGAAAAAATCCAAAGAAAGTTTCAACAGAAAATCAATAGGAACCCGCCATATCGGTGCGGTGTTCTTCTACTTTAATATCGTTTACCCAATCTTCATCGCTTACCAATGGCGCAAGTACTAATGGATTGCCGAGGTAATCAATTCTTTTTGCAGGATAAATATGCGTAGTGATGAGATAGGAGAGAAGCGATTTTCTATCGAGTGCCGGATGAATAAACGGACGCAGATTCTTTGCATGATACTCAGGATACAAACTCCAGTGCAGATTTGGTTTCATGTGATGTGCTCCGTGATAACCATTGTTGAACAGCAGCCAGTTTAAAAAGCCGCCTGTAAAATTACGGCTGTGATTATAAGGATGCTCTTCATCGCAACCATCGTGCTGAAAATAATTAGTGCTTACAATTCCCCATGCTGCATACTGATGTGGAATGAAAATGAAGAGCAGAAAACATTTCCAGTTCACAAAAGCCAAAGCAATTTTAATTCCGTTCACGAGAATCATTTCTATTGCATATTGACGAAACCAGTAAGGACGCTCTTTATACATCTTCTTTGCAAAACGAATTTCGCCTTTAACTATATCGCCACTCATAATGTAGAAAAAGAAAAGTTGATTGAGAATATTTAAACGATAGCGAGCCTTGCTCGTGCGAATAGCATCCTTTGGAGTTTGCACATATTTATGATGGCTGAAATTATGCCCGGGTACATAAGCACTGGTGGAGTGTCCGTAACAAAGTGAAAGCACCACCTGAAATATTTTGTTGAGTATGCGGTTCTCAAATATGGGAACGTGAATTGTGTTGTGAACGATTGTAGCGCAGATGAAAGAGAGAATACAGTTTGCAGCTACGAAAAGAAAAATCTGAACGGTTGTTAACTCATTCCATAAAAACCACGGAGCAATTGCTACAGTAAAATAAAGTGCAACTGTAAGAAGTGTACGAACATCGGCTTTGTAACGGAGCATGGGGTGAATTTGTTGTAAGCGTTATTGCTAACAACTTTTATACAGCACTCAACTTCTGAATCTTTCCTGCTTTGCAATCTTCTATCAAGGCATCCATTTTTTCAGGAGTAAGAAACTCCTGATAGAAATCGCCTAACTGCAACATAGGAGCGTAACCACAAGCACCAAGACATTCAACACCTTTCACCTGAAATAAACCATCGGCAGTTACTTCGCCCATTTCTACTCCTAATTTTTTGCAGGTGTAATCCATTAAATCTTCTGCTCCGCGCGTAACGCAACAACTGGTGCGGCAGAACTCAAACACATATTTGCCAACGGGTTTCTGATTATACATCGAGTAAAACGAAACCACTTCATACACTTCGATAGGAAGAATGCCCAGCACCTCAGCCACCTTATCCATTGCTTCTACCGAAAGCCAATCGTTGTTTTCATCCTGCACTTCATGCAGGATAGTAAGCAAGGCACTTTTCTTTTTTCCTTCAGGAAAACGCGATTTCAATAACTCAATACGAGCGATTGTTTTATCGCTCAATATCACCCCACCTAGCCTCCCCGAAGGGGAGGAATTGGATTTGTCATCATTTGATAATTTCTCTGTCATAGTATTTCGTATTTAAAGTCCTCTCCTTTGGAGAGGATTTAGGAGAGGTGATATTACGCATCTAACTCTCCCGCAATCACATTCAACGAACTCAAAATTACAATTGCATCACTCAGCAATCCTCCTTTAATCATATCGGTATAGGCCTGATAATAAATAAAGCATGGTCTGCGAAAATGCAAACGATACGGAACGCGACTGCCATCACTCACTAAATAAAAACCGAGTTCGCCATTACCGCCTTCCACACAATTGTAGACTTCTCCTTTAGGCACAGGCACTTCACCCATTACAATTTTAAAATGGTAGATGAGTGCTTCCATACTTGTATAAACATCTTCCTTTGGAGGCAGATAATAATCAGGCACATCAGCATGATAAGGTCCTTCAGGAAGTTTGTCCAATGCTTGCTGAATGATGCTCATGCTCTGCCATATTTCTTCGTTGCGCACACAATATCTGTCGTATGTATCGCCTGTTTTGCCAACAGGAATTTCAAATTGAAAATCCTGATAAGAAGAATAGGGAGTAGCAATGCGCACATCATAATCAACTCCTGCTGCGCGAAGATTGGGTCCCGTAAAACCATAAGCAATTGCTTTCTCGGCAGTAATACTTCCTACATCAATACAACGGTCAATAAAAATTCTGTTACGCGAAACTAAGGCTTCAAATTCTTTAAACGCTACGGGAAAATCTTTCATAAAAGCACGAAGCTTTCTAAAACCTGTATCGCTTAAATCTCTTTCGAGTCCGCCAATGCGACCCATGTTGGTGGTTAAACGCGCACCGCACAACTCTTCGTAAATTTCATAAATGCGCTCACGGTATTGCATTACATAAAGGAAGCCGGTGAACGCTCCGGTATCAACCGCAAGAATTGAATTGCAAATTAAATGGTCAGAAATACGCGCAAGTTCCATCAGTATCACACGCAGATATTGCGCGCGCTTAGGAACTTCAACTCCCAACAATTTTTCTACCGTCATCCACCAGCCAAAATTATTGATGGGAGAGGAGCAGTAGTTCATTCTATCAGTCAGCACATTGATTTGATAGAACGGACGGTTCTCTGCAATTTTTTCAAAAGCGCGATGGATATAACCAATGGTTGGCTCAGCATCAATAATGCGCTCACCATCCATTAGCAATACGTTCTGAAAAATTCCGTGAGTAGCAGGGTGAGTTGGTCCGAGATTGAGAATAGAAAGTTCACTTCCGTCTTCGTTCTCGCGCTGACGAATCATGTCAGCGTATTTTTCGTCTATAGTAAGTGGTGCAAGTATTTGGCTCATGATTAGTTCGCGTTTGTATTTTGAGGAATGCGACCAAAGTATCTGTCATCTTTATCTGTTCTGTTGCCGTCTTCTAATGGAAACTCTTTGCGCATAGGAAACGAAACCATTTCATCCATATTCAAAATACGTTTCAAATCGGGGTGACCGTTGAAAATAATTCCGTAGAAATCATAAGACTCTCTTTCCATCCAGTTGGCACAAGGAAATAATCCTGTGGCAGTTTCTGCTTCGGGGTTTTCTCCGTTTATAAATATTTTGAAACGAACGCGCACATTATCTACCCAGTTGTGCATTTGATATACAATAGCAAATTGTCTTTCTAAATCATTATCAGGATAGTGAATGGTGAATAGCGTAGTCAAAAAATTAAAACCAAGTTCATCGCGCATAAACTGAATGGCTTCTACATTTTTATTGCTAGCTATTTCAAAAGCCAGCATGCCGTAATCATTGGTGAAATCTTTGACTTCTTCCCCAAACTTTGCTTTAAGCTTTTCTTCAACTGTTGTATAATCTAACGCCATGGAAATGTATTGTCTTGTGTCTGTTATCTAAAGTCTATCGTCTAATTAATATTGATTCCGTAAGTAGCTAGCTGCGCTTTATACTCCGGTGAATCTCTTCGGTTGAATGCTTCGTTCTTTACTAGCTCCTGCAATTTCATAATGCCATCTAAAATTTGTTCAGGGCGCGGAGGACAACCCGGCACATAAACGTCAACGGGAATTACTTTGTCAATTCCCTGCAACACACTGTAAGTATCAAACACTCCACCTGAACTTGCGCAAGCACCCACAGCAATTACCCAACGCGGCTCAGCCATTTGCTCATACACCTGCCGAAGAATAGGTCCCATCTTCTTTGCGATTGTTCCCATTACTAAAAGCATATCTGCCTGACGCGGAGAAAAACTCGGGCGCTCAGAACCAAAGCGCGCTAAGTCGTAGTGCGAACCCATCGTAGCCATAAACTCAATACCACAGCATGAAGTAGCAAACGGTAATGGCCACAAACTTTTTGAACGCGCCAAGCCAACAAACTTGTCCATTGAAGTCAACTGAAAACCCGGACCGTTATATCCCTGTTCGGTTGGACTTAATCCTAAATTTTTGTCTGAAGTTAATTCTGCCATAATTCAAATTTGAAAATTTGAAAATTCGGAAATTCGGAAATGGATTTTGTATTAATTTTCACATTCTCGAATTTTCGAATTTTCGAATTGGTTATTCCCACTCCAACGCTCCCTTCTTAATAATATAATAGAAACCGATTAAAAGCACTGTCATAAACATCACCATTTTTACAAAGCCGGGGTAACCAAGCTCACGAAAGTTTACTGCCCATGGATACATGAAAATTACTTCCACATCAAACAGCACAAACAAAATAGCTATAAGAAAATATTTAACCGAAAACGGAATACGCGCGTTGCCATGTTGAGGAATACCACATTCGAAACTGGCATCTTTATTTTTAGAACTTCTTTTAGGACCAATAAAATTTGAAACAACAAGTGTAAACGCTACAAAACCCGCAGCGAAAATCACCTGCATCAATATCGGTAAATAATCAAGGTTTGAACTTTGCATGAAACGTATTTTTAAGACAGCGCAAAAATAACTTTCCAACGAACTTACACTATCAATTTACCAACAAAAATAGGAAGATGTGGTCAGCGAAATGAAATGTTTATTCTTCACCTAATTGAGTGAAATGATTTTGTTTATAATCGCTTTTGAATTTTATGAATTGCTATGAGTGACGAAAAAAAATGGAGCTACGAGTTTGAAAAAGATAAACAGATAACGGCAGGAAAGCTTTTGCTTTCGGAGCCGTTTATGTTTGATGAAAATTTTAAACGCACCGTTGTGCTGGTGTGCGAGCATACAGAAGATAACGGCACTGTCGGCTTAATTATCAATAAACCAATTAACCTTCGGTTGAACGATGTGGTGGAAGGCTTTCCGCCTTTCAGAAGTAAAATTTATTTGGGCGGACCTGTGGGAACAGACACGATGCAGTTTCTTCATCGCATTGGAGATAAGATTGAAAACAGTTTGCAGTTAGCAAATGATTTGTATTGGTGAGTTAACTTAGAGCAAGGGAAAATAATGATGAGCAAAGGACAAATTCAACCGAATGATATTCGCTTCTTTCTCGGTTATTCGGGTTGGTCACCGGGGCAGATAGTTGATGAACTGAAAGAGAGTTCGTGGATAATTGCTGATGGTTCTGCAAAATATATTTTCGATTCGGACGTAGAAAAGCTGTGGAAAGATGTAATGCGCGATATGAGTGGTGTTTACAAAACCATGGCGGGCTATCCTGAAAGTCCTATCTTGAATTAGAAATTACGTAGTAAAAATTACCAAGTTGAACAATCAAAAATCTCACCTTCTCTTAAGTAGATTCATGATTCGTGTATTTGTATTCTCTATCGTCTATTGTCTATCGTCTATTTTCTATTCTCAGGCAATTACACTCTCCGATTCATCACGCGTTACCTTACTCACCGTTGCTCCCGGAGATGAATTGTATTCTGCATTCGGGCACACGGGAATCCGGGTTACTGATTATAAGAACGGTTTCGATGTGGTTTTCAATTACGGCACTTTTGATTTTGACCAACCGGGTTTCTACACCAACTTTTTGAAAGGCAAGATGCGTTACATGATTTCGACTGACAGGTTCAACGATTTTATGGCCGAATATGTCGAATCGAAGAGGAGAGTAGATGAACTGGAGTTAAATTTAACGAGTGAAGACAAGCAACAGGTTTTTACTTTTCTCTTCAACAACGCACTGCCCGAAAACAGAGAATACTTCTACGATTTTTTTTGGGATAATTGTGCTACTCGTCCGCGCGATGTGTTTGAAAAAGTTTTAGGAAAGCGAATGCAATATCATACGGAGCAAGGCGCATTTCCTAAAAATAAAACCATGCACGACATGCTGCGCATGTATGTTTGGAACCGCCTGTGGGTAGATTTTGGATTTGATTTAATACTCGGTTTGCCTTGCGAAGTAGAAGCCAATCCGCGTAGCCAAACTTTTTTGCCTGATTACGTAGCGAAGTATTTAGGATGTGCTACTGTTGACGGCAAACCATTTGTGTTGAGCACAAATGCTATTCTTGATTTGCCACCTGTGAAAATTGAACAAGGTTTTCGTCCTATTCACCTCACGCTCATTCTTGTCTTGTTTGGCATGGCGCTTACTTTTTATGAATTCAAAAAGAAGAAGCATTTCTTTTCGTTCGATTTTGTTTTGTTTCTGACTGTTGGTTTACTGGGCGCACTTTTTCTTTTGCTTTGGGCTTTCAGTTCGCATTATTCGGTTCCTAAAAATTTGAATGTGCTTTGGTTATTACCAACGCACATGATTGCAGCTTTCTTTCTTCTTCGAAAACAAAAAGCGGAGTGGCTGAAATATTATTTCGCATTCACGTATCTGCTGATGATGGTTATTCTTATTGCATGGCACTGGATGCCGCAGCAGTTTAATATTGCGTGTATGCCGCTGGTATTTTTGTTGTGTCTGCGTTCAAGTTCTATAGCTGTGTTTATGCATTTTAAAACCACTCCATGACCGAACATCATCTTGAAATAAAGAAGACAGCGCGCTATTTCACATCCAGCAAATTAGATAAAAACACCAAGCAGATTTGGTTTGTGCTGCACGGTTGGGGAATGAACCCGAAAGATTTTTTGGCTTCGTTTGAACCTTTGTTCAATGATGAAATATTCTTTGTGGCACCGGAAGCCCTGAATCGTTTTTACATTAAAGGAAGTGGCGGTGTAATTGGTGCAACGTGGATGACGCGCGAAGACCGCCTCAATGAAATTAAAGACTACATCGCTTATCTCGACAGTTTATATCAGCTGTTTAATTTGGCTCAGTTTGCTGATTTGAAAATTACCGCACTCGGCTTTTCGCAGGGCGCATCAACGGTTACCCGATGGGTTGATGCTTCAAAAAATAAATTCGATTCGTTAATTGTGTATGCCGGTGAAGTTGCTCCCGAATTATTTCCGTTGCGTGACGAGAGCGGTTTAAAGAAAACGGCAAACACGTTTATCTGCGGTACGAAAGATGAATACTTCACAGCACCTCTGGTTGCTACTATGAAACAAACCTATGCTGAAATGAATTTCAACACGATTGATTTTGATGGCAAGCATGTGGTGGTGCCTGAGGTGTTGCGGAAGGTCTTATAAATGTTACTTTAAGTAGCTTTCAATAAAAAACGGCTCGCCAATTTTACTTGACGAGCCCCACACATATTACGTGATACAAAAAAGCGTTTATTGTTTCAGTAAACGAATTCGTTTAGTTACGCCTTGTGTTTGTAAACTCATTACATACAAACCCGAAGCTTCTGAACTTAAATCGACTGCCACATTTGTAGAACCTGCATGAGAAAGTTCATTTATTTCTTTCACTAATTTTCCAGCAACATCAAATACGCGAATATTCATTTGCTCTCCATCGGTATTACTGTTGAATGAAATATTGAATACAGAACTTGAAGGATTTGGAAATACGTTTAAATTCGAAATGCCCATTTCGCTCTCAACTTCTTCAACACTGCTGTTTAACGCTTCGTCTGTTTTACATGAGCCCCAAACAAGCGTTAGTAATTTCGTGTTGTAGGTACAACCATTGTAATTTTTGACAGTAATTTTTGGATTTACAGGAATTGTTCCAAATTGAACCTGTACTGTATTACCAATAGAAGAACCTACAAAAGTAGCTCCGCTTGGAATTGTCCATATATAAGAACTAGCACCTGCAGTGGCGGTGTAAGTTTCTAATGCATTGTTACAAACCGTAGTGTTACCGGTAATGGTAGGCACAGCAGGTTTAGCATAAGCTGATAGAGCTTTTAACGCACCTGTTCCGCAACCATTAACGGCACCTACTTTAATAGATGCTGTAAATGTAGTACCCGGAAAATCGATAGTTGCAGTAGTACTTGTGC
>JAPLES010000028.1 GCA_026391075.1 Bacteroidota bacterium | reverse complement strand
TGTAATGTACCCCAAAGACTGGACTGAAGTAGGACATAGGTCAATAGATTTAGGATTATCATTTTCTAAAAGTAATTCTTTTTCTTCTTTTCTGTTTACGACTTCGCTTTCGGTATAAGCACTATGGTAAATGCTTCTTGGTGTTTTGTATTTTAAACCCTGATGTATTCGTTCGTTGTTATAGTAAGTAAAGTAGTCGTGCAAGCCCACCCAAAGCGAAGCACCATCCTGATAATCGTTGGGATAAATGGTTTCCTGTTTTACACTTCTCCATAGCCGTTCGATAAAAGCATTATCAGTAGCTCTGCCTTTTCCATCCATGCTTATTTTTACTTCCGGGTGTTTATCCCAGATGCTGATGAAGGCTGGTGAAGTGAACTGACTGCCTTGGTCAGTATTGAAGATTTCAGGTGTGCCGTAGTTGTCTATTGCTTCTTGCAAACACGTTTTGCAAAAGTCTACGGTCATGGTGTTGGAAATTTTCCAGCTCAATACAAAACGACTGTGCCAGTCAATTACAGCAATGAGATACATGTAGCCACGATTCATTTTTACGTAAGTAATATCGGTGCTCCATACCTGGTTTGGTCTTTCTATGGCAAGCCCTCGTAACAGGTAGGGATATTTTTTGTGCCATGGTGCAGGACGACTCAAATCGCGTTTCGGATAAACAGTTAGCAATCCCATTTTCTTCATCAATCGTCTGATTCGTTTGATGTTGATTCGGTTCTCGGTAGTAGATAAAGTCTTTTGTATTCTGCGTGCTCCGTAGTAGGGTCGCTTAGTATACACCTCGTCAATCCTGTTCATCAAGACCACGTTCTCCGGCTTTTCTGCGCGTGGTTTGTAGTAGAGTGTGCTCTTGGACAAATCCGCCAGTTCGCACTGCTCAGTAATACTTAGTTGCTCGTGTGTTTTATCAATCATGTGTTTACGAGAATTTAAGTCCGAGATACTGTTCAGATTTTTTTTTCAACCACTCGTTTTGAACTTGCAGCTTACCAATTTGCTTATACAACTCGTCCTTTTCTTTTTCCGCACTGCCGTCAACAACAGTTTTCGTTTGTTCAAAAATTTTTGAACTGCTTTCTAAGAGCTGTTTCTTCCAAGCACAGATTTGGTTGGCTTGAACTTCATACTCAATAGCTAACTGGGCAATGGTTTTTTTCTCCTGAAGAGCTTCTAAGGCAACTTTAGCTTTGAATGCTCCGCTGAGGGTTCTTCTTTCTTTTCTCATTTGGTTTTAGTTGGTTTGGTTAAAGTAATAGTTTCTATTTCTTTGACCTAACTAACAGTCCAACTTTTGGGGAGCATTACATAGACCCTCTGTTTCTAGTAAAATATAATGAGAGTGGTGTAATTCAATGTACCACAACTTTAGACAGTGGTGGAGATGATGTATGTGCCCTGGCTACTGATGCTTTTGGAGATGTATATTTATCTGGGGACTATCAAGGAAATCCATTTATTATCGGATATGATACTCTTATTCCGTTTGTTAATCAATCAGAAGAAATTTTTACAGCAAAATTCCGTTGTGATAATATTTCAAGCAATATTTTTCCAATTCGAAACCAACAAACTGAAATTCTCATTTATCCAAACCCCGCCACTTCCTCAATTACAATTTCAATTGACGAAGCTATGCTTGGTAGCACAGCTTCCGTATACGACATAACCGGCAGAAAGATGGCGGCTGTTCAACTGAAAACTTTAAACTACAAACTGGAAACTTCTTCCTTTACGAGTGGTATTTACTTTGTAACTGTAGAGAATGAGAAAGGCAGCGTAACGAAAAAACTTATTATTCAGAAATGAGTTTTATGAAGCCACTTGGCATTGCTGTATTATCTATAATCTATTGTCTAACGTCTAGTGTCTCCCTCGCACAACTCGCTCCTCTTCTACATGCTCACGCGCATAACGATTATATGCACAAGCGTCCTTTGTTCGAAGCTCTCGAAAACGGATTCCCCAGTATTGAAATTGATGTGTTTTTACATAATGGCGAATTGAAAGTGGCGCACGAGCCAATTGATTTAGACAGCAAGAAAACTATTGAAGAACTTTACTTAGACCCTATTAAAAAAGTAATTGCGCAAAATGGAGGGTGGGTTTATAAAGGATACAGCACGCCCGTAACTTTTATGATTGATTTTAAAACAGGCGGTGCCGAAACTTATGCGCAATTGAAAAAGGTTTTAAAAAACTACGAAGACTTAATTACCCTTTACAAAAACGATTCGGTAATTCATCAACGCGCCATCAATATTTTAATTTCGGGAAACAGCCCTGTACCACTATTACTAAAAGAAGACAGCGCATTCGCCACGCTCGATGCGGGTATTCAAAACATGGATAACATTTCAGTTTCAAAAGTGAGCACTCGTTTCAGCAGTGCATGGGAAAATTATTTTATGTGGAGAGGCAATGGAAATATTCCGGCAAAAGAAAAAATGAAACTCGATTCCTTAGTGGCAAAGGCGCATCAACTAAAAAAGCAAATCCGTTTCTACCACATTCCCGATAAACCCAAGGTATGGCAAACCCTGTTAGATGCCGGAGTAGATTGGATAAATACCGATAAGCTCGAAGAGTTCAGAAAGTTTTGTGAACAGAAGAAGTAAGGAATGGCTATCAAAGCCTCTTTTGTGTTTAGGCTATAAAGGTGGGGTTACGTATTGGCTGTTATCTAAATACTCAATACTAACTACTAATTACTCTTCCTGCTTTCTTTCAACTTTTTATCCCCAACATTTGCAATTATCGTCTGAAAAGATATTTTTGCGTTCCCTTTTTAAGAGGGGTGTGTAATTTACACGCTAAAAACATGAATTATGAAGGTTAAAGTACTCAACAAAGACGGTAAAGAAACAGGAAGAGAACTGGATTTATCAGACGCTATTTTCGGTATTGAACCGAACGACCACGCTGTATATTTGTCAGTGAAATCTTATTTGGCAGCACAGCGCCAGGGAACGCACAAATCGAAAGAGAAAAACGAAGTAGCCCGTACTACTAAAAAAGCATTCCGCCAAAAAGGAACAGGAGGAGCTCGTAGAGGTTCTATGAAATCTCCGTTGGTAAAAGGAGGAGGTCGTGCATTTGGTCCTAAGCCGCACCTTTATGATTTAAAGGTAAACAAGAAGGTGAAAGACCTGGCTAAGAGAAGTGCCTTTACTTACAAAGCAAAAGACGGTAACATTATTATAGTAGAAGATTTCAAATTGGCTGCACCAAAAACCAAGGAGTTTGCAGCGGTTATCAATAACCTCAATTTGAAAGGCACTAAAACGACTTTCGTAGTGGATGGTGCTGATAAGAACACACAGCTTTCTGCGCGTAACGTTCCATCGGTTTCGTTGACTGCGGTAAACAGCCTTAACATTTTCGAAATTATGAACTGCAAGAAATTAGTGCTGAGCGAAGCCGCAGTAAAAGCTATTGAATCAAATTTCTCGAACAACTAATTTAAGAGGAGGAACACAACATGGCAAACGTACTAATAAAACCAATGGTTACTGAAAAGTCAACCAAGAGCGTAGATAAACTGAGCAGATATGCTTTCAGAGTAGAAAAGACAGCTAACAAACTTGAAATAAAGAAGTCAGTAGAGGCTACTTACAATGTTCAGGTGGTGCAGGTAAACACTACAGTAACTGTAGGAAAGAAAAAGGTTCGCCAAACAAAAAAAGGAGTTGGCATTGGAATGAAGCCATCTTATAAGAAGGCATATGTAACCTTGAAGAAAGGTGAAGTGATTGATTTTTACGGAAATGTATAAATACCTTCTTCCTGTAACAAGGACTTAGGAAAAAATATTCTTTAACTAAAGTGGAAACTCAACCACTGAAAACAAAAATGGAGGATTAAAAAGAATAAAATGGGGATTAAAAAATACCGCCCGAC
The DNA here is from genome assembly GCA_026391075.1 of Bacteroidota bacterium. Classification (GTDB taxonomy): domain Bacteria; phylum Bacteroidota; class Bacteroidia; order Chitinophagales; family LD1; genus Bog-950. The sequence continues at coordinate 36,804 of JAPLES010000028.1, read as the reverse complement.
CACACCGAGTTTGAGGTTCACTGAACTTCTAACTTTCGAAGAAATTACTACCGATGTACCCGAGAAGAGTCTTCTCGCTCCTTACAAATCGACAGGAGGACGTAACAGCAGAGGTGAAATGACCATTCGCTACGTAGGTGGAGGACACAAAAAACGTTACCGTGTTATTGACTTCAAACGCGACAAAACCGGAGTTCCGGGCAAAGTAGTGTCTGTAGAGTATGACCCGATTCGTACAGCATTCATTTCATTAATCCAGTATCCTGACGGAGAGAAGAGATATATTCTTGCTCCAAACGGTTTGAAAGTTGGTCAAACAGTTGTAGCCGGTCCCGGCTCGGCTCCTGAAGTAGGTAATACACTTCCTATTTCTGAAATTCCACTAGGTGCTATTATTCATAATATTGAATTACACCCGGGTAAAGGTGGAACAATTGTAAGAAGCGCAGGAACTTCAGCGCAACTTTTAGCTAAAGAAGACAGATACGCTATCGTAAAATTGCCTTCAAGCGAAACCAGAAAAATATTGATGACTTGTGTGGCTACTATAGGCACCGTTTCTAATGCAGATCATAATCTTCAAAGCCTGGGTAAAGCCGGTCGCAGACGTTGGTTAGGACGCAGACCAAGAAACAGACCAGTGGCAATGAATCCGGTTGATCACCCGATGGGAGGAGGAGAAGGTCGTGCATCTGGAGGTCACCCACGTTCAAGAAACAACATTAAGGCGAAGGGATACAAAACACGTACTCCGAAGAATAAGAGTTCGCAGTTTATTGTTCAAAGAAGAAGCAAATAGTAGTAAGTAGTAAATAGAAAATACAAAATCTAAAATCTAAGAAATGGCACGTTCAATAAAAAAAGGTCCTTACATTCAGTTCAAACTTTCTGAGAAAGTTGAAAAAGCTAATGGCGGTGGAAAGAAGGGAGTAATTAAAACATGGAGTCGCGGTTCAATGGTAATACCTGAAATGGTTGGTCTTACTTTCGCAGTTCATAACGGAAACAAATTTATTCCCGTTTATGTTACTGAGAATATGGTAGGTCACAAGTTAGGTGAGTTTTCACCAACCCGTATCTTCAAAGGACACGCATCTAAAAAAGTTAAGTAAAAAGAAAGTAGTCAGTTGTTAGTATTGAGTCTTTAGACAATACAACAAAAGCAAAAACAAAAAAGCAAATACAATGGAAGCAGTAGCACATTTAAGAAATAACCCAACCTCAACACGTAAAATGCGTTTGATGGCTGACCTTATTCGCGGAAAGAAAGTTTACGATGCGTTGACAATTTTGAAATTCAGCAAACAAGAACCATCCGGAAAGTTGGAGAAGTTGTTGAAGAGCGCTATCAATAACTGGGAGCAAAAAAATGAATTGCGTCCCGAGGACAACGATTTGTTTGTAAAAGAAATTCAGGTGAATGCAGGCACTATGCTTAAGCGTTTTTTGCCGGCACCACAAGGCCGTGCTTACCGTTTGCGCAAGAGAAGCAACCATGTAACTATTAAAGTTGATAGCAAAATTCCTGTAGCTGCTCCGGCAGTAGAAGAAACAGTTGAAGAAACAGCAGCATAAAGTTTTTGGTTAACCCCCATAAAGAACCCTTGCATTGTATGCGAGGGTTTTTTGTTTTTACTAATCTCATCGACTCGTTTTTATTTATACCTCTTGGCGGCTTTGCCGCTTATGCCGATTATAACTACATGAGCAACGAAAGTGTTTGAGAGGTAGTATAGGTTATTGAAAGAAAAGTTGGAGGATGAAGAAAAGGACTAGATTTGGATAGGAATTATTTAACCCATATAAAACCAAAAACGCAATGAAACAAATTTACACACTAGTTCTATTCGCTAATCACGGTAACGGCTTTTTCACAAGATGTACAATTATCACCACCATTTCAAGCAACTGATTTTTTCATAAACGGAATTACATTACCGGGTACTTTGATTACTGCAAATGCTTCGGCTGCAGATTCCGTAGTATATACTTTTCCTGATGCAAGTACACAGACATCGGCTGATAAACCAAATAATTTTCCTGTTCAATATAATCTTGGATTATTGACGAATGCAAGTAGCATAAATGCAGCGGTGTGGACAGGTGGTACAAGTCAAGCAGCCACTGCACTTGCGTTTCCAAATGCTATTAATAAACCCGGATGGCTAAATTTTGGCTCTGCTACAACAACAGTCACAAGTACTACCTATCCCAATGTTGTTATTCAAACGAAATTGGATATTATAAACCTTTTTAATGCAGGTGGGTCACAGAATGATATTCCGGGGATAGGCGGAAAAGCTATCTCTTTATCTAATTGTAATCTTGTATTTGATATTACACATGACCTTAGTTCCAACGCAAATAGCGTGGTCACACCTAAGGTAGATCTAGGAGTAGATGTAATGGGCAGATTTAGTTCCGCATATTCAGTTTCCGTAAATTCAGTCGCACAAATAATTATAACCCCAACAAATTTTGATTTAGCTGTAACAGTTGAAGATTCAATAACACCTGTATCTTTTCAGTTTAATTTTCCGGCATTTAGATTTGCTGCAGGACCGGTTCCAATTATGATTGACGGTGGTGTTGAATTATCAGCTCAAATAAAAGGGAAAGTGTATGCTGGTTTCAGCAGTCCGAACAATAATTGGGGTTTTCTGGATGATGGCGGAACGGCAAACACAAGATTAGTTGCGAAACTAAGAGGATCTGGAACGCTACGTGTTAGTGCTGAACTTGGACTTGCAGGAGTATCGGGTAGTATAACTTTGGCTGGTAGTATAGGTGGCGGTTTAAAGTACGCAACATTTAGTAATCCGCAGACGGAAGGATTGTTTGGATATACTTTAAGTTTAGCCGGTACGATAGGATATAGAATAGGTGTTCCTTGTCTTGGACCGATTTGTTTGAATAAAAGAGGTAGCTTGACAAAAACGTTTTGGGAGAATACTTCGCCAGGTTGGGCCAACTTAAGGTTGCCTGGTCAAGAACCGTTGTTCGACTACATTGACGCAAAAGAAATTCATGATAGAGATGCCCGTGCAAATCCGTCAATGTCGGTACCTGATTTTTTTGCCCAACCTTCATTTGCTCAACGCGATACTAATTTAGTGGTTATGTGGTTAGATTATGCCGATAGTACAACTAAATTAAAGTTGAGTTATCTTAACGAAACGGGCAATACTTTTGATAATGAAGTAGTCATACATAGCTCATCTTCTGGCATCACCTCGCCTAAAGTGGCGTTGCTGAAAGATGGTGGTGCTTTAATGACATGGACACAAACCCGTTACGGTTCCGATATAGATACAGCGCAAGTGTCTCTAAACAACATTCTTGAATCGCAAGATATTTATTCAGCAACATATAACCGTTCAACAAACACCGTTTCTCCTCCTGTAAAAATAGATGACGGAGTAGTAAGTTCTGATACTTCGGGAAGAGCAGAAGGTAATTCCAAAATAATACTTAACTCAGATTCGTCCGGCTTAATAACCTGGACAGTTGGCAATTTATATACTCAGGTTTATAGTATTTGGTATGCTACCGTAAATGAAGCAAATGGTGTAGTAACTGTAGGAACCCCAACACAATTAAGCGATGCGGGAGCTTCTTCTGATAAAAATGTAAGGGTTGCCTATACAGATAGCAACAATGCTATTGCTGCGTGGATTCATGATGAAGATGGAGTAGATTCAACATTAGACCAAAGCATTGTTTATAAAAAATGGAATGGGTCTAATTGGGACAATACACAAACTACATTACGGCCAAGTAACCCCGCTAAAAAAATTGAGGAATTAAGTTTAGATTTTACAGGTGACTATGGTGCTTTAGCATTTACCTCTACGCTTTACGATACAGCCCGCGAAACTTTCTTAAAGATAATAGAGGCTGATGCATGGGTTAGTGGCAATTTTACATCTACACCATTTGAAGATATAGACTCTAATTATTACTTCCAAAACCCACGCATCAATGTAAGTAATAATGGAATTGCTACCATTATTTATCAGGCAAACGCGATATACGATGATAATGATACAACAACTGCTCAAAAAAGTTATCTCTATTTATTAGTGAAAGATTTGAAAGACCTATCGGGCACAACATGGAAGGAGATACAAGCAGATGGAACCATTGCTGACTCTTCTGCTTATGCCTGGGATATGGATGCTTCGTTTGCAGGCGGTGAAAATTTGCTTGTAATATCGCAAGAAGCAAGTAACATAGATGGTTTAGCACCCCAATACCCAACTAATGGAGTTCGGTTTGGTGACAACAAATTAAATTTGGTTTTACGCGAAGTAGCTTTTGATAATAATCTTAATGTAGTCACTGCACCAGAACCTACTGGTAGTATTATTAGCGCTATTCCAACAGTAACTACAAACGAACAACCTACTATTATTCTCTACCCTAATCCTGCAACTAATCAATTGTTTTTCAATGCCGGTGGTTTATCTATAGAAGCAATTAGTATTTACAATACTGTAGGCAGTTTGGTTAGTCAAGTTAAACAACCTACAACAAACAGTATTGATATAAGTTCTTTAAACAATGGAATTTACATTGCTGACATAAAAATCAAAGAAGCCAGCGTGAGAAAAAGATGGGTGAAGATGTAGAACCAGTTACGGTAAGTAGCTAATACAATACCAAAACAAAAAAGCCTTCCACAATACTGTGGGAGGCTTTTTGTTTTGAAGCAGTTGATGAGTATTCTTTTTTCTTTGAGCTAGAGTAAATCCAATTTCTTTCACCAATGAATTTTAATACTGCGCATATCATTTTGCGAATTTCTAAATTCATGTAGGTTTGCCGCCTCAAAAAAATAGCTATGGCTTTACAATGTGGTATCGTTGGTCTTCCTAATGTAGGCAAATCAACTTTGTTTAATGCGCTTTCTTCGGCAAAAGCACAAGCAGCAAATTTTCCTTTCTGCACTATCGACCCTAACATAGGTATGGTGACCGTTCCCGATGAGCGTTTGAAAAAACTCGAAGCCATGGCGAAGCCGCAGAAACTTATTCCTGCTACTATTGAGTTTGTTGACATTGCAGGTTTGGTAAAAGGCGCTAGCAAAGGCGAAGGATTGGGCAACCAGTTTCTAGGAAACATACGCGCGGTAGATGCTATCATACATGTAGTGCGTTGTTTCGATAACGATAATATCATTCACGTTGACGGCAATGTAAACCCGGTGCGCGATAAAGAAATTATTGACACCGAATTGCAGTTGAAAGATTTAGAAAGCGTTGACAAAAAATTAGACAAGCAAAAGAAACTGGCGAAGACAGCCGATAAAGAAGTGCTGAAAGGCATAGAGGTTTTGACCTTCTACAAAAAACATTTAGAAAGCGGACAAAGTATTCGCACTTCCGTAGTGCATGAAGAAGACAAGCGTTTTATCGAAGACCTTCAATTGCTCACGGCTAAGCCGGTTATCTATTGCTGCAATGTGGAAGAAGGCAGTGTAGTAAACGGAAATAAATATGTAGAAGAAATACGCGCGGCAGTTGCCGATGAAAACTCGGAAGTGGTAATTATTTCTGCCGCTATTGAATCGGAAATTGCAGTATTGGAAAGTGCCGAAGACAGAGAAGTTTTTCTTGCGGACTTAGGTTTGCAGGAAACCGGACTCAACCGTTTGATTCGCGCGGCTTATCATTTGCTTAGTCTGCAAACTTATTTCACTGTTGGTGAAAAGGAAGTGCGCGCCTGGACCATTCACAAAGGTGACAAAGCACCACAGGCTGCGGGCGTTATCCATACCGATTTCGAAAAAGGATTTATACGCGCGCAGGTAATGAGCTACAACGATTTTGTGCAATACGGAAGCGAAGCAGCTTGTCGTGATGTAGGCAAACTGCGCAGCGAAGGCAAGGAATACATTGTGCACGATGGCGACATTATGCATTTCCTGTTCAACGTGTAAGGTGTCAGACATCTTCAAGATGTCAGACACCTCAGAGATTGGCTGTTGTCTAACTACTAATTACTCACTACTCAATACTATCTCTTGAAACTCCATCGCGTTCTTTGTGTTGCCGTAATCTCTGCACTCAAAGATATTCTCTTAGATAAAAAACAAGCCGACACCACAGTCAGCCATCTTCTTCAATCCACACCGCGTTGGGGCGCGCGTGACAGAAATTTTATTGCCGAGAACATTTACAACATCGTTCGCTACAAGCGCTTGTATGAGTTTTGCATGGGCGATGAAATATTTGGTGAGGTATCGCTCTGGAAAATGCTCGGTATTAAACTGCTGTTGCAAAATGTTGAATTACCCGCATGGGAAGAATTTCAATTGCTGAATGACGAAGAAATAAGAGCGCGCAAAATAGAGGCGGATACCATTCGCAAAATTCGCGAATCAATCCCCGATTGGTTAGATGAACTTTGCGAAAAAGAAATAGGAGCGAAGTGGAGCGATGAAATTCCTGCGCTCAATCAACAAGCGGCATTCAGCATTCGTATCAACACGCTTAAAACAAACAAGTTCGTTCTTTCAAAACTTTTTACCGATGAAGGAATTCTGTTTACCGAAACCGAAGCCGCTCCCGATGCACTCATCTTTCCGGCAAAAAAGAATTTCAGAAATCACATCGCTTACAAAAGCGGCTTGTTCGAAGTGCAGGATATTTCTTCGCAATTAATTGCTCCCTTTGTAGAAGCCGAAGAAGGAATGAATGTGATTGACGGCTGTTGCGGTGCAGGAGGCAAGACATTACACCTTGCTGCGCTTATGCAAAACAAAGGCGAAATTCTTGCTGTGGATATTCATCAAAAGAAATTAGACGAACTCGAAAAACGCGCAGCACGCAGCGGTTGTAAAATGCTGAAGTTGATGCCTGCCGAAAAACTCGATTCACATCACCAAGCATTGCTTCGCTCTTTTGCCGATAGAATTTTGTTGGATGTTCCTTGTTCAGGTCTCGGTGTGCTGCGCAGAAAGCCCGATGCCAAATGGTCGCTTACACCAAAGTTTATTGAAGAGCTAAAACAAACGCAAGCAGAAATTTTAGATGAATATGCTCCTATGCTTAAACCGGGCGGACTGTTGATTTATTCTACGTGCAGTATTCTTCCGAGCGAAAATGAAAAGCAGATAGAAAGTTTCCTCGCCCGAAATCACAACTTCGAGTTGCTCGAACAAAAACGAATCTCTCCTTCCGAAACCGGCTTCGATGGTTTTTATATGGCGAAGTTGAGGAAGAAAGGCTAAGTTGTAATGGTGAGCGTGTCCAATATGTCATGCTGAGCTTGTCGAAGCACATCCTTCGACAAGCTCAGGATGACAGCCGTCTTATGCGTAACAATTACTCCTCCACCGTAGTCAACTCCTCTTCCGCAATTATTTTTTTCTGCGCACGCTGATAAAAAAAATTCATCAGCACTCCGGTAATCACGAGCGCAATACCCGCCATCGAAAGCCATTCATAACGCTCTTCAAAAAACAGAAAGCCAAACACCAGCGCATAAATAATTCCTAGGTAATTTAGAATAGTCACATTCGCAATTCGGTCGGCTTGCAGTGCTTTCGATAAATTAACCTGACCCAGTTGTGTCATTACGCCAATCATAACGAGGTAAAACCATTCGATGCCTTGCGGGGTTTTCCAATCGAAGAGTGTAAACAAAAAGCCAACTGCAACACCCATCAATTGAAAGTGGAGCACTATCACCATGGTATGTTCTTTCTCTTTTAAACTGCGCACCATGTTATAAGCAAAGCCCGAAGCCAGAGCCGAAACAATTCCTATCACGAGCATGGTAACAGAAATGCGGCTGTCGAATCCTTTAATGAGCAACACGCCCGCAAACGACACGGCAAAGAAAATCCATTGCAGGTGTTTGACTTTTTCTTTAAGTAGAAAAATGGCGATGATGGTAGTGAAGATGGGCGATAGATATTGAATAGTAACCGCTGTGCCTAGCGGCATATTGTGCATGGTTATAAAGAAAGTATATACGGCAACCGTTCCGAAAAAGCCGCGGGCCAGTAACAAACCGCGGTTGCTTCCTTTCCAGTCCTCGTTTGCGCGGTGTAAAATTACGAGGCACATCACCATCGAAACAAAACATCGGAAGAAAACAATTTCCATTGCCGGAATGTTGTTTACCTTTTTAATGAACACATTCATAATGGCAAAACAGAAAGTGCTCAGCAGCATGTGCCGCGCACCTGGAGAGAAAAGGGAGTTGGTTGTTTTCAATTTGTAAATCGCTAATCTTTTAAATAGAGGCATCCACCTCCGTTCCGCTCAAAGCAGCGGAACACCTCCGCCAGCGGAGGACAAACAGCCGTCTTCAATAATCAAGAGTCAATAATCATTAATCAATCTCCTCCACGCTCCACGCCTCCGGTTTATCAGCAAACCATTTCTTCACGGTGCTCCATACTTCACCAAACAATTCCGAATCGCGGTATTTGTTTAAATGCGTTTCGCTGTCCCATTTGCTGTAAGTGAAAAAAATATTCGGGTTGGCAATATCGCGCAGCAAATCAACTCCACTGCATCCTTCAAACGAAGCAATCAATTCTTTGCGCTCGTGAAACACAGCGGTAAAATCAGTTACGCACTCAGGTCGAAAAGTCATTTTTACAATACGAATAAGCATAAGGCAGAATTAAATAGCGTTCAAACCAAGACAATGTTTTGGATTTGTCAAAAGCTGAGGATGAGTTGCATGCTCACTTAATGAAGAAATTTCCCATGGGGTATGTTAGCATGTTATATTTATAACCGAAAGAGAATTGCTGTTGACACATCGAAGAAATATCACCACCGTAAAAATACTCAATGAAGAGACTATGTTATATTCTTACAATCGTATGTTTGGAAGGATTAGTGAATTTTGCTGATGCTCAAAACAACTTTAAGGGGTTATTTAGTGCTACTTATTTAGAAGTAAATGGGAAAGGCGATTTAAAGCAAGTTAATAGCCCTCTGTCCATCGTTTACAATAGTAGTTACTGCCGACTATCAATAAGTGGTGTAGTCAATAATTTCAAAGTTGATGCATACTCAAAAAAATTGAGTAGCGGAGACGTTGAAGAAAGTTTTCTTAGTGATGAAACTGCAACTACTCCAAGGGGGTGGTATTATATTCTCATTACACACAATAATTTGGGGACTAGTACAATTACTGTAAATCTACCAATGATACCAAACGGTAACGCTTACATTGTAAATAAGGCGGAAATATTTACAGAAAATGGAAAGGTAACAGGTAAAGTTCATGTTGAAAATTGGAAAGAAATTGAAAATGAGGTTAGTGTTAATGATAGTATTGTTGCCTTGAAAGAAAAAAATAGGAAAGAAACTGAGTTAAAAGAACGCATAGAAGATTCGATTTCTTCCGAAAGAAAGTTTGATGAACAATTAAACGCGGGTGAAAATTTATACAACTTATATTACAGTCATCCAGATGAGAATCAAAAGCTCATTCAAAAAATTCGAGGATTAAAAACTGGGTTATTACACAATAATTTAGACGGCTATGATATTCTTGTTTACATAGATAAGGAGGGCTATGTAACTGAGTGCAAGGCATCAAATAGTCGCTATGATAGTTATATGCCCCTTTTAAATGAGTATTTTAAGAAGAATAAATATCAAGTTAGTCCATACATTTATTTCAACGGACACTCAATACGTAATGGTAATAAGTATCCGGCTTTCATAAAAGTTAGATAATCTAATAGTGGTTTAGAATGGAGGAATGGTAAAGCTAGAACGATTTTTTCTACAGATATTCTAAGTCAGAAAAGTTAAATCTCGTTTCTTTTTCCTCGCCATTTTCCAAATATCTACAACAGTAATTACTACTGGCTTTAGGTGATAGGCATGGTACTGTTATGGCTCCGTCAATAACAATATAAGCTACAATACCTTTTGATTTAATTCTTACTGTGTCTCCACATTTAAAAATAGTTCTTTTCATTTTTAGTAAGTTAGGTTAATAATTTTCAAACCTATAACAATTACACCCAAAGAGCTGGTAAGTGTGCTACTATAATTTTCTTCTACAAAGCGATAGTTCCTACGGCACAAAATGCAAGTTGCCGAAATCGGTTAGGGGAGAGGTCTCAATCCGTAATCACCAACACACTCGACACATCGGTTTTCAAACCGAGTAGATTTTCTGCCTTGCCTTTATTAATGGCAATTTCTAACCAGCCCGATGAATTGAAAAAGCAAACCGCTTCGCCTTCTTCCACATCCGAATAAGTCTGACTGATGCTGCGCATGGTAGCAGAGTTGGTGAGCACCGAAAAGTTTTTTGTCACAATAAACTCTTCAAACATTTTGCGGCCGATATTGGTAATGGCATTTCCGAAATGGTCAATATAAACTACCGAGCCGCGAATATTTCCTTTCGAAGTAGAAGCTTGCAGCAATCTGAAACTGATGGCTTCGGTAGTTAAATGCGCAAAATCGGATGGACGATATTCCTTTGCTAAAAGCTCAATCACTTTTGCAATTCCGTTTTCGTAAAGCAACGAATCGCTCTCGAGCAATTCTTCATTCACTTGATAAGTTTCGTGCGGTATGCGCTCAAACGCGAGAGATAGAATACCATTGTCGAAGGTCAGAAAATAATGTCCGTCAATTAAGGTCAGCAGCAGTTTACCTTTCCCTTCACTCGAATTTACATGCACCACATGAATGGTTCCCTTCGGAAAATAAGGATAAGCATTGCGAATAGTGAAAGCCGCTTCTTTGATATTAAACGCACTCACGTTATGGCTGATGTCGATAAACGTAACGCTTTCGCAATGGGAGAGAATAGCCCCTTTAATAGCAGCGCTGTAAAAATCGCGCGTTCCCAAATCGGAAGTAAAGGTTACGAGAGGCATTGGATTGAAAATTTCAAATTGAAGATGGAAGATTGAAATGCAAAGTGCATGTAATTTCTATTGTCTTATGTCTAAAGTCTATTGTCTGCTGAAAATCAAAAGTGTTTCAAATAATTTCGCCAACGAAATCTAGTTGTGGGAAAACATGTGGATAGATATATTTTGATAGACAGTATGCCCGCGTAAATTTGTTGCACACAAAACAAGTACGATTTGACTGAAATCACACTTCCCATTGAGGGCATTGACCCGATTGATTTTTTCGGTGTAAACAATTCCCGCTTCAACTTCATCAAGAAAAATTTTCCAACGCTTCGAATGGTTTCGCGCGGCAGCAGCATAAAAGCTGAAGGCAGCGAAGGTGACATTGCCATGTTCAAACAAAAGGTTGACCGCATGATTGACCATATTGAACGCAACGGCAAACTGACCGAAGATAATATTGAGAGCATTGTTCACTCCGATGATGCCGGGCATAAAGTTCAAAAAGCAAAAGACACCAGCGATGTTATCGTGCATGGCAATGGCGGCATTATGGTTCGCGCTCGCACCGAAAATCAATTGCTGATGGTGAAGGAAAGCGAGAAGAACGATATCGTGTTTGCCATTGGTCCCGCAGGAACAGGTAAGACTTACACAGCCGTTGCTCTTGCGGTTCGCGCTCTGAAAGAAAAGAACGTGAAGAAAATTATTCTCACTCGCCCCGCGGTAGAAGCGGGAGAGAGTCTCGGATTTCTTCCCGGAGATTTAAAGGAAAAGATTGACCCGTATCTGCGCCCGCTTTATGATGCGCTCGATGATATGATTCCTGCCGACAAGCTGAAATACTTTATGGAGAACCGCGTGATTGAAGTTGCTCCGCTCGCATTCATGCGCGGAAGAACGCTCGACCATTCGTTTATTCTTTTAGATGAAGCGCAGAACTGCACCGACATGCAATTGAAAATGTTTCTAACGCGTATTGGCGCGGCATCTAAGTGCATTATCACAGGCGATCCTACGCAAATTGATTTACCTCCGAAAATAAAATCGGGCTTGCATACTGCGCTGCGTATCCTGAAACCTATTGAAGGAATCTCCACTATTCATTTGAACGAAAGCGATGTGGTGCGCCACCGTCTCGTAAAAGAAATTATTAAAGCGTACGATAAACTAAATGAAACAAGAGCAATTGATGAAGTTGCTCCTCATTCATAAAGCAAAATTTTATTAGCAACCGATAAAGGAATTTTTACACAACTGTATTATCTGATAAATCACTGGCTGTTATTTGTGTAATCATTGCCGAAGGCAAAAAAGTTTTTTAAAATGAACGCTATTCAAACCACAAATTTCAATTTTTCGAAACAAACCAATGTTTACCACGGTAAGGTTCGCGATGTTTATTCAATAGGCGATAAACTGGTGGTAATTGCTACCGATAGAATTTCTGCCTTCGACCATATTCTTCCAAAACCTATTCCTCATAAAGGAGCGGTGCTCAATCAGATTGCAAAACATTTTTTGGATGCCACACGCGATATTGTTCCTAACTGGTTGTTAGATGTTCCACACCCGAATGTTTCTATTGGTAAGAAGTGTGAACCTGTAAGAATCGAAATGGTTATTCGCGGTTACTTAGCTGGTCATGCTGCGCGTGAATACAAAGCAGGAAAAAGAATTTTGTGCGGTGTTGTTTTGCCTGAATGTTTAAAGGAGAACGATAAGTTTCCGGTGAATATTATTACACCATCTACCAAAGCAGTGGAAGGACATGACGAAGATATTAGCCGCGAAAATATTTTGAGCAGAAACATTGTGAGCGAAGAAGTTTATGTACAAATGGAAAAATACACGCACGCGATTTTCGAACGCGGACAAAAAATGGCGAACGAAAGAGGATTGATTTTAGTAGATACGAAATATGAATTCGGAATTTCGGATGGCAAGGTGATGTTGATTGATGAAATTCATACGCCTGATTCATCGCGCTATTTTTATCTGGAAGGTTACGAAGAACGTCAGTCGAAGGGCGAACCGCAAAAGCAATTGAGTAAAGAGTTCGTGCGCGAGTGGTTAATGGCAAACAATTTTCAGGGGAAAGACGGACAGGTAATGCCGTTTATGCCCGATGAATTTGTGGATGTAATTACTGAACGATATATCGAGCTGTTTGAAATAATAACAGGAAAGAAATTCGCACGCAATAATTCAGAAGACATTCTTAAAGAGATTGAGAATGTTGTTTTGAAATCTCTCTCTTAGAACCTGCAATCAAATTACTTTTTATTTTGCGGACATAACTATGACCATTCTCGGTATTTCCGCTTTTTACCACGACTCTGCTGCTGCCATTATTCAGGATGGAAAAATTATTGCTGCTGCGCAGGAAGAACGTTTCACGCGCAAAAAGCATGATGAATCTTTTCCGATTAATGCTGTTCAGTTCTGTTTAAAATATGCTGGCGTGAACATCAACGATGTTGATGCCATTGCATTTTACGACAAACCGCTTTTGAAATTCGAGCGACTGCTCGAAACTTATTATGGCTTTGCACCGAAAGGAGTGGTGTCGTTTATTAAATCAATGCCGGTTTGGTTAAAGGAGAAAATGTTTCTCAAACGAATCATGCATGAGGAGTTAGAGAAGATTGAAGGTTACGATAAGAGCAAAGTCAAATTTCTTTTTCCTGAACATCATCTTTCACATGCCGCGAGTGCATTTTATTCTTCGCCATATCAGGAGGCAGCGATTCTAACTATTGACGGAGTAGGTGAATGGGCAACTGCATCTATCGGAATCGGTAGAGGAAACTCGATTGAGATTTTGAAGGAACTTCGCTTTCCGCATTCGGTTGGGTTGTTGTATTCTGCCTTTACTTATTTTCTTGGTTTCAAAGTAAACTCGGGTGAATACAAATTGATGGGGCTTGCTCCTTATGGCAATCCCGATTCTCCAAAAGTGGCTGAATACATTAAGACCATCAAAGAAAAATTGGTTGATATAAAAGATGATGGAAGTATTTGGCTTAACCGGGAATACTTCAGTTATGCCACAGGTTTGCGAATGGTGTATGATGATAAATGGGAACAGCTTTTTGGTTTTAAAAAGAAAGAAGAGGCAGAAGAATTGCAACAACATCATTGCGATTTGGGTTACGCTATTCAGCAGGTGACAGAAGAAATTGTTTTTAAAATGGCGAGTGAAGCAAAACACTTGACCAATTGCGATTACTTGACTATGGCTGGCGGTGTGGCGTTGAATTGTGTAAGCAATGGCAAATTACTTCGCTCTAAATTGTTCAAAGATATTTTCATTCAACCCGCAGCAGGTGATGCGGGTGGTGCATTGGGTGCAGCACAAGCTGCTTATTTCATTCACTTCAATCAGGAAAGAAAAGTTTGCAATACACAAGATGAAATGCAAGGTGCGTATCTTGGTCCTGAATTTTCTGATTTAGATATTGAACAGGATTTAAGAAAGTATAAAGCTGTTTCGAAGAAGTTTGAAAATCTGGATGAACTCAATTCGCGTGTTGCTGATATCATCAACGAAGGAAATGTGGTGGGATGGTTTCAGGGAAGAATGGAATTTGGACCTCGTGCTCTGGGTAACCGAACAATTTTGGGCGATGCGCGCAATCCCGAAATGCAGAAGAAGCTGAACCTGAAAATAAAATATCGCGAAGGATTTCGTCCGTTTGCTCCTTCAGTAAAAGCAGAAGACTGCAAAGACTATTTTGATTTGGATACGGCTTCGCCATACATGCTGATTGTTTCTCCGGTTAAAGAAAGCCGTAGGAATAAAATGCCTGAGGGTTATAACGCCATGTCGTTATTGGAACGATTGTATGTTCAGCGTTCAGATTTGCCTGCTGTTACACACATTGATTTTTCAGCGCGGGTACAAACAATTCATAAAGAAACCAACGAGCGCTATTGGAAATTGCTCGACACATTCAAACAGAAAACAGGTTTTGCAGTAATGGTGAATACAAGTTTTAATGTGCGTGGTGAGCCGCCTGTTTGCACACCGGAAGATGCATACAAGTGTTTCATGCGAACAGAAATGGATTACTTGGTTGTTGGAAATTATTTGCTGAGCAAAACCCAACAACCCGAGTGGAAAGAAAAAGATGATTGGAGAAAAGAATTCAAATTAGATTAGCAACTGAAAACTTAAAACAAATAATATGGATTTCTTAAAAGACCTCTGGAAATTTTTAATGGAGCGCAAAAAATGGTGGCTTCTTCCCATGATTATTGTTTTGCTTCTCATTGGTGTATTGATTGTAATCGGTGGCGGCTCGGCAGTGGCTCCGTTTGTTTACACGCTGTTCTGATTTTTATTGGCTGTCATTCCGAGCAAGACTTTGCGAAGCGAGGAAACTTGTATTTCGTTTTAAAAAATACAAGATGCTTCACTTCGGAAACCTTCGTTCAGCATGACATACTCTTTGCTATTTGACAAATTAAAGATGAAAGCACCCAAAGCCACGCGCGAAAAAGAACTAGAAACCATCCTCACACTTTGTGTGGCTTTGGTGGTATTGTTTTTTGTAACCCAAAAGCAACACGCCTACTATCTTACACTAAGTGTGTTGCTCGGGTTGATTGGAATGTTCTCCAATTACCTCACTTCAAAAATTTCGTGGGCATGGCTGAAAGTGGGAGAGATGATGGGCGCGGTAATGAGTAAAGTAATTCTCTCGGCTGTGTTTTTTGTTTTCCTTTTTCCTATTGCTTTGCTATCGCGCTTGTTTAAAAGAGAAGATAATCTTCAATTGAAAAAGTCTTCGGGTAGCTCTTACTTCTTTACGCGCAATCACAAATACGAAGCGAAGGATTTAGAAAATGTGTGGTAGAAATTATTCTATCAGCAACTTGTGAACTTCCTTTCGGTTGTTCATCTCCACTGAAATAAAATAAGCGCCTTTCTCCAATGTGTTTAATGAAATTGGAACTTGCTGTTTCGAAACTGAAACGGAACGTTCTGAAACTAATCTGCCTTTGAGATCATACAACTTCAACTTGCATTCTCCTTTTTGATTTTCAAAAAAGTTTAAAACAAATTCTCCCTTATTCGGATTCGGATAGATGGCAAATGAATTTTGTGCTGAAATATTTTCAATAGCATTTGCCGCTAATGCAACAGTAATTGAATTCGACATTCCTGAACATCCATCAGCATTAAATGCTTCTACTCGATAAACTCCGCTACTATCGGCAAGGTAAGTTTGTGAAGTAGCACCTGCAATAGGATTTCCGTTGTAATACCATTGATATGAAGTTGCTGCATCGGAAGTTAGAAGCGAATCAACTGAAGTGATAACAGGATGTGGCGGAGCACTAACGGTTACATGAATAACGTTGCTTTGAATTGTATGCGGAACAGCGCAACCTGCACTGCTCGTGAACAAACAGCTTACAGTAAAGTTATTTGCAAAAGCATAAGCACTAAATGTTGGCGCATTTGCTCCTGCATTTGTTCCATCTACTTTCCATTGAAACGAAGGTGAACTTCCGCCATTTGCTGCATCGGCAAAAAAGCTTGCTACAGTGTTTTGACAAACTGTTGTATCTGATGAAGGCGAAAGAATCATGGAAGAATAAAGAAGTGTGTCCACAGTAATTTCAATCGTAAAAGTATCGCTCAAACAGCCGAATGAAGCACCCACCACCTGATAATAAGAATCGCTCGCTGGATTTGCTTTCATGGTTCCTCCATTGCTGTAAATTAAATTTGCCGAAGGCAACCAATTGTAAATAGAAGCTCCAGTTGCAATAATCGTTGCGGTATCACCCACACAAATACTCAATGAATCTGAACTTAAATGCAGCACAGGAGTTGGATGAACAGTAACATAGTTATGAAGGATCAACGTATCGAAACCTATTTGGTTTGAAGTGATGAGGGTAACATCAAACGTTCCAGCGTTATTATAAGTGACAGAAGGATTTTGTGCAGATGATGAAGCGGGACTACCTCCATTAAAAATCCATTGCCAGTTTGTTGGAACGTTTGTAGTGACGTCTGAAAGCTGAATAGAACTGTTCGGACAAATAGCAGTTGGGTTTGCACCAAAAGCAGCATTGGTTTTATAAACCCAGCAATCGGTAATTGGTGTTGCACCGGCACTACTTCCTGCATGAGGAAGCGAATACATTTCTTCCATGGTTCGCAATACATTGTTGTGGTCAATGTTTTCGTTGTATTGTCCGCGCTTTACCATTTGCCCCACAAAAATTGTTGCAATATGATTAGCACCTGCACCCGGAATTATTCCGTCATCTTCATCGAAAGTAATAATGAGTAAACTGTTGTTTGCCTTAGCCCAATGTGCATAGGCATTTATATTTTGCTGCAACCAAACATCGGCCTGATTGATAGTGCCGTCATGCATGTCGTGGTCCTGATTAGGAATTACAAAAGATAAAGTAGGCAGGTTGTTGTAGTTAGAAGGAAACGAAGTGAAAGGTTGATTGAGTGCAGAAGGAATTCCATTGGTGCTGCCATCCTGCCAGTTTATCCAGGGCGCATGTTTGCGATGATAAGCACCCGAAGCATCACCAGTGAAACCAACCGATGGTAAATCTTCAGAGTAGCCAACAAAGGTTCTTCCGTTTTGTAATAATTCGGCTCCGAGGTTATTGCTGGTAAATGGAAGCAGAGCACCTATGGGTGTAAAATCAAGAATTACATTTTGGTCATCACCCGAAAACAGATAGAGATAATTCGGCTGACTGGGATGCGTAACTCCGTGTGATTCGGTAAAGAGCGGACCCAAAGTATCATTGGCGAGACTGTTGATATAAGGAGCATCAACAGAACCGATGATGTCTGCATAACCGTGATTCTCTAACATGACCACCACCACATGGTCGGGTGTGGGAACAAACTGAGCAACTATATTAGTTGAAAGAAGAAAAGTGATAGCTGCTACAAAAAGAAATTTATGCTTCATGGCTGTTCTGATTTAGCGGAGTTGAAAATACATTTTTCAATGTTTCATTGGCGTTTCATCGCTCACCAAAAATAATACTGCCTACACGGATGAAAGTAGCACCGTGCTGTAAGGCAATTTTATAATCGGAACTCATACCCATCGAAAGTTCTTTGAAGGATGATTCGTTGTTGAAATATTTCTGTTTAACCTCTTCGAATATTTTTTTCAAGTGAGAAAACTCATTGGCAATTTTGTTTTCATCATCGGTATTGGTTGCCATACCCATTAAGCCGCAGATGCGAATGTTTTTGAGTTTTGAAAATTCAGCAGATGATAAAAGCGCGAAGAGTTCTTCTTCACTCAAACCGAATTTAGTTTCTTCATCGGCAACGAAAATTTGCAGTAAACAATCAATAATGCGGTTGTTTTTTTCTGCCTGCTTATTTATTTCCTGCAACAGTTTAAAGCTATCAACGGAATGAATCATGGAAACAAACGGAGCTATAATTTTTACCTTGTTTGTTTGCAGATGCCCGATGAGGTGCCACTGAATATCTTTAGGAAGTGCTTCATGTTTCAAAATCATTTCCTGCACTTTGTTCTCACCAAATAATCGTTGTCCTGCTTGGTAAACTTCCAGGATATCCTCGACCGGTTTTGTTTTAGAAACGGCAATCAGTTGCGCGTGAAAGGGTTTAATTTCCTGCAAAACCTGTTTGTATTTTTCAGCATTCATTTAGGCGGTAATTCTATTTTAGCGCGAAGATAAAATGAAGCACATCATTCCTTTACTCTTATTGTTTCTTGTTTCGTGCAAACCTAAATTGCCCGAAGTGCCGAAGGATGTAATACCCATGGAAACCATGAAAGTTATTTTGGCAGATATGCATGTGGCAGATGCGGTGGCGGAAACAAAAACGCAGGTAGGAGCCAACGAAAAAGAACTGGTGCAGAAGTATGACGAGCAGATTTTTAAAATTCACGGAACCACGCGCGAAGCGTTTGTGAAAAGCTTTTCGTTTTATGAACAGAATCCCGTTTTGCTCAATCTGATGTATGACGACATACTCAACGATTTGAGCAAACGCGAAGGAGATATAAGCAAAAAATAATTTTCAATTTTAAATATTCAGAACATGAACAAAGTAGTTGCCAATGCCGATGAAGCGGTGAAAGATATAGCCGATAATGCCGTGCTCATGCTCGGTGGTTTTGGTTTGTGCGGCATTCCCGAAAACTCGATTGCCGCGCTTATTCGCTCGGGAGTGAAAGGGTTGACGTGTATTTCGAACAATGCCGGTGTAGATGATTTCGGAATTGGATTGATGCTGAAAACTCGACAGGTGAAAAAAATGATTTCCAGTTATGTGGGCGAGAATGCCGAGTTTGAACGTCAGCTGCTTTCGGGAGAGTTGGAAGTAGAGTTGATTCCGCAGGGAACTTTAGCTACACGCTGCATGATGGCCGGTTATGGTATTCCCGCATTCTTTACACCTGCAGGTGTAGGAACAGAAATTGCCGATGGAAAAGAAACGCGCGAGTTTGACGGCAAAGAATATTTGATGGAGCATGCTTTCAAGTCGGACTTTGCGATTGTAAAAGCATGGAAAGGAGATACAGCGGGCAACTTAATTTTCAAAGGCACAGCGCGCAATTTTAATCCGCTGATGGCAATGGCAGGAAAAATTACGATTGCAGAAGTGGAAGAGTTAGTAGCCGAAGGAGAACTCGACCCGAACGAAATTCACACGGCAGGAATTTTTGTGAACCGCATTTTTAAAGGAGAGAAATACGAGAAGAGAATTGAACAGAGAACGATTAGAAAGTAAACCCCTTCCCGCTAAAGCGGGATGAAACAAAATCCCTTAAAGGGGACTTAAATACAAAAGACAAATGGCACTTACTAAAGAACAAATAGCACAACGCATTGCAAAGGAATTGAAGAAGGGATACTACGTGAACCTGGGCATTGGTATTCCTACGTTGGTGGCTAATTATATTCCCAAGGGAATGGATGTGGTTTTGCAATCTGAAAACGGTTTGCTGGGCATGGGACCTTTTCCTACTGAAGCAGAAGTTGACCCCGATTTGATAAACGCGGGTAAGCAAACTATCACTGCACTTCCGGGTACTGCGTTTTTCGATTCGGCTTATAGTTTCGGAATGATTCGTTCGCAACGAATTGACTTAACCGTCTTAGGCGCGATGGAAGTTTCTGAAAACGGAGATATTGCCAACTGGAAAATTCCGGGCAAGTTGATTAAAGGAATGGGAGGTGCTATGGATTTAGTGGCTTCGGCACGCAATATTATTGTAACCATGATGCAGACGAACCCGAAAGGCGAATCGAAATTATTGTCGCAATGCTCGCTGCCGCTTACGGGTAAAAAATGTATTCAGCGCGTGCTGACCGACCTCGGTTTTTATGATATTAAAGACGGAGCTTTTCACCTGCTCGAAATTGCACCGGGTGTTACGGTTGATGAAGTAAAAGCAAAAACACTTGGTAAGTTAGTCATCAGTTCTTCGTTGAAGACTATTGAGGTGTAGTTATTCCACCTCCGTCTCGCGCAAAGCCGCGAGCCACCTACGCCAGCGGAGGACAAGCAGCCGGTAAAATCTTTTATTCCGCCATCTTCAATACTTCATTCCACTCGGCTTCGCTTACAGGTTGCACGCTCAATCGCGATATACGAACGAGCGCCATCTCTTTTAGTATTTTATTTGCTTTCACTTGTGCAAGGGTCACTGGTTTTTTCAATGCTTTTGAATATTCCACATCTACACAACTCCAGTCTTCGGTAGTGCCGGGATCCTGATAAGCTTCTTTCGCAATTTTTACTAGACCTACAATCGAAGGTTCGCCATTCATACTCTCATAGAAAAAACAGAGGTCACCTTTTTTCATAGCGCGCAGGTGAAGGCGGGCGGCATAATTGCGCACCCCATCCCAAAAAGTTTTCTTTTCGGTTTTCATGCGTTCAAATGAATATGTTTCGGGGTCCGATTTAATAAGCCAGTAGTTCATGGTTCGCGGTTTTATCTCATCAAGGTAATTGTTCCTTTTGCAGTTCTGTTGGTGTTATCGTCATAAACAATTACAGCCGTGTATGTATAAACGCCAGCTTGCGATTCTTTCCCTTGATAAGTTCCATCCCAACTTTGCAAGGTGTTATTACTCTCAAAAACTTTTTCGCCCCAGCGATTAAAAATTTTGAACTCAAAAAAACGAGTGCCGCTGCTGAACACTTGCAACACATCATTTTGCCCATCTCCATTTGGTGTAAACACGTTTGGTATAAACACTTTAGTGTTTTCGTAAATGGTAATGTAGTTTGCTCTGCGCGTAGTGTCATTGCAGCCATAAACATTGCTCACAAAAAGTTCTACGGAGAAAACTCCTTCTTTGGTGTAAACATGTGTAGGAGATTGTAAAGATGAATTGTTATTGTCACCAAAATTCCAAAACCAGGCATCGGAATTAGTTGATAGATTATTGAAACGAATAGGCGCAGCATAATCATTTACATAACCAACTAAAGGAGTAGCAGTAAAATCTGCCACCGCTACAGGATGTGTAGTGGCAGTGCCGGTAGCTGTATCAAAACAATTGCCGAGTTGAGCAATCAGAATTACTGCGAATGAATCAACGGCAGCATAACTATGAGCAGGATTATCAAGTGTAGAATTTCCTCCATCACCAAAACTCCAGGCGTAAGTATTTCCAAAAACAGGAGTAGAGTTATTTGTAAATGAATTAGCAAGCCCTACGCAAACTGCATCAACCATAAAATCTGCTACCGGATTTGGATTTACATTTACCATTGTTGTAGCTGTGTTACTGCAATTGTTTGCATCGGTAACTGTAACAGCATAGGGAGTTGTAAGTGCCGGACTTGCAATTGGGTTTTGAATGTTTGCATTATTCAAATCGGTAGATGGGCTCCAAACAAAATTAATTCCTGTTGCGGCAGTAACACTTATTTGCGCACTTTGTCCTTCACAAATATCTACTGTTGCTATAGTAGAAAGAACAGGTAATGCGTTCACGGTGTAATTGATGCTGTCAAGCCCCGAGCATCCGGTAATTAAATCGATGTAACTATAAACGAGCGAAAAAATTCCTGCACCCGCAGTACTAGTATTAAAATCTCCTGAGGGGTTTGCAATTCCTGTTCCGGTCCAAGTGCCGGCAGCAGGTGAAAATCCGGTAAGTGTTACTAATCCTAAATCAACACAATCAGCACGGTCGTTTCCAGCAGTTACAATTGGTGCTGCTTGTACTGTAGTTACAATGGCGGCCGAAGGCGGACTTACACAACCTAAATCAGTAGCCACTACAGTAACACTGCTTGGGTTTGTCAAAATATTGGTGGTATAAATATTTGAAGCGCTGCTTTGCACATTTGTTACACCATCAAAAAAATCATAGGTGCCGTATGTGGAAGGCGAAGCAGTAAAGGTTATTGAAGTACCTTGGCAAATAGAATTATCAGCATCGCTGCTACTCAACGTTACTGATGGAATAGGGTTAACCGTAAGCACAACCGCGCTTGTTGGTAAACCCGGGCAGCCTGCCAAAGAACCTGAAACAAAAACAGCATCGTTGTTATTAAATGCAGAAGAAGAGTAGGTGTTGCTCGTGTTGTTTTGTGCCGAAGCACCGTTCAAATTAAAATCGAAATTGTCTAAACCCGGATTGGCAACCGCGGTAAACGTAACGGCATCGCCTTGGCAAATGATAGAATCGGAAACAGTTAAAGTGATAGCCGGAATTGGTTTCACAAACATAGTGAAGGTATTGCTCCAAGGGCTTGTGCAACCATTTTCAACAGCAACAACATGAATGGTATTTCCCGTGTATAAAGTTGTGCTTGACCACACATTGATCGGTGAAGTTTGTTGCGATGAACCACCAATAAAAAATTCGTAGCTGGCATAAGTTGAAGGCGAAGCAGTAAAGGTTACTAAATCGCCACCGCAAATAGTATCATCTGCATCTGAACTCGTAAGCACCACAGCAGGAATTGGATTCACTACTGGCCCAAGTACAGCACTTGGATTGCTGAAACAGACTCCGTCAAAGGCAGCCACTCTTACGCTATCGCCTTGCACTAAACCATTAGCTACGTACGAATTACTGCCTGTACTTTGAACAGGATTATTATTTACAAAAAACGTGTACTGCTGGTAACCCGCAGGAGTTGCGGTATATGTAATCGGGTCGCCTGCGCAAATAGTATTGGTAGAAGCAGTAAGCGTAATGTTGATGGCATTTGGCTGCACATTAAACACCAGTGAGTCTTTCACCCTTCCACAACAAATGGTAGTTACCCAAACCACCACCGTGTGACTTCCTGTTGTTGTAAAAGAAACTTGTCCGCTTTGATTTGTAGCTGTAGTAGCAGTTGCAGGAATTGCATTTGCACCAAAATCCCAATCGTAAGAAATTCCTGAAAGTGTATCGGTAAATACATCGGGGCAACCAACTACTGCAGGATTATTTACGTGTGTGAGCGAACCACCTACTTGTGTTTTCCATAGTTCAATAAAATCGGTAAACGCTGTTCCACCAAGCGTAATTGTTTTTCTGCCTGTGGAATTATAAATAACTGAAACAGGTCCTGCAGTATTTGTTGCAGTTGCTGGAGCAGCACCCGAACCAAAATCCCAGTTACCCGCAATTGGAGTAGTAAAAACAATTTCTGCATTGGTGCATCCATGATTTAAAACAGAAATTACAGGAGGATTTCCGGGAACAGAGAGAATATTATTTTGACTTACCGGAGTACCTCCGGTTTGTGAAAGAGCCATACTTAAACCTTGAGCACCGGCACCGCCTGCACCACCCGAAGCACCTGCACCACCTGCAGCACCTGCCGCTCCATTACTCTGCGCACATCCAAAGCCTGGTCCACCAGCGCCACCCGCACCGCCTGCAGCTCCTGCTGCACCTGCGCCACCTGCACCACCTGCACCACCTACGCCTGCAGTCAATTTACAATCTGTAATATTTCCACCTAAACCGTTATTGAAAAGGAAAACAGCGAACGAGCCACCACCTCCGGTACCTCCAGTGCCACCACCACCTCCAGTGCCACCACCACCACCACCACCACCACTTCCACCTACATCATCATTTCCATTTTGTTGTCTACCACCACCACCACCACCACCACCACCACCACATCCACTTGTTCCGGCTGTGCCTGTACCACCTCCAGCACCAGGAACAAAATATCCTGGAATTGCAATTGTTCCTGCGGGACCAACTCCTCCCGCAACTCCATTCGTTACACCTGTACTTCCTGCTACTCCAGCGCTTGGAGCACCGCCACCGCAACTATTATTATTTGAGGTTCCGAATATTCCACACCCGCAATTTGGTCCTGTGCCACCACCACCACCTGCGGCTCCACAGCTTCCGGCTACTCCAGTTGACGATGCCAAACCTGCCCACTTTCCACCTGTACCGCCATTTCCTCCCCCTGGCAATCCACCAATTCCTCCAGCGGGAACGCACGATTCGTTACAAGCAGGTAGCCCATTTGCTCCCGGTGTACCTGGTACTCCGGGTGCTCCCGGTGTTCCTGCTACTCCGGGTGTTCCATCAGCAGCAGTTACATCAACACGAACAATGTTGTAATTACTGCAACCGTTCAAATAAATTCCGTAAGCACTAGAAGCAATTCCAAATGGTACATCCATAATCAAGGTCAAATCCTGTAAGCGAAAACCTGAAACATTCACTCCTGCAATTATTGCTGTGCCATTAGCGGGAGGAGGAAGAACAATAGCATTTAAACGATGAATAGTTGTTGGAGGTACATTGTTTTTTACCCAATTCTGCATGGGGTCGAAACCACCCTCAATAGTCAGATTGTTTACCAACATTAACTCAGCATTAATATCGTAGTTGCCTGCAGCTAACCATAAACGCGTACTGGCGGGAGTTACCAATTGAAGTGCGCGTGTAAGATTTGCCGGGTCAGCTTTAGTCCCGGCTCCTGCGGGATTTCCGTTGGGCACTACATAAATTACATCGCATTCCTGTGCCGAAATAAAGGCAACAGAAAACAGAAGAATTAAACTGGCGAAAACTGCTTTGTATATTTTAATCATAGTCAGGGAGAATTTATGAAGTCTTAAAAGTAAAAATTGTAACCTAAAATAAGATTGTGAATATGATAACAAAGTTGGATGCGGCTAAAAAATATTTCAACAAGACGAAGACAAAAAAATGCACCAGCACTTTGGTGAATTCTATTTTCGCTCGGTAAAAAATAATTATGAAACTACTTCAATTCACTTTTGCTGTTTTACTCTTTTTGTGTATGGATTGCTTAAGTTCATGCAATAGCTGCAATAGGTCTAACAATAATTCTTCATTACATTTTTTTCGTTACAACCAAAGCAGTGGTATAGCATCGCTCGACCCGGCATTCTCCAAAGACCAATCAACTATTTGGGCGTGCAATCAATTGTATAATTCATTGGTGCAGTTAGATGATTATTTAAACACAAAACCTGCTATTGCGCGCAGTTGGCAAATTTCGGAAGATGGCAAAACCTATACTTTCAATTTGCGCACCGATGTAAAGTTTCACAACAACCAATGTTTTAAAAACAGCGAAGGCAGAATTGTAAACGCTGCCGATGTGGTTTACAGTTTGAACAGAATTATTGATAAGAAAATTGCCAGCCCGGGCGCCTGGATTTTCAATAACAGTATTGATACTGTTTTTCCATTTATAGCGATTAACGATTCTGTTTTTCAATTAAAGCTGCGCAAAGCATTTCGACCAATGCTTGGTATTTTAAGTATGCAGTATTGTTCGGTAATTCCTCATGAAGCTGTTGAAAAATACGGAAGTGAATTTCGCGCGCATCCTGTAGGCACTGGACCTTTTGTTTTCAAAAACTGGAAAGAAGGAACCGCTCTTATTCTTCAAAAAAACAACAACTATTTTGAGCGCGATGAAACAGGAAACGCGCTTCCGTATCTCGATGGAATTAAAATCAGTTTTATTGACAACAAGAAAACCGAATACCTTTCCTTTAAACAAAAAGAACTAGATTTTATCAATAGCATTGATGCTGCTTATGTTGACGAAGTGCTAGATGAAACAGGTTATGTAAAAGCAGAACTCAAAGACAAATTCAATTTGCTTAAAACGCCTTATCTCAATACAGAATATCTTGGTTTTCTTATCAATGATAATTCTCAGGATGTCAATCATCCCTTGTTGAACAAAAAAATTCGTCAGGCAATTAATTATGGATTCGACAGAAGTGAAATGCTCAAGTATTTGCGTAACGGAGTTGGAAAGCCTGCAGTGAGCGGGTTCACTCCGTTTGGTCTTCCATCTTTTAATGCCGAACAAGTGAAGGGCTATACGTTCGATTTGCAAAAAGCAAAACTATTATTGAAAGAAGCAGGACATGAGCAAGGGAAAAATCTTCCTGAAATAAAACTTTACACCAACGAAACTTATAAGGAATACGCGCTGTTTATCAGCAAACAGCTGGAGCAAATTGGTTTGAAAATTAAAGTCGAAATTTCTCAGCCTTCTATTTTGCGCGAGTGGATGAGTCAGGGGAAAATTGATTTTTTTAGAGGAAGTTGGCTGGCAGATTATCCTGATGCTGAAAATTATTTTGCTGTTTTTTATAGCAAAAATGGCTCGCCACCAAATTATACCCGATTCAGAAATGCTGCCTTTGATGCTTTGTATGAAAAAGCGCTAGCAGAAAATGTAGATGCTAAACGATACGAACTCTATCACGAAATGGAAAGAATAATTATTGAAGAAGCTCCTGTAGTGCCGCTGTTTTACGATGAGGTGTTACGCTTTTCGCAAAAGAATGTGGAAGGGTTAACGGCCAACGCCATCAATCTTTTGAATTTGAAGAAAGTAAAACTCAAGTAGAAATTATTTGGCAAGCAGATACTCTTTTGCTTGAGGACCGAGATTAAAGATGACATCTATTATGCTCAGATTTGCTTGAAACCTGTTTCGCTCTTCAAAAGGTTGGCAATAGCGTTTCAACGATTCAGGTTTTTTATTCCCTCTTAAATCATGGGTATCTTCGGGTTTTTTTTCAAAAACAGAAGTTAGTTCAAACGATTTTTCTGTTTTCAAAATTTTCAAAACAGTTTTCAGCAATTCAAGATTAAACTCAAAAAGGAATTCGTATTCTTTTTCATAAAACGGTTGAAAACGTTCAGTATAAAATTCGAAAAAAGGAGTGCTGCCATAAGCCGAACGAATGCTTTGCCAATGAATTTTTTGCCAGTGAACTCTATTATCAATCTTCACGTTTTTGTAAAGCTGATGATGATCTCTTCCGCCAAGAATGGGAATACTTAATTTCTGTTTGCCGTTTGCTCCCGCAATTTCACAACGGTTTCTAAATGTTGACTTTACAAAATTTTCTTCTTGCTCAACCAAAATAATTTCGCGCTTCAGATAATTTTTGAACCAAACTACATTGGGCAAATAGGAAAGTTCGATAATTGCTTTATTCATGTTTAAACAGCAGTGAAGGAATCTGAATTTTTTAGGTGTGGTAATATATTCATTCAAATAGTTAGTATTGATTTTAGAATAAATAAAAAATACACCGCTTCCTTAATCACTCACTACCACTGCAAATTTGTTTTCAATTTTATGACCAAACACATCACCGTTTTATTCACCGTTTTTCTGTTTCATACCACACTTTTCGCCAGCAAAGAAAACCTAAAACAAGGTTGGGATGCGTTCAAACATAACCAGCGTAAAGAAGCCAAAGAGTTTTTCATTGAAGCCGCCAAAGATGCCGATACAAAAGCTGAAGCCAATTTAGCACTTGGTTTAGTTTGGTGGAGCGAAGATAAAAACGAGGAAGGATACAAAGCATTTCAAAATTTCTTTGACGCTTCTGAAAACCCGTATCCTTATTTATATGCGTTGTGGACTTCGCCATTGGTGTTTGATGACTACAATAAAAAGAGTGAAGAGAAGTTGAAATTTTTGAAACGACTAATCAACGAGCAAAAAACAAATGGCACCATTAACGCTATGGCGCATTCAATGTTGGGCAAGCACTACGAATGTGTAGGCGATTTCAAAAAAGCAGAAGATGAGTTTTCGCAAATTGGAGCTATTGAGAATTGGCAAATTCTCGGCACGTTTGATAATACTTCGGGCAGTGGGTTCAATAAAGATTTTGGTGTTTTGGCAAAACCTGAACCCGATGCGGTTTTTAGAAATAAAAATGAAGCTTCGATAAAATGGTATGCCCCACCACATGCCCGCAGCGACCGATGGTTCGATTTTGAATATTATTTTCTCATTACCAATTCGGTGATGTATGCACAAAGTTTTTTGAAGAGCGATGAAGACCAGGAAATTTATTTCCGCAGTGGTAATTCCGGTTCATTTAAAGTTTGGGTGAATGACAAACTCGTGACTAATGTTTCGGAAGAGCGCAATTGCGATATGGATATTTACATCAATAATGTAAAACTCAATAAAGGGTACAATCGCGTTCTGGTTCAGATTGGAGAAAGCGAAACCAATGCTGCCAACTTTATGATTCGTGCTACCGATAAAGATGGTAAACTGATAAAAGGATTGAGTTCAGGTGCAGCTTATCAGCCGTATTCGAAAGCTGTGGACTACGCGGTTAGTTCACAAACATTATTTGCCGAAAATTTTTTCAATGACAAAATAAAAGATGAACCCGCAAATCTTTTGAACTACTTAATGCTCTCTGATGTTTGTTTGCGAAACGATAAAGTTTACGAAGCGCGCAAAGCATTAAAGCAAGCGAAGGGATTGGCTCCGCAAAGCTCTTTTGTAGGTGTTCGTATGATTGAAGCTTATGGTCGAGATAACAACGTAACCGATTTGACCAAAGAGTATGAAAGAATAAAAACAGACGACTCCGATTGTGCCTACTCCTTGAAAGGTTTGCTGAACGAAGCGGCAGCGAAAGAAGATTTTGATGAGCAGGAAAAATTAGGCAATCGTTATAAAAATATTTATGGCGAAAGCGAATACACCGATTTACTTGAACTGAATTTAGCAGCTAAACGAAATAAATATGATGAAGTGGTCAAGAGTGTTCAACGACTGTACACGAAGTATGCCGACAATTTCGACCTCATGAATTTGACTTACACCATTGAGCGAAACACGAGTAAGAATCTTGCCAAGGCAAATGAAATTTTGAAAGCGTTTTTAAAAAATAATTACAGTGACAAGGTGATGACTGCTATGGCAAATAATTATTTCGATTTGGGAAAACGCGAAGAGGGATTAAAAATTTATCAGCAGCGCATTCAAAATTATCCGTACTCCATTGGTTATTATGTTGAGCTGAGTGAACTTTATTTTGCTGCACAGGATTATAACACCGCGCTAATTTACGCCCAAAAAACGTTGGACTTTGCTCCATACATTGGTGGTTACTGGAGCCGTTGTGGGAAAATTTACGAAGCGTTAAAAGATGATGTACACGCAAAAGATGCCTATAGAAAAGGCATTTACTACACGCCTACTAATTATGAATCGCGTAAGCAATTGCGCAAACTCGACAACAAAAAAGATTTGTTTGATCATTTTGAAAAAGCCGATGCGTTGGAATTGTTTAAGAAGTCGCCAAAGGCAGAAGAGTTTCCTGATGACAACAGTATTATACTTTTAAATGAAACGCAACGTGTGGTTTATCCCGAAGGCCCAACGGAAGAACGCTCGGAAGTTTTGGTAAAAGTTTTTAATCAAAACGGTATTGATACGTGGAAGGAATATTCGATTGGCTATAACCGCTATCGTCAAAAATTAATAATTGATAAAGCAGAAGTTTTCAAAAAAGACGGAAGCAAAGTGCAGGCGGAAAAAAATGAAGACTATCTGGTGTTCACTAATCTCGAGGTAAACGATGCCATTCACGTTTCCTATCGTATAGAAAATTACAACACGGGAAAATTAGCGCAACATTTTTGGGAACAATTCAATTTAAACTTTGAATACCCTGCTAAGATTTCACGTTACAGCTTATTGCTTCCTGCCGATAAAAAGTTTAATCATGAAGTGCTAAATGCCGATTTGAAACCAAGCGTTAAAGACGTAGAAGACATGAAACTCTACGTTTGGGAAATTAAGGATCAGCCGGCCATAAAAGCAGAACCTTATATGCCTGCAATGTCCGATGCAGGAGTGATGCTCGATATTTCAACCTTGCCCGATTGGAAATACATTAGCAATTGGTATTCTGATTTATCTACTTCGCTTGCAAAATCTGATTTTGAAATAAGGGAAACTACTGCCGAATTGTTTAAAGATAAAAAAGGCTTAAGCGAATTACAAAAAGCGAAAGTGATTTATGATTTTATTGAAGCCAATGTGAGTTACAGCAATGTGCCTTTTATGCATGGGCCAATTATTCCTCAGAAAGCATCGCGCACACTTAATACCAAGTTGGGCGATTGCAAAGATGTGTCAACCCTTTTTGTGGCTATGTGTAAGGAAGTTGGTTTGAAAGCGAATTTGATTTTGGTGGATACGAGAGACAATGGGGATAAGCATTTGAATTTACCGAGTGTTGATTTCAATCACTGCATTGCGCAATTGCAAACTGGCGGCAAGAGTTATTACATCGAACTTACCGACCAGAAACTTTCGTTTACTTCGGTTCCACATATTGATTTGAATTCCAATGTACTTTTCATTCCTCGCGATAGCGATATCGCAGCTACACAACTCACTAAGTTGGTTTCAAAATATCGCCCGCTCAATAATATAAGTCGCACTACCGATTTAAAGTTTGATAATAACGAAATCACTTTTGTTCGCAAGAGTTTGAAGACTGGAATGTTTGCTGCGCAAATGCGCGGTGAATATGCCGACCAAGGCAAAGACAAACAGGAAAAATATATTACACAGGCTATTTCTTCTGATTTTACCAACCCTGCAAAACTATTGAGTTTAAGTTTCGATGATTTGAAAACATTGAAAGATTCGGTGAGTTACACTTATTCATTCCTAATTAAAAACGAGTTGAGCGAAGTAATAGGAATAAAAATATTTCGCATTCCTTGGAGTGAATCCATTCATTCACTTGATTTTCTATCACTGGAAACCAGAAAATTTCCATTCTTAGTCTGGAGTTACAACTCGGCTGAAACTACTCGTGAAACAATGAATATTGAACTTCCGAAAGGTAAAGTGTTAGCCGAGTTGCCGAAGAATGTTGTGCTTTCTTGCGATGCAGTTGACTATTCATTAACCTATAACACCACAACACCGGGCAAACTTCAAGCAGTTCGCGAAATGAAATTCAAAAAAGATAAGGTAAATCCTGAGGAGTATACCGCCTTCCGTGAGTTTTTTAATAAAGTAGCTGAAGCCGATACGAAACAGTTGGGATTTAAGTAACGAAAGTAGTCATGCCATGACTACTTTCCGGAGAGGAGTTCAAAATATTAATTGTTTCCGCGAATTTCAGAGCAAAGTCATGGCATGACTTTGTACCAATTGATTCAACTGAATTCTCCCTTCCTTAATTTTCATACCGCTAAACGGGTCGTTTGAAATCAAATACGACCCGTCCAAATCAGCATAATCTGCAAGAGGCGTTAAGTGTGCCGCGGCTGTGCAACCAACAGATGACTCGCTCATACAACCAATCAAAATTTTCATTTTCAATTCACGCGCTTTCAAAATCATTTGATTTGCTTCAGTAATTCCACCGCATTTCATTAGTTTAATGTTGATGCCATCAAAACTGTCTTTGAGGTTTTCTATATCGCTTAACCGCTGGCAACTTTCATCGGCATACAAAGGCAGAACAGATTTTTGTTTCAATAATTTCATTTCATCTAAAGCGTTTTTATCCAAAGGTTGTTCAACTAAAAAACATCCTTCTTCTTTCAACCATACAATTTTTCCAATTGCTTCTTCCACAGTTTTCCATCCTTGATTCACATCAACAGCAAACTTTTTATCGCTTAACTTCTTGAAATTGCGAATCTGTTCTTCATCCTTTTCGCCATCCAGTTTTATTTTAAAAATTTCGAAACCGTATTTGTTTCCTTCTTCAATTTTTAATTTCATTTCATCGAAAGATGAAACACCTATGGTGTAAGTTCCCATGGGAAAGTAAAAGCCGTTGTTGGTGTTATCACCAACAACAAGTAGTTCTCCAATTGTTTTATTCTCTATCTGCGCTTTCAAATTCCACAACGCCATATCAAGTGCAGCTTTGGCACTAAGATTTGTTTGGACTGGATTTAGTTTTTCAAACCAATCCTCAACAGCGTTCGATGAAATGTTTTTGCTGAATTCCAAAAGAAATTCTGAAACAGATTTTTGTGTTTCAGGAAGGTAAGGCGGCAATGTTGCTTCGCCCCAACCAATAAAATTTTCGTGTTCGAGTTTTACATATACTACATCGGTATGCGAGCGCACACCATGCGCAATGCGAAAAGGAAATTTGAATTGTAGTTGATATTGATAAAGTGAAAGTTTCACTTTGGAATTATGCCAACGCTTTCTTCACTTCTTCAGCAGCTTCTTTCAACTGAATTGCCGAGCGAACTTTCAATCCGCTTTCGTCAATCAGTTTTTTTGCTTCCACTGCATTTGTCCCTTGCAAGCGAACAATAATTGGAACCGGAATATCTCCAATAGATTTGTAGGCATCTACAATTCCCTGCGCTACTCTGTCGCAGCGAACAATACCACCAAAGATATTTACGAGAATAGCTTTCACATGCGGGTCTTTCAAAATAATGCGGAATGCTTTTTCTACGCGTTCAGCATTTGCAGTTCCACCTACATCTAAAAAATTAGCAGGCTCACCACCGCTTAGTTTAATAATGTCCATCGTAGCCATTGCTAGTCCTGCACCGTTTACCATGCAACCAACGTTTCCATCG
Organism: Bacteroidota bacterium; assembly: GCA_026391075.1. Classification (GTDB taxonomy): domain Bacteria; phylum Bacteroidota; class Bacteroidia; order Chitinophagales; family LD1; genus Bog-950. The sequence continues at coordinate 4,079 of JAPLES010000028.1, read as the reverse complement.
AGCTTCACGTAATTTAATTCTGCATTGCTGGCTTCTACTTCGGTTGGGTCTTCTTCATTCAAATCACGAAGCGCTTCTAAATCTTTGTGACGATAAAGTGCGTTATCATCCAACGAAATTTTTCCGTCAACGGCTATTATTTTATTGTCAGAGGTTTTAAGACAAGGATTTATTTCCACCATTGCCGCATCGGCATTGATGTAAGTGTTATAAACTGCTCTCGTAAATTTCCCCATTTCTTTCAACGCATTGCCGCTAAGTCCAAGGTTGAAACCAATCTTTCTACATTGAAATTCCTGCAAACCAACGCTCGGGTCAATCCATTCTTTCAGAACTTTATCGGGTGTATGCTCTGCTACTTCTTCAATGTCCATTCCGCCTTCGGTAGAGTAAATGATTACGTTCTTTCCTTTAGCTCGGTCAAGCAGAATAGAAAAATACATTTCTTTCGTTGGGCTTTCACCGGGATAGTAAACATCTTGTGCTACCAGAATTTTGTTCACTAATCTTCCCGAAGGTCCGGTTTGTTTGGTAACAAGTGTTCCTCCTAAAATATTTGTAGCAATTGTTTTTACTGCATCATGATTTTTTGCAAGTGCCACACCGTTTTGTTCGGTGCCAACAATTTTTCCTTTACCACGACCACCCGCATGAATCTGACTTTTCACTACCACCCAATCGCTGTTGTAAAGTTCCTTCATTTTTTGCGCGGCAGCTACAGCCTGCTCAGGCGATTCGGCAACAATTCCTTCCTGAATAGATGCACCGTTTTTCTTCATTAATTCCTTTGCCTGGTACTCGTGTAAGTTCATGTTGGTTGATTATATGTTTTTGAAAGCGGGACGAAAATAATTTAATGGGGTGAATAGGCAACAGTCAATTTGAGAAGGTGACGATGTGAGAATGTGAGAATGATAATTCATATTAGCACCATGATTTTAGAAGCCATCAACGTTCATAAAAAATACGGAACACTCGAAGTGCTACGCGGTGTTTCGCTGCAAGTGAGGAAAGGTGAAATTGTTTCGCTGGTTGGTCCTTCGGGTGCGGGTAAGTCAACGTTGCTGCATATTATGGGCACGCTCGACAAACCCGATGCTGGTATAGTTAAGATTGAAGACAAAGAAGTTTTTAACCAGAACGAAAAAGCGCTTTCGGCTTTCCGAAATAAATCTATTGGATTCATTTTTCAGTTTCATCACTTGCTTCCTGAGTTTACAGCAGTAGAAAATATTTGTATCCCCGCTTTTATAGGCGGCAAAGGGAAAAATGAAAGTGAAGTGAGAGCTAAAGAATTACTCGCCCTCTTAAATCTTTCTCACCGCGGTAACCATAAACCATCGGAGCTTTCGGGTGGCGAACAACAACGCGTTGCGGTTGCAAGAGCTTTGATAAATAATCCTGCTTTAATAATGGCTGATGAACCTTCAGGAAATCTCGACACGAATAACGCGCGCGATTTGCACAAACTGTTTTTCGAACTGCGCGACAAACTTAATCAGACTTTCATCATCGTTACACACAACGAAGAATTAGCTGATATGGCTGATAGAAAAGTGCAGATGAAAGACGGAATGATTTCTTAAAAATTTCCGTTTACGATTACTCGCTCCACTAAATTACTTCCGAAGGAATAGGGTAATATAGTTAATGATGAAACCGGCTTTGTGATGATCAGATTTGCTTTTTTGCCAATAGTAATTGAACCCAATTCGTTTTCAACTCCCATCGAGTAAGCACCATTTAGTGTGGAAGCATTGATTACTTCTTCGGTTGTCATGTTCATATTGATACAGGCAAGCGAGTTTACTAAATTCATATTTCCGCTGGGAGCAGAGCCCGGATTGAAATCTGTTGCCAGAGCCAACGGTAAACCTGCGTCTATAATTTTTCGCGCTGGTGTATAAGGGATTTTCAAGAACAAAGAACAACCTGGCAATGCAGTGCACATGGTAAAGTTGTTGGTCGGGAGACCAACAACGGCTTTAAGCGCAAAAATATCTTCATCAGAAATTAATTCCAAATGGTCAACACTTAGTGCGTTTTGCTCCACACATACTTTTACTGCGCCAAGAATATTGAATTGATTGACATGAACTTTTGCGCGCAAACCAAATTTTGCTCCTGTTTCTAGAATACGTTTGGTTTCTTCTACGCTGAAATAATTTTCCTCGCAAAAAACATCTATGAAATCTGCCAATCCCTCATCCACAATTTTCGGCAGCAATTCTTCGAGCAATAGTTTCAAATATCCTTCATGATTATTTTTGAATTCTAAAGGATAAGCATGTGCGCCAAGAAAAGTAGCTTTAATTGTAAGCGCAGATTTCTCTTTCAGTTTTCTGATAACGCGAAGCATTTTCATTTCGCCTTCATAATTCAAACCATAGCCGCTTTTAATTTCCACAGCACAAGTGCCGAAGCTTTTCATTTCTTCTAAACGTTGCAACGCGCTATCCAATAGTTCTTCTTCGGTGGTTTCGTTTAATCGTTTGGCAGAATTTAAAATGCCGCCACCACGCGCAGCAATTTCTTCGTAGGTCAGTCCATTTATTTTATCGGCAAATTCATTTTCGCGCGAACCGGCATATACAATATGTGTATGCGAATCGCACCAAGCGGGCAATACAAATTTCCCTTCGGCATTTATTATTTCATCTGCGCGTTCAGGTGCATCTTCGTTTTTGCCGAATGATTTTATCAATCCATTTTCAATCAACAGAAAAGCATTTTCAATGGAAGGAAGTGTTTTCATCTCCGCTCCACACACCATTTTAATATCGGCTTCACGAACACCCGCAAGTGATTTTAAGTTGCGAATCAGAATTGAATTCATAAAACAAGGTTAGCATTTTTGCATTTCAATTTGTAATTCGTAATTCGCACTTTGTAATTGAATAAAATGGCTGGCAATTCCTTCGGAGAAATTTTTCGCATCACTACTTTTGGCGAAAGCCACGGCAAAGCTATTGGTGTAGTGATTGATGGTTGCCCTGCAGGCTTAGAAATTGATTTGAATTTTATTCAACACGAATTGGATAGAAGAAAGCCCGGGCAATCTGCAATCACTACGCAACGAAAAGAAAGCGACACGTTTGAAATTCTTTCGGGAATTTTTGAAGGAAGAACATTAGGTTCTCCCATTGCCATCACCATTAAGAATGAAGACGCGAAACCAGATGACTATGCGCATTTGAGAGAAGCTTATCGTCCTTCTCATGCCGATTTTACTTACGAAATGAAATATGGTTTGCGCGATTATCGAGGTGGAGGAAGAGCCAGTGCTCGCGAAACAGCAGCGCGTGTAATTGCAGGAGCTATTGCTAAACTGCTTTTGAAAAAAGTAGGAATAGAAATTACCGCTTACGTTTCTTCTGTAGGGAAAATTTCTATAGATAAAAATTATCAGCAACTGGATTTGTCGAAAACAGAATTAAATATTGTCCGCTGTCCTGATGAAGAAACGGCAAATCGAATGATTGAACTGATTCAAGAAACAAAAGCAAAAGGCGATACCGTTGGCGGAATTATTTCCTGTGTTATAAAAAATACTCCAGTTGGTTTAGGTGAACCTGTGTTTGATAAACTGCATGCAGATTTGGCGAAAGCTATGTTGAGTATAAATGCTGTTCATGGTTTTGAATACGGAAGCGGTTTTGCAGGAACAAAAATGAATGGCTCGGAACACAATGATGTGTTCGAAAAATCTTCAGACGATAAAATCATTACACAATCCAACAACTCTGGCGGCATTCAAGGCGGCATTTCAAATGGCATGGATATTTATTTCAACGTGGCGTTTAAACCGGTAGCTACGATTATGCAAACGCAAAACTCAATAGATAAAGACGGCAATGAAATAGAGATAAAAGGCAAAGGTCGCCACGACCCTTGTGTGGTTCAGCGCGCAGTACCTATTGTAGAAGCTATGGCGGCATTAGTTTTAGCTGACCATTTTTTGCGCAATAAAGTTTCAAAACTTGATTAAGAAAATTTCAATGAAAGACCCGCAAGCCAATAACCCACTTCACGGCATTACGCTAGAAAAAATATTGCTTCACTTAGTGGAGAAGTATGGC
>JAPLES010000003.1 GCA_026391075.1 Bacteroidota bacterium | reverse complement strand
TCAGGGAAAAGAATGCTTTGTGCTCTGTCTTTACCTTGTATGAATTGCATGTGCAAGGATAGTACAGGCTTGTTTCTATACCAAATAATAGCGCAATAAAATAATCAACAGGAGCCGGTGAGTTTTTAGACAGTTTGACGATGCGCAGTTTGCTAGGTCGCCATATTTTTTGCCCCAAGTCAAATAGAAAACAGTTTTCGTACACGAATCATTATCATGAATTAAACTATCAAGCGTGCGCGCATAAGGAAAGGTTTCTGTTTGCACTTGCGAAGGTGGGAAGGAAGGCTCCTGACTTTGCGCCTGCAGCACCACATAATCCCAAGGCTGCGAATAAATTTTTTGAATCGTAGTAGTGTTGACCGAATGCTGATTGAACGTATAACCGCCTGGCGTGTTCGAGTCGTAAATAATGGAATCGCCACCACTCAATGCCAGGTCGTGAAACATTTTAGGAAGATTGTTCACGCTGGTGTAACTGTTTCCAAGCCACAAAATTTTTGTTTGCTGCGCTTGTAGCAGAAGGGAAATGCAGGTGAGAGCCAGCGTAAATATTTTTTTCATCACATGAATTTGGAATGAAAATAAAAAGTCCTTCGCTTTCGTCCTTTATTTTGGAAAGAACTTTGCTCACGAGGATATTAAACTTGTTGAAGTTGAACAGGTCGTAGCACAATTCCATATTCTTGCCATCAACATATTTCTGATTAAGTTTTTTGATAAAATGCTTCACCTAAAAATTATTTCTTGTTGCTGTTTTTTGATTATTGGTTGCGTACATGCAGAAATACCCATGTCACCAAGTCCCGTAGTCAAAGATTCTATCAGCAATCAAATGGATGTACTCGATTTGGTAAAAAGGGTTTTCAAGAAAAAAAATGGAGGATTGTTTTCGCGTAAAAAAAATCCTAACGGCCCTTTTGTTACTGCACTTCCTTATCCCGGATATTCTATTGCCACTGGTGTAGCGGGTGTATTGCCCATCAATATTTCATTTTATACAGGTAAAAAAAACCGAGATGAACTTTCGTTTTTCAATAGCAATTTTCAATACACCCAATACAATCAGGTAATAGCTACCTCGCTTTCAAACTTGTATTTTTACCACGATAAGTTTCGATTAGTAGGTGATTTTCGTTATTACAATTTTCCAACCGTTACCTATGGTTTAGGTAGCCGAACTTTATTAACCAATGCCCATAAAATCAACTACTCGCAAATTCGTGTTTATGAAACATTGTATTATCAGGTAGCCGAAAACACAAACATTGGTTTGGGATATCATTTCGATTATCACTGGCATATTTTAGACGAAAGCAATACCGAAGAGAATCCTACAGATTTTCAAAAATATGGGTACTCCAAAAACAGCACTTCATCGGGATTGTCTTTAAATTTTTTATACGATAGCCGAAGCAATCCAAACAATCCGAAGAGCGGTATGTATTTTAATTTCCAGTTTCGCAGCAATCAAAAATTTTTAGGAAGCAGCAACAGCTATAATTCTCTTATCGTTGATTACCGAAAATATTTTTCGCTCCCTATTCACTGGGATGCGGGCTTTGCGCTTTGGGGTTATTTATGGCTTACACTTTCGGGCAAGCCACCTTATCTTGATTTGCCGAGTACCGGATGGGATACGAATAACAACAGCGGTCGTGGTTATGCCATGGGAAGGTTCAGAGGTAAAAACATGATTTACTTAGAAACAGAATTTCGTTTCAACATTTTGCGCAGCGGATTATTGGGTGGTGTGGTGTTTGGAAACCTTCGAACACTTTCTGAATGGCCCGGAAATAATTTTGTGAAAGCGCAGCCGGGAATAGGCTTAGGTCTTCGAATAAAAATGAACAAGCGAACCAATACAAACTCTGCTATTGACTATGGATTTGGCACGGGCGGTTCGCGCGGCTTTGCGTTCAACCTGAACGAAGTTTTTTAAACTTCTACAAAAAATATTTTTTGTACCAATACTGAAACACGAGCAATCCCCAAACAGTGGCGTGTGCATCTTCGGGGTTATTGCTGAATAATTTTTGTTTTAGGCTTTCGATGGCAGCAGCATCGAAAATATTTTGCTCTTCAACAAATTTTTTCGATAGCAATTCTTCTTCAATCAACGAGCGCAATCCTGTTTTCATCCATTTTAAAAGCGGAACTTCAAAACCATGCTTTGGTCTAGTAAATAATTCGGGTGGCAAATCATTTCTAAAAGCATCTTTTAAAATTTTCTTTCCCGAATTTTTATCAAGTTTAAACGAAACCGGAAGTGTGAATGCAAAATCTACAACTGTGTAATCGAGGAGCGGCACGCGCACTTCTAAACTATTTGCCATGCTCATTAAATCAACTTTTGTAAGCATGTCGTTTGGCAAGACCATTTGTGTATCTGCAAAAAAAATGTCGTTCAATTCGCCATCTTCTTTCACAGCATCGCGCACAAATTGTTTGCGCTTATCCAGTTCATTTTTATCAATTGCATTTTTGTTTTGAAGAAGTGATAAGGCAGAATCTTCCGAATTAAAAACACACCATCGCCAATAACGTTCAGCAGCAGAAAGCTGTAAGCCTTCGCTATAGCGTTGCAACTGTCGAAAGAGATTTCCAAATTTTGAATGCCGCGACTTGGGTAAGATTTTGAAAAGCGGAAGACCTGTTTCTATCACTTTATTCAGAAAATTATTTTGCCGCGCTCGAAGTTCTGCCTGGTGTTTATTGTAACCACCAAACAGTTCATCACCACCATCGCCCGAAAGAGATACAGTAACTTTTTCCCTTGTTTTTTTGCTCAGAATAAAGACCGCAATAGCCGATGAATCAGCAAATGGCTCATCTATATAATCGAGAATATCGAAAATGTGCGAAAACATTTCATCGTTAGAAATGGAGAAGACAGTGTGATTGGTCTCAAACTTTTTAGCAACAAGATTCGCGTATTTGGTTTCATCAAAATAAGGCTCATCGCTAAAGCCAATGGAAAATGTATTGAGCTGTTTTACATTTTTTGCTGCGCAGTAGGAAACAATGGATGAATCAATTCCTCCACTTAAAAAAGAACCCAAAGGAACATCGCTCACCAATCTTCGCTGAACAGATTCTTCAATTAATTTTCGGAGTGTTGCTTTCGAAGATTCGTAATTGAAATCATTATCCTCAATTTTTTGTCCGCCCACATAAGGAACCGAATAATACTTTTCAGTTTTCAAATTTCCGTTTGCGTCAATCACCGCATAATGCGCAGGCATTAAGCGCATAATGTTTTTTAAAATGGAATTGTTGCCCGGCACATAATTCAATTGCAAATAGAGGGCGAGTGTGTTGTAATCAATTTCTTTTTTGATTGGAAATTTTAGAATGGCTTTTAGTTCAGAGGCAAACACAACCATTTTTTCATCGGCATAAATATGCAGAGGCTTTATACCCGAACGATCGCGTGCAAGAAAAATTTCTTTCTTCTCGTTATCGTAAACAGCAAAGGCAAAAAACCCATTTAAGTGCTGCAAACATTTTTCGCGCTGCTGAATGAAAAGATGAAGTAACACTTCGGTATCGGATGTGGAATTGAGTTTTACTTCACGTAAAAACTGCTCTTTTAACTCACGGTAATTAAAAATTTCTCCATTGAAAATGATGGTGAATCTTCCACTGGCATCACTCATGGGTTGGCTAGCAACAGTCGAAGTATCTATGATAGATAGCCGTGCATGAGCAAAACCAATTTGCGCAGAAAGAGTTTTTGTTTGTTGTAAATCGGGGCCTCTTTTCGCAAGCGACTTAACGGCATCATTCAAATACGCTTCGTAGTGGTGAGTAGTTTCTTTCGAAAAATATCCGGCAATTCCGCACATAAATTTTGTAATTCAATTTCGGCAAAGATGAAAGGTAGCACGGGTTTTCAAAAACCATTCATGCCGACTGAAATAATCGCTTACTTTTGAAATTGAATTATGGATGTAATAGACATACTCTTACTGCCCCTCTATCTTGGGTTCATTTATTTTCTAGCTAATTTTATTCGCAGCAAAAACGCAAGCAATCCTATTTACCAGCGCTACTACATGCGTGGCCTTAATTATAAAATGTTTGGTTCTCTTGGCTTCGCCTTCATTTATCTTTTCTATTACCGTGGAGGCGACAGCATCAATTTTTACATTACCATGAAGCCGCTGTACAAATTGTTTTTTAGCGACCCGGGTACAAGTTTGTACTTCATGCTAACTCCTTTTCCAAATTATCCGGTAGAATGTCATTATGATGTTTACAGTCAAGGTGCATCGTATTTATTGCGTGGCACTGCTTCCCTTACCACCATTCGTATTGGTGGATTTGTAAATCTATTTTGTTTTAACTCCTATATAGCATGCACCATGGTTTTTGGATTTATCTCTTACATTTTTGTGTTCCGTATGTTTGCTCTCTTTAGTTCTATCTATCCAAAACTAGAAAGGCAATTTGCCGTTGCCTTTTTAATGATTCCATCTGTTCTATTTTGGGGTTCGGGCGTTTCTAAAGACACCATAATGCTCGGCTGCATTTTTTTGTTCATTACTGCTTACTACCAATTGGTCATAAGCAAAAAAAATATTGTTCCAAATATTCTTGGGCTCTTAATTTCCGGTGCTATTATTTTATCCATCCGCGGATTTATTTTGTTTTCTATTATTCCCGGAGTCTTGCTGATGACTGCCGTTTATTATCGTAGCGCGCTAAGGAGCGGAATCCTGCGCATCGTAGCAGGTCCTCTTTTTCTCTTGATAGGTGGGGCTGCTTCTTTTCTTTTTATTCAAGGCATTGGCAATTCTGTTCAGTCCTATAATATAGATGCACTTGCGCAAAAGGCAGAAGGTTTTCATAGTTGGCACACGACATTAGGAGAGACCCATGGTGGTTCGTTCTATTCATTGGGTGATGATGTGGATTACAGTCTTGCAGGAATTTTACGCAAAGCACCGCTAGCATTGTTGGTTTGCCTGTTCGGTCCGTTCGTTTGGCAAATTCGCAATGCGGTTATGCTGTTGTCTGGTATGGAGAGCCTTGTTTTTTTGTTCTACTTCTTTCGCGTGTTTTTAACCGGTCGAGCTTATCGCGTGGTAAATGTTTTGTTTCGTGACCATATCGTAATGCTCTGCCTGCCTATTATTTTAGTAGTTGGAATAGCAATTGGTATGACCAGTTTTAATTATGGGGCGTTGGTACGTTATCGTATTCCGGTTCAGCCTTTATTGGCGGTGCTCCTGATAGTTATGAATTACCGAATCACCCATCCGGAATCGGATTAGTGTTTTCTCATTTACACTGAAACTTGTTTTTTTATTTTCACCATAAAACACAATCATGATAAACGTTACGCGTGCATTTCTTCCGCCAGCCGAACAGTATCAAAAATATTTGAAAGGAATTTGGGAACGCGCTCACCTCACCAACAATGGTCCGCTATTGCTTGAACTCGAAGAAAAATTACGAACTTATTTTGAGTCAAAACATTTTTCCTTTCTCAACAACGGCACTTCGGCTATTCAAATTGCAATCAAAGGACTAGAACTTTCGGGCGAAATTATAACCACCCCTTTTTCGTATGTGGCTACCACCTCTTCTATAGTTTGGGAAAACTGCAAACCTGTTTTTGCTGATATTGATGCCCACACACTTTGCATAGATGCCACTAAAATAGAGTCGCTCATTACCGCAAAAACAACAGGCATTTTAGCAACGCATGTGTATGGCATACCTTGTGATGTAGAGGCCATTGAAAAAATTGCTACCAAACACGGGCTCAAAATTATTTATGATGCGGCTCATGCTTTTGGTGTAAAATACAAAGGCAAACCATTGGTAAATTATGGTCATGCCTCCACCTTAAGTTTTCATGCCACCAAACTTTTTCACACCACCGAAGGCGGTGGAATTGTAACCAACGATGAAACGGCTGCGCACAAATTCAATTACATGCGCAACTTTGGGCACAAAGGGCAAGAAGATTTTTGGGGAGTGGGTATCAATGCAAAAAACTCAGAGTTTCATGCGGCCATGGGCTTGTGCGTGTTTCCTTATGTAGAAGAAATTATTCGCAAACGGAAAGAACTAACCGAATTGTATGACGAACTTTTGCTGAAAGATAATTTACAAATAACCCGCCCAACTATTCCTGCTGAAACGGAATACAATTACTCCTATTACCCGGTGCTGTTTGAGAGCGAAGCGGTTTTAAAAAGCGTGGTCTTATCGCTACAGGCAGATTTTATTCATCCGCGCAGATATTTTTACCCACCTCTTTCAACCCTCAATTACGTAAAGAAACAAAGCGTTCCTATTACAACCGATGTTTCGAGCAGAGTACTTTGTTTACCGCTTTATTATGAATTAGAAACAGAACAAGTCAAACGCATTTGTCAGATTATGCGCCATGTACTGCGCTTTAAATCTTAATAGAAAAGGATATTTTCGTCCGCAATGATGCAGGGGGAGACACAACAGGATGAATGGACTCAGGTAATAGAGCCCACCGAAGGAATTTTCAATTTTAATTTACGCGAACTTTGGCGCTACAGAGATTTAATTTTGCTCTTTGTGCGCAGAGATTTCATCGCTGTTTACAAGCAAACCATACTGGGGCCGCTTTGGCATTTTTTACAACCGTTGTTTACCACTGCGGTGTACACGATTTTTATTTCCATAGTTAAAGTTCCTACCGATGAAATTCCGCGCATCCTTTTTATTTTAACAGGCGTAGTTATTTGGAATTATTTTTCCTCTTGCCTGGTTAAAACATCAAATACCTTTATTGGTAACGCAAGCATTTTTGGCAAAGTTTATTTCCCTCGCTTGGTTATTCCTATTGCTGTAGTTATTTCTAACCTCATGAGTTTTTGCATCCAATGTTTGCTCATTATTCCATTTCTGTTTTTTTACAGAGAAAATATTCACCCTAACTTTTACATATTGTTTATTCCGTTTTTGATTCTGATTTTAGCTATGATGGGCTTGGGCTTGGGCGTATTAGTGTCTTCGCTTACCATCAAATACCGCGACTTAAACTACCTCATTGGTTTTAGCGTACAATTAGCCATGTACGCTACACCCGTTATTTATCCGCTATCATTAATTCCAGGCAGGTTTAAATCCATTGCCATGTTAAATCCGCTTTCGCCAGTGGTAGAAATATTTCGCTATGCCCTTTTAGGCAAGGGAACATTTTCAATGGAAACAATATTGTACAGTGCCGGCACAGCCCTTCTAATTTTGATAACGGGCGTGCTTATGTTTAGAAGAGTGGAGAACAGTTTTATGGATACCGTTTAAGCAAAACTATGAGCACAGTTATACGCGTAGAAAATGTTTCAAAAGTTTATCAACTTGGAAAAGTGGGTACCGGCACATTAGCTAGTGACATTCAGCGAACCATTGCCAAACTTAGCGGCAAAGAAGATCCACTGTTGCGCATTGGTGAAAAATATAGCGAAGATGGAATTCATATTGCGCTTCGCGATGTTAGTTTTAGTGTAACGCAGGGCCAAGTACTGGGTATCATTGGTAAAAATGGAGCGGGTAAAAGCACCTTGCTCAAAATAGTTTCGAGGGTAACCGCACCTACCACCGGAAAAATAAAAATGAAAGGCCGCCTGGCAAGTTTGCTCGAAGTTGGTACCGGTTTTCATCCAGAACTTTCGGGTCGCGAAAACATTTTTTTGAATGGAGCCATCTTAGGCATGACTAAAAAAGAAGTAGCCAGAAAGTTTGACGAGATAGTAGAGTTTAGTGGCGTTGCAAAATTTATTGACACCCCTGTTAAACGCTACAGTAGCGGAATGTATGTGCGCTTAGCATTTGCCGTAGCCGCACATTTGGAACCTGAAATTTTAATAGTAGATGAAGTATTAGCGGTAGGCGATGCCGATTTTCAGCGCAAATGCCTTGGCAAAATGAAAGACGTTTCATCGCAAGGGCGAACCGTTTTATTTGTAAGCCATAATATGGAAGCGGTAAAAAATCTTTGTCAAGAAGTGGTATTGCTCGAGAAAGGGCAAGTAGCCGAAATTGGAAATCCTACCGCGGTTATCAATTCTTATTTTAAACGCAACACTCTGTATAGTTCAAAAGTAATTTTTGAAGAAGCAAAGGCACCAGGCAATGAAAATGTAAAATTGCGCAAAGTTGAACTACAAATTCATGATGGCGAAACACTCGATATTAACCATGGTTTTGACCTGTATTTTGAATTCGAATTAAAAAACGATTACCCTGAATTTAATTTCAGTTTGAATCTATTTTCAATTACCGGAGAACATATTTTCAATACTGTTTCAACCGTAGTGAGTGCAAAAAAAGGAAACATAAAAGGGAGTTGCACCGTTCCTTCAAATTTAATGAACAGCGGAAACTATACCATTTCAATTATGGCGGTAAGCCAACGCTCCATAACCCTTTTCTATTTTCAAAACGTAATGAATTTCGAAATTTTTGATAACCGCGAAAACGAAAAATGGTTCGGAAATATTTCAGGTGCTGTGCGGCCAAAATTAGATTGGAAAATTTTCTAAAAGTAGCAGATGATCATTGTAAAAATTTTTCAGGGCATAGGAAACCAATTGTGCCAGTATGCGTATGGTAGAGCTCGCGGGCTCGATTTAAATTGCGAATTTAAAATTGACAATTCGTACTACATCAAATACTCCGAGGTAACACAATTCGGGTTTACTTATAAACGCGATTACGGTTTAAATCAATTCAACATTCAAGAGAATATAGCCACCGAGGAAGAAATTAAAAAAGTGAAAACTGTTGACGGCAGCAATCGCATTTCATACTACATCAACAGGAAATTACACGAACGCGCACCGTATTATCGTAAGCAATGGGTTAAAGAAAAAGAAACTGTTTTTGACCCAAACTTGCTTCGCATTAAAGACAACACTTACCTGGAAGGATATTTTGTGAGCGAGCTTTATTTCAAAAAATACAGAAACGTAATTTTGAGAGAATTTACGTTGAAAAAGGAGGTGAACGAAAAAAATGCTGAGCTTATTATACGTATGCAAAACACAGATTCGGTTTGTATAAGCATACGCAGAACAAATTTCTTAGCTAACCCAATGTTTAATGTATGCCAGGAACAATACTATAATGATGGACTAAAGGCAATGGCAGATATGCTTGGTAAAAATATGCGTGTATTTATTTTTTCGGATGACAATCAATGGGTGCTCAATAATTACAAAATTCCATTTGAACACGAATTTGTAACGCACAACTTTCCCGATTTTTATGAGGACCTTCGTTTAATGACACATTGCAGAAATCACGTTATTCCTAATTCAACCTTTAGTTGGTGGGGAGCTTGGTTAACGCAAAACGAAGACAAAAAAATAATTGCTCCCAAAATTTGGTTGAATTCTACCGAAGATTATTCCACTGTAATTCCGCAGGATTGGATTAAAATGGAAAACAAATTCTGATGACGAAAAAGATATTAATAACAGGTGGTGCCGGTTTCATCGGTTCAAATCTTTCTCTTCAACTTTTGCAGAAAGGCTATGAAGTAATCGTGCTCGATAATCTTTCCCCACAAATTCATGGTAATAAAGAACAATCGCCTTTATACAATTCTATTAAAGACAAAGTTCAATTCATTCAAGCCGATGTGCGCGATAGAGAAAGTTTGGTTAACGCGGTGAAGCAGGCAAATGTGATTGTTCACCTGGCAGCCGAAACAGGAACCGGCCAATCCATGTACTCTGTTGAAAAATATATTGATGTGAATTGTACCGGTACCGGCACATTGCTCGATGTATTACTGAACGAAAAGCACCAGGTGGAAAAAGTGGTGCTCGCTTCTTCACGCGCGGTTTATGGTGAAGGGAAATATCAAAATGCAAAGGGGGAAGCTATTTATCCAGCATCGCGTAATGAGGCGCAAATGCAACAAAAAAAGTTTGAACCAATTGACGAAACCGGAAACGAGTTAACGGTAGTGGCGACCGATGAAAATTCAAAAATCAATCCTCTCTCCCTCTATGGTATTACCAAGTACAACCAAGAACAATATGTAAGCATGATGTGCGGAGCGGCAAAAATTCCATTCGTTATTTTTCGCTATCAAAATGTTTATGGCCCGGGGCAATCGCTTAAAAATCCTTACACGGGAATTCTCTCCATCTTTTCTACACAAATAAAAAACAACAACAACATAAACGTGTTTGAAGATGGATTAGAAAGCCGCGATTTTGTTTTTGTAGATGATGTGGTTAATGCTACCATTCTAGGAATTGAAAAGCACGAGGCTAACAACGAAATTTTCAATGTAGGTTCAGGCATGGCAACTTCTGTTTTAACTGTGGCAGAAACTTTAAAACGTTTATACAATTCTAACGTGGAAATAAAAACCACTGGCAATTACCGCATAGGTGATATACGCCATAACTTTGCTTCACTTCAAAAAATTAAGTCAAAATTGAATTTTGTGCCTAAAACAAATTTCGAATCAGGAATCAAACTATTTGCCGATTGGGTAAATACCCAGCAAATTGAAAAAGACAATTACGAAAAAAGCATGGCCGAGTTAAGTTCGAAAGGATTGCTAAAACAGTAACAAAAAAAAATTCATGCTTTTCAACTCCCTCACTTTTTTGATTTTTTTTCCGCTGGTAACAATTATTTATTTTTTGTTGCCGCACCGCGCGCGCTGGGCATGGTTGTTAGCTGCCAGTTGTTACTTCTATATGTTCTTTAAAGCGGTCTACATTCTCATTCTTTTTTTTACCATTATCATCGACTACTTCGCGGGCATTTTATTAGAGAACGAAAAAAATGCGCAACGAAAAAAATGGTGGCTCATTGCCAGTTTAATCGCAAATATTGGCGTGCTTGCGGTGTTCAAGTACTTCAACTTTCTCAATGGAAATTTATCGGGGTTGTGCACTTTTTTTGGCTCTACTAATCCAATACCTTACCTAAGTATTTTATTGCCAATTGGTCTTTCGTTTCACACGTTTCAGGCCATGAGCTATACTATTGAAGTGTACAGAGGCAATCAAAAAGCCGAACGTCATTTTGGAATTTACGCGCTGTATGTCATGTTTTATCCGCAGTTAGTGGCAGGTCCTATTGAGCGGCCGCAAAATATGTTGCACCAGTTTTATGAAAAACATGTTTTTGATTATGCACGTGTGGTGGAGGGTTTACGATTAATGCTTTGGGGTATGTTTAAAAAAGTTGTAATTGCCGACCGGCTCACGCTGTTTGTTGATCCGGTTTATAATCATCCGAATGAGTACCACGGATTCCAAACCATTCTTGCCACTATATTTTTTTCCTTTCAAATTTTCTGCGATTTCAGTGGGTATTCTGACATAGCACTTGGCTCGGCAAAAGTTATGGGCTTTGATTTAATGGTGAATTTCAACCGACCCTATTTTTCGAAATCAATTTCTGAGTTTTGGAAACGCTGGCACATTTCACTCTCCACCTGGTTTCGCGATTATCTCTACATTTCGTTAGGTGGAAACCGAGTTTCTAAGCCACGCACTTACTTCAATCAATTCATTACGTTTATGATTAGCGGCTTGTGGCATGGTGCCAATTGGACCTTTGTTATTTGGGGGTCGCTACATGGTGCTTACCTGGTGTTTGGAGAGTTCACGAAAAAATTCAGAGGGAAGTTAGGTGCCCGGTTAGGCTTGGGCCACTTTCCCTTGCTCAACAAATTGGTACAAGTTTCCTCTACCTTTGTGCTGGCTACCTTTGCCTGGATTTTTTTTAGAGCAGCCAGTTTTACTGATGCCATCACAATTATCAAAAACAGTTTGCAAATTTCGAAGACCCAATTGGGCATGCATATCCTTGGCACCGATGCTTACAATTTTGTGTTGTGCTTTATATTCATTGGAATTATGGAAATGGTACACTGGTTCTTGCGCAAAGGCGATTTGAACTTTGTTCTAAACCAACTTACTCTTTTTACACGATGGACGATTTATATACTCTTCGTGTTGTTCGTTATTAATTTCGGAATGTTTGGCGATCACCAGTTTATTTATTTCCAATTTTAAGGATGATAAAACTTGGAATTAAAATAGCAATACTGCTGAGTTTGGTGGGTGTTATAAACGGAGCTGTCTTTCAATTTTTTCAACTTCCTTTCAGTTGGGGCAATTCAAGTTTTTACAACAAAGAAATGTATTGGAGAAAAAGCCAGACTCAGTACAACACAATTTTTGTAGGCACAAGCCGTACTTTTAGGCAAATAAACCCAGTGCTGTTCGATTCAATTACGAACCACGAAACACAATCGTTCAACTTTGGAGTAATTGGAATTTCGGCCGCCCAGGTCTACTATTATCTCGATAAAATTATCGGCACTCGTGAGGCTCATTTGAAATATGTTTTTCTCGAACTTGCCGATTTTGATATTGGCTCAACCGAAAACATGCACACTATCAACGAAAAGTACTGGTTAAGTTTATCGGACTGGTGGTTTACTATTAAGTGCATTGTGCAATCCAACTATGGATTTAGAGAAAGGATAAAAGGTTTGTTCTTTAATACCATACCATTTATTGAGCAGCTGTTGAAGTTTGACATGCTAAAAGATGTTTGGCAGTTCAAAATTGCCGCACCCAATTCATTGGTTTTGGGCGAAAACTCAACTGGGTTTGTTCCGGCTGAGGAAGAAAAAATGAACCCCGAAGCTTTGTTGGAAAAAAGAAATGCTTTTTTAAAAGACACGAGCATCAATGAAACGCGAAGTAGATATAGCACAAACGTGTTTAACAAAACAGTGCGCACTAAACTTGTCTCTGCTCACTTGATTAAATTAACTAGTCTCATTTCTCGTCTTCATAAAATGGGAATTGAAGTTTTTGTGCTGCTGCCTCCTCGAATGCGCGAGGTGCAATACGCCAACACAATTCCGATTTTCGAAAATATTGCAAGCCCCCAAAAAATAAATTTAGCCCAGGGTATCCAGGTGCCCGAATTTTATGAAATGAGATATAGTTTTGATGCGGGTCATTTAAACAAAGAAGGCGCAGAAATTTTTACGCGCAAATTGGCCACAGCTTTTGTAAAGCTGAAAAGCAAGAATGATTAAAATGTACAGCCTTTTGAGAAAAATCTTATTTCGTTTGTTTCACGCAGGTAGTTTTTCGCAAATCACAAAAATGAAAAATGACTAAACTGTTTTTCAAAATAATACTGCTCTTAACTTTTGTTTGGCTCGCCAACAATGCCCTCTTCCTTTTTTTAAAACTTCCACTTTTATGGGGTGTAGATTATAAGAAGCAATTTTTTTATGAAAATCATTCAGAAAATTTCAACACTGTTTTTTTGGGTTCTAGTTTAACCGCACACCAAATTGACAATGCCCTTTTTGATTCCTTAAATAGTGAAAAATCGCTCTCAACCCACTCGTTTAACTACGGCTTAGACGGAGCAACTCCTGTTGAAATTTTTTCCCTGTATAACGCTGTCATGCAGCGTAAACCCGTATCGCTTAAAAACATTTTGGTTGAATTAGATTTTATTGACAATTTCGATATGGGGCAGTTACACAGCCTTAGAAGAAAATCTTTTTTCGGCTTTGGTCAATACCAATATACTTTGCCTTTAACGCTCGCATCTAATTATGATTGGGTGTATAAAGCAGAACTAGTACAATTTGACCTGGTGCATCTGGTCGAAAGTGAATTTAAAATCGGATTGCTTCAAGACGCTTATCAATTCATTCAAAAGCAAAAATTGAGAAAGGATACAACGACAATCACGGGGTTTTCACCGCTTATAGTAAAAGAGGACGAAAATGAAACTGCCTTGCTTAATCAAACCCGCATAAATTCTCGACTAAAATTTTTGGAAGAAAAAAAACCTGAGTTATTGAGAAATACGAAAGCGGCTAAGCAACTTTTTGCCAACAACAATTTCTTGCACCAAGCAAAAATTAATAGCACCTACAAAAAAATGGTGACAACGATGCTGCAAAAAGCGGATGCACAAAAAATCAACCTAGTTTTTATTTTGCCTCCTAGGTTATCGCCTGGGTACTATAAGGATTTACTTCCGGTTTACTTTTCCCTTCCCGCTCAAAACAGAATAGAACTTGCCGATGCTAATGAGTATCCCGATTTTTATAAACTCGAATACTCTTTTGATTTGTGGCATGTAACAGAACCCTGTTCCAGAATTTATACAAAAGCCCTGCAACAAAAATTTACCGAACTAAATATTGCGCCATGAAAAAAAGAGTATTGGTGGTTTCAGATAACGTTACGTTATGTAATGCTTTTCAAAAATTAATTGCAGCATATCAAGAAGCTGAAGTGGTTTATGCTTACTCGTATACCAATAAAAACTTCTTGAGCAATAAGGGGCTTGAAGTAAAAGCGCGATCCATTTGTATTAAAGAGGAGGTTGAATCGCTGGTGGGCAGGTACGATTTAATTTTATCGTTGCATTGCAAACAATTGTTTCCTGCTGCATTAGTTAAAGCGGTAAAATGCATAAACGTTCACCCGGGTTTTAATCCTTACAATAGAGGTTGGTTTCCACAAGTGTTTTCCATTCTAAATGGAATGCCGTTCGGAGCTACTATTCATGAAATTGATGAGCTCTTAGACCATGGCGGCATTATAGCCCAAAGGAAGATAAGCGGGGAAATATGGGAAACCTCTATGGATATTTACAACAAAATTGTGCAAGCAGAAATTATGTTACTGGAAGAGTTTCTTCCCACCATTTTAAACAACACCTATACAATAGTTTCTCCCACCGTTGAGGGAAATGTGAATCTCAAAAAAGATTTTAATGCCTTATGTCATTTAGATTTAAGTGAAGCAGTAACCATGGGACAGGCTATTCATCGTTTGCGCGCTCTTACTCATGGAGACTACAAAAATGCGTGGTTCGAGCATCCCGAAACAGGCGAAAAAATTTATGTAAGCATCAACCTTGAAAAAGAGGAAAAACAGAAATAGAATTTATGTTGCAGAAATTGAGTGTTTGTTTTATTACCTATAACCATGCAAATTTTGTGCGGCAGGCATTGGATAGTGCGTTGATGCAACAGTGCAGTTTTGATTGGGAGATACTGGTTAGCGATGACTGTTCAACCGATGGCACGGCAGAAATAGTAAAAGAATACGCAACAAAATATCCTGAAAGAATTCGTTTACATAGGATAGAGAAGAATGTGGGCATGACCCTAAATTGGGTGCAGAGTATAACTGCTTGTAAAGGAGAATATATAGCCTTACTCGAAGGCGATGATTACTGGATGGATAAAAAAAAACTACAGAAACAGGTAGATTTTCTTGACAATAACCCGCAGTATTCTTTTGTAGCTCATGATGTAGCACCAATATTTGAGGAAGGCGTGCCTAAAAAAGATGGATTTTTGCACCTACCCAACAGTGCTGCTTTTACGCTGCAACAATATTTGCGAAGTGCTGGCTTTGTTCAAACTGGCTCTGTAGTTTTTAGAAAAAATGTAATTCATCAGTTTCCGCATTGGGCTGATATGCGTGTAAAGTGCATCGACTTTTTGGTTTATCTTTTGTTGATTTCTAAAGCACCGTGTTTTTATATGGCAGAGGTGATGAGTGCGTATCGCTTACATACGGGAGGTATTTCATTTATTAATTGGCGCACTAAACAAAATGCGTTTGAATTCGATATGATTTTTGTTCTCAACAATTTTAACGCATTTACCAATGGAAAATTTAAAAATGAACTTGCCGATAGACTCGAAACAGTCTATCTCCGTCTACTAAAAGGAAACCAGCCCGAGTCCGAAACTTATAAACGAGCACTTCGCGAATTAGTTTTTCTTCGGCCTGCAAAACACATTGATTTGGTAAAGGGATATATCATCAATAATTATTTACCCCAACCAATTTATGTTTTGTATCAAAAACTATTTAAAGCAAAAAAATGAGTGCCGGTGTTTCCATTGTTGTTTGTTGTTATAATAGCGTTGCCCGTTTGCACGAAACTATAGGTCATGTGGTTCAACAAAAAACAAACAATTTCCCTTGGGAATTGGTGATAGTTGATAATGCTTCAACGGATAACACCTTTGAACTTGCCAAGGAAATTCTTCAAACTTCCTCCATACAATTTCAAGTAGTAAAAGAAACTACCGCAGGGCTTTCCAGTGCCAGGCGAAAAGGTTTTTCGGTTTCGAAATTCGATTACCTGCTTTATTGTGATGATGATAATTGGCTGACACAAAATTATGTGCAACGCGCATTTGAAATCATGAATGCCAATGAAAAAATTGCTATTCTAGGTGGAATGGGCGAAGCTGTTTTTGAAACCATTGAACCCGTTTGGTTCAAAAAATCGGAAAAAAATTTCGCTGTTGGTGATCAATCTTTTTCAAAAGAAAGTTTATCGAAAGTTACAGAGGTGTACGGTGCAGGATTTACAGTTCGCAAATCTTTTCTTCAGCAACTTTTTACTTCGGGAATTCAAAATGTACTTTCCGACAGAAGTGGCGGGCAACTAATTTCGGGTGGCGATACGGAGTGGTGCTATTTGGCGCGTTACTTTGGAAAAGAAGTTTGGTACAGCCGCGATTTAAAATTCAAACACCTGATGACAACGGGTAGAATGAGTTGGGACTATTTAAAAAAACTGCACTTCGGTTTTGGGCGTACAAATATTTACACACACGCCTATAAGTATGTGGAGGCAAATTATCAAGTACCAAATCAAAATTTGCGATTGCCTTTTTGGTTAGATACGCTGATTCATCGCATAAAAACTTTGGTTAAGTTTTATCCTTCAGTCTTTGGCAAGTTTAATGAAGAAGGTAACGAAGGTGTGTTGCGTTACTACGGAATGCGTGGAGAGATTAGTGAATTGTGGCGATTAAAAGAAAAGTATTCGCAGGTGTTTGAAACGGTTTACAAAAATGTGAACGTGCTGAATCGCAACTAAAAAATCATCTCCATCCAGGCGGTAAATGCTGCATCGTTTCTTCCACCTTTAAAATTATTTCTTCCGAAAGTTTTCCCAACTCAATTGCTTTAAGCGCACTATCCACATGCTTTGTCTTATACATACCCGGTATGCACACGCGCACAAATGGATGGGATAAACAAAACCGCAAAGCAGAAACTTCGATACCACCTTCTAGTTCATTAAGAAAATTTAATTGCCGAATATTTTCTACCAGCCAATTTTTGTCAGCTTCGGGAATGTATTGGCGGATATCTGTACTGCTAAAATTCGGAGTTTCGGAAAATATTTTCTGCGTCAAAAAACCTGAGCATAGTGGAACACGCGCAATGAAATCAAAACTATTATCGGCAAAAATTTTCAATCGTCTATCTATAACATTGAAAATGGCTTCAATTACAGAACCTACTTTTTGTTTCTGAATTTCAGGAATGGCACCCGCAGATTTTATACTTACCCCGTAGCGATTAATTATTCCGCGCTCGATCAGTTTTTCGAAGAGGGATAAGTCGTAATTCTGCCAATCAAAATTTACATCGGGACTATGAAGCAGAACTGTGTCAATACTTTCAAGCTGCAATCTTTTTAAAGAAGCGAGAACCGCTTGTTCAATCCAAGCAGGAGAAAAATCTTGGTAAAAACTTCCATCCAAATCCCAACGCGAACCAATTTTTGTGCAAACAAGTGGATGATAGTTCTGCTTTTGTTTAAAAGCATTTCCCAAAATAATTTCTGATTTTCCCTTGCCGTATGCATCGGCTGTATCAAAAAATTCGATTCCGTTTTCGAGTGCATGATGAATTGCCTGTATAGCTTCGGGCTCATCAATTTTTCCCCAACCGGTTTGTCTATTGCCGAATTGTGTTTCGCCTCCTAGCTGCCAGGTGCCAAAACCAATGGCGTGTTTCAAGTTCAACTTAGTCTGTTCTCCCATTCTATAATGGTGCCTTTGATTAAGCTGCGCTCAGCAGGGGTACGTGCAAAAAATGCATTGCGACCGTGCATTACTTTCTCATCGTGAAAAAAAACGGCTTCGCGCGTTTGCAAATTTACGGGTGTAAATAACCCAGCGTTCTGAATTCTGGTTTCAAGAAATTCAAAAAACTCGTCTGCTAGTGCTTTCACTTCAGGTGAAATATTTTTGTCGAGACAGTAGTAATTAAAATTTACGCGCCAGTCGTCACCATCTTTCATTAAGATAGGTTTGGTTACGTACAAATTTTGAAAAGTGAACAGGCGTATGTTGTAAACGATTCAACAAATCTTCGCGGCCATCTACCAGCATAGACTCTACCACCAATTTTGTATCAATGAAAGTAGTAGCTCCGCCTAAATACGCGTGCGAGGCGCAATAGAAATATTGAATGTTATTGTCAATGGGATAATAGGAAGCATCGGTATGCAAAGGTTGGCGGGTGTTGCTAGAGCGGTACCGGTTAGGCACATTTGGGTCGTAAGTAATATCAATCCATCTTCCTTCCTGAATACCGCCTGTTTCTAAATCTTCGTTCACGTCATAATAATTTCCGATACTGTCAGCTAGCCCTTCAAAAAATATTTTCATATCAATTTCAGGTGGTGCCGAAAGCAGTTGAACCACTTTAGTGGTTGCTAGGGCAGATTTAATATTCCGAACAGTTTCTTCGGCATTGGTAAAAGGCACGGCAGTAAAAAATTTCATAAGAATGATTTTGTGGTAAAATTAATTTTTAGAAAAAATAATTTAGTGACGATGATGCTCAATTAATTTGTTGCGTTATGTACCAGTCAATAAATTTTTTCAAACCTTGTCGCAAATTTGTTTGTGGTTGATAGCCAAATAATTTTTTCGCTTTCGAAATATCAGCAAACGTTACATCTACATCACCTGCTTGTTTCGGTTCGTAACAAACGTTTGGTTGCGCATCCATTAGTTCATAAATCGTGGCCACCAATTCTTTCAACGAAACCGGACTGCTATTTCCCAAATTCGCCACTTCAAAAATATTTTTATTAGCAGACACATAATTCAACGCTCCTATAATTCCCATCACCGTATCCTGCACGTAGGTATAATCACGTGAGGTTTTTCCTTCGCCAAACATGGTTATGGGTTGTTTTTTAAAAATGGCATCTACAAATTTGTGTATTGCTAAATCGGGTCGCTGGCGTTCACCATATACGGTAAAAAAACGAAGGTTCACAATATCGAACTGATACAACGAGTGATAAGTGTAGTTCAACAACTCGCCAGCTTTTTTGGTGGCTGCATAGGGCGAAATAGGGTGGTCTACGATAGCCGATTCTGAAAATGGCACCGCTGTTTCGTTTCCGTAAACAGAAGAAGAAGAGGCAAAAACCATTTTTGATACGGCCTTTTCTTTCATCCAATCCAAAATATTTTGCGTACCTGTAATATTGGTTTGAATGTATTCATGCGGATGAAAAAGCGAAGGACGAACACCCACTTTTGCCGCCAGGTGAATGACCGCATCAACTCTCTCATTTATTTTACGCAGGGTTGCCTTGTCAGAAATATCGCCTTCATAAAATTTAAACGACTCATTGGAAAGACAAGTTTCCAAATTTTTTTCTTTAACGCTACGCGGATAGAAAGGGTCGAAATTGTCAATGCCAACCACCTGATAACCCTGGGTCAATAGTGTTTCACACAAAGTACTGCCAATAAAGCCGGCACAGCCGGTTACTAAAACAGATTTCATTTTTTTTCTGGATTGAATAGCGTGAAGTGTTACAAGGCTAAAAAAACATTTATTTTCGAACATTGAAAATGCCTTTCTTCTCTGTCATTATTCCATCCTACAATAGAGCTCATTTAATTGCAGCTACTATTCGTTCAGTTCTGTCACAAAGCTTTATCGATTGGGAATTAATATTGATTGACGATGGAAGTACCGATAATACTAAAGAGGTGGTGGAGTCGTTTGCCGATAGCCGAATAAAATATTTTTATCAGGAAAATGCAGAACGCTGTGCGGCACGTAATAACGGTATTACGCAAGCAGCGGGTCAATTCATTTGTTTTCTTGATAGTGACGATATTTGGTTGCCGGAACATTTGCAGACATTTTATAGAGCCTTAGAGGAGAACAAATTTATGCGAGCAGTTTATTTTACCGCCATGTGTTGGTGTTTTGACAATGGTACGCGGCAAAACGTTGTTTTTGATTCTCCTCAACACCAAAACAGAATAGAGTATGTTATTAAAAACCAGATTGCACCTTCTACTCAATGCATTAGTAAAGAAATTTTGGTTCAACATAAATTCAATGCCGCGCTTCGAATTAATGAGGATGTAGAGTTGAACGCTCGTATAGTAAACGAGTACCCGCTAATACAAATTCCTAAAGTTACAGTCGAAATGATTGTACATAATGAAAATACTAAGGCCCTGGAGAAAGACTATATCAGCCCGCAGTTAAAAGCGATGAAAATTATTTTTTCAAATCCTGTTTTGAAAAATAAAATTTCTTCATCTTTTAAACGCGACCGTATGGCTAAACTTGAACATTTGCTAATCAACTATTACTTGAAAACAAAACAGTTTTCAAAAATGAACGAAGCCATTGTATGGTTTTTGATTTGTTACCCCAACCATGTTTTGAATAAATCAAAAGTGATTCTGTTGTTATATCATATGCCCGGTGGTAGAATTGTGGAACTAGCAGTGCAGTGTTTGAAGATGAAAAAGCGGTGATGGTTTACCGGGTAAAGTTTGGTTTGTAGGTAAGGAAATTACCAGTTGTTATGTTGTTCGTAGCCCGCACGTATGAGTGTTTCACCGGCTATTTTTTTAAAAATATTTTTTTGCGCGACACTCCATTGTTGCCATTTACCAACTGGCTTAAAATCTTTTCGGTTATTGGTAATAGACCAATCCACTTCGCCCCGTTCATTTACACTATTGGTAGAAGAACCAAATATGGGCATTTCATCAATTTTGTCGAACGCATATTCACTTTCGTTCAAGTTCAAAAAAGCCAGCACAGCTTTCATTTCTGCAGTAGGATTCGAAAAAACATTTTCGTATCGAATGAGCAAAAACCTTTTGCCTAAGTCTTCTTCCGGCAGATTCAACATTCTGTTTGTTCCTTCGCTCCATAATTTGCACCCCTGTTCAAAGTCAAAATTTTTAAACGTTTTGATAAGCGATTGTACCACATCTCGTCCATCGCGCAAAAGACAAATCAATTTCGCCTCTGGAAAAACGCTTGAAAAATTTTCAATGCCAATGGTAGCTGGATCTTTCAGCAAAATATAGGTGCTGTTAGCGGGAATAAACTTTGCGTAATACTCAATGAGCGAATGACCCAAAACCCGAAGCAAAATGGCGCTTTGAAGTTTTACTTGTTCTTGGGTTTTGTGCTCCCAGCCTTTTTGCCCTGCAACTGTTTTTGAAGCATACTCCATTAGGTGCCCAGCGTGTTGCATAATGTTTTGCTCTCCTGGTAAATTTGTTCCTGCCGGAAACTGGAGTTGTTCGTGCTTCAGCAAGAGGTTGGAAATGTAGTTGTGTCCTGAACGTTGCAGTGGAGCAACCAAATAGACCAAATTTGGTTTTTTATTGAGGGTTACTTTTTCTCCCGGTGAAAACTCAAATTCTGTAATATCCAATAAATATTTTTCTATCAAAGGAGGGGTACTGGGTGCATCGGGCTTTACTAATGTGTTGAACCCTCTTCGCAATAACCGCTTTATTCTCTGTTTCATAAGCTGTAAAACAAACGTAATAAAATAATTGGCAGCGGTTTCTTTCTTCCGTCTTCACTAGAAATTTATCTCTGCTTTTTTTCAAAACTTTTTTCAAGTTTAAATAGTATAGCATCATACCACTCTAAATTAGTAGAGCCATTTATTTAAGCAATGGTGCTATACGAAGGAGGGGATTTGATTTTTTAGCATTTGGTCGCTGCTTTTAGATAATCCAAAATTGATATTATTACCTTGTCTCCAGGTAGAGAACCCCAAAAATCTTTTGAAGCTAATGCATGTGCCTTCCATTACCGTTTTAATGCCCGTTTACAATGCCGAAAAATATTTGCGCGAAGCCATTGATAGCATTTTGCAACAAACCTTTACCGACTTTGAATTTTTAATTATCAATGATGGTTCAACTGATAGGTCAGAAGAAATTATTTTGACCTATACAGATCCTAGAATTAGGTATGAAAAAAACGAACAAAATATAAAGTTAATTGCCACACTCAACAAGGGATTTGAACTGGTTACTACAAAATATGTCGTACGAGCCGATGCAGACGACATCAATTCTTTAAACAGACTTGAACTGCAATATAAGTTTATGGAACAGCATCCCGATGTTGGTTTGTCGGGCACTGCGTATGAATCTTTCGGAGAAGGTAAGTTGCCGGCAGTAGTTCGTTATGCACCAGACCACAATACCATTTGCTGGAAACATTTTTACCAAATTCATTTATCGCACGGCACTTCTATTTTTAGAATGAGTGTGGTGAGGAAACATAATTTGTTTTTTGATGCCGCTTTTGCTCATGCCGAAGACTATGAACTTTTTACACGATTTTCAAGAGTAAGCCGCTTAGCAAATTTGCAACAAGTATTATACAAAGTGCGGCACCACGAACACGAAGTATCAAGGTTGTTTTCAAACGTTCAAAAGGAAAATAGTTTTCGAGTGAAACAGAGACAATTTCAAGCAATGGGCTTTATGGCGACAACAAAAGAGATTGAGTTGTTTGGTAAAATTGCTCAACATGAGTATGAAAAGAGCGAAGGCTTTATTGCAGACGCAAGAAGTTTATTAGAACGATTAGTCGAAGCAAACCGCAAAACGGCATTTGTAGAAATCACTTTTTTCAACAAACATATTGGACAGTTTTGGTTCAACGTTGCGTATAACTGTTCTTCCGTTGGTCTATTTGCTTGGAAAGAATTTTTTGCTTCACCGCTTCACAAAAATATTTCATTAGACGCTTTTGCCAGAATCAAGTTTTTAATGAAAGTGCTTATCAAGAAATAGTCAAGATGCAGCCATTTTTTAGCGTTATTATTCCTACCTACAATCGGGCAAACTTGATTGGCAAAGCGATTGAAAGCGTGTTCGTACAAACTTTTGCCCAATGGGAATTGGTGATAGTCGATGACGGTTCCACCGACAACACAAAGGAAGTTGTGCAAGCGTACAACGACAAGCGTATTAATTATGTTTTTCAAAAAAATGCAGAACGCAGTGCCGCGCGTAACAACGGAATTGAAAATGCTACAGGCAAATACATCTGCTTTTTAGATAGCGATGATTATTACTTGCCAGAACGATTAGAATTACTGCACAAAGAAGTAGCGAATAAAAATTTTCCTGTGGCAGTTTTTTACACCGGATTGTTGCTTGATAAAGATGGCGAATTGCAGAGCCGCGAAGAAAAAATTCAAGAAGGCAGCACCTTTGAACACTTGACGCTCTCGGTAATCCATAGTCAACAAACCTGTATTCACTATGAAATTTTAAAACAGTTTAAGTATGATTTGCGGTTTCGTGTTGGAGAAGACATGGAACTGTGGTTACGCATAGCCACAAAATTCCCATTCTTATTTCTTGCTCATCAAGCTACTATTGTAGTGGTTATACATGATGATAGGTCAATAAACGTAAAGCGTTACAATGCGTCTGCCGATTATGTGCGAATGCTGGGGCATATTTTTTTACCAAGCCATTCGGGAAATAAAATTTCTTCTAAAAGAAAAAGACAAATGCTTAGTGCAGGCTATTTTGGAATGGCAAAGCATTTTATCTACAACAAATCAAAGCGTAAAGCAGTAAAAAATTTATGCTTGGCAATTTTAAATGACCCTATTAACATGCAAACTAAGTATCGTTTAAATATCATTAGACACCTGCTTTTAGGAAGCGGAAAAGCCGTACTATTATTGGAGGAGTAGAGCAAAATTGCGACCACTTGCTAAAAAACATTTTTTGAAAATTCTTTACATCATACCCAATCTTAGAAAAGGAGGAGCCGAACGAATAGCGATAGATATTTGTAGGGAAGTGAATTTGCGCAAAGAACACCAAGCGATATTACTGGTGTTGTCAGGCGAAAATGAATACAGTTATCAGACAGCCGATATTCCAATTCGAAAAACAAGTTCTACTGTTCAACTTTCTTTACTGCGCAAAAACAAAGTTGACCTACGGGATTTTGAACTTGCAGTAAAAGAATTTCAGCCAGATATTATTCACTCGCATCTATTTGCTGCGGAAATTTTTTCGCGAGAAAAAATTTATAACCACATTAAATACTTCACCCACTGCCACGATAACATGTCGCAGTTCAGAAATTTTTCACAGCAAACTTTTTTTAGCAAAAAACTCTTGACTGAATTTTACGAGAAGCAACATCTGCTTAAAAACTATTTGAAGAGTAACAATAAGTTCATCGCCATTTCAGCGCATACCAAAAAATATTTCGAATCGGTTTTGCCCGTAGCTTTGCAGCCAAATGTTTTTCAACAGCACAATGCCATTGACTTTAAATTGTTCAGTACTGTTAACAGAAAAAGAAACTTCGATAAAATAAGAATTGTGAATGTGGGTAGTTTTATTCCGCTGAAAAATCAACAACTTTTTATTGCTATTGCTGAAGAATTGTTGCAACGAAAATTATCGGTTGAAATAGTTTTGTTGGGCAAAGGTCCTACTTATGAAGTGGTGAAAGAACAAGTGGAGCGGAAAAAATTGACGGGAATAATTTTAATGCCAGGCAACGTGGAGCGTGTAGAGAATTATTATTCGACAGCGAATATGTATGTGCATACATCTACCAGTGAGGCGTTTGGTTTGGTGCTGCTGGAAGCGATGGCAACAGGTTTGCCCGCAGTAGCATTAGATGCGCGCGGTAATCTAGGCTTGGTAAACGACAATGAAAACGGCTTTATGCTACACGAGCAAAGCGCAAAAGTTTTTGCAGATAAAATAGAACTGCTTTTTACGGACAGAAAACTTTACGATAAACTTTCGGCAGGAGCAATTGATTTTGCGCGGCAGTTTGACATAGTGAATTACGTGGATAAACTGCTCAATCTTTATGCGCAGGATTAAAGAGAGCGAATAGTTTTTGCGAAAGCACAATAATTGTTTTCGGCATTAAATTCTTTGTTCCAAATTTCAAAAGCATTTTTTCTCAACGCGCTTTTCTTTTCCGAAGGTAGATTGTAAAGAACTTTTATTGTTTCTACAATTTCTCCGACAGTGCAGTTTGCCTTCAACAAAAACCCATTCACTTGGTGTTGCACAATTTCAGCCGTGCCGCCCACGTTGGTGGCAATGGCTGGTATGCCAAACGAATTGGCTTCCATGATAGAAACAGGCAATCCTTCCGTTTCGCTTACGTTGATAAAAGCATCAATAGCATTGGTAGAATAGTAGTGTAACAACGCTTCGTTTGTTACCTGCCCACCAAATTTGTAATGAATATTTTTTTTGCCTGAAAGTTTTTCGTGTGCTAAATTTTCGATTTCATCTTTCAAAAAATGCACACCAAAATGGACCCACTCTATTTCTAAATCATCTATTGAAGCCAGTGCTTCAATAATTAGATGAACGCGTTTGAGTGGAACTATGTTAGAGCAACTTACCAGCTTTAGTTTGCCAGAATTACTTGGCGACAAAACATTGTTTGTGTTGAAGGTGCCCAGCCGCGCCAGCTTTATTTTTTGAGAAAACTTATTCGCGGTCAATTCATCCAAATAGTTTTTTCCATTTTCGGAAATGCAAAACGTTGCCGTTAAATTTCCAACAATAAAATTTCGAAGCGGTAAATAGTTGGGCGTGTGTCGCTCGAAATACAAGTCCCAACCATGGACGCGGCAAAGCGTTTTTACCTGCGGATTTTTGTAATTGAACATTGCCAAGCCTGCCGCCATATCGTTCATCCAATAGGAATACAGCGTGAGCTTTGAAAGGTCAATTTTGTTTTCAGCAACAAATTTTTCGAGAAAAGAATTTACTTCTGTAGCTTTAGTGTAAGTGGCCACCAACGAAGAAAGGGTGGCTTTGTTCAGCGCAATGTCTCGCCTGCGCATAAAACGAATTTCTTTTTGCAAGTAAAAAAAATTGGCGAGTGATAAAATTTTTGAAAGAAAAGAAGAAGCATAGGGGTAACGAACTACCTGAACATGTGCTGGAATTTTTCGTTTTTCTGCTGAATATAAATCGTTCGTAACAATAAAAATTTTGTCGAACGATTGGGCGAGGACAGGAAATTCACTTTCAATAAACGTTTCGCTGGTACCCAATGGAAACTGAGCGGTGAAGAATATCAAGGTTTTCATCAGCAAAATCTTAGCAAGGTTTCTATTTTCGAAAAGTGAAAGTATTAATTCTCTGCTACGATTTTCCCCCACTTATTTCTATTGGTGGGCAACGCCCATACAGTTGGTTGAACTACTTGCCCGACTCGGGAATTGCGGTAACAATAGTTACGCGACACTGGCAAGAGGCGATGAACACCCCCGAAGATTATGTAAAACCAACTGCGGTTGAAGTTAGCGTGGAAACTGATTTGCTAAAAAATAAAGTGATAAGAGTTCCCTTTAAACCAAATTTGCGCGATCGGCTGTTGCTCACTTTTGGGTTTAATCAACTGGTGTGGTTGCGAAAAATACTTTCGCTGCTGTATACATTTTTGGAGTACCTCATGTTTTGGTTTGATAGTAAAAGTGAAATTTATGTAGCCGCAGAAAAGCAAATTCTAGCAAACAAACCCGATTTTATTATTGCCACCGGAGAACCTTTTATTTTATTTCGATACGCGCACCTGCTTTCAAAAAAATACAAAATTAAATGGGTGGCCGACTATCGCGATGGCTGGACAACTAACCAAGGTCATTATCAATTAAGCCTATTGCAAAAAATTAGAAATTTGTTTTTCAGAACACTTGAAAAAAAATATTTGCAAGGTGTATCATTCATTACCACAGCCGCTCCTTCTTACGCACAAGAACTTCAAAAACTGTTTGCCACTACCGATGTTCGTGTTGTGTATAATGGCTTTGATGAAAAGCATTTTCAAAACACTGCTGCAATGGAACGGAGCGCTAAAAAATTTATTATCACTTATGCAGGAACGATCTATCCGCATCAAAATCTTGAAATGTTTTTAGATGGAGTTTTGCTATTTGTTGACAAAGAAAATGTACAGAAAAATATTTTTGAAGTTCATTTTTACGGCTTGCTAGGTCAACCCAATTCAGTTAGCCGACTCATCAATTATAAACCCGAATTGTTACCCTGGTTGGTTCCTCTTCCCAAAATTTCGTATAGCCAAATGGTAAAAAAAATGTGCGAGTCGAATCTCTTGTTACTCCTCTCTAGCAAGGGTGCTGATTGGCTAAATGCTAAAGTGTTTGATTATTTGGCTGCCAAACAAAAAATATTGCTGGTTGAAAATGACGAAGGGGTTTTGCAAAAATTGCTACAAGAAACCAATGGAGGATTTGCGGCAAATAATGCTGAGGACGTAGCTGATTTTTTGAAGCAAGAGTTTGAAAATTTTAAGCACGCAAGAATAACCTTTGCCGAAACCAACGACAACTACAAAAAATATTCAAGAGGAACGCAGGCAAAAATATTTGCCGATTTATTAAAGACAAACCTTCTCAGCAATTAATTTTTCATTAAGCGCACGCTATGTGCTTCTGCCAGTAGCATTACACGGTTCGGCTTTTTGTTTACCAGCGACTCCACCACCTTTTGCGGACTTAAATAGTTGGTGTAATACTGAACAACATTTTGCCTGATAGTGGACACCAATTCTGATTCCAGAAGAATAGCTAGTTCTACTGTTTTGTTTAATGCTGCAGCGTTTTCAAAAATTATTGCATTATATAAATGCTTAAGCGGAGGAGAAAATAGTTGTGCATATTCTCTTTCGATAACCGGAATGGTGCCGCACGACATAGCCTCTATAATATTGTGCGAAAACGGCATGCTGATACCGGGACAGGCAAGAAAAAAATTGAATTGCGCTAGGCAAGGTCGCAGTTCTTTTGCTTCAATTCCAAAATATTTGGTGTCAACTATTATTACTGCACATTGCTGCATGGCTGCGCGAAACTCTTCTGCCGTTTTGGGAAAAGCAGCAAGGTTACTTTCTCTCAATTGATCAATCAACTGCAGCCGCGAAGCCACTTTGAATTTGCCCATATCTTCTATTTGATGATATTGCTGCGCATCAAAATTACCTGCAAAAAAAAGGCTGTTCAACCTTTTCGCTTCTAACGCCACGGTTGTATTCCAATACTTATGAAAATATAAGTTAGGGTGAAGCGCCATGGGCACATAAAAAAAAGAATCCTCTTTATTCTTGTTGAAGTAATCGTAACCTAATTGCACGTAACCAGATTTTGCACAGTCAGAAAATTTTAATGTGGCGTTTGTTGCTGGGAAATTAGTGAACACTAAGTTTTTTTCTTTGAACAACAATTTTGGATAAACATCAAAATCGCCAAGGAAGCGATAGTTTTTTTTGATGTAAACGGTATATCCTTCAAGCAAAAAAAATTTTATAAATAAATACAGATACCGTTCATATTTGTTTTCAGACAGTTCTATGTAAACGCTTTTAGTCGGCTGGTTGGAAACAATGGATAAGTAGCGCTTGTTTTTTTGCCAAACAGATAGCCCTAAAAAGTAACGATAAAAATATTTCAGCAACTGCTTCATAAAGAATATTACCCGTGTTTAATTGGTAAGTGAAATTATCATTCAACATAAGAGAAACAATGAAAAGTAAGCAGTCAATTTTTAACGGCTGGGTTTATTTTTTTCAATTTCCAATTCAAGAGTGGAATGATAGATGAATAACGAGAGAGTTTATATTTCATCGAACCAGCCAATATTCCATTCTTCCTAAGCTGTTTCGCCCCTCTTTTCCTATTATTGCTACATGAAAAATTTCGCATTGATTGGTGCCTCTGGTTACATAGCACCGCGACATTTAAAAGCTATAAAAGACACCGACAACGTTTTGCTTGCTGCGTATGACCCTTTCGATAGTGTTGGTATCATGGATTCCTATTTTCCCGATGCTGCCTTTTTTGTAGAGTTCGAACGCTTCGATAGGCACATTGATAAATTGACAAGGAAAAATTCTCCGCTCGATTACGTTTCTATTTGCTCGCCAAATTATTTGCACGACTCGCACATTCGTTTTGGTTTGCGTATTGGCGCAAACGTTATTTGTGAAAAGCCGCTTGTGCTTAAAACTTCCAACGCAGAATCTTTGATAGCGCTCGAAAAAGAAACGGGAAAGAAAATCAATAACATTTTGCAGTTGCGCTTGCATCCAAACATTATTAAGTTGAAAGAAAAAATTGCGGCAGGTGACCCGAATAAGATTTACGATTTCGATTTAACGTATATCACCTCACGTGGCAATTGGTATTATACGAGTTGGAAAGGTGATGTGAGCAAGAGCGGTGGAATAGCAACCAACATAGGCATTCACTTCTTCGATATGCTCAGTTTTTTATTTGGCGATGTGAAACAGAATGTTGTGCATTTGCATACACACGACCGCGCGGCTGGTTACATGGAATTTTCGAGAGCACGCGTGCGTTGGTTTTTGAGCATCAATGCCGACACATTACCTGAAGCGGCTAAACAAAAAAACATGCGCACGTATAGAAGCATGACTTTAGAAGGAGAAGAAATTGAGTTTAGCGATGGCTTTGCCGATTTGCACACGCGCAGTTATCAAGAAATTTTAAAAGGAAATGGTTTTGGTGTGAGCGATGCGCTGGCAAGTATTCGAATTGCTAATGAAATTCGCGAAGCACAGCCAATAGGATTGAAAGGCGAGTATCATCCGCTTTGCAAATTGCAAATCAGCAAACATCCTTTTTCAAAAAAATAAATTCAGCACCAGAAACGCGAAAATGGCTGTTCTGCATTTCAATAATCAATAATCATTTATCAATAAGAAATGTGTGGCATCTCTGGTTTTTATTCTCTCACGAAACAATTCAGCGAAACTGATTTGCATTCCATGACGAACGTGATGAGCCATCGCGGACCCGATGCGGCAGGTTTTTTTTTGAACCAAGAAAAAACTTGCGGATTAGGTCATCGCAGATTGAGCATTATTGATTTGAGTACGGCCGCCAATCAACCCATGTTTTCGCAGAGCGAACGATATGTGATGGTGTTTAACGGAGAGGTTTACAATTTTAAGGAGATAGCCAAGCAATTGAATATTTCACCGCGCACCAATAGCGATACAGAAATTATTCTCGAAGCATTTGAACAACGCGGAACTGAATTTGTGCATTTGCTCAACGGCATGTTTGCCATTGCTGTTTACGATAAGCAGAAAGAAAAGCTGTTTCTCTTTCGCGATAGATTGGGTGTAAAACCGCTGTATTATTTCTATGCTGAAAACAATTTTGCATTTGGCTCTGAAATAAAATCGTTGCTGGCTATTGACTTTGTGGCACAAAATATACCGCTCAACAAGCGTGTGGTTTCCACATTTTTATATGCTGGCTATATTCCTGAACGGGAAACCATTTATCAATCTATTTACAAGTTGCCGGCAGGCAGTTTTGCCTTGGTTGACAAACACGGCTTTGAAGTAGTTCACTACTGGAAGCCCGAAGAAAAAATCACCACCACTGTTGCTACAGATTTTGATTCAGCCAAAAAAGAATTGAAAGAGTTGCTCACTTCATCGGTACGTTATCGAATGATAAGTGATGTGCCATTTGGCACTTTTTTGAGTGGAGGAATTGATTCGAGCGCAGTAACCGCCATTGCACAAAGTGTTTCTTCGCATCCGGTAAAAACATTTTCAATTGGTTTTAAAGAAGCGAAGTATAACGAGAGCGAGTACGCCAAAAAGGTTTCGAAACATCTCGGCACGGAGCATCACGAATTTATAGTAACCGAAAACGATGCACTCGGTTTGATGGATAAAATGATGACGGTTTATGATGAGCCGTATGCCGATTCATCGGGTATTCCAACCATGCTGGTTTCAAAATTGGCGAGGCAATATGTAACCATGACATTGAGTGGCGATGGTGGCGATGAATTGTTTATGGGCTATGGTGCTTACAATTGGGCGAAGCGATTGGATAATCCGTTGGTGAAATTTTTTAGAAAGCCAATTGCTTTATCGGTGGCGCAAATGGGCGAGCGTTACAAGCGCGGTGCACAGGTCTTTAATTATAAAACCGAAGCGCATAAGAAGAGCCATATTTTTTCGCAAGAACAATATTTTTTTAGTGAAGATGAATTGAATGATTTGTTACAAGACAATTTCAAACATGAAATTTTGTTTGACGAGAATTTTAAAACGAAACGAAAATTATCTGCCGCAGAAGAGCAAGCTTTGTTTGACGTGAAATATTATTTGAAAGATGATTTGCTCACGAAGGTAGATATTGCGAGTATGCAATTTTCGCTGGAGGCACGTACTCCGTTTCTAGATTATCGGGTAGTAGAATTTGCCTTGAATCTTTCCGAAGATTTGAAAATGAAAAATGGTGTGGCGAAATACTTATTGAAAGAAGTGTTGTATGATTTTGTACCGAAAGAATTTTTCGAGAGACCGAAATGGGGCTTCTCTATTCCGTTGGCGAAATGGCTGAAAACAGATTTGCATTACTTGCTTGAAAAATATTTGAGCGAAGAAGTGGTTGAAAAATGCGGAGCTGTAAAATTTGAAAAAGTAAAATCGCTTGTGGCGCGTTTTGAAAAAGGCGAAGACTTTCTTTACAATAGAATTTGGGTGTTGATACTACTTCATCATTGGCTGTACAATAATCAGAAATAAATCATCAATGACCCAAGTGCTCTTTCTCAGCTACGATGGCATGACCGACCCGCTCGGGCAAAGTCAAGTGATACCTTATATAGAAGGCTTATCGAAACTGGGTTACCGATTCACGCTGGTTAGTTTTGAAAAGGCAGCACGCTTTGAAAAATTTTCGAAAGAAATTTCTGCGCGATTACAGCAAAGCAATATTGATTGGGTTCCGCTTGCTTATACAAAGAAACCACCTGTGCTTTCTACCATTTATGATTTATGGCGAATGCATAAAAAAGCATTTGCACTTCATGCAGAAAAAAATTTCAGCCTCGTTCATTGCCGCAGTTACATAGCTGCATTTGTTGGTTTGGCAATGAAGAAAAAGTTCGACACAAAATTTTTGTTTGACATGCGCGGCTTTTATGCCGATGAACGAGTGGATGGAAAGATTTGGAACTTGAGCAATCCACTTTACAAATGCATTTTCAATTTCTTCAAGCAGAAAGAAATAGATTTTTTAAGCGAAGCCGATTACACCATTAGCTTGACCGAAGCGGGAAAGAAAATTTTACACGCGCGAAATGAAATTCCTAATCAACCTATACCCATTCAAGTTATTCCTTGCTGTGCCGATTTGAATTTGTTTTCGCAAAACAGTGTAGACGAAAAGCTGAAAGCAGAACTGCGCAACAAATTTCAACTCACAGGAAATGAATTTGTTTTAAGTTACTTAGGAAGTATAGGCACCTGGTATATGTTGGACGAGATGCTAGACTTCTTCCAATGCTTATTAGAAAAAAAGCCTGACGCAAAATTTTTATTCATCACCAACGAAACAGATGAAAGTATTTTAAGCAAAGCCGCGAAAAAAAATATGCCTGCTCATGCGTTCTTGATTTCTCCCGCAAAACACAAGGAGGTTCCCACTTTTCTTTCTCTCTCTAATTGGAATCTGTTTTTCATTCTTCCAGTTTTTTCTAAGCAAGCCTCCTCTCCAACCAAGCAGGGCGAAATTATGGGCATGGGCATTCCGCACATTTGCAACGCTGGTGTAGGTGATGTAGCTAGCATTACCGAAGGTTTGCAAGCAGGAATTTTGGTTCGAGAATTTTCTACGATAGGGTACCGGGATGTAATTAAAAAAATGATGGTAGATACTTCGACTTTTAATTCCATCGCTATCACCAAGGGAGCCGATGCCACTTATTCTCTTTCAAAAGGTGTTGAAAAGTATGCACAGGTTTATGAGGCGTTGATAAGGGGAGAGCGTTGAAGAAATTAATCCTACTTTCGGGAGACAAGAACAGCTGTCTTCTATGAGAATGAAAATTACCCTTCGCTGCGTTTTTCTTTTGACTGCTTTTTTAATGAGCAACAAAATTTTTTCGCAAAATTTTTCTCCTTCAAATATTCCCAACTTGGCCTTGTGGTTATCTGCTGATACTGGAATTGCTATCCAGGGAGTTGATTATGTAAGCCAATGGACCGACCTAAGCGGCAGTGGGCTCGATGCCAGCCAAAGCAACGGCACATTTCAACCTCGACTTGTTTTTCCCGCTGAGTTATGTGGAAAACCCGCATTACAGTTTGACGGGCAAAATGACGAATTAGACGGACTACAAATTCCTAATTTGGAAAGTGGTTCAATGAGTTTATTCATAATAGGCCGAACCAACATTATAACCGGAAGTAGAGCTTTTTTTTCGGTGTCATCCTTAACTCAAGGTATGCGCATGTGGCACAATGGCGCTGGCTACGAGTTTAAAAATAATGGTAACGCAGTTACCGGATTAACCACCCCGATTAATTATAACTTTGTTTCCAATGCTTATAATTTGATAAGTGTTGTAAAGGATTTTGGTGTGAGCGTTGACCTTTACAAGAACACCTCATTAGCAAAACACTCCACCGCGGCATTGGCTATAGGGTCTTTTACCAATGCCAACTATATTTTGGGACGAGTAGCAGCGGCTAGCGGTACTTTTTTAAACGGGGAAATTGCAGAGATTATCGTATACAAGGGTGCGCTTACCGTTGCACAACGGCAACAAGTAGAAACATATTTAGAAAACAAGTACGCGGCTCCAGTTAATTTGGGAGCCGATATCACTATACCTTATGGGTTTTGCGCAACAACCATTACAGCGGGAAATTGCTTCACGAACTATTTGTGGTCAACAGGAGCCACTTCGTCCTCTATAAGTGTTAGCACGGGTGGATTGTACTCAGTTACTGCAACCGATATTTTTGGAAGGCAGAGTACGGATGATATTATGATTACTTACCCAAATGTAAATATAAGTGCGGCCAGCACTACCATTTGTGCTGGCGAAGTAATTACCATTGGTACTTATCTTCCCTCAACAATTGGTTATTCTTTTCAGTGGCAGAACGCACAAACCACACCTACAATTGGTATAAGCAACGGGGGCAATTATTCTGTAACAGTTACAGACGACTCCTTGTGTTCTGCCGTTTCAGATACCCAAGTTTTTTCTATCGATAATTTTTCAACCACAGTTTCATTAGGACCCGATTTAAATAATGTATGTGCAGGTAACACTATTGGGTTGCAATTTCCTGCAAACGGTTGGGATAGTTTACAATTTCTTTGGTCAGATAACAGCACCGATAGTTTACTCGTACTGCCTTCCACAAATACATATACCTTAACTGTTACCAATGCAAATGGCTGCAGTGCCGTAGATACCATAGCGGTAACGGTGGTAGGTACAGCACCTACCGTAACCTTTAGCGGTGCAAATTTATGTTTAGGAGATTCTTACAATCCATCCAACACTACCGCTGGACTTATTAGCAATTATGAATGGTCCTTTGGCGATGGAGGAGTAGCCAGTATTGCAAACCCAACGTACAATTATTCTGTAACGGGCACTTACAATGTATCGCTCTCTGTTACCTCCAGTGCTGGATGCTCCTCTTCGGCAACCCATCAGGTAATTGTGAAGCCCAATCCTGTAGCTATTTTTCAAACTACCACTGCATGTATCAATAACGGTTATCAGTTCAACGATTTAAGCCTAGCTCCTTTGAACGAAAGTATAAACTCTTGGAATTGGAATTTTGGTGATGCCTCCGCCATATCAGTAGCACAAAACCCTTCGCATATTTATAGCGGTTCAAATAATTATTCTGTGACTCTAATTATTTCCGCCACCAATGGCTGTATGGATACAATTCAAAATAATTTAAACGTAGTTGCCAATTACGCTCAACCACAAATTACAGAATTGGTACAACCTCAGGATAATTATCAGGCCTCGAGCCAAACGATAAATTTCATTTGGTCACCGGCTCAAAATGCGGTTAAATATTCCCTTCTCATCGCTACAGATTCGTTGTTTACTGCGCCTGTTATT
Organism: Bacteroidota bacterium; assembly: GCA_026391075.1. Lineage (GTDB taxonomy): Bacteria > Bacteroidota > Bacteroidia > Chitinophagales > LD1 > Bog-950. The sequence continues at coordinate 27,230 of JAPLES010000003.1, read as the reverse complement.
TTCAACAATATTTACACTACACAATACGCGGCCAATGTAAGTGGCAGCCAAGTTTTTTATTGGAAAGTAGTAGCCTATAATATTTGTAATGCAACATCAGAATCTGATAAACGTGTATTTACTATTTTTCTGCCTGCCGATTTATCGGGGCTTGCTTTGTGGTTAAAAGCAGATACCGGAATTGCATTAAGTGGCAGTGCTGTTACACAATGGAGCGACCAAAGCGGACATGCCTTTGATGCAGTAAATAATTTGGGCACAGCACCCAGCCTTCAATTTCCACCTGAGCTTTGCGGAAAACCTGCATTGCTTTTTGACGGCATTAACGACATTTTGTACGGCACCCCTATTCCAGGAATTGGCACCAGCTCGTTAAGTTTATTCATTGTGGCTAAACCAAACGTAATCGTTGGTAACCGAACCATTTTTTCAATAGGCAACGACCAGAATATGTTCCTGTGGCATACTTCAGCAGTAGTTCAATTTAGAAATGCTACGCAAATTCTTGCCGGTGGAAATTCAACGGCTCAAGAGTATTATTTATTCAGTGTGAAAAAGAACATTGGGGTGGGCGACACGATTTACAGAAATGGCGTGGAGCTTGGTGCAAAAGGTGCTGCGTATGCTGGACCTTTTTTAGACACCGCTAAATATCAATTAGGAAAATTGGCATCGGTATATCAAAACTTTAGTGGTGAAATTGCTGAAGTGATTTTGTATAACACTGCACTTAACCCCGCGGCACAGCAGCAAGTAGAAAATTATTTATACAACAAGTATAGCTCTCCTGTTCACTTGGGTCCCGACATAACTGTTAGTGCAGGGTTTTGTCCGGTGCAGTTGAATGCCAGCAACTGTTACAAAAATTACTTGTGGTCAACAAATGAAACTACTGCTACTATTAACGTAAATCGAAGCGGTGTTTACTCGGTAGCGGTTACCGATATTTTTGGGAGAGTTAGTTTAGATACGATTGTGGTCACTTTTCCAAACATCAACCTTACCGTTTCTGACACTACAATTTGTTTGGGTAATATACTGCAGTTGCAAACACAATTGCCTTCTCTAGCAGGGTACACATTTGATTGGAGCACCGGAGAAACTTCCTCTTCCATTCAAACAGGCGCAAGCGGAAATTATTCGGTACAAGTTTCGTACGGCAACTGCGCAGCATTTTCCGACACGATTACGCTAGCAATAGATACTTTCGAAAATGTGGTTTCATTGGGGAGCGATACCAGCATGTGTTCGGGAAATTTAATTGGGCTAAAAGCACCTACCATTGGATGGGACAGTTTTCAATTTCAATGGTCAACTGGGGCATCTACCGTTTATTTGGTTGTGCCCGATTCAGGAAATTATTCTGTAACTGTTACAAATGCTATTGGATGTAAAGGCTACGATACTATTCACATTACTAAAACAGGAAGTACACCCAATGTAACTTTTACCGGAGGTTCTTTTTGTTTAGGACTTGATTATGTACCGCAGAATAGCAGTGTGTCAACAGACACTTCGGCTATTACAGGATACTCGTGGGATTTTGGAGATGGTGGAATTGCTTCTATTGCTAACCCTACTTATAGCTACACCGATACGGGCAATTACGTGGTCACGCTAAGTGTAACTACCAGTGCCGGATGTTTAAATTATACCAGTCAACAGGTTTTAATAAAACCAATTCCCACAGCTGCGTTCCAACCTACGCTGGCATGCGTGAGCAATCCATATTTGTTTACCGATTTAAGCACTGCCCCCATTGCTGAAAATATTAACCAATGGGATTGGAATTTTGGAGATGGAACAACGCACGCAAGTACACAAAATCCACAACATTTATTTAGCACGTTCGGAAATTATTCTGTTTCACTAACAGTTACTGCCACCAATGGTTGTTCCAATTCAATAACCAATAGCCTGCAAGTAGTGCCAAGCGCACCTCAACCGCAGATTGTTAATCTGCAAAGTCCTGTCAACAATTTTCAAGCAGGGTCTGCCAATATTAATTTTAGCTGGCTACCGACTCTAAACGCTAGCAGTTATTCGCTTTACATTTCAACTGACGCATCGTTCTTATCTCCAATAGTTATCAATGGAATTACGGCTACGCAATACAGTGCGGTGCTAAGCAACAATCCGGTGTTTTACTGGAAGGTAAGGGCTTTCAATGTTTGTAACGATTTCAGCGAATCGGTGGTGAATACGTTTACTCTTTTTGAACCATCTTTTTTACCCAACCTTGCTTTATGGTTAGCAGCCGATTTGGGTATTACTCAAAATGCCGGAAAAGTTAGCCAATGGAATGACCAAAGCGGAAATAATTTACATGCGCTGCAGTTAGACCCAAACAAACAAGCCCAATTGACGAATCCCTTTGAATTGGTGAAGCCGGCTTTGCAATTTGATGGTAGTAACGATGAATTTGCTGGAGGGCTTATTCAGCAATTAGAAAATGGGTCGATGAGTTTGTTTGTGGTGGGCAAAGCCAACGCAGCCAGTGGAAACCGAACTATTTTTTCTACCGGAACTGAAACTACAGGTATGTTTTTATGGGCAACACAAAGTGGTTCATTTATGGAATTTAGAAACATGGCCACCGTCTTGAAGGAATCGGTGATACCTAATTCGTACTTTTTGTCTGATGTCATAAAAACAATTAATACCAATGTAGAAATCTATAAAAACAGTTCTCTCATGGCAACCGGTACAGCACCTGCGCTAAGCGGAACATTTGTAAACCAAAACTATTCAATTGGTAAGTTGATAAGCGGGTATAGTTTTTTTAGCGGAGAACTTGCTGAGCTAATTATTTATAAAAGCAGTTTGTCGGCAATAGAACGCGGTCAAGTTGAAAATTATATCTACAACAAATATTCTCCTGCGGTCAATTTGGGTCCCGATACCATTCAACTTTATAGTTTGTGCCCAATTACGATTGATGCCACTAACCGGTTCAAAGAATTTTTATGGTCGAATGGCGAAACGTCCTCTAGTATTAGCGTAAATAGAACTGGAATTTATTCGGTTACCGCTACGGATGTTTTTGACCGCACGAGCACCGATGCCATCAATGTTACTATGCCTTACACGGCTATGAGTCCGGTTGATACAACTATTTGTTTAGGGCAACCTGTAAATGTTCACCCTGTTCTTCTTTCGTCTGCAAGTGGCTATACATTTTTATGGAGTGATGGATTAACTACCTACACGGTACAAAAAGATACAACGGGAAATTATTCTTGTTTAATTACTGATGTAGGCGGCTGTTCTTTATTGACCGATACCACTTCAGTTCACGTTGATTCCATTTCGCTACTTTCTGTTTTACCTACGGATTCCCTAATGTGCATTGGCAACGATCTTGCTATTAACACAGGCAACTATCCGCCTTCACTGGTGCTTTGGTCAACCGCAGCAACTACAACATTTATCACTATCGCTTCTGCAGGAAATTATTCTGTTTCTGTTACAGATATTTATGGATGTAGCACTAGCGATATAGTGAACGTAACTATTAAAGGCACCGCACCGATTGGTGATTTTACTTCGGGCATTGCTTGCTATGGCCAGCAAACAGGTTTTACAGATATCACTATTCCTGTTTTGCCCGATAGCATTCATCAATGGAATTGGAACTTTGGAGATAACACTAGTTCGTTATTACAAAACCCTTTTCATGCTTTTCCTTCTCCCGGAGATTATAGTGTTACACTGATTTTATTCACCGATTCCGGCTGCACAGGTGTAGCAGTCAAAAACATTTCGGTTCACGCCAAACCGGTAGCTCGGCTTTCTTATCCCGGAATTATTTGTGCAGGAAACTCATCGCAACTTCTAGATGAAAGTAGTTTGTTGCCGCCTGATAGTGTAACAAACTGGCTATGGAGAATTGATCAAACTAATGTATTCAACACGTCAAACGTTAGCTACAATTTTCCTACACAGGGTAATGTACTTGTAACATTAGTAGTAACTACCAATCAAGGCTGTGTGGATAGCGTGGTAAGTGCAGTAGAAGTTTTTCCTGCACTTCATGCCGATTTTAATTTTCTAAACATTTGCCTTGGCGACTCTACAAAATTTGTTGATATCACTAATTCGTTTTCGGTGGTGGGTTGGCAATGGAATTTTGGCGATGGAAGTTTTTTCTCAGCACTTCAAAACCCCACACATCGTTATTTAGTCTCGGGTTTATATCCGGTAAAACTTACAATTGAAAATGCGATTGGCTGTACCGATACGGTGGCTAAACAAATTTTGATTGTACAAAATCCGATTGCCAACTTCACCAATCTTTCGCTGTGCGAAGATTTGAATTACACGCCACTTGACAGTAGCCTTTCGCTAAGCGAATCAATTCAGTTCCGCGATTGGAATATTAATGGAAGTCTATTCCATCATGTTCTTTCTCCGCAATATTATTTTGCTGATACAGGAAATTATTCGGTGAAACTTTTAGTAACCACTTATAGTGGTTGTAAAGATTCCATTACCAAAACTGTTCAGGTGCATCCAAATCCTGTGTCGACATTTGCAATGGCTCCGTTGTATGGCGAAGCGCCTGTTGATATAACGCTTACCAATCACAGTAGCGGTGCCACAGGTTATGATTGGAATTTTGGTGATGGCTCTGCGCATTCATTTGCTGCGAATACATCACATACATACACTACTAACGATTCGTTCAATATTGTGTTGACTGTTTCTTCCGATTTTGGATGCACAAACAGCAGTGCACAAACTTTCTATGTCTCGCACACTGATTTGGATTTGTCGGTTGATGTGGTTGAAGCAACTTCACAAACACAAACAGACGGCTCAGTATTGGTAGCAATTAAAACGCTTATGAGTAACGTAGGTACTCGCGCTATCACACATATACATCTATACGCAACGCTCGGCACTGGCGGATTGATTACAGAAGATTGGAATGGCGTTCTTCCTTCGGGACAAGTAATGCAATACACCTTCACCGCACAGTTTGTTTCAAGCGCTTCGAGAGCAAATTCGTTTGTGTGCGTTGAAGCGAAAACTGTGAACCATGGCGAAACCGAAACACGGATTGATAACAACCGTCAATGCGCATCGCTTACAGGAACCATTCAATTAGTTGGTCCTTCACCTAATCCCGCATTCAATCAATCAACCCTTGGAATTATTTTGCCGAAGGAAGGAAAGGTAGCCATAGAAATTGCTGATGTACTTGGGCATCTTGTTGTTCCTAAAACAGAATTGGATTTGCCCGAAGGAAGAACTGATTTCGAGATTCCAACAGGATTGATGTTGCCCGCTGAATATTTTATTCGGGTAACTTATAATGAAGAGAAGACGGTGAGGAAATTCATTCTGCAGAAATAAATTCAGCTACAGATTACATACATGAAACACATCGCCATTTTTGCGAGCGGCAAAGGAACAAACGCCAAAGCTATAATTGAGCATTTTGAAAATCACCCCACCATAAAAGTGGTGTTGGTGGTTACCAATAATCCTTCGGCAGGTGTGTTGAAGATTGCGCACGAACACAAAATTATTTCAGCAATCATCAATAAAGATTCGTTGAACAAAGAAGAAATAATGATGAAGTTGCTGAATGCTCAAAAGACAGATTTGATTGTGCTTGCAGGATTTTTGCAATTGATTCCTGCGTTTCTGTTGCAAAATTTTCCAAAGAAGATTGTCAACATTCATCCTGCGCTTTTGCCAAAACATGGCGGCAAGGGAATGTATGGCATAAAGGTTCACGAAGCTGTTCTTGCCAATAAAGAATCTGAAACAGGAATCACCGTTCACTACGTGAATGAAGTTTATGACGATGGAGAAATTCTGTTGCAGAAAAAAGTGGCTATTACTTCTGATGATACCACCGAAACACTTTCAGCCAAAGTTCAGCAGTTAGAACATGAGTGGTATGTGAAAGCGATTGAGGAAGTCCTGCATTGAAAATTGCTTCGTGGAAAAACTGTGGTTAAATAATTCCACATTCAGCATTCGGCATTCAGCACTAAAAATACTTTTGCGCGCAATTTCAAATACACATCATGCGCAAGAAAATAAAGTCAGCCCTCATTTCTGTTTATTACAAAGACAAGCTCGATCTCGTTGTAAAAGAGCTCGATAAACTCGGAGTTAAAATTTACAGTACGGGTGGCACACAAAGTTTCATTGAAGGATTGGGTGTAAGCGTTACAGCCGTTGAAGACCTTACTTCTTATCCCTCTATTCTTGGTGGAAGAGTAAAAACGCTTCACCCGAAAGTATTTGGCGGCATACTCGGCAGAAGAGATAACTATAGCGACCAAAAAGAAATGGCGCTGTATGAAATTCCAGAAATTGATTTGGTGATTGTTGATTTATATCCGTTTGAAGAAACGGTGAAAGCCGGCAAAGACGAAGACGATGTGATTGAGAAAATTGACATTGGCGGAATCAGTTTGATTCGTGCTGCTGCCAAAAATTTTAACGACACGGTAATTGTTTCTTCGCGCAACGATTATGAACCACTTTTGGAATTGCTACAAACCAAAAATGGAGAAACCGATTTGGAAGACAGAAAGAAATTTGCTGCTAAAGCATTCATGACCTCTTCGCATTACGACACGCTCATTTTTGAATATTTCAACAACGAATTCAAATTCGAAGTTTTCAAAAAGAGCGAACTCAACGGAAAGGTTTTGCGATATGGTGAGAATCCGCATCAGCGCGGAGTTTTCTATGGCGACCTCAACGAAATTTTTGAAATACTAAACGGCAAAGAACTTTCGTATAACAACTTGGTAGATGTAGATGCTTCCATAAATCTTGTTGCAGAATTTACAGAACCAACAGTTGCTATTATCAAACACACCAATAGTTGTGGTTTAGCTTCGCGCGAAAACATTTGCGAAGCTTACAAGGCTGCTTTTGCCTGCGATACTACTTCGGCATTTGGTGGTGTAATTGCCGTGAACAGAAAAATTGATTTGGCAACGGCTAACGAAATGAATTCACTTTTTTTTGAAGTGCTTACCGCTCCTGATTATGATGACGATGCACTCGCTGTTTTGAAATCGAAAAAGAACCGCATCATTATTAAGGTTCAAAGTTCAAAATTCAAAGTTCAAAGCAAAACCTTCAAGAATTTACTGAACGGAGTTCTCGTTCAAGACGCAGATTCTTCAAGCGAAAAAAGAAATCAGTTTAAAACAGTAACTACAAAAGCACCTTCTGAGAAAGAAATTTCTGATTTGGAGTTTGCGGTAATTGCTGTTAAACATTTAAAGAGTAACGGCATTGCATTGGTAAAAAACAAACAACTCATTGGCAGTAACTGCGGGCAGACTTCGCGAGTAGATGCCCTGCAAAATGCTATTCGCAAGGCGAAGGAATTCGGTTTTGATTTAACCGGTTCGGTAATGGCAAGCGATGCGTTTTTCCCATTCCCGGACTGTGTAACTATAGCTGCCGAAGCAGGTGTAACCGCTATTGCTCAGCCAGGAGGAAGTATCAAAGACCAAGACTCAATTGACGCAGCTAACAAACAGGGTCAGGCAATGGTAACGACAGGGGTGAGGCATTTCAAGCATTAAGTCCGAAATTTGCTTATTAGTTGGCAGGTAGTGTTCCTGGTTAAAATTTTGATAATGTAGAAAAGATCAGTTTGACATTTTAGGCTAAGTGAATCAATTGCGCTAAACTTTCTTGGTTGTGCTTATCGGGGTCGATGAGGACAGCGGCTTGTTTGCTTGAAGATTTAAGTTTGGTATAAAACATTGCCACAGTCATACAACGATACATTGTAAAGGCAGCAAAAGCCCGATTCCCCCGCCCAAAAAACCATACAAAATTTTTACCCGAAACGCCCAAATTTTTTCGAAAAAAAATTAGATAAATCTTTTTCCACAAAGGGAATTCAAGCCCACACAGCGTTTCAAAACATACCAAACCTGTTTGCACAAATGGTGTGGAAAAATGGGATGGTTTTCAAAAGTTCTGAAAAATATATTTGTCAACGTTATTACAAAAAACCCCTGCACAATTTCAAAATACCCCACAATAAAATTTTATGGCAAGAAAGAACGAAAAAAAAGGATTGAAGTTTGATCGCCTCTATACCCAAGAGGAAAAATCAGCGTTCGATTTATTTGAGTATGATTTGCGCTCGAGCGTAATCCGCAACCCTAAGGGCGATGCGGTGTTCGAGATGTACAATGTGGAGGTTCCGAAGGGATGGAGTCAGGTTGCCACTGATATTCTCGCGCAAAAATATTTCCGCAAGGCAGGCGTGCCGCAACCCGATGGATCGTTGGGTGGCGAGCGTTCGGCTAAACAGGTGGTGCACCGCTTGGCAGATTGCTGGAAAAGTTGGGGCGAGCGCTACGGCTATTTTGCTACAGCAAAAGATGCCACTGTGTTTTATGACGAGTTGGTTTTTTCTTTGCTCGACCAAATGGCGGCTCCCAATTCTCCGCAATGGTTCAACACTGGTTTGTATACCGCCTATGGCATTACCGGTAAACCGCAAGGTCACTATTTTGTAAATCCTGATACCGGAGTTTTGGCGCAATCTACTTCGGCTTACGAAAGACCGCAGCCTCACGCTTGTTTTATTTTATCTGTTGACGATGATTTAGTGAATAGCGGAGGAATTATGGATTTGTGGACCCGCGAAGCACGTATCTTCAAATATGGTTCGGGCGTAGGAACTAACTTCAGCAATATTCGTGGCGAAGGCGAAAAACTTTCAGGCGGAGGAACTTCTTCGGGCTTGATGAGCTTTTTGAAAATAGGTGATGCTGCTGCTGGTGCAATTAAAAGTGGCGGAACAACAAGACGTGCCGCTAAGATGGTTTGCTTGGATTTAGACCATCCTGAAATTATTGATTTCATTGATTGGAAAAGCAAAGAAGAAGATAAAGTTGCCGCGCTGATTGCAGCCGGTTACGATTCGCACTACGAAGGCGAAGCTTACAAAACCGTTGCAGGACAAAATTCTAACAACTCGGTTCGTATTCCCAATTCATTCTTCCATACACTAGAGAAAGGTGAAAACTGGAACCTGCTCGGTCGCAGCAATGGCAAGGTGATGAAATCAATTCCTTCAAAAGAATTGTGGGATAAAATTGCGATGGCAGCATGGCGTTGTGCTGACCCGGGTGTTCAATATGATACTACTATTAATGAGTGGCATACTTGCCCAGAAGACGGACCAATCCGCGCATCGAATCCTTGCAGCGAGTATATGTTTTTAGATAACACTGCTTGTAATTTGGCTTCATTTAATCTTCGCAAATTCTTCAACGATAAAACGCTTGAGTTTAATGTAGCAGGTTTCGAACACATGAGCCGCGTTTGGACAACGGTGTTGGAAATTTCTGTGCTCATGGCGCAGTTTCCCTCTAAAGAAGTAGCGCAACTTTCTTATGAATTCAGAACGCTTGGTCTTGGTTATGCAAACCTCGGTTCTGTATTAATGGTAAGCGGCATTCCTTACGATAGCGATAAGGCGCGCGCCATTGGCGGAGCAATCACCGCTATCATGACCGGTGTGGCTTACAAAACTTCTGCAGAAATGGCGGCTACTCTTGGTGCGTTTCCTGCTTATGAGAGAAACAAAAAGCACATGCTGAAGGTTATGCGTAATCATCGTCTTGCAGCATACAATGCAGATACAACTGCTTACGAAGGAATCGAAATTAAGCCGCAAGGCATTGACCCTAAATTCTGCCCTGATTATTTATTGAAGGCAGCCACTACTGCTTGGGATGAAGCCTTGCAACTGGGAGAAAAATTTGGTTACCGCAACGCGCAGTCAACTGTAATTGCTCCAACAGGAACAATTGGTTTGTTGATGGATTGCGACACTACCGGTGTTGAACCTGATTTTGCATTGGTGAAATTCAAAAAACTTTCGGGTGGCGGTTATTTCAAAATTGTAAATGAGTGTGTGCCTGCGGCTTTGGAGAACTTAGGTTATTCAACTTCAGAAATTGATGCGATTGTAAAATATGCGAAAGGAAACGGAACGCTTACCGGTTGTCCGCACATCAATGCAGATTCATTAAAAGCAAAAGGATTTAATTCTTCCGACATTGAAAAAATCGAGAATGGTTTAGTTGCAGCCTTCGACATTACGTTTGCCTTCAACGTTTACAGTTTGGGTGAAGAAACTTTACAACGCCTTGGTTTTACTGAGAAACAATACAACGGAACTAACTTCAATTTGCTTCGCGAATTAGGTTACAACAAAGAACAAATTGAAGCTGCTAACGAATTTGTTTGCGGAACTATGACTGTAGAAGGCGCGCCATTATTGAAAGATGAACATCTTCCAATTTTTGATTGCGCGAACAAATGCGGAACCAAAGGACAACGTTTTATTCATGCGCACGGTCACATTCGTATGATGGGAGCGGTTCAGCCGTTCATTAGCGGAGCGATTTCAAAAACGATTAACCTGCCTAACGAAGCTACTGTTGAAGACATTCAAAACTGCTATGAGCTTTCATGGCACTTAGGTTTGAAAGCAAATGCGCTTTACCGCGATGGATGCAAACTTTCTCAACCGCTTTCGAATAAGAAAGATGAAGACAAGGAGGATAAAAAAGAAACAACAGTTTCTACCGCAGCACCAACTCAGGAATTCAGCAAGCTAACTCCTGAACAAGTTTTGGAAGCAGCGCGCGTGTTGATGCAAGAATCTACAGATACGCATTTCATGCGCGAGCTTTCGCGCATTGTGGAGAGAAAGAAACTTCCTTCAAAACGGATGGGCTTTACACAAAAAGCAAAAATTGGTGGGCAAACAGTTTTTGTTCGCACGGGAAATTATGATGACGCAACCCTAGGCGAAATTTTTATTGACATGCATAAAGAAGGAGCTTCGTTCCGCTCTTTGATGAACTGCTTTGCCATTTCAGTTTCTATCGGTTTGCAATACGGTGTGCCTCTCGAAGAATTCGTAAACAAATTCACCTTCACCCGCTTTGAACCAAGCGGAATGGTTGACCACCCGAACATCAAGAATGCAAGTTCAATTGTAGATTACATCTTCCGTTTGTTGGCTTTGGAATATTTGGGCAGAACAGATTTAGTTCACGTAACACCAAGTGAATTAGCTTTGCGCGAACGCAGCACATCTGATTTAACTTCCGATATTTCTGATGAGCCTATTAAAACGGTTACTCCGCCAAGCACCCATCCTGAAATGAAGGAAACACCTAAACCGGTAAAGAAAGAAGTAACTGAAATGAGAGTAGAGAAAAAACTAACCCTTGCATCTAACTCAATGGAAGCCTTCAATAAAGTAGCCAGCGAAATGATGGGCGATGCTCCACCGTGCAGCGTGTGCGGAAATATCACATTGCGCAGTGGTACTTGTTACAAGTGTTTGAATTGTGGAAACTCTATGGGTTGTTCGTAGTGCTGAGTTCAGAATGTTGAATTCGGAATAAATATAAAGCCCCGCAATTTTTTGCGGGGCTTTTATTTTTAGTGGATTTTTATTTTTTTATTGCTTCCATCCATTTCATTCTATCGAAATAAACTTCGTTGCGAGTGATGAGTTCGTTTTCAATTTCTATAATATCTAATCCTGTTTCTTGCACAAAAGAATTGCCTACAGGAATTGTCGCTTTCCATTTTAATGTGCAGCCTTTTTGAGTAGAAATAATTTCAACCGGTTCCCATTTCCAATTTGGATTGAGCGAAAGAAGTTTTTCGAAATAAGGGAGCAATTGTGTATGGCCTTTTAATCCGATGCGTTTAGAAGGATCGGAATAGAAAGCATCAGTATGATAAAACTGAAGAAGTTCCTGAGGGCGATTGCCTGTCCAGGTGTCGAGCCATGCTTTGCAAAAGGATTCGTGGTTCATGAAAATTATTTTTTCGATTTCTTTTTAACCAACTTTTTTTTGCCTTCATCCGATTCGGCAAATTCAATTCCCAAGTCGAGCCATTGACTAAGTTGCCAGGCATTTCTCCAGCCTCCTTCATCTACCATTACGAAACCTTTCATTACACGTCCTGTAAAATTCATTTCGGCTGCGTTGGGTTGTTGAAGGGATTCGTCATATTTTGAAAGTACACAGCGAACCATCAGTTCATCTTTTACAATGCCGCACGCCAATTTATTATGCAGCATAAACGCAATTCCCCCAAACATTTTTTTCTCGACAGTCAATTGCTTTTTTTGTTTAAGCATTCCACGAATCAACTCTTCAAGTGTTTGGTTATATGCCATGCCGAAATTTATTTCAAACGATTCAATAAATTTTTTCCACTCACTGCGCTTGCGGTAATCAAACCACTAAATAGTGCTCCACCTACTCCGCAACTTACAATATCCTGACCGGTGAGGTACAGATTTTTTATCGGAGTTCTTGGTTTCAAAAGTCTTTGGTCGAACCTTTTGGTGGTGTGGTCAATGCCATAAATTTCTCCGTATTCGTAATTGGCAAAATGCGCAGTAGAAAGCGGAGTCGAAAGTTCGTAGTAGTCAATCTTACCGCGCAATTCAGGATGCTTTTTGAAAAGTTCTTCGAGTAGGCGTTGCGCTATTTTTTCTTTAAACGCATTGTAATCTTCTCCGCGTTTCATCCAACGCTTGTCTTTCCATTTTTCGTACCATGCATATGGCGAAAGCGTAACAATTTCAATCGTAGTTCTTCCCGGTAAACGGTTTTCCCAATCAGGGTCCTTACTCGAAGGGAAAGAAATATAGGTTACCGGAAACGGAGCATCGGGATTGTTGATGTAGTCGGTAATGTTTTTATCGTGGTCATATTGCTCAGGGAAAATCCAATAGTTCGCTTTGCCCAATTTCAGTTTCTCATTCGACTCATTGATGCCGATGTACAAACACACATGCCCAACCGAAGGAGCCAAATTTTCAAACATCTTTTCGGCTTCCGTATTTTTCTGTTCCTGCTGCGGCAATAAATTTTTGTAAGTATTGTAAACGCCTGCATCGCTAATAACAATAGGAGCAAAAAACTCTTTGCCATCAAACATTTTTACACCAACTGCTTTTCCATTTTTCACAACCACTTCTTTCACTTCTGCATTGGTAAAGATTTGTCCGCCATTATTTAAAATGGTTGGGGCAACCGTTCTGAAAATTTCCTGCGCACCTCCCACCGGATAACAAGCCCCTTTCATATAATGCTTCACCAAGGCGGCATGCATTAAGAAACTGCTTTGCGAAGGCGGCAAACCATAATCGCCATATTGCGTGGCAAGCACAGCAATTAGTTTTTTGTTTTTGGTCAGCGACTGTAAAACTTCAAGCGTGGTTTTGTTTCCTTTCAATCCATTCTTGCGCAACAGATTTCCGAAAAAAGAACTCAGCCAATTAGGAAGAATTTTTTCGGCAAAGAACCAGCGTTGATTTTTTTGAGTGGTGTAAATCAAATTGACATACTCATCAATGGCCTTTTCCTCACCTGGAAAATATTTTTTCATTTGCGCTTTGAACTCATCGGTGCCTGCAGGGAACTCATATTTATCATTCCCGAAAAAAGCAATGTCGTAAGGCGTGCCCATTTCTTCCCATTTCATTCTTCCCTCTGAAATGTAGTTGAACATTTTATGCAACTCTGTGGTAGGTCGGTGAAAATCGCCAACGTAGTGAACACCCACATCCCATTCGTATTTGTTGCGTGTGAAGACATGGGTAAATCCACCGGGAGTATAGTGGCGTTCCAGCACAAGGACTTTCTTTCCCTCTTTTGCTAAGAATGCAGCGGTAGCAATTCCGCCCATTCCTGAACCGATAATGATGGCATCGAAACTGCCTTCAATTTTTTGCTGCTTGTATGATTTGGAGAGTTCTTTCATAAGGTAAATTATATAGCACTAATAAACTTCGAGAATCGAATATAATTTGTTGTTGAACGAAACGGAATCGCCCTTCTTCTTATCAATCAAATTTCTGCCAAGCGGAGAAGAAGGTGAAATAGCGAGATAAGTTTCGTTGTTCAGTTTTAAAGAACCGGCACTGATGGATATGAAAAATTTTTCATGATTGGTGATAACCAGACATCCTACTTGAATTGTTTCTAACTTTTTATCAACGGAAATTTGTGAAAGCAATTGTTTCTGCTTGATGGCTTCGGCTAGTTGTGCGCTATTGTTTTTTATTTCCTGCGTTATCATTTCGCGCGAGGTTTCATACTTATCGCCCGCACTGCTTTTGGTTTCTTCGTTTATAGAATTGTTTGCAGCATCAATAGCACTTTGACAATTGTTTATGCGTTCTTCAATGAAGTCGTGGCAGAGCAAGAGGAGTTTTTTCTTTATGGAATAGTCCATTGCAATTTTTTGAGGAACTGGAATAATGGAATGTTGGATGAAATACATAAATGCATTTCCAAAAATCCATCATTCCATTATTCCATGTGTATTGTCTATCTCTTTTTTCTAAACGCAGGTTTACCTCCTTTCCCTTGCGGGCGTTCAAACTTTTTGTTGGGCTCGTAAGCCGGTCCTTCACCGAGTTGAGGAGGCAGCGGCAGTTTTTTTATTTCATCACCAATCAAATCTTCAATGCTTTTGAACTTACGCATATCTTCAGGATTGATAAGGGTGAGCGCCACACCGGTGGTTTCTGCGCGTGCAGTTCTGCCCACTCGGTGGATGTAATCCTCTGCATCGCGCGGTACATCGTAGTTAATGACTAAACCAATCGAATCAATATCAATACCACGCGAAAGCACATCGGTAGCAACAAGCATCTGGATGTTTTTGTTTTTGAATTGGCGCAACACTTCGGTTCGTTGGTCTTGTTCCAAGTCGGAGTGAATCGCAGCGATGTTGAATTTGCTGCGCAACAAATCTCTTTCGAGTTCTTTCACTTTATCTTTTGTAGACGAGAAAATCAAAATGCTTGACAGATTTTTTCCGGTCAACAAACTTTTAAGCAAAGCCATTTTCTGCGTGTTGTAAACTAAGTATGCTCCTTGCAAAACACCGGCAGCCGGTTTCGAAACAGCAATGTTCACTTGCTCAGGATTATTCAAAATCTTTTTTGCGAGCTCTCGAATCTTAGGAGCCATAGTTGCACTGAACATTATCGTCTGCCGTTGCTTCGGAAGAAAGCTGATAATTTTATTGAGGTCATCACTGAAACCCATGTCGAGCATTCGGTCCGCTTCATCTAAAATTAAATGCTCAATCGAATCGAATTTTACATAGCCCATATTCAAATGCGCAATCAATCTGCCCGGTGTGGCTATGATGATGTTTGCTCCTTGTGTTAGTGCTTTCTTTTCCTGCTCAAAAGAAATTCCATCCTTGCCACCAAAAATTGCAATGGCAGTTACAGGTGTAAAATAACCGAAGCCTTGCATGGCTTCATCAATTTGCACAGCGAGTTCGCGAGTAGGCACAATGATGAGTGTGTTCACCACGTGTTTATGTTCCTTGATGATTTTATTAATCACTGGCAACAGGAACGCAGCAGTTTTTCCTGTTCCGGTTTGCGCGCAACCGATGATGTCTTTACCCGATGAAATAATAGGAATAGAAAGTTCTTGAATAGGAGTGGGCTTTTCGAAATTCATAGAGCTAAGCCCTTCCATCAATTCAGGTTCAAAATTAAAGTCGGAGAATTTCAAGTGGAGTAGGAATTATGTAAGTGAAAATAATATTGGGTAAAATTAGCTTTACTACGGCAGCAATCTTCCGTAACTTCTCGGGAACGGAATGGTTTCGCGAATGTGTTGCAAGCCGCAAATCCAAGCGACTAATCTTTCCAGACCAAGACCAAAACCAGAGTGAGGGACATTGCCGAATTTGCGCAAGTCGAGATACCATTCGAACGCGCTCATAGGCAAATCGTGTTCAACAATTTTTCTTTTCAATCGCTCAATATCTGTTTCGCGCTCACCACCGCCTACAACTTCTCCGTAACCTTCCGGTGCTAGTAAGTCAACGCCTTTCGCATAGCCTTTATCAGTTTCATCTTCTTTCATGTAAAAAGCTTTCACTTCCTGTGGCCAGTTATAAACCATTACGGGCTGACCAAACATTTTAGTAAGAACCGTTTCATCGCTTCCACCAAAATCATCACCGCGCTTGAAGTTCTTTGCACTGTTTTGCCACACGGGAATATTCATCAGTTTTTCATCGGTGTCTTTGACTTCGTTTTTCAATTTGTCAATCTTCGATTGGTTGAAATTGATTTCACCTTTCTTCAATTCACCGGAAGCGATTTTTGCTTCGCGTTCTGTAATCTCATTTTGTAGTTTCACTTTTGCAGATTGCAATTCAGCTTCTTCTTCCGCTAACATTTGCAAAGAAGTTTTTCCGTTCACATCCTTCTCGCCTTTAATTACACTCACCGCATCTTCATACT
Source organism: Bacteroidota bacterium (assembly GCA_026391075.1). GTDB lineage: Bacteria > Bacteroidota > Bacteroidia > Chitinophagales > LD1 > Bog-950. The sequence goes on along the minus strand of JAPLES010000003.1, from coordinate 10,897 downwards.
TCATACGGATAAATGGCTCTCGAACTTTTTCGAGAAAACTAATGTCGCGGTCTAAGGCTTTCAATTCTTCTTTTTTGTTTTCGAGAACAGTGCTTACCACATATTGGATGAACTCTTCAATTACATCCATATCCATCTTCAAATCGTAGAAAGCCATTTCGGGTTCTATCATCCAAAACTCGGAAAGATGTCTGCGTGTTTTCGATTTCTCCGCACGAAAAGTTGGACCGAACGTGTAAATCAAACCCTGCGCCATGGCCATAGCTTCACCATACAACTGACCCGATTGAGAAAGATAAGCGGGCTCACCGTAGTAGTCCGTTTCAAACAATGTGCTGGTTCCTTCGCAGGCGTTGCCCGTGAAAATAGGCGCGTCCATCTGCACAAAACCGCGTTGCTGAAAAAAAGTATGAATGGCAAAAATGATTTCGTTGCGCACGCGCATAATTGCCCACTGTCTTCTTGAGCGCAACCACAAATGTCGGTTGTCCATCAAGAAATCTACTCCGTGGTCTTTAGGTGAAATAGGAAAGTTTTCATCTGCTGTAGAAATTATTTGCAAAGACGAAACATGAATCTCACAACCACCAATTTGCTTTTCGTCTTTCACTACTTTGCCTTTGATAGAAAGCGAACTCTCCTGCGGTAAACGCTTAGCGGCTTCGAAACTTTCTTCGCCTACATTATTCAAATCTATAACCGCCTGGCAAAAGCCCGTGCCGTCACGAAACACCATGAACACAATTGTTTTGCTGTCGCGCTTTTGTGCGTTCCAGCCCTTTAGTTCTACTTCCTGTCCTTCGAACTTTGATAAGTCTTTTATGTAAGCCATTGCCTTGTTTTAAAGTTTGCGAATATAAAAAAGCATTTTTTCCTATGCAGATTGAACGCAAAGCGCAAATCAGAGATAAGGATATTTTATCTTCGAAAGAAACAATCCATTTGGCGGAGCGAGATAGTGGATGCGGAAATTCCCTTTGTTGGTTACTACTTCTTTAAACTCCACCAATTCAATTTTTCCTTTGCCCACCATTAAAACGGTGCCTACTATTTTTCGAATCATACCGCGCAAAAAGCGATTGGAGGTAATGGTTAAGCGCAACACTTCCCCACTTTTTATTTGATAGCCTGTAGCTAATGGGGTGGAAGTATCAGGAAATTCAAACGGTTTTAGAATGAGATGTTGTGAGGGAAGAATATCCCATTTGGCTTCTTTGATGTAGCAAATGTTTGTTTTAAAATCTTCACTGGGCAAACAAAGCGAAGTGAAGTCTTCAATAGTCTTTAAGAATTCAGTGGCCGGCAAAACTTTATCCCAATCTATTTTGTAGAAGCCCTGATAGAACGAATACTTTTTGATGAAGGATGATTTGTCGAAATGCACATAGTATTCATAGGTTCTTTCAGTGGCATCAAAACGTGTGTGGGCTTTTTCTGCAACATCAATTATGCGAAAAATGGTAATGGCTTCGGGCAAAACACAATTCAAGCGAAAGAGGAAATTGACTTTGTCTTCAATTTCATTCTCCGCATCAAAGTGCATATAAAAATCTTTGGCATGAACACCCGTGTCGGTTCTTCCACAGCCCATGCTGGCAATGTGATGCCCCAAAAGTTTTTGGAGAGCTTCGTTAATTGTTTGCTGCACCGTAGGTGCGTTTAGCTGAACCTGCCAACCGCAATAGTTAGTGCCGTCATACGAAAGATGAAGAAAGTAGCGCGTTTTGCTCATTACACTTTCTCGTAAATTACTGCTAAACCCTGTCCAACTCCAATGCACATGGTTGCCAATCCATATTTCACATCTCTGCGTTTCATTTCATGCAAAAGTGTTGTTGTAATTCTTGCACCGCTGCATCCAAGGGGGTGACCGATAGCAATAGATCCACCATTTACATTTACTATTTCTGGATTCAAACCAAGGTCGCGAATGCAGGCAAGTGATTGCGAGGCGAAGGCTTCATTTAATTCTACCAAACCTAAATCAGAAATTTTTAAGTCGGCACGCTTTAGTGCTTTTAACGTTGCAGGCACAGGACCAACTCCCATGCAGGCAGGGTCAACGCCCGCAGCACCAACAGATACAATTCGAGCAAGAGGCTTTAAATTGAATTGCTTCACTACGTATTCGCTCACTACTAAAGTTGCTGCTGCTCCATCGTTAATACCGGATGAGTTTGCAGCTGTTACAGTTCCCTCTTTTGCAAAAGCAGGTTTCAACTTTGCTAAATCTTCCAATGAACTCAAGCGTGGATGTTCATCTTTTTCAAAAAACATTTTCTCGCTCTTTCCTTTATCAATTTCAATCGGAATCATTTCATCATTAAATTTTCCATCTTCATGTGCGCGCTGATATTTCAGTTGCGATGAATAAGCAAACGCATCTTGCTCCTCGCGGCTTATGTTCCATTTCTTCGCCACATTCTCGGCAGTTTCACCCATGCTGTAAGTAGTTTCTTTTGGAAAGTTCTTATTTGTAAAACGCCAGCCGATTGTTGTATCAAACATTTGTTGCGTTCTGTCAAAAGCTGTTGTTGCCTTCGATAAAACATAAGGCGCGCGACTCATACTTTCTGTTCCTCCTGCTATGTAAATTTCTCCATCGCCAAGCTTAATTGCGCGGCTTGCATCGGCTATTGCTTGCAAACCCGAAGCACACAAACGATTTACGGTTACTCCGCTTACTTCAATCGGCAAACCCGCGAGTAAAACTGCCATGCGCGCAACATTGCGATTGTCTTCTCCGCTTTGGTTCGCAGCTCCGAGAATTACTTCTTCAATTTGCTTTACATCAAGCCACGAAGAATTTCGCTCTACCAATTTCTTAATTACCAATGCGGCTAAATCATCGGGGCGAATGGAACTAAGCGTTCCGTTAAATTTTCCGATAGGGGTGCGAATTGCATCTACAATATATGCGTTCATTACTGAAAAAATTTAGGTTTGCCGCGCAAATTTAGTTTTTCAAAACTCACTACTATGATTCAAAGAATTCAAACTCTTTTTCTTTTGCTCTCGATTGTTTGCCTTGGTTTGTTTTTGTGGCTGCCCGAGTTTGGTGTAGAGGGCACTAATTATAAAGATATGGTTCCCGGATGGAACGTTGGTCATACGCTACATTTTCAAGATGAAGCCTACATTTATTTTTTCAACCTAATTTTTACATGCACTGCGATTTGGTTTGCCTTAGTTAATGTTTTTCTTTTCCCGCTTACAGAAAAAAGCAACGGTATTCTATATATAATAACACGCTTGTTGGTTCCAATAGCGGGTTGGATACTTTTTGTTTTTCGTCTTTTCAATCCAGAGTATGAATTTAGCTCATCAAGAATTCGAAGTCAACAAATGCTATTCTGCTGGTTTTCTATTTTGTTTATTGTGTGTGCAGAGGGCTTTGTGTATTTCAAGTATCAAACAAAAATTTTCTTAGGCGATGTTATTCTTACGCCTTGGAACATCCTCACCATTGTAGCGGTGGTATTGCAGATTCTCGCTTTCATTTACATACGCAAAGACGAAGAGTTACTCAAGAGCGTTGACCGCCTGCGCGATTAAACGATTCGGTTTCCCCATATTGTTAGAAAGATTTTCTGCCCACACATTTTCGGAATTTATTTTCACCGAAAATTTTCCTTATGGCTTCTATCGAAGAAATGAAACGTATCGCATCTCAGGTTCGCAGAGATATTGTTCGTATGGTTCATGCCGTTAACTCGGGGCACCCGGGCGGCTCTATGGGCTGCACCGAATTTTTTGTGGCTTTGTATTTTGATGTGCTCAACCACAACAAAAATTTTTCGATGGATGCGAAGGATGAAGATGTTTTCTTCTTAAGCAATGGACATATCAGCCCGGTTTGGTACAGTGTGCTGGCACATGCGGGTTACTTCGATAAAAAAGAACTTGCCACTTTCAGAAAACTGAATTCGCGATTACAAGGGCACCCGACTACACACGAACATCTTCCAGGCATTCGCGCGGCATCGGGTTCACTCGGTCAGGGAATGAGCATGGCTATTGGAACTGCTCTTACTAAAAAATTAAACAAAGATTCTTCACTCGTTTACTCGCTTCATGGCGATGGCGAATTTCAGGAAGGGCAAATTTGGGAAGCCTTGATGTTTGCTCCGCACAACAAAGTAGATAATCTCATTTGCACTATTGATTATAACAACGCGCAAATTGACGGCAGTTGCGATGATGTGTTAGCGCACGGAGATTTGAAATTGAAAATTGAATCGTTTGGTTGGGATGTACTAGAAGTGCGTGAAGGCAATAATATTGAACGGGTGTTAGCTGCGTTGAAAGAAGCAAAATCGCGCACAGGAAAAGGTAAACCCGTTTTCATCATCATGCATACCAAGATGGGTTATGGAGTTGACTTTATGCAGGGCGGACACAAATGGCATGGAGTAGCACCGAACGATGCGCAACTTGCTGTTGCATTGGGGCAGTTGGAAGAAACGTTGGGAGATTATTAGGCCCCCAAACCCCCGAAGGGGGCTTTAAAAGCCAATACAAAAAACGCAAAGGATTTTCTCTTCGCGTTTTTGGTTAATTGCTCACCATGTATTTCTTCTGTATTTCAATACCACTACTGCGGATTTCCTATAAGCAAGTAAAAATCAAAACCTCACACTCATTCCTCCTAGCATATTAAATCCTGCCTGCGGATAGTAGTAGTTGTACGTATAAGTATCTGTCTTTTCGCCCCCCGAAAAATAACGTTCACTATAGGTGTAGCCATTGCTTTCATAAAACCGATTGAAAATATTATTGAACAGCAAAGTGAATTTTATCTCCTTGTCATCGCGCTTCAATGGCAGTTTGTAACTGATACGTAAATTGGAATAGAAGAAAGGTTTCAGCTTTCTGCTTTCGTTCGATGTATTGTCGAGATATTGTTTGCTCACCGCTTTGTTCATCAAACTAATTTCCAAACCTTTTACAGGATAAGCCACGAACTCCAACGAAGCAACAATGCTTGGCGAAAAAGAAATGTTGGAATTTTTGTGCGTGATGATTTGAGTCAAAGAATCTAGGGGCGAGTAGTAATCATCATACGTGTAGATATACTCATCGAACGATTTTATTTTGTTGAGCGAGTAAGAGAAATTGTAATTGATGGCAAAGACTTTTCTGGGCGAGGGTGTATTCCCCCCCTCTCCTTCGGAGAGGGGATGGGGGTGAGGTGAATAAATATTTGTGCTCGCACTTAGCTCCACTCCCATTCGCGAACTCACGGGCACATTTTCTTTGATTGGGTTTCCTACATCATTCAACTTTCCGGTGAGCACCAACTGGTCTTTATACTGCATTAAATAATAGTTAATAGTAAAAGGATATTTGCGATGCAGAAATTTATATCCTACTTCCACATTGTGCATGGTTTCGGGTTTTACCGTTTTGCCTGAAGCGAGCGCAGCCATAACATCATCACGATTCGGCTCGCGATTACCCAAAGCATATGAAGCATACAAATGATGTTGCGGTTTTATTTTATAAAGTATTCCCGCTTTAGGATTGAAGAAATGCCATTGGTTTGTAAACGTGTAATTCGACTTGTCGTCATCAATTCCATTGGCGGAATAACCTACATAACGATATTGAAGGTCAATGTAGAAATTCACTTTTTGCAAGATTTCGTAACTGAATTTTGCATACACACTAAAATCGTTTTTCACCGAATGCCCATCATAAAATTTTTGATTCTTATCAAAGTCTGAAATATTCTGTGCCCAAATAACTTTACCGAAATTCTCTCCGCGATATTGTCCGAGCAGTCCACCAAGCGTTGCCGAAATATTTTTGTGCTCGTAGTTCAAAGCAAAAGTTCCTCCGTAAAAAACATTCTTCAACCATTTCTGGCGAACTAAATCAGAAGATAAACCGAGCGTATCGTGATTCTCAAAATAATTATTGAAAGTCTGTCCCGCTTTGTATTCCTCGTAATAACCATGACCAAGTGTGGCAAACAAACCTGCATTGAAATTCAAATGATGAGGTAGATACTGCGCAAACAGCAACTGAAAGTAATCTTGCGAGTAATTGTCTGTTTGGTTTTTGTAAGGCGGAAAATGCTGACCGTAATCGGTTCCCAAATCATTGAATCTTCTATTAGTTGAAAGTGAATCTTGCGGCACACCGTTCCAAGCCTGATAAGTTTTTTCCTGTCCTGCAAAATACACCAGCTTGAGCAGCGTGTTATTTTTCATGTAACCCAATTGGCAGAAATATGAAAGCAGATTAGAAGAAGCACGCTCAATGTATCCGTCACTTGTAATCCAACTTGCCGAGCCTTCGGCAAAAAAACCTTTATGAATTCCCGTTCCTATTTTGCCGTTTATTTTAAACGTGTTGAACGAACCCATAGAAACATTGGCTTCCACAAAATGTTTTTGCGAAGGTGTTTGTGTTTGCATACTCAGCGTTCCGCCAAATGCACTTCCGCCATTTGTGGAAGAACCAATTCCTCTTTGTATCTGAATACTCTGTGCCGAAGAAACCACATCGGGTAAGTCAACCCAATAAGTTCCCTGACTTTCGGCATCGTTTACAGGAATGCCATTGAGTGTTACGTTCACGCGCGTAGCATCACTTCCTCGAATTCTTATTCCGGTATAACCTACTCCTGCTCCTGCATCGGAAGTGGTCACCACACCCGGAGTGTTATCTAACAGAAAAGGCAAATCCTGTCCGAGGTTATTTTTGTTCAACTCTTCTTTGCTGATTGTTTGAAAAGTGGTTGGCGTGTTATCTCCCGCGCGGGTGGAAGAAATAACCACATCATCTTTAAAAACTGTTTTTACCAAATCAATTTTTGCGGATGAAGAATCTGTTTGAGCATAAACACCTTGCGTCAGCAGCAGAAAGCATAAAATCTTTTTCATGGTAAAAGTTTTTGAACCACTAAGCACATTCAGGGCAGTAAGAAAATTCTTAGTGTTCTAAATGTCCTTAGTGGTAAATTTTACTCTCTGAATTGAAGAAATGAATCGAATAGAAAAAGCGGTTGGCTTGTTTCTTCCCTATCGCACGCATTACCGTGTTCAGGTTCGAAGGGTTCTTCTCAGATTGTTCCCGTATGCTTCGACAAGCTCAGCATGACAGGACAAACGCCCCCAGAAAGTTTAAGCAAGTATAAGAAGCAATTTTGAAGAGAGGCGAAAAATTTATTAGTGACCGCCTGCGGCTTTTGTATCGTATTCAATTCCCTGACCCTTGAGAATTGATTTCACTTTCCAGCCATAAAAAGCGAGATAAGCAAAACACAATACGCCTACCAGATAACTCCACTGAATGCCGAGTAGATTTTCTTTTGCCAGATAACCTTGCAGTAAACTCACAAAGCCTCCGCCCATAATCATCATGATTAAAAAGCTGGAGCCATCATTTGTCTTTTTGCCCAAACCTGCAATTGCAAGCGTGAAAATACAGGGCCACAACGTAGAGCAGAATAATCCTACGCTGATGAAAGCATAAACACTCACCATGCCATCGGCCATCATTCCAATAAGAAGAGCGACAATGCCAAGCGATGAAAAAATTACGAGTTGTCGTGCAGGATTTCCTTTGCTCAACATATCGGCAATAATAATGATGACGATAAGGCCCGCATACAAATAGAAAGGCGTAAGGTCGTGATTGGCTAAATAATTTACAAGTAGAAAAACCGAGAACGCGGCATAAGGCAAAAGAAAGTTGAGCAATTGTTTTGTGCCTTTGGTAAAATCAAAAGCCCCTACTGCACCCGTCCACCGGCCTATCATTAAACTCGCCCAAAAGAGCGAAACGTAAGGAGCAACATCTGCAGTGCCAATTCCTAAATGCTGACGCATAAACTCAGGAAGGTTGGAAGCAGTTGAAACTTCAACACCTACGTAAAGGAAAATGGCAATCATGCCCATCCACAATTGCGGATAACTGAAAATGTTTTTTGAATCGCTGTCGCTTTTATCACTGGCAACATCTTCATGCACAATTTGATTTGGCAACGAAGAAAATTTGAAAATGACCGCCACAATTAAAAACGCAACTCCAAGAATTAAATAAGGACCTTTTACCGAACTTAAGTTTTCCAATTTTGCTCCCGCTGCCAGCGAACCAAAGATTGCCAAGCTCACAATCACCGGACCGATAGTTGTTCCAATGTTATTAATGCCTCCCGCCAAACTCAAACGTTGTGCGCCTTTGCTTGGGTCACCGAGATTGATGGCAAGTGGATTAGCCGCAGTTTGTTGTAACGAAAACCCAAGACCTACAATGAACAAACCTGAAATAAAAATCGGGAACGAAGAAGTTTCGGCTGCGGGATAAAATAAAATAGTGCCGAGTGCAGAAATAACCAAGCCAAGTGCAATACCGTTTTTATAACCAATGCGATTGAGAATATCTCCACCGGTTAATCGCGACAAACCAAAATAAATCAATGAGCCAACGGTATACGCCACATAAAACGCAAACGAAATCATTTGGCTTTGCCATTGCTCCAGATTCAACTTCTCTTTAAAAACCGGAATGAGAATATCGTTTGATGCGGCCACAAATCCCCAGAAAAAGAAAACAGAAATAAGGGTGAGCAGTTGCGATGTTTTGGGTGCGTTCATGGGGTAAATAATTTAGTGTGTGATAATATGATAAAAACGTAGAGCACTAAAACACTTTATTCAACAGCGTTCACCTCTTTAATGGCAATGCCATCTCTTATGAGATGGCATTGCTTCATAAAATCTTTTCTGAATTACTCAATCACAGTGATATAAAAATCCTGAGCAGCTGGGTCAATAGCTGAAGCAGATGCATTCCAAAATCTAACACTCACGGTACCTAAAGCAGACACACGTGCGTATGAAATAATTAACCCTGCTCCCAGTGCCGCAGACGGTGAAATATAAACGGTAGAAGTAGTGGCTGCTAACGGAACAGCAAAGGTTACCAGCTGCGAGCCACCGGCAGCCACACTCGGCACATCGGTATTTACGGTGGCTTTAATTATGCTTGTTAGTGTAGAACCATTGCTGCCTAAGCGCATGGTGCCGTTTACTTCAAATGTGCGGGTGGGGGTAGAAACACCAACACCTACATTCACTGCGTTAGCTCCTATGCCACCAAGCACCATGCAGTTGCTGCAGTTTACAGAGGAAGAGTAACCTATTGCAGAAGCATTAGTGAGTGTTGCTGTTGCAACGTCTGACAGGCTTCCGATTAGCGTATTATTACTTCCTGTAGTATTTACGTTGCCCGCTTTACGGCCTAAAAATACATTGTCGCTACCCGTGGTGGTTTCTCTTCCAGAAGAATCTCCTGCAAAAAGATTAAAGTCCCCTCCTTTGGTTTTATATCCGCTTTGAAATCCGAGAACCGTATTGTACATACTGGAGTCGGTAGTGCTGTTATAGTAGAAAATATAATTGCCTACTAAGACATTTCCGTCACCTTTGTCATTGTTATTTCCTGCGTTGACACCAATTATCACATTTTGTGAAGAGGTATTACCACCACCCGAGCTATAACCTATGGTTGTATTGTAATCTCCGTTGTTAGAGGCTTCTACACTTGAACCTAGATAAGTATTACCAATGCCTGTAGAATTTCCATATCCCGCATAATATCCAAAGAATGCATTACTCCCCCCTGTAGTAGTGTTTTCTCCTGCGGATGTTCCAACTGCTGTGTTCCGCGTGCCTGCATTTTTTTTGCCTGCGTGATAACCAATCAAGGTGTTCTGAGCTTTTCCTGTAGTGTACGCACCAGCTGAATCTCCCAGAAAAGTCGAATAGGTATTTGTGCCGGCAAGGTCAGTAACCCCTGCTCCTTTTCCTATGTACATATTGCCCGTGCCTTTAGTCATCACTTCCAGTCTTCCTATAGTATCTAATTGCATTCGCAATGTATTATTGGTTCTAAAGCTCAATCCCTGCCCATTAGTTGTTCCAATAAAATTAGTTGCAGAATTTGTGCCGCTGTTCCCCAGCAAAGCCCATGCGTTTGCACTTCCATCAGCACCGGTAGCTCCTGTTGTTCCGTTTGTTCCTGTTGTACCAGTTGCCCCGGCACTTCCTGTACTTCCGTTAGCACCTGTAGAACCACTTGCTCCTGTAGCACCTTGCGCTCCTGTTAATCCAGTTGGTCCAGTTGGTCCTGTTGCTCCACCGCCTGCTCCGGTAGAACCGGTTGCGCCTGTGGCTCCTGCAGTTCCTGCGCCTGTTGCGCCTGTGCTACCAGTAGTTCCATTATTTCCGGTTGGTCCTGTAGCACCCGTAGCTCCAACTGCACCATTATTTCCTGACGCTCCATTATTTCCCGTTGGGCCTTGTGCGCCTGTTGCACCTGCGCTTCCTACGCTTCCGTTGTTTCCTGTAGGACCTGTTGGTCCCGTTGCACCACCGCCTGCTCCGGTAGAACCGGTTGCGCCTGTGGCTCCTGCAGTTCCTGCACCTGTGGCACCTGTGCTACCAGTAGTTCCATTATTTCCGCTTGGTCCTGTAACACCCGTAGCTCCAACTGCACCATTATTTCCTGTAGCACCATTTGCTCCCGTAGCACCCACACTTCCTGTTGCTCCGTTATTTCCGGTGGCGCCCGTTATACCTTGCACACCCTGTGCTCCTTGAATTCCTTGTACACCCTGTGAGCCTGTTGCTCCCGCTACTCCCTGATTGCCTTGTGCTCCCGTTGCTCCGTTGTTTCCCGTTGCGCCTTGTAAGCCTGTTAAACCCGTTGGTCCTGTTGGTCCTGTCGCTCCGCCTCCTGAACCCGTAACACCATTTGCACCCGTGGGACCCGTTGGTCCAGTGGCTCCCCCACCCGAACCCGTTACACCAGTAGAGCCTGTTGCTCCTGTGCTTCCAACTCCTGTTACACCTGTGCTACCAGCAGTTCCGTTATTTCCCGTGGC
>JAPLES010000019.1 GCA_026391075.1 Bacteroidota bacterium | reverse complement strand
GTAATAACGCATCTAGTTCTGCTATCAGTAATCTTTCAGCTGGGAATTACACACTCACAATAACCGATGGAGGTGGATGTTCTGTAACAGCTTCACAAAATATTTCTGAGCCTACAGTACTTAACCTCTCAGCTTTTTCCACTTCAACTACTTGCGGAAACAATAATGGAACTGCATCGGTGCAGTTAAGTGGTGGTGTTTCAGGATATTCTTATTTGTGGAGTAACGCTGCAACAACTTCTTCTCTCAACAATCTCGCATCGGGAAATTATCAGGTTACAATAACTGATTCAAACAGCTGCACCGCTTCTGCAAACACCGCAGTAAATTCTATCGCAGGTATAAGCATTACGAGTGTTTCCTCAAATGTTTTGTGTACCGGAGGAAATTCGGGTAGTGCATCGGTAACAGTAAATTCAGGAACTGCGCCAATAATTTACAGTTGGAGCAATGGAAGTTCATCAGCATCGCTTGCAAACATTGCAACAGGAAATTATTCGGTGACTATAAGTGATGCGAACAACTGCTCATCTACTGCTGCATTCAATATTATTGAGCCAACTGCTTTAAATATTTCTGTAGCAACAGTTGATGCAACTTGTGTGCTTAATGGAAGCATTACCGCGCAGATAAGTGGAGGGACTTCAGCATATGCGTATTTGTGGAATACGGGAGCTATAACTTCATCGTTCAGCAATATTTCTGCAGGAAATTATTCCGTTACCATCACAGATGCAAATAATTGTAGTGCTTCGGCAAATGCTGTTGTCAATAATCCGGTGAGCGTGGCTCTCGTTCCTTCATCAAATAATGTTTTGTGCTTTGGTGATAACAGTGGTACTGCAACGGTGAGTATTACTTCGGGAACTACGCCATTTATCTATAGCTGGAATAACGGAGCGACAAATTCTTCTATCAGTAATATTGTCGCTGGAAATTATTCTGTAACAGTTACTGATGCAAATAGTTGTTCAGCAACTTCCGGTTTCATCATTACCGAACCAATTTCAGCGCTTCAAACATCGTTTACATCGACCAACGCAACTTGTGCAGGAAACGATGGAACAATTTCTCTACAGGTGGGTGGTGGAACAACCACATACACTTATAATTGGAGCAGCGGAGCTAACAGTTCTGCTTTGAGTAATCTACAAGCAGGAAATTATTTTGTAACGGTGACTGATGCGAATGCATGTTCTACTTCAACGAGTGTATTAGTGGGAAGTAGCGGAAGTGTGGTGCTGAGTGCTACTTCAGGTAACACAAACTGCAATGGAGGAAATGATGGAGGCGCGGATGTAGTTATCAGTAGCGGAGCCGCACCTTTTGTTTACTCATGGAGCAATGGTGCAAATGTTTCTTCGCTGACAAATCTTGCGGCAGGCGTTTATGCCGTTACTGTTGTAGATGCCAATCAATGTCAATCGTCAGCAAGCATTACTGTCAATGAGCCAACTGCCATAACTGCATTTGGAAATGTTGTTGAATCCTTATGTGCGGGAAACAGCAACGGAAGTATTTCGTTGCAAACAAGCGGAGGAACAGGAGCATATTCTTATTTGTGGAGCAACGCTGGAACAACAGATTCTATTCAAAATATTTCAGCAGGAAATTATTCGGTAACTGTTTTTGACGCAAACAATTGCTCTACATCATCATCATTCACCGTGAACGAACCTGCACCGCTTTCGGTTACATCAACTTCAACAGATGCAATTTGTTTTGGCGAACAAAACGGAACCGCCACGTTAAATGTAACAGGTGGCATACAAAACTATTCGTACGAATGGTGCAATGGAGCTAATACTGCAACTGCTCAAAACCTTGCAGCGGGAGTTTGTACGGTAACCATTACTGATTTGAATAATTGCACAACGAGTACGACCATTCATATTTCGCAACCTAATTCTTTGCAGGTAATTACTTCGTCTGCAAATTCTACTAATGGACAAAGCAATGGAACTGCATTTGTTGACAACACGAGCGGTGGTGTTGCTCCGTATTCTTATTTGTGGAGCACAGGCGATACGACTTTAACAGTTTCAAATCTATTGGCAGGAACATACAGAGTAACTACTACCGATGCGAATGGCTGTTCGGTAACTGCAAGTGTGGTGGTGCAGAATGCAACAGGTATAATTTCTGCGAACAAAGATTTTGTTCTCAGCATATTCCCAAATCCAGCTACGAACGAAATTTTTGTGGAGTTGAATAAATTAAGTAGCCAAACAACATTCAGTTTGAAGAATGTTTTAGGGCAGAATTTATTTTTTGAAATTATTTCTGCCACCCGAACTAAAATTGATTTATCGCTGCTTGCCGCAGGAGTTTATATGCTCGAAGTAAAACAGGGGGATAAGAAAGTTGTAAAAGAAATTGTGGTGAGCAAATAATCACTAACGATTCTACTTCTTCATAAACTCAGTAACCACCAATTCGTTGATTCCCATTTTCGAAAATCCGCCATCGTGAAAAAGATTTTGCATGGTCACGTAGCGCGTTAAATCGCTGAAAAGCGTAACACAATAATTCGCGCAATCTTCAGCTGGTGCATTTCCCAGTGGACTTGTTTTATCAGCAAAACCGAAAAAAGAATCGAAACCTTTTATGCCTGAACCTGCAGTAGTAGCAGTAGGCGATTGCGAAACAGAATTGACACGCACTTTTTTTGCATTGCCATAGTAATAACCAAACGAACGCACAATAGATTCCAACGCAGCTTTTGCATCGGCCATGTCGCCATATCCCGGAAAAGCGCGTTGCGCTGCTATGTAAGTTAAAGCAACTACACTTCCCCATTCACTAATAGCATCTTGCTTCATACAGGTTTGAAGAAGTTTATGAAACGACAAAGCGGAAATGTCTAAAGTTTTTTGGAACCACTCGTAATTAATATCAGTGTAAACTTTTCCTTTGCGCACATTCGGACTCATTCCTATAGAATGCAAAATGAAATCAAGCTTGCCACCTAAATGTTCAACCGATTGAGTTATCAATTTTTCTAAATCTTCCACCGAAGTTGCGTCTGCGGGTATAACGACTGTACCGCATTGCTCTGCCAGTTTATTTATTTCACCAAGACGCAACGCTACTGGTGCGTTCGATAAAACAAATTTTGCTCCCTGCTCGTGTGCTTTCAATGCTACTTTCCATGCAATGGAGTTTTCGTCTAATGCTCCAAAAATGATTCCGCGTTTGCCTGCTAATAATTGGTTCGACATAATTTACAGTTGTTGTGTGATGCCAAATTAAGATTTTACCTGCTCTTCAATCCAGCGATATGTTTTTTCAATTCCTGTTTTAAGCAGGTAGTTCGGTTTCCAATTCAGTTTTTCTGAAATCAATTTATTATCCGAGTTTCTTCCTCGTACTCCTGTGGGACCCGCTATATTTTTTATAGAAATGTTCTTACCTGAAATTTCTGCAATCATCTTGGCAAGTTCGTTTATCGAAATCATTTCTTCTGAACCAATATTCAACGGTCCTTCAAAATCTCCATTCATCATCTTCCAAATTCCTTCAACGCATTCATCAATAAAAAGAAACGAGCGCGTTTGTTTTCCATCACCCCATACTTCGATAGAACTTTCATTTTTTGCTTCTGCAATTTTTCGACACAAAGCCGCAGGCGCTTTTTCTTTTCCGCCTTTCCAACTTCCTTCAGGTCCAAAAATATTATGGAAGCGCGCCACGCGAACATTCAATTTATAATTGCGTGCATAGTTCAAATACAAACGCTCACTAAAAAGTTTTTCCCAACCATATTCACTGTCAGGAGCGGCAGGATAGGCAGAGTCCTCACTGCATTTTGGATTATCAGGGTCTTCCTGATTATAAGCGGGATAAACACAGGCAGAAGAGGAGTAGAAAATTTTCCCAATTTTCTTTTCGACACAAAGATTAACCACATTCAAATTGATGAGCGATGAATTATACATCACATCTGCATCGTTATCCCCTGTAAAAATATATCCCGCTCCACCCATGTCGGCAGCAAGTTGATATACTTCATCAAATGATTGATTAAAAATTTCTGCGCAAAAATTTTGAATGCGCAAATCGCCAATAATAAATTCATCGGCAGCCGTTTTACTGAACTCGGGATGTTTATGGTCAACTCCTTTTACAAAATAGTTTTCCTGTTTCAGTCGCTTCACCAAATGGCTTCCGATAAAGCCGCCCGCCCCAAGAACCAAAGCTGTTTTCATTGGTAAAAATTACTGACGTCTTAAATCGTATTTCTCAATTTTGTTGTAAAGGTGGCTTCGCTGAATATCGAGCACCTCGGCAGTTTTCGAAACGTTCCATCCAAACTTTTTCAGTTTGTGCTCAATGAACAATTTTTCGATATGCTCTTTAAAATCTTGAAACTTGTCGAACTGTTCAAACAAATCTGTCGGTGTATCTTTTGCCTGTGTATTTGTCACGAAAGCACGCACTTCGGTTTCTGTAATTTTTTGGTCAGAAAGAATTACCAAACGCTCAATTACGTTGCGCAACTCACGAATATTGCCTTCCCAGTTCATCGTTTTTAATTCTTCAAAAGCTTTTGGAGTAATTAGCTTTTTAGGAATGGAATAGTCTTCACAAATTTCTTTTACAAATCTTTCCGCCAACATCGGCACATCATCAGTTCTTTCATTTAAGGATGGAACATGAATTAAAATTACACTGATGCGGTGATACAAATCCATGCGGAACCTTCCTTCTTCGGTTTCTTTCAGCAGGTCTTTGTTGGTAGCGGCAATCACGCGCACATCCACCATAATATCTTTATCGCCACCCACACGTGTAATTCTGCTTTCCTGTAAGGCGCGCAAAACTTTTGCCTGTGCACTCAAACTCATGTCGCCAATTTCATCTAAAAAAAGTGTGCCGCCATTGGCCGATTCAAATTTTCCGATGCGTTGTTTAATAGCAGAAGTGAATGCACCTTTCTCGTGGCCAAACAATTCGCTTTCGATAAGTTCAGTAGGAATTGCCGCACAGTTTACTTCTATCAATGGGCCATTCGCACGATTACTTTTTTCGTGAATCCATCGCGCTACTAATTCTTTTCCAGTTCCGTTTTCACCCGTAATCATTACGCGCGCCTCGGTAGGTGCTACACGCTCAATTGTTTCTTTAATTTTTATAATAGCCGGTGAGTCGCCAATCATTTCGCGGGTCTTGCTCACCTTTCTCTTCAGCACTTTGGTCTCGGTAACCAAGTTCGATTTATCGAGCGCGTTGCGCACCGTAATCAACAAACGATTTAAATCGGGCGGCTTGTTGATGAAATCAAACGCTCCTTTCTTGGTTGCTTCAACGGCATTTTCAACCGTGCCATGTCCCGAAATCATAATAATGGGAGTTTCGCAATCAGTGCCTTGCAACTTTGCGAGCACTTCGAGCCCATCCATTTTCGGCATCTTAATATCGAGTAAGGCGCAGGCGTAATCGCCATCCTTCAACATTTCAAATGCCTGCGCGCCATCTGCTGCTTCGTCTATTTTGTAACTTTCGTACTCAAGAATTTCGCGCAGTGTTTTGCGGATGCTTTTTTCATCATCTGCTATTAGAATGTTTGCCATTTGAATTGATTGAATATTGAATAATGAAGATTGAAAATTAAAGACTGGTAAAAATTTTCAATTTTCAATTTTAAATTTTAAGTCAAAAAAAGCTGCATGCCTGTAAGCCGGATTCTGTTCTCTGAAATAAATCAAAGCCCTCATCATTTATCTGCGATACCGCTCGCGCGGCACCTGTTACGTTCAACCCCTCAGCATCGTGCGAGCAGCGCTCAGGCGCTGATATACGTGAACTTTCAATCCGCAAGGTTTACCCGCTAACTGCATTACTGCAATTAACCGTGCGCTCTTACCACACGTTTTCACCTTTGCCCCTATTTGCATAGGGATAGTTATTTTCTGCGGCACTATCTCTTCCCCGATAAATCGGGGAGCCACCCGTTAGGTGGTGCGGTGCTCTGTATTGTCCGGACTTTCCTTTCCTTTTTGCAAAGAACGATGAAGCAGCATGCAACAGTAGGCGAAAATAGACGGTTAATTTAATGGACAAACTTTTTTACGCGCCTTGTGGAAATTTTAAAAGATTATTGTGGATACTTCGACAAAGCTCAGTATGACAAATATTAGATGGAAAATTGCTCAATGGTTTGAACTGCGCTGGTGGAAAAATTATTTGCACGGAAAAAGCAAAGAGGAATATTTATCGTGGAAGAAACAATGGTGGGGCGCCATCCTCTCCATGCTGCCCGATGAAATGCAGATTTGGAGCGATGCAAAAATTGTTGATTTAGGATGCGGTCCATCGGGCGTGTTTATGATGTATGGGGCTTATGATGTAACTGCTGTTGACCCTTTAATAGAGGAATACGAAAAGCAAATTCCTTTTTTTAGAAGAGAGAATTTTAAGAACGTGAAGTTTGTGAAATCAACTATTGAGGAATTTGAACCGAAAGAAAAATTTGATTTTGTTTTTTGTATGAATGCCATTAATCATGTGCGCGATTTTGAAAAGGCGATGGATGTTTTGGTTAACTGCGTTGGCGAGCGAAGAAATTTAGTGCTTACCATAGATGCGCACAATCATTCTTTCTTCAAAAAATTATTTCGTTTGATTCCCGGAGACATTCTTCATCCGCATCAATACGATTTGGCGGAATACCAATCATTTCTTGAAAGGCGGGGAATTAAAATTCTGAAATCAATTCGGTTGAAACACGAATTTTTCTTCGACCATTATTTGATTGTGGCAAAAAGTTGAATCACTATTCAGAAGTATTCGTTTCGTTCCCCGCAAAATATTCCTTCAAAAGTTTTGCTCTGTTCTCCCCAATCAACTCTGTCAATTCTGTCAATTCAACTTCGCGGAGTTTCTTTACGCTCTTGTATTTTTTCATCAACAGCTCAAAAGTTTTTTCACCTACACCTTTTATATCTATCAATTCAGAATGGAGCGAAGTATTGCTTCTGCGCAGGCGGTGGTGAGTAATGCCAAAGCGATGGGCTTCATCGCGCATTTTCTGAATCAGCTTAAGCGATTCAGATTTTTTGTTGATGTATAACGGTAATGAATCTTCGGGAAAATAAATTTCTTCTAATCGTTTTGCAATTCCTACGATGGGGATTTTTCCATATAAGTCCAATTGCTTCAGCGCATCTACGGCACTACTTAACTGCCCTTTGCCGCCATCTACTATAATCAGTTGCGGAAGTTCCTGCTCTTCATCAATCATCCGTTTGTATCTGCGCGTAATCACTTCGTGCATAGAAGCGAAATCATCGGGACCTTCCACGGTTTTAATATTGAAATGGCGGTAGTCTTTTTTAGATGGTTTGGCATCTTTAAAAACCACGCATGCGCTCACCGGATTTGTCCCTTGAATATTTGAATTATCGAAGCATTCAATATGGCGCGGCAGGTCTTTCAGTTTCAAATCTTCTTTCAGCGTTTTCATAATTCTGAAACTCGGTTTCTTTTCCTCGGCAGTCATATTTTGTTTCACCCGCTCCTGCCGCATGTAAAGCGCATTCTTCACCGCTAAATCGAGCAACCGCTTTTTATCACCTGCCTGCGGCACGGTGAGTTTTATGTTTTCAAATGGAAAATCAATTTCAAACGGCACGAGCAATTCGCTGGCTGGTTCTGTTTCTTCCATCGAGTGTTCGAGAATTGCTCGTAGCAACAATTCTTCTTTGGTTTCATCAAGCACGCGCTTCACTTCTATAGCGCGTGTTTTCACCACCGTTCCGTTTACAATCTTCAGATAATTCATAAAAGCATCGGTTTCATTTTCGGTGTAACCGTACACATCTATATCGGTAAGTCGCGGATTTACGATAGTTGATTTGTTTTCGAAACCCGTAAGTATTTCCAGTTTTTGCCGAAACTCTTCTGCTTTTTCGAAAAGCGTTTGGTCGGCATATTCAGTCATTTTCTTTTTCAAATAATTTTTCACCGAACCAAAATTGCTTTTTAGAATATTTCTGATTTGTTGAATTTCTTCATCGTAATCTTCCTCCGTTTGCAATGCCTGACAAGGACCGAGACAATTTTTCAAATGATATTCCAGACACACTTTAAATTTTCCTGCTTCAATATTTTTTTGAGTAAGGTTTAAGGTGCAGGTACGCAATGGAAAAATTTCGCGCATCAAATCCAACACAATTCGCGCGTTATACATAGAGGTATAAGGTCCCAGATATTCAGAGCCATCTTTTATTACTCTGCGTGTAAAGAACACACGCGGGAAAGGTTCTTTCTTAATACAAATGAAGGGGTAGGTCTTATCATCCTTTAGCATTACGTTGTAGCGCGGCTGATATTTTTTAATAAGTGAATTCTCGAGTAAAAAAGCGTCTTGCTCTGTATCAACAATTACAAACTCAAACTTGGTAATAAAATGAATCATGCGCTTGATTCTGTTCGAGTGCATGTTATTGGTGAAATAAGAACTCACGCGCTTCTTCAAATCTTTTGCTTTGCCTATGTAAATAATTTCACCCTGCTCATTGAGGTATTTATAAATGCCCGGCTGATTCGGTAGCGATTCGCGGTAAATTCTAAATTCTTCAGAAGTCATGGGAAGAAGAAAATGATTGAGTGGTTATTTGGTTTTGTCGAGCAATGAAAACCGCAATGAATCAATTTTGTGTTTCAGTCTTCTGCCAAAACTCTTGCCTTCGAGTTCCACTACTTGTTCCGTTCTGAAATTCGGATTCAACATCCACTTCAATATGCGTTTGTGAAACGGCAAATGGCTGTAAGGAAATTTTTCAATGTTGAGAAGATGCTTAATACGCGGATAAATTTTCTTTTCGTATTCGTTTCTGTTATGCCAATAATATTCCTGGTCGAGCGGTGGCATTACCTCTGTGCCGATGTGAAAAGTGAGATGCAGGTCGTCAACCAATTTTAAATTTTCGGCATAGGCAATAAAATTATGAACCACCGCCACTTCACTGAATGAAACACCAAGACAAATATTTTCAAGAATAATTTTGTTGAGCAATTCTCTTTTGAAAACAAAGCAATCAAAGCCAGGATGTGGTTTTCCGAAATCAGAATACATCAGCGGCAATTCTTCTGCAGTTTTGTAGTGAGTTGAAATTCCTCTTCGGTTAATGAGTAATGCATCATATCCCTGTTTCAGAATTTCCGAAACAGCTACATAAAACTGCGGCATTAGTGCAATATCCATATTGGTATAGATGAGATACTCGGCATCGGTGGCATTATATAAAGTACGAAACACATCATTGAGCAACGGATATTTTTTCGGATTTGAAAACTTTCCAAAATCAAGAACCGAGCGATTTAAATTCGGAAGTTGAGTAAAGAATTGCGGAACAATTTCTCGGTCTTCTTCATAACTAAAAGCAAATAGTTCCACTTCCGTTTTTCCTTGGGCAAATTCTTTTGCAACACGAATGCTCTCAAAACTTATGGGCTGCGCCACAGCTAGTTCAGATGCAGGCTTGAACTTTACAGGATTGACAACGTGAGCAATTTTCATGTATCGCAAATCTAAAAATTGTAGTGTCTAATCTCTCGCATCTAAGGTCTATCGTCTTTTTCTATTTTCACGGCATGAGCAAAACAGTTTACGATTATCAGCTGAAAGACATCAAAGCCAATGAGATGAATCTTTCAAAATTCAAAGGCAAAAAAATTTTATTGGTGAATACTGCTTCTGCTTGCGGTTTTACTCCGCAATACAAACAGTTGGAAGAGCTGTATCAGAATCTGAAAGAAAAAGTTGAAGTGATTGGTTTGCCCTGCAACGATTTTGGTGAACAGGAACCCGGAACAGAAAAAGAAATCGAGCAATTCTGTGAAGTGAATTTCGGAGTTACATTTCCATTGACAGAGAAAGTGAAAATCCTCGGAAGCAATCCGCATCCGCTATATGAATTTTTGATGAAGAAAGAACTCAATGGTTATCGCGACAGCGAAGTGAAATGGAATTTTCAGAAATACCTGATTGACGAAAACGGAAACGTGATAAAAATTTTTGGCGCACCGGTTGACCCGTTGAGCGAAGAAGTAATCAGCCTCATAGAAAAATAAATATGCAGTTCAAAGAAGTAATAGGGCAAACAGAAGTTAAGCGCAAACTCATAGGCATGGTGAGCGCGGGAAGAGTTCCGCATGCTTTGCTTTTGCTAGGACCCGAAGGCAATGGAAACCTGGCGTTGGCTCTTGCCACTGCACAATTTATTCAATGCGAAAACAAAACTCAAGATGACTCTTGCGGAATTTGTTCTGCTTGTTTAAAGAATCAGAAATTCATTCATCCCGATTTGCATTTTACTTTTCCGGTTCATAAAAGGGATGGAAAAAATTCTCCTGGGGTGAGCGCAGATTTTATTGTGGAATGGCGTAGTGCCTTGCAGCAGAACGCTTACATGAGTTACTACGACTGGATGCAGAGTATTGGTGCGGAGAATAAACAAGGGAACATTACTGCTGAAGAATGCAGGCAAATCATTCATCAGCTAAGTTTGAAAACGTACGAGAGTGGATATAAAATTCAAATCATTTGGCTGACTGAATTTTTGGCTCTTACAGGAAACATTCTTCTTAAATCATTAGAAGAACCACCATCCAATACCATCTTTATTTTGTTGGCAGAAAACAGCGAAAATATATTAAGTACTATTCTCTCTCGTGTGCAGATTTTGAAAGTGAATCAGATTGATGATGAAGACATCAAACTTGCTTTACTCCAAAAATTTGAAATGGATGAAGGCAGCGCGAAAAGAATTTCGCGCATGGCAGATGGAAATTTTAATGCAGCACTTTCCATGACCGATGGTGAAAATGTAAATGATAAAACGCTTCGCACCTGGTTGCTTTGCTGTTACAGTTTGAAGCTAAAACCAAGTAGCGACAACACTAAAAGTTTAATTGATTGGGTGGAGGATTTTTCGAAAGCGGGAAGAGAAAATCAAAAACTGTTTTTGAAATACGCGCTTTTCTTTTTGCGCGAGTGCGCTATGATTTCTTTGATAGGCAATTCAGAAAAATTGGATGGAGAGGAATTGGCTTTTGCTACTAAATTTTCAAAACTGCTTCATCCTGTTCAAACAGAAACCATGGCGAAAATTTTCAATCGTATGTATTACCACATCGAGCGAAATGCCAATCCAAAAATTTTATTCGTGAGCAATTCTTTCAAAATTGCTTCTGTATTTAAGAATGAAGAAGTAGTTGTGGAGTAGGTGTCAGACACTTCAAAAGTGTCAGACACCTGATTAACGTTTAGCCTTTTAAACCTTTAAACTTTTCCAATGACCCGCGAACAATACCTAAAACTCAGTTCCATTCTTGCCGCAGGAACTTTATTGCCTCACAATTTATTAGCCGAAATATTTTCACCTGAAGAATTGAAGCGAAACGATTTTGGAAAAGATTTCATTTGGGGAACCGCCACCGCGGCTTATCAAATTGAAGGCGGTTGGAACGAAGATGGTAAAGGCGAGAGTGTGTGGGATCATTTTGTTCATGAGCATAAAGGCAAAATAAAAACGCACGAAACAGGCGATGTGGCTTGCGATTTTTATCACCGCTACGAAAGCGATATTGAGCTGATGCACAAAATGAATATTCCCGCATCGCGATTTTCTATTGGCTGGTCACGCGTTTTGCCGCAGGGCACTGGTGCTGTCAACCAAAAGGGTATTGATTTTTACCACCGGGTTATTGATAAATGTTTGAAAGAAAATGTAGAGCCGTGGGTGACTTGTTACCATTGGGATTTGCCGCAGGCATTGGAAGAAAAAGGCGGTTGGGCAAATCGCGATTCGATTAAATGGTTTGAAGAATATGTGAACGTAATTTCAAAAGAGTATGGCGACAAAGTGAAGAACTGGATGGTGTTCAACGAGCCAATGGCGTTTGTTCCACTGGGATATTTGATTGGTGTGCATGCGCCAGGCTATGTCAACTTCAGTAAATTTTATAAAGCCGTGCATCATGTTACTATGAGTCACGGTGCGGGCGGAAGAATTTTGCGAGCGAATGTGAAGGGCGCAACTATTGGAACTACGTTTTCGTGCAGCCATGTAGATGCAAAGAACGACAAACCCGCCAATGTAAAAGCTGCGCGAAGAGCAGATGCTTTCATCAATCGTTTGTTCATTGACCCTGTGTTGGGTTTGGGTTATCCTAAAGCGGATTTGCCGGCATGCAAGCATATTGAAAGGCACATGCTCGATGGCGATGCAGAGAAAATGAAATTCGATTTTGATTTTATTGGCTTGCAGAATTATTCGCGTATGGTGATTTATCAACTCGGTTTAATTCCCATCATTCATTTTGCAAATGTTCCTGCAAAAAAGCTTGGACATGATACCACCGATATGGGTTGGGAAGTTTACCCCGAGGGAATTTACAACCTCATCAAAAAATTTGGCGCGTATAGAAACATACCTAAAATTATCATCACTGAAAATGGCGCTGCCTTTCCCGATGAAAATGTAAACGGTGAAATCAACGACACCAAGCGCATTCAGTTTCTTAAAGATTATTTGAAACAGGTTTTAAAAGCCAAACAAGAAGGAGTTAATGTATGCGGGTATTTCATTTGGAGTTTCATGGATAACTTCGAATGGGCTGAAGGTTTCCGTCCGCGATTTGGTTTGGTAGGCGTTGATTTTAAAACGCAACAACGAACTATTAAAGCAAGCGGAAAATGGTTTAGTGAGTTTTTGTCAAAGTAGGTGTCAGACATCTTTAGGATGTCAGACACCTGTAAATCATAAGTAATGCAGTTTAATTCTGGGGAGATTTATCATATCTACAACAGAGGCAATAACAAGCAAACAATCTTTTTCAAGGACGAGAATTATTTCTATTTCCTTGAAAAAATCAGAAAATACATTTATCCCAACTGCGATATTCTGGCTTGGTGTTTAATGCCAAATCATTTTCATTTTTTAATTCACGCTAATGATAAAAGTTGTGAGTTGATAAAGGAAAGACCACTACCTGTTTCAAATCTTGTAGAAGGGTTTCGATTGGCACTTAGTTCTTATTCAAAAGCAATCAATGTTCAGGAGCACCGAACAGGAAATTTATTTCAGCAAAAAACGAAAAGCAAATCTGTTTACACAGACAAAGAAGATTATTCTCTCACTACCTTTCACTACATACATCAAAACCCGGTAAAGGCAGGGTTGGTAGAAAAACTAGAGGATTGGGAGTTCTCATCGTTTAAAGATTATGCAGAACTTAGGAAAGGGAAACTTTGCAATAAGCAAATGGCAATTGATAAATTGGAATTGCAAATGGGAAAATTTATTGAAAATTCTTATTTGGCTTTAGACGAGAAATTGGTTTCTAAAATTTACTAGGTGTCTGACACTTTTGAAGTGTCTGACACCTTCAAATCCACCTCCAAATTTTTAAACACATTCTTTTTTGCCGCTTTTATTTTTTTCTTCAACCATTCGTCAATAGGAGAGGAGCTTAATTCAATTGTGGTTTTGTTTCCTTTCAAATGAATTGCGGCATTGCGAATTTGTTTGGCTTCGAGCAAATAAATTTCTTTCTGCAAGATGTACTCGTAGCCCAAACCAAATTCAATTTTTTTAGTGCGCGCAAAACCAAGCGATGAATTATAGTTATGCGCTACCTTATTATTTCCTTTCACTTTTGCATATACCAACTGAATATCGAAGAGCAGAAAAAAAACATCGAGCATCGCGAGGGATGCCATTACTGGAATATCGGTGCTAAGAAATTTGTCTTCGTAAATAAACAAACCAGTATAAGCGGTTTTGTTTTCCCAATCGATAGATGAAATATTGATTAAGCCTACTGGAACATTTTTATGGCTAATGATGAAGAAAAAATTCTGTTCGTTGTCAATGGAAACAAACCATTCGTCCTGCATGCTTTTGGTGATTTCTCCTTTGTAAAACATGAACTGCGAAATCTTTTTGTCGTTGCGCCATTGGCGAACAAGTTCCGCATCGTGTTGCGTCATACGTTGTAACGAAATTCCGTAGCGGGTAATTTTCATCTCAAAATTTCCTGAATTTGATAAGGTGGTTTGCGATGCTGCAAAGCAAATAAACGATTGAGGTACTCACCAATAATGCCTAAGGAAAAAAGAATTAAACCGCTCGACATAAAAATAGAAACGATGAGTGCCGTAAAACCAAGTGGCGAACCGTAGACTAATTTCTGGTAGATAAAAATTCCTACTAAAATCAAACTGACGATAAAAGAAATTAAACCAAACCAGGTCATAAAGCGAAGCGGAATAGTAGTATAAGAAAGAATTAAATTGAGTGAGAGCAAAGTAAGTTTAGGAACGCTATAACCCGAATTTCCATCTTTGCGCGTGGCGTGTCGCACAGGCACCCATTCAATTTTTGTGGTGTGCCACGAAAGAATTTCATCTACAAAAGTGAACGAGTGGTTGTAGTCTTTTATTTTATCAATAACGCTATGATGAATTACTTTGAAACTTGAACCTTGGCCCGTGGTGTTTCCGAATTTTTCAAACATGAAGCCCACAAAATTACTTCCCCATTTGCGCACAGGTGAGTGTTGGCGTTCTTCAGCATAAATCCCATAAACTAAATCGGCAGAGGTGGATTTGGCAGAATCAATCAGCAGTGAAATGTCTTCAGGAAAAAATTGCAAATCATCATCGATGGTTACAATGTATTTGCCTTTTGCAAACTGAAAACCACAAAGCAAAGCTTTGTGTTGCCCGAAATTTTTTCGAAGATTAATGCCCAGGAGGCACTCACCATATTTTTCTTTCAGCAATTTTATTTTCCACCAGCTTCCATCACTACTCATGTCGTTCACTAAAATAATTTCGAAAGTGGAATTCATTTTATTGAAAGTCTCCTCCACACGTAAGCATAATTCTTCCAGCGTGTTCTCGCTGTTATAAACAGGCACTACAATGGAATAATCAGGTGTGAAATTCATTTTAAATTTCGATGAGTTCAGAACAAATAATTTTTTCGGTTTCAAGATAACAACTGCCCCACGATAAGCCAACTCCAAAACCCGATAGAAGTAAATTCAATTTTTGCGAAACTAGTTGTTCGCGCAATTTTACCAGCATGGTCAACGGAACTGTTGCAGAACTTGTATTACCGAAGTCGTATAAACTGTAAGGCACTTTCTCGGGTTCTACTTTCAATTTTTTACGAACGCTTTCAATCATCAATTTGTTTGCTTGATGGAATACAAAATGATCAATCGTTGATTTTTCAATTTGCCTTTCGGTCAAGAGTGTACTTATGTTTGGAGCTATTTCTCGCAGCGCGAAATTGAAAATTTTAGCTCCGTCTAATTTCATCTGCAAATTATTGCGCACAATTCCCTTCTCGTATTCAGTCTCTGTAAATGAATTTTCTGAAACCGGATTTCGATAACCACCATCGGTGATGATGATGTCGTCAAATTCTTTTCCATCCGTTTGTAAATTGAAATGAATTTGCTGTTTGGCAGAAAACTCAAGTGCGGTGGCAGTGCCTGCATCTGAAAAAAGCGGAGCGGTGCTTTTGTCTTTCATAGAAATTGTTCTGGTTGAAATATCACCCACCAAAAGCAAAGCTTTACCACCTGGCATGTTTTGTAACAAGCTCGACACAATCGAAAGACCGTATACATAACCCGAGCAACCGAGGTTCACATCAAATGCCAAACAGTTTTTTGAGAGCTTTAATTTTTCTTGCAACAGCGATGAAGTATTCGGAATTAAATAGTCGGGAGTTTGTGTAACGAAGACTAGAATTTTTATTTCTTCCCGGATCCAATCTAAATCGTTTAGTAATTTTTCGGCAGCGGTAAAACATAAATCGGAAGCGGTAACACCGTCAGCTGCAATTCTTCTAAAACGAATGCCAACGGTGTTGATGAATGTTTCGCGGTCTTCTGCAGAAATAAGGGAGAAATTTTTGTTGTCCTCCGTGCGCTTCGGCAAACAAGCGCTCAATCCGCTCAACTTAATATTCGGTATTGAGAATACTGACATGCTATTTGCTTTTTACAATTTCAAAAAGTTGTTCGATTGTTACGGCAGATTTTAAATCTTCGGCAGTAATCACTTTTTCGTAATCAGCATCAACCATAGCAATTACAATAAGCACGAGCATAGAGCCCCACTCACTCAGCTTTTTAAATTCTGCTTCAGGTTTGAAAGATGCCGGGCTTGTTTGATTGAAACAGTCTGCAAATTTTTCTACAAATTCTTCGAGTAACATAGAACGCAATTTATAAAAGGTTGAGTGCGTTCCAAATTCTGAGTGTGGAGTGCGAAAGGAAAAACTATTGACCTCTGCCGTAAAGAATGGTAAGTACAGTGTAAATCATTACGCGCAAATCCATAGCAATGCTCATGTTCTCAATGTAAATGATATCGTATTTCAAACGCTTTACCATTTCAGTTACATCAGAAGCGTAGCCGTATTTAACCATGCCTAGCGAGGTAATGCCGGGCTGCACTTTGAAAACGTGACGGTAGTAAGGAGCAAGTTTTACAATGCGGTCTGCAAAAAATTTCCTTTCGGCACGCGGACCCACAATGCTCATTTCACCTTTAATTACGTTGATGAATTGCGGCAGTTCATCAATACGGTACTTGCGAATTATTTTTCCGATGGAAGTAATGCGATCATCGTTTTCTGTGGTGAGTTGTGGTCCGCTGCTTTCTGCATTCAACTTCATGGAACGGAATTTATAGATGTTGAAAGGCTTGCCATATTGACCTAAACGTTCCTGAAAATAAAAAACAGATCCACGGTCAATCGACCATATTATAATGGCCACAGGAATAGTAATGGGCAGCGTAATAAGAATAGCAAATATGGAAGCGACAATATCGAACCAGCGTTTTGTAATTCTTTCCCACTCATTTAAAAGCTGCGGACGAATTTCAATGAACGCTTCGCCAATAGCATGATTCATTCTTACCGTTCCCGAGAGAATATCATACATGTCAGGGATGATTCTGATGGTTACATTTTTATCGGCTAAACGATTGAGAATATCGTTGAGCTGATGATGCTCTGATGATTCAATGGCAATAATTACTTCTTCAATTTCAAGGTTGCTGTCAATAATTTTTTCGAGGTCGGTTAGCTTGCCGAGTTCAGCAAGTTCAGTGGTGAGTATGTTTCTTGCTTTGCCGTTTAGTTCAATGTAACCAACGAAATAAAATCCAAAACCCAATTCTTTCTTCTTTAATTCAACATAGAGTTCGTTGGCTCTTCCGCTGCTGCCAATCATTAAAGTATTGAAACCTGTTTTGCCTTTGCGGATATTTTTCTTTACAAAATGAAGAATAGTTAAACGAAAAAAAGCTGTAAACAAAAACTGAAAAGAAAATAAAACGAAGAAGGTGAGATAGTAATCGGAATATCTTCTAACCAAATCATCGAGCAAAAAAGCAAAGAAGATGATGATGCTGCCGATAAACGAAACGATAAAAGTTTTTGCTAGTTCCTGTAAACGCGATTTTTTATACAGGTCGGTGTAAGTTCCAGTGATGTAGTGAAAGCTGAGCCACATTAAAAGAATGGCTGCTAAGCCCACAAAAAATTTATCATCGGCAAAGGGCAAATTGAAATTGAACGGAAGATTTTCGATGGTGATTTTCCGGAACTGAAAAAGAAGATACCAAGCCACTACCGAAGCTATGGTATCGCACAAAATGTAGAGAGGAATAATTGATTTTCTTTTTTTCATGCGAGTAAAATTAGAGATAAACCAATTTTACGTTATCAATACTTACGCTGCCACCCGCAGAGCCATAAGGTCGAAGGGCTTCAAAAAAGAGATTGTATTTATCAGCACGCACGGCATTAATTTGGTCGGCTAGTTTCAAATAAATTTTTGTCCAGTTGTCGCGCGGTGTAAGAAATAGAACAGGAAAACGCACCACACTTGCACCACTCAAATAGGAGCCATAAAAGCCCGTGTAAAAAGGCACTTCACTTTTGTAATCAAACTCTAGCCACACATCTCTATCAAAGGGTAGGGCATATGTATTTATTTGAGCGGCTTCAACATTTGAATCTGTTTGTGCGGTAATTCTTCCAAACGAAATTCCAAGGGTATCTATACGCTGCATCTTTGCACCAAAACCACTTGCCAGGCTAAAAGTTTCATTCGGAAAAGGAAAGGTTGCACCGGTTTTGTAACTGAACGAAGGATGATGTGCGTATTGATTGGCGTTTGTCGCGGTAATCGTAAAAGTATCGGGTTGATAGAAAGGATAAATTACACGAACGCTTGATTGACCGCTTTCATAAACGCCCGCGCTCACCACAAAGCGCACTGTGCTTGTGGCAAGCACCGGAAAATTGCAGGGCATTTCATAGGCACCTAAATTAGTGCTGTTGGCTTCTACCCAAACATCTTTAATGCCGTTGTCTCCGACAGAAGGAAAAGTAACCTTAGCAGAATCCATGCGCATGTAAAATGGCACACCGCCATTCGGCATTTTATTGCACGAAGGGGAGAAGCAAATAGCAGCAGCAAAAAGAAGAAATAAAATGATGAATCTCATTCGCAAATGTTCTGGCAATAAACGCTAGTCGTTTAAAAAGATTGCGAAGAAAGAAAAAATACCTCATCCGCCCTACGGGCACCTTCGCCTTCTCGCTAAACGGGATGGAAAAAAAGGATAAGGATTTAAAAGCCCCCTTTAGGGGGTTTGGGGGTTACTAACTGCGCATTTATTTTATCCAGAATTTGTTGTGCCAAATGCATGGCGTTGTACCCTTCAAGCACGCTTACCGCAACCGGTTTGTTTTGTGCAATTGATTTGTGAAACAATTCTAATTCCATTTGAATGGCGTTCACATCTTTCTTCTCGGCAGTTTCGTAGGTTATATATTTCTTGCTGTTGTCGGGCAAATCAATTTCAAAGTGATTGGTTTCGGTGTTTGAAGGCGGAGCATCTTCAATGCGAAACACATCGCTTTTCTTTTTCAAAAAATCCATACTGATATAAGCCCCCGGCTGAAAGATGCGCATCTTGCGCATGCTCTTTACCGAAATTCTGCTCGCGGTAACGTTGGCAACACAACCGTTATCAAATTCAATTCGCGCGTTTGCAATGTCGGGTGATTTAGAAAGTATAGCCACACCGCTTGCTGAAACTTTTTTCACATTGGCTTTTACCAAACTCAAAATAATATCGAGGTCGTGAATCATTAAATCCAACACCACCGAAACATCAGTGCCTCGCGGATTAAATTCTGCCAACCTGTGCACTTCAATAAACATGGGCTTCATGTTTTTTTTGTTGAGCGAAAGCAAAGCAGGATTAAATCTTTCTACATGACCAACCATAGCTTTTATGCGCGCTTCGTCAACTAACTCCACTAATTCCTTTGCTTCTTTAACCGTACTTGACAAAGGCTTTTCAATAAAAATATGCTTCGCTTTTTTGATAGCGTCTTTTGCAATTTCAAAATGTGTGGTGGTAGGCGAAACAATATCAATGGCATCGCAACTCTCAATCAGTTTTTTTGCAGAATCGAAACGTTTGATGCCGAATTCTTCCTCTGCCTTGTTCGCATTTTTATCATCGGGGTCATAGAAGCCCACAATGGTGTACCCCGAAATTTCTTTCAGAAGTTTAACGTGAATTTTTCCGAGGTGTCCCACCCCAAAAATACCTATCCGAACTGCTTTTGCCATGTAACGAATGTATAAGCACGGTTAAACTCAATGGATTTTTTTCTTCACATCCTTTACAGCCAAATTTGTGGATTGAACAAATAGCGATACAAGTGAAGCAGAAATTTTTGCTGCCGTTAGGTTTTATTTCTGTTGTTCTTTCCACCAAAGGCGCAAGTCGTAGATTTCGAAAAACAAGTCGGCTGTGCTGTCCTTTTTTTGTGTAAGCAAAGTTTCCATTTCAGCAATAAGCTTGTTGCATTCAGCGGCATCTTTCTTTTGTTTAAAATTCCACTTGCACAACTTTCGCAAAAACTTTCCAAGTAGTTGATAGAACTCTTCTTTGATATCAGTATCGTTTATGGTCTTATAAAAATTCACTGCTTTAGAATCAGCAAGGTCAAATTGACCTAGGTTAAAGAACAACATTACTTCCAACAACCTTGCTATGTGATACATCACCTTTACTTTTTTAGCACTGGGCAAAGCAAAATATTTTTCAAGCCAATAATGCCCCTTTTCAAACAGGTTATTTTGCACCAACACACCTGTAAACCGAAGGGTGATGATAGCAGGTAAAGTGGGCTGTGTTTCTTTTCCGGTGGTGCTTAGCAATTCTTCCAAGTCTTGCTCTAACTCGAGCATTTGCACAGGTTGATTTAACTTTTTACAAAGCCAGGTTTTGGTGCTGAGCACGCGTAACCGATAGCGCATAAGTACATCGGGGTTGTTGGCAAAAAATGTTTTCGAGTTACTTGCCCAGGTTTCGAGTTTGTTGAGCAATTGTGCAGTGAGTGTCGGTTGGTTGGTATCAAGCGAGAATACAAGGTAGTTGGAAATGCTACTGAAGAAAAGAGTTTTGGAAGTTTCAAGCAGTGAAGGATTATCCTTGAATGTCTTCATGTTTTTTTCATAAAGGATTCCCGCTTTTTTGAATTCGCCATTGGTATTCAAATGTGCTGCCGCTACTTCGGTATACACCAGGCGGGCGCGCAGCGTAACAGCGGTTTCCATGCGCTGTAATGCTTTGTTCAAAAATGAATCACTATAGCTTTTTCGAAGACTTGGGTTCTCATAATCATAAGCGTTCATGTAGCGCGAGCTGAGCGTGTGAAACAACATAGCTTCATACATTTCTACCATGCCTTTAGCCGCATTATCAATTTGCTCTTGTTTTCCATCTACATAGGCGAACATTTCTGCACGGTCTTTTATAGGTTCCATGTTCAGCACATCGCGCATAGCCAGTTCTGCTGTGGCATAATGATTTTCAGAATCGTTAACCAGCTTTGTAAGCTTTTTAATTTCCTTGCGGGCTTCGGCTTTCAGGTTCTTGTTTGTAAGAAATTCAATTTCGGAAAGCGAAGAGCGAATACGGTCACCTATGTTATGCTCTTCGCGAAAGTTGCGCATGGCTTTCAAAAGCAGAGCGCGCAAATTGCTTTTAGCCATAGCAATGTTTTTGATGCCGAGTTGTTTGCTCAATTTCTTGTCGTCTACTTCTTTTTCTTTTTCCAACTCATCATAAACTAAAAGCAAATCGCTATTGGTTCTAAATGTCATTGCAAAGAGTTTGAAGTAACGCTTTTCGGGAGGAGTAAGCGAATGAATAATTTGCTGGAGTGCATCCATATTTATAGAGTGAATATGTAAACTCTATCGGTTATTTTATAGCACGGGAATCTGCCCACCCGTTTTTCTGAACCTTTAATTTTAAAAAAAATCGGATTGCCGCAGAGTGGGTAAGGGCGCACATTTGCATCATCAAAATTTGTATAACCAAAAAACAAACAAAAATGAAAAACAGAATTCTTCTTCTCGTAGCGGTGCTTGCCTTGCCGCTTTTTAATTGGGCAAACAATGTGCAATGCTCTGTTACTAATTACAACAATACCACTGGTGTGCTGTCGGTATCCTTTAGCTCTGATAACAGCTGGTACATGAATGCCGCAGGTGGTACATTTGCAGATGGCATACTCCTGTTTATTAAATACAAGGACAACTTAGACCCTAACTGGCGCACCGCGTCAATTGCGGTGGGCAGTGGATTCGGCTCACCTGACGGAGGGGTAGGAAACTTCGGTTACAGCTATTTTACTCAATCCGGTTTCATACCTCCTGCTGCAGCGGCATATGATAAGGTTATTATTTCACGCGAGACTATTAATACCGGCACCGGCACCATAAGCGGCACGGCTGATTTTAATATGTATGTGCCGGGTGCGGTGAATCCTTCGTTTAAAGTATTTGCTTTAGAAATGGTGTTTGTGCCGACAGGTGCATTTTCAGTAGGTGATGGCAACACGGGCACTACTACTTTACATGCAGGTGGAGGGGGTAACAATCCTTATGTAGTTTCATCGAACAATGCTATAACGGTGGGGTCAAACGTTGGCAATTTGAATAATGGAGTGGGAGGAGGTACTGTTTCTGCCGCTTTTCCTAAAGGTTACTCTAGTTACTGGATGATGAAATATGAATTGAGCCAGGAATTATATGTGGCCTATTTAAACTGCCTTACACGCACGCAACAAGATGCGGCTATTCACCCTTCTATCAATTTATCGGTTGGCAGTACAGCTGTTGCCAATACTTATGTAATGAGTAATTCTACAAGTCCTCTATACAATCAGGGAATTCGTACTATGAGTACAACTATTCCCGTATCGGGTCCGCTAATTTTTATTTGTGACTTAAGTGGTGATTATGCGGGCAGTGGACTTGACGATGCACAAAACAATGCGGTGCGGGTAAACACTCCCGGTGCAGTGTTGCAGTTTTTAGATTGGGCAGGCATGCGCCCGATGAGCGGTTTCGAATATGAAAAAGCTTGTCGCGGAACTGCAACTCCGGTATTGAATGAATATGCCTGGGGAAGTACGGATGCTTTTACTCCTACTACCACTACCACCGGTAATGCTAATGAAAATTATACGCCAGTTTCGGATGGTCCATTGGTTACTACCACGGCAATAAGAAATGGAGTGTTTGCTACTTCTACTTCTACCCGTAAACAAAGCGGTGGCTCCTACTATGGCATTATGGAATTGAGTAACAGTTTACCTGAATTAAATGCAGGTTATGGTTTTGAACTAGGCACCACCGCTTTTACTTCTGCTCTAGGCGATGGTAATATTACCAACGGCTTGCCAGCTACATTTCCTACTAAACTTAAAGTACAAAGTCAAACTGCTACCAACAATCGCGTTTCGTATTATACAGCCACCACCTCAACGCTCACGACTGTGGCTCCCTGTGCTATACGCGGAGTAATTCAATAATTCATTTCATCAACTAAAACTAAAAATATGAAATGGATAACTGTGGCGCTCTTTAGCATTATATGCTATAACGCCAAATCACAAACCAATATATGGGCAGGCGGCAGTTACGATGGTGCTGCTTCTGCTTACTACAACAACTCTAGCGAGTTCAGCGTATGGAATGGTGGCACAGCTGATGGAGCTGCTTCAGCAGAATATACAAACCCTACAAATTTCAATATCTGGAAAGGCGGTCAGGGCGATGGTTTTGCCTGGGCTAGTAATACCAGGGTATGCAGCAACCCCATTGTAGTTACTAATACTACAGTAACTAACATTACACAAACTACGGCTACCTTTAGCTGGACTACTTTCAACTACGGTTCTTCGTATACCATTCTTATAAGAAGAGACAGTTGCAACTCCATCGCTTTTGCAGGCGGCAGCCCTTCAGGGCCTTGTGCAGTTGGACTTAACAGCATAGTTATTTCAGGGCTTATCCCGGGTGCTTACTATTGCCTTACATTGCAAGAACATTGCGATGCAGGAAGCAGCACAGCCGAAAGTAGCGGTTCTGCGTTTACCACTGTTCCTACAGATTGTAATCCACCTACGGTGCTACAAAACCTAGGCAATACGGGCAGCAGTACCCGCATTGGCTGGACTCCCGGCTACAGCAATACTTCGTTTCAAATCATGCTCATTAAGCAAGGTACTACCGATACATTCTGGCATAGTGGACCTATTACCGGAAGTCCCATGCGCGACACTATTAAGTGCTTACCAACCGGCAGTTTTTTCAACTATTACATTCGTGAAAACTGTGGTTATTCTGCCAGCGGTCATAGCCAGTGGATAAATGGTTACACTACTTATACTTCTCCCGGTTGCGCTGCGCCAAGCAACCAAACTGCAAGTGTTATTAATACACAAAACGCGAACCTTAGCTGGATAGACAATACTTACAACGCTACACCCTACCAAATAAGTTATGGCGTGGGTATTAGTAACGCAGCGCAGGGAACAAAAACTGCTGTTACGATACCTACACTGATAAGCGGTAACACTATTACACATGCACTTTTTGTTAGCGGTGGGGTGGGTAATATCACCTGGTTTGTTCGCGAGGTTTGCAGCCAGTGCGATACCACAGTTTGGACTGGTCCAAATACACTTGGCTCAGCCAAAAACGATGAAACCGGAAACATTACTGGTATTCCAACTTCTGCCCCAGATGATTTGGAATTGCAGTTATTTCCTAACCCGAATAACGGAAGCGAACTGAATGTAAAAGCGATGAACTTAAGTGCCGATGCCGAACTAATGATTTACAATTTACAAGGTGAAATAGTTGCCCGTCAATTATTGAAACCCGATGATATTACAACGCTTAATGTTTCGCATTTAGCCGATGCCGTGTATTTGTGCAGAGTAACTTCTCCGCAAATTTCGCGCACCATAAGATTGGTTATACAACGGTAAAGCATTCAACTGCTTTATGCTTATCCGCCCCGAAATTTTTCGGGGCGGTTTTTTTAGTTGACATTCCTATTTTCGCGCTCCATGTTTTACAATCGTAAAGTTGCTCTTCACACAATAGGCTGCAAACTGAATTTCTCCGAAACTTCGGCAATAGCGCGCATTCTGGTAGAGCAGGGTTTTCAGAAAGTGGAATTCAGCGATAGAGCCGATTACTATATCATCAACACTTGTAGCGTTACTGAAAATGCAGATAAAGAAACCAAGTATGTAGTAAAGACAGCTTTGAAAACAAACCCCGAAGCGAAGATTATTATCGTTGGATGCTTTGCTCAATTAAAGCCCGAAGAAATTTCGAAAATTAAAGGAGTGAATTTGGTACTTGGTGCCAATGAGAAGTTTAAGATTCACGAATACCTTGAACAACTCGAAGACCAACAAGCCCCTTTAGTTATTAGTGGCGATATAAATAATGTTGAGTTTTATGCCGATGCTTATTCGCAAGGTGAACGTACACGCAGTTTTTTAAAGGTGCAGGATGGCTGCGATTATTTTTGTTCGTTCTGCACCATTCCTCTAGCGCGTGGTAAAAGCAGAAGCAACTCCATTGCACATACAGTTGAACTAGCTAAGAAGGTTGCGGGTACCGGAGTAAAAGAAATTGTATTAACAGGTGTAAACATTGGAGACTTTGGAAAAAATCAGCCACCTCATCCTAAATCCTTCTCCGAAGGAGAAGGACTTGAACAGCCAAATGCAGAAGACTTTTTTGGTTTGATAAAAGAATTAGAAAAAAATGTTGATGTAGAGCGTTTCCGCATTTCTTCCATTGAACCGAATTTGTTGACCAATGAAATCATAGACTTTGTAACGAACAGCAACAAGTTTATGCCGCACTTCCATATTCCATTGCAAAGCGGAAGCGATAAAATTTTAAAATTGATGCGCAGAAAATATCTGCGACAACTTTACAAAGAGCGGGTTGAAAAAATAAAAGCCGTAATGCCTCACGCTTGTATTGGTGTAGATGTAATTGTCGGCTTTCCGGGCGAAACGCACGAACAGTTTTTAGAAACTTACAACTTCATCAACGAACTTGATGTTTCGTATTTGCATGTGTTTACGTACAGCGAACGCGCTAATACACGTGCGCTGAATATTTCTCCTGTTGTTCCCATACCTGAAAGAAAAGAGCGCAACAAAATGCTGCGCATACTTTCTGAAAAGAAGAAACGAAAATTTTATGCTGAACATGTGAATACAGAACGCAAAGTTTTATTCGAAGCCGAAAATGACAATGGTATTCGATACGGCTTCACCGATAATTATATCAAAGTGGGTATTCCTTACGAAGAGGAAATGTGGAACACCATTCAAACAATTTCACTCAATCAAGTTTCCGATTTTGGTTATGTAAAGGGTACT
Source organism: Bacteroidota bacterium (assembly GCA_026391075.1). Taxonomy (GTDB): domain Bacteria; phylum Bacteroidota; class Bacteroidia; order Chitinophagales; family LD1; genus Bog-950. The sequence continues at coordinate 44,512 of JAPLES010000019.1, read as the reverse complement.
AAGCATTTGGGATTTTCGATTGCATAAAAAGCAGGGTTTTTAATTTCTATAGGAGCGATTAAATTTGTGGAAACAAAGAAACATGAACTGGAGAAACCATATTCAAGCCGACCCCGAAGTTTTGGTGGGTAAACCTGCTATTAAAGGCACTCGCTTAGCGGTTGAATTTATCCTGGGTTTGTATGAAGCGGGTTGGACAGAACAACAAATTTTGGACAACTATCCTCGCCTAACACAAGACGACCTGCGGGCTGTTTTTGCTTACCTGCAAGATTGCATTAAAGACGAACTCATTCTCATCAGAGCATGAAGTTTCTTGCTAACGAAAATTTTCCAACTACCAGCATCAGAAAGATGCGCGAAGAAAATTTTATAGTAGAAAGTGTTTCGGAAGTGATGGCTTCCGTTTCCGATAAAATTGTTTTAGCCCATGCAGCAGTTAACAAGCAAATAATTTTGACTTTTGATAAAGATTATGGGCATCTTATTTTTAAAGAAAAAATTCCCGCACCTCAAGGTGTTCTGTTCTTCCGATTTAATCCGGCAAATCCCGAAGAACCGTTCGATATTTTCAAGCACTTCTTTGTAACACATAAAACTGAAATCACTGGATGGTTCATTGTTGTTGAAAGAGATGTTATTCGCAAAAGAAAGTTGTAAAACTGTTTGGAACTAAGAATAGAAGTCATTCATTCGCCCCGCTAAATATTTACTATGATTCTTCTGCGCTGTTACCCTAAAATTACTGATTTCATTTACGAATTTTTCAATCATGCTTTATGGGCCGACTATCGTTTCATTCCTATTTTTAGCTATGGTTTTTGTGTAGCTACAGGTTTTTTTGTTGCATCAATCTTGTCGGTAAATGAGATGCGCAGAAGAGAAGCCTTAGGTTTGCTCAAAGGGAATGAAGCAGAAATTACTATTGGTGAAGCACCGAATATTAGTGAACTAGTTATTTATTTTTTGATAGGCTTTGTTGTGTTCTTTAAACTCATTGGTGTTTTCGTTTACCAGCCCGAAATGAGCGCGGGAATTTTAAGCCTCAAAGATTATCTCAAATCTTTTAACCTCGGAAGTTTTGTGGGCGGAATTATAGGTGCTGTTAGTTTGTGTTGGTATTTCTACCACTCAAAAAATAAAGAGAGACTGCCCGCCCCGCAAAAGAAAAAAATTACTCTTTACCCTTCTGATGGCATTGGAGATTTAGTGGTGATTGCAGCTGTGTTAGGCGTAACGGGAGCAAACTTTTTCAACTACTTAGAAAACCCGGGTGACTATGCTAACTTTTGGCAAGATCCATTTAGTTCCATGTTCAGCGGGCTTTCAGTTTATGGCGGATTGATTTTTGCAGGTTTAGGTTTTGGCATTTATGCGTATTGGAAAAAATTCAACATTCTGCATTTTTTTGATTCGGTAGCTCCGGGTTTTATTCTCGCTAACGGCATTGGAAGAATTGGTTGCCATGTTGCTGGTGATGGCGATTGGGGTTTAGCAAATCCTTACAACAAACCATCGTGGTTTCCGCAATTTTTGTGGAGCAATAATTATGCGCACAATATTATTGATGCCGAACCCATGACTGTGCTTCCAAATTGCATGGAAGAGCATTGTACTTATTTATCGCATGCGGCTTATCCAACTCCGTTGTATGAATTGTTGATGTGCACTTTCATCTTTTTTATTCTATGGAGTTTACGCAAACGATATACTTACCAACCTGGCATTTTGTTTTTCATTTTCATGATGTTGATAGGAGTGCAACGTTATGCCATTGAACAATGGCGCGATGTAAGCGGACGTGATACCTATGGTTTCTTCGGAATTCAGTTTCGTCAAAGCGAAATTATTTCCGTCATTATGTTTGCGATTGGAGCTGTAACCGTTGTTTATTTATTGAGGAAATACAAGGCGGCAGGAGTAAAGTAGAATTTGAATTTGCTACTTCTTTACCAGAAAACTTCCCACCAACAGCGCATCCATTCCACTCCCATAAAAAGCAGATACCGCATCAATAGTATTATACACCATGGGTTCGCGGTTGCGATTAAAACTAGTGTTTACTACAATGCCCGTTCCTTTTTGTTGTTGAATCGCTTGCAACAATTTTGGAAAATTTCCTGCTTCATTTTTCGAAACAGTTTGCACACGCGCGGTTTTGTTGACGTGTGTGATCGATGGATAATCATCTGAAACTACATCCACGTTCACTGTCATGTAAGGCAGTTTTTTTTGTTTCGATAAAAATGCTTTTGAAAAATCTTCTTCTAAAACCGAAGGACAAAACGGACGGAAGCCTTCGCGAAATTTTATTTTTTGGTTGATAATTTCTTTCATGTTTGGGTTGAATGCAGAAGCGAGAATACTTCTGCTGCCCAAAGCGCGCGGACCAAACTCTGCTCTGCCTTCTACCCAACCAATTATTTTGTTTTGCAAAATTAAATCGGCAGCAACTGCATATGATTCTGCTACTTTTTCATATTTAATACCAAGCAATTTCAGTTGCGCTTCTATTTCATCATCACTGAATTCACGACCTAATTTTGCAGTAGTCATAGCTTCTGGAACACAATCAAATTCAGCAGAGGCGAGATATGCGGCACCAAGGGAAATTCCCGCATCACCAGCTGCGGGTTGAACATAAATTTCTTCAATGCAATCTAACTGCAACAGTTTTTGATTGGCTGCACAGTTCAAGGTCACACCTCCAGCCAAACACAATTTCTTCAATCCTGTTTCAGTAGAAAACTTCTTAACCACATCACATAAAACATCTTCCAGCAATTGCTGTGTAGAGGAGGCAACGTTTTTATAAAATTGCGACACCTCACTATTTGGAATTCGCGGTGAACCAAGTTTGTCAATTAAATTTTGATTAAAAACTACTTGCTGCCGCGAACCTTGCGGTTGCCCCGCAGCATAATTTATTTTGTAGTCGCTGTTAGTTTTAAAATCTCCATTCGAGCGTTCAATCAAAAATGACAAATCAATTTCGTTGGCATTGCCGTAAGGAGCAAGACCCATCAATTTGTATTCATCCGTATCGCGATGAAAACCGCAGAACTGTGTCATCATGACGTAAAAAATTCCTATGCTGTTATCGCGCGAAATTTGTTCAATAAGATTTATTGTTCCGCATTTACCAATGGCTTTTTGTAAAGAAATGCCATCGCCCGAAGCATCAACAGTTAGAATCATTGTCTCTTCAAAACCCGAGGCGTAATAAGCGCTTGCAGCATGGCATTGATGATGATGATAGCGAACAATGCGCGGACAAAAACCGAAAGTGTTTGTGAAATAACTGTTCAGCACTTCATCATATTGGTCGCCCCAGGTGCTGCCATGTGTGGCTATAATATCTACATCACGAATCGAAATATTGCCAAGACTCAGCACTTCATGCATAGCCAAAAACGGTAACTGCCCGGGTGAATGTTTTACGCGACTGAGGCGTTCTTCTTCCACTGCTGCAATAATTTTTCCATCGCGAAGCAGCACGGCTGAAACATCCTGATAGCCCGCACGCACTCCGCCATTTATTCCAAGTATCGTCATGCTCCGCAATTAAAGTATTTGTCGTAAGCAACTTTAGGCACCAAGTTCAAACGTGAAGCTAGCCAAATGGGATATTTGAATAATCGCATCAATGAATACGAAGTAGAATAATCTCTGAAAGTTTTTGGAGGCAGTTTCATCATCGCATCAAATTCTTCACGCGAAATATTCAAACGTTTCAAACACAAATCAATTATTCTTTCGCTTTCAATTTGATAAACGCCATGCGCACGCGCTAATGCAATATCTCGATTTAATTGTCCGCTACGCACTAAGGCAGCATCTGAATTCATGTTCATGTCTATATTGAATTTTACGCGATGAACATACTTTATCAAGCTGTGATAAAGGTCATCGAAATAATGTGCGCCCGGATAAACCCAACCTAATTCAGGTACAATTATTTTCTCGGCTTCTTCGCGAATGTAATCGCTGGAATACATAGGGGTGATGGTTTTTATTCCTTTCCACACAGTGTAATACGCAAGTTCTTTCATGCCTAAATTAAAGCCCGGATCTTCGGGTTTCCATGGACGGAGTTTTACAGTGCCGAATTGATTTTGCACGTTTCGCAGATAATCACCATCGAAAAAAGACCACGATAAAGGCTTCACGCCTTCGGTACGAAATGATTGACCGATTAAAATTGTTTTTACATTTTCTACATAAGCTGCTTGATACAAAGATGAGGCAATACCAATGTCGGTTCCTAAATTTAAATCAGGTGTAGATGCTTTTAGGAAAGTAATTTTTAAATCTTTCGCTTCGCGCCAGTCGGAAGTGATGGTGCGTAGTTCTACCCCTAATTTGTTCACTGCGTTTACCATGTTTTCACCCGCCACCGGATTGTCGAAGCCATCGTTAAAGTGAACGGCAAGCGGTCGAAGTTTCCATTCTTTCACTACTTTCCAGAGGAGAATAGTGCTGTCTCTTCCTCCACTCATGCCTACAATGCAATCGTATTTTTTTCCCTTGCCTTCTTCACGCACACGTGCAAAAGTTTTCTCTAAATATTGTTTGCCTTTTTCTCCATTAGGAAAAAGCAATTGCATTTTATCGTGTAGTTCACAGAAATTGCATTCGCCTTTTTGGTTGAAACAAATTCCGGGGACAGTACTGTCCTGCACACAGCGCGTGCAGATGTGCATGGGGATGTTCTTTTCTATTCCGTTTACAATTACACTCATAATTTGCTTGCCACGAATTGCTCTCTATATTGTTTTCTCAAAATCAACTCCCATCTCTTTTACCCGTTTTCCTATTTGTGTTCCTTTTAGTTTTTCGGTTTTTATTTCGGTTTCGAAACAAACTAATTGCCCTGCAAATTCATTGAATTGCCCTTGCGCAATAATGCCGTCTTTATTTACTGCCAGCGAACACCCAACCATTTTTTTTCCTTCATAAGGTCCTCCTACAATATAACCCACGCTTGTTGCACTCACTACAGTTACATCATACAAGCGCGCAATATTCGACAGCGGCTTAATCCATTTTTCGCGATACGGGTCATCGGCTTCAGTAATAGAATAATCGACCGTCCAACTGGCGGGCGAAAGAATAATGTCAGCGCCCATACAAGCAAGTGTTTTTCCTATGTGTGTGCTCTCTATGTAATTATCCGCACAAATGTTTATACCTATTCTTCCAACCTTTGTATCCACCACATTTAGTGTGGTGCCTATTTCATAAAATGGAAATTCTACTTCCAACAAATTTATTTTGGAATACTTCAACACAATGGTTCCGTTATCATCCACCAAAATTGCGGTGTTGAATCTTTTTCCATTGCGCAATTCGGTTAAGCCAACGCAAATAAAAATTTGTTGCTCACGCGCTATGCGGCAAAAAACATCGCTGTAAATTCCGGGAATAGGTTGTGCGTTTTCAATGGCGTTTGGATGAGTCCAAGCAAAATCAATGGTCTCTGGCAGTAAAACCAAATCACAATTTTCTTGTTTGGCCTTCTTTACTAAAATTTCTGCACGTTCAAAATTTCGATCTGGCTCGGTGCCTTCTACGAGTAATTGCGCCATGCCTATTTTTAGTTTTTTCATACAAACGAATTCAGTGCGCCAAACCTAATTGAATTTTGGATTTTGTGTAAACCTGCAATAGTCTAGCTGTATAAATCTTGTTTTAGTGTTCAAAGTTTGGTGAAACGAAAAAAGTTATGGATAATTATCTCGCTTTAAAAAGTCCTTGACACACAACTTCGATTGATATAGACTATTATGGTAAATAAATCTGCCTGTAACTTGGTTGCTTTTTTTTCTAGTCCACGCATCTCTTATTTTGCGGGTATAACAACCAGCGATTACTTTCATCCAAGTACAAAATCGAAATTTGGACACACACTTTTTTTTAAAAAACACACTTAACCAATATAGGTTGTTATCTCAAAAGTATTAAGCAGAAGGAATCAAAAACTTTTACCGGTACCTCACAAAAACTCCTCGTATGATAAACGTCAACTCTCTATCTCAGCGTGCAACAAAATTATTTTCCTCAACAATTATTCTTGGTTTGTTGTTCTTGTTGCTCTCCCCAACTAAAGGTGTAGCACAATGCGGATATAACAACACCTTCTACATCAATTATGTTCCGGTTTATGACGGAGCTCCGCATTTAGCAAACGGCTGTTTTTTTGGAGGTGATCTAATGACATTGACCGTTGTTGCAGGTGGTACGTACACTTTTTCTACTTGTTCGTCTACAGCTTTCGATTCTCAAATTACGGTTTATAACGCTGCAGGAACTACTGTGTTAGGATACAATGATGATGCTTGCGGCACTAACGGGTTATCTTCAAGTTTACAAGTTACTGCTGGTTATAGCGGCACCATGAATGTATTGATTGACCAATACAATTGTATTTCGAATACTACCTGTATGCCAATGTATGTTACAGCAACCGCACCACCACCACCACCGCCACCAATAGGTCCACCATGTCCATTGACAGGTTCAAGTGCAGGTAACGTAACCCCAGGTTGCAATGGCTTTGGCGGACAGTTGAGTATTCCTTCTACAGCCTATGCCTCTTTTACTGCGGTTACAGGAGTAAATTATTCGGTTTCTACCTGTGCTTCAGGATGGGATTCGGAAATTTCGGGTTACGATGCGGGAAACAATTTTATTGCTTCTGGTCAAACGGCACCAACAGCAGGGGGTACTTTTTACAATGATGATAATGGTTCTGTTTGCGCAACTACTCGTGCATCGCTTGATTGGACGGCTTATTTCACAGGTACTGTAAAAGTAATGGTTGACCGCTTTGCTTGCGGTTCAGTTTGGCCTGGTACTTCTGCATTACTTGAAGTTCGACAAAACACTACTATTACAAATGCTACCAGTACTGCAAGTATTTGTGGAGATGGTTCTACTCGCAATTTAGCGGTAACTTATGGCGGCACTTTTTCTGGCGCTCCCGCGTTTAATTGGTCAGTTGTTTCCGGTCCGGGTTCCATTTCAGGAGTTGTTTATACGGCATTGGGAGTTTCGGGAAGTAGCCAATTAGTAACCTTAGGTGCTACGTTAGGCGCTTGTAGTTTTACTACTTCATTTACTGCTTACGGAGTTCCTTCTACTTCAGTTGCAGGATCGGCTCAAACTCAGTGTAACAATGGCACGTTTACAATGGCTGCTACCCCTCCGTCTGTTGGTACAGGCACCTGGACACTTACGAGCGGAACAGCAACTATTACTTCACCCAATTCGGCAACTTCAACAATAACCGGTGTTCCGGCTGGAACTAGTGCTACGCTCACTTGGACAGTTTCAACTGGAGGTCCGTGTACAAATTCAACCAGTACTGTAGTGCTTACCAATAACCAAGCGGCAACTGCGAATGCTGGAACTGCACAAACAGTTTGTGCGGGAGGAACCGTAACTTTAGCTGGAATAATTGGTGGTAGTGCAACTTCATCAACGTGGAGTTCGGGTACAGGAAGTTTCTCAAATGCTTCTTCGCTCACATCAACGTATACCCCTTCTATATCTTCAGGAACTGTAACGCTCACCTTAACTACGAATGACCCTGATGGAGCGGGTCCATGTTCGGCCGCTACCAGTACAGTGGTTATTACTGTTAATGCTGCTGCTACTGCCAATGCAGGTTTTGCTCAAACGGTTTGTCAAGGCGGTTCAGTTACTTTAGCTGGAAGTATTGGCGGAAGCGCAACTTCATCTACATGGACTGCACCAAGCGGTACTTTTTCATTAGCAAGTTCACTTACTTCGACTTATACTCCCAGCATAACTTCAGGCACAGTAACACTAACGTTAACCACAAACGACCCCGATGGTGCAGGTCCTTGTTCTGCAGCAACCAGTACAGTTGTTATTACCGTAAACCTAGCACCAACAGTGAGTGCAGGAAGTGCACAAACAGTTTGTGGCGGAGGCACAGTAACGCTTGCAGGAACTAGAGGTGGAAGTGCAACAAGTTCAACATGGAGCGCAGGAACAGGAAGTTTTTCAAACGCTTCTTCACTTACATCAACTTATACTCCTTCTATTTCTTCAGGAACGGTAACACTTACTTTAACTACAAATGACCCCGATGGTGCGGGACCGTGTTCTGCAGTTTCAAGTACCGTAGTTATTACAGTGAATCTAGCGGCAACAGCTAGTGCTGGATTTGCGCAAACAGTTTGTCAGGGAGGTTCAGTTACTTTAGCAGGAAGCATTGGCGGAAGCGCAACTTCATCTACATGGACTGCACCAAGCGGAACTTTCTCGTTAGCAAGTTCACTTACTTCAACTTATACACCATCTATTTCTTCAGGAACAGTTACGCTTACATTAACTACAAACGATCCTGATGGAGTTGGTCCTTGTTCAGCTGCAATTAGTACAATTGTTATTACCGTAAATCAAGCACCAACAGTGAGTGCAGGAAGTGCACAAACAGTATGTGGTGGAGGAACAATAACCCTTACAGGAAGTATTGGTGGTAGTGCAACGAGTTCAACATGGAGTGCAGGAACAGGAAGTTTTTCAAACGCTTCTTCACTTACTTCAACTTATACTCCTTCTATTTCTTCGGGAACGGTAACACTTACCTTAACTACAAATGACCCGGATGGCGCAGGACCATGTTCTGCAGTTTCAAGTATTGTGGTAATAACTGTGAACCTTGCAGCTATTGCTAGTGCAGGAGTTCCCCAAACAACCTGTCAAGGAAGTACAATTACTTTATCGGGAACAATTGGAGGAAGTGCTGTTTCGTCAACATGGAGCGCACCAAGCGGAACTTTTTCGGATGTGAATTCTCTGGGTTCAACGTACACCCCATCTATTACTTCGGGAACGGTAACACTTACCTTAACTACGAATGATCCGGATGGAGCTGGACCATGTTCGGCAACTGTGAGTACGGTTGTAATAACAGTAAATCAGGCTGCTACTGCAAATGCAGGAAGTACGCAAACAGTTTGTCAAAACGGAACCGTTACACTAGCCGGTAGCATTGGTGGAAGTGCGACAAGTTCAACGTGGAGTGCGCCAACCGGAACATTCTCTAATGCGAGTTCCCTTACTTCAACTTATTCTCCTTCCATTACATCAGGTAACGTAACGCTAACGTTAACCACGAATGATCCTGATGGCGTGGGTCCTTGTTTAGCAGCTACAAGTACAGTTGTAATTACAGTTACTCCACTTCCAGCTATTAATTCAGTTTCTCCTACAGCTGTTTTATGTTTTGGTGGAAACACGGGAACAATAACTATAAATGCATCGAACGGAACTCCACCATTATCTTACTCTATTGATAACGGAGCTACTTATCAATCTTCAAATTTCTTCAATAATCTCATTGCAGGAAATTACACAGTAATTGTACGCGATGTGCAAACCTGTTCTACACCATATGCATTAAATCCGGTAGTGGTTACCGAGCCAACGCTTCTTGACCATACTTCTACGGCTACAGATGCGAGTTGTGCCAATGTATTTGACGGAAAAATAGATGTGTTTGCTTCGGGTGGAGTTGCTCCATACGCATACTCATTAAACGGAGGACCTACACAAGTAGGAAGTCAGTTTACAGGATTGCAATCGGGTTCTTATGTTGTGTATGTATATGATGTGAATGGTTGCGTTGATACTTCGCACGTTCTAATCAACGACTCATACAATGTTTCTTCTTTCATTGTTTCGCAAACAGATGTTTCTTGTTTTGGCGGAAGCAATGGAGCGGTAACAGTTCAAATAGTTGGAGGAATTCCTGCTTATCAATATTCTATCAACGGTACTATCTTCTCTGCTTCGCCTACGTTCACTGGGCTTACTTCCGGAAACTATGTGGTAATTCTTCGCGATTCGAAAGGCTGCACTGCTTTTCAACCCGTAAGTATTATTCAGCCAGCGCAACTTTCAGCCATTGTAGATGTGGTCAACAGTGTTAGTTGTAATGGAACAGCAACCGGTGAAATTTTTATTAGTGTAAACGGAGGAACTGCACCATACACTTATTTCTGGAGTAATGGAGATACTACACAAGATGTAGATAGCTTGTTTGCGGGAACTTACACAGCTACAATCACTGATTCAAAAGGATGCACTGCTTTCACTGGTGCTACTGTTTCGCAACCACTTCAACTTTTTGTAAACGTTGCTTCTTTCCATAATCTGAATTGTTACAATGACTCTACCGGTTCTATTGATGTATCGGTTAGCGGTGGTGTGCCGGCATACACGTATGTATGGAGCAATGGTGCAACTACCGAGGATTTAACGGGGCTTCATGCGGGAACTTATACCGTAACTATTAACGACAATAATCTTTGTGAAAAAATAATTACAAAAACAATTTCGGAACCTACTCAACTCACGTCTACTATTCAAGGTTCAAGTGTTTCTTGTAATGGAGTTAGTAATGGAACAGTTGATTTAACTCCAAATGGAGGAACGTTGCCATATACTTTCCAATGGAGCAATGCCACAACGAATGAAGACTTGACAAACGTAAGTGCCGGAACTTATTCAGTAATTATTACCGATGCTCACGGTTGTATTAATACGAATAATACTTCGGTAAGTCAACCTACAGGTTTGGGATTAACTACTTCAATTACCAATGTGCTTTGTTTTGGAAATGCAACAGGCGCTGTTGATTTGACAGTAACAGGTGGAACACCGGGCTATACTTATGTTTGGAACGATGGTGACCTTAATGAAGATAGAACCGGATTAACTGCCGGAGGATATTCTGTAGTAGTAACAGATAACAATAGTTGCAGTTCGAGTGTGAGTATAACTATCACACAACCTGCACAAGCCTTAGGTGGAAGTTTAACTCCAACTGCTGTAACTTGTTTTGGTGCAAATAACGGAAGCGTGAATTTGACTGTAACAGGCGGAACACAAGCTTACACTTTCTTATGGAGTAATAGTGCAACAACAGAAGATATCAGCGGATTAAGTGGAGGCACTTATACAGTTACCATTACCGACTCTCACGGCTGTACCGTTACCGGAAGTTCAATTGTGAACGAACCTGCAGTGTTGGAAACTACTTTTGCATCGGGTGATGTAAGTTGCTATGGTGGTAACGATGGCGGAATTCAATTGTATGTTGGCGGTGGAAATCCTCCTTACACTTTTTTATGGTCAAACTTTGCTACTACTTCAGGACTTAATAATCTTGTGGCAGGAACTTATACCGCTATAGTAACCGACTCCAAAGGCTGTCAAACAATCACCAAATTGATATAACTGTTACTGGGGGTACTCAACAAGGGGGATATTCTTATGTATGGGATAATTCATCTACCAGCGAAGATCAGAGTTCATTAGTAGCAGGAACTTATAACGTAACCGTATTTGACGACAATGGCTGTACTGCAACAGCAAGTTTTACAGTTACAGAACCAGCTGTTCTTAGTGTGTCTGCGGTTACTTCTAATGTAAATTGCAGCGGCAACTCGAATGGCTTTATTAATATAACGGCCGCTGGAGGGACTGGTCCATTTGTTTATGTATGGTCGAATGGGTTGACTACCGAAGATTTAAACGGAATAATAGGAGGAACTTACGGTATTACTATTACTGATGCACATGGATGCACTGTATCGGCTTCTTATACCATCAGTGAACCTAATCCGATTGTTTCGAGTGTTGCTGGAACTAACGTAACCTGTAATGGTTCGGCAGATGGTTCGGCAGATTTGACGGTGAGCGGAGGTACGCAACTTTATACTTTCTTATGGAGTACTTTCCAAAATACAGAAGACTTAACTAATCTGAGCGGTGGAATTTATCGTGTCATTATTACCGATGTTAACGGATGCCAGATACGCGATTCAATAATTATCACAGAGCCTGCGGCAATCACAATTTCGGTAGCTACAACAAATGTCCTTTGTAATGGCGATGCAAGCGGTGGTGTAGATATTACAGTGAATGGCGGAACTCCAACTATTACTTATGCATGGAGTAATGGTTCTAATCTTGAAGATTTATCGGGAGTTGTTGCAGGAAATTATTCTGTAACTATTACCGATGGAAACGGATGCACAGCAAGTGCAACGGCAACAGTTACTCAACCTGCTGCACTTGTAATGAATTCAACAGTTACCAATGTAAGTTGTGCTGGTGGAGCAAATGGTTCAGTTGATGTTACTGTTCAAGGTGGTGTGTTCCCATATACTTATGGATGGAGCAATGCAGCAACTACCGAGGACATTCATAATGTGAGTGGAGGAAATTATTCGGTAACTATTACCGATGCTAACGGTTGTTCGCTTACTGCATCATTCACTGTTTCGGAGCCTGTGGCTATGACCACTTCTATTATTGGCACCAATGTAACTTGTCACGGTGCGGCAAATGGTGCTGCTGATTTGACGGTGAGCGATGGAACTCCGCCATACACTTACTTATGGAGTAATTTCCTAAACACACAAGACCTTAACAATATTGGTGGCGGAACTTTCTACGTAATTGTTACCGATGCAAATGGTTGTACGAAACGCGATTCAGTAATTATTTCTGAACCTACAGCTATAGCACTTTCTGTTTCTATTACTAATGTATTATGTAATGGAGCCACCGATGGTGCAATTGACTTAACGGTATCGGGAGGAAGTCCGGGTTATGGTTTTAGTTGGAGTAATTTGGCAACTAGCGAAGATATTTCAGGATTGACCGCAGGAACATATACTGTTACTGTGAATGACAATAACGGATGCACCACTTCAATCAGCGCAATTATTTCTCAACCGGCACAAGCTCTAAATACTTCGGTTGTAGTAACTGATGTAAGTTGCAATGCAGGTACAAATGGAAGCATAAATCTTACTGTAACCGGTGGAACGCAACCTTACTCTTTTGTATGGAGCAATGGCCCAACTACCGAAGACATTAGCGGATTAAGCGCAGGCACTTACACAGTTTCTATTACCGATGCTAACGGGTGTTTAACTACAGCATCGGCCATAGTAAATGAACCGGCTGCACTTACAGCCTCTATCACTCCAACTAACGTAAGTTGTTTTGGAGGAAATGATGGAGCCACAGATTTGACGGTGAGTGGAGGAACAAGTCCTTACTCTTATTTATGGTCAACGTTTGCTACTACCGAAGATCTTGTATCGCTTACTGCAGGAAATTATGTGGTGATTGTAACCGATGCAAAGGGCTGTCAAAAAATTACAACAACAACTGTTACACAGCCAACACAAATTGTGGTGAGCGGAGTAGTAACTAATTTAAGTTGTAATAATGCGGGTGATGGATTTATCGATCTAACAGTAAGCGGAGGAACTTCGGGATATACTTTTGTATGGAGCAATCAAACCAGTAGCGAAGACCAAAGTAACGTGGTAGCTGGAACTTATAGCGTTACTGTTTTTGATGCTAACCTTTGCACAGCCACTGCAACATTTACTGTCACTGAACCAGCGGCACTTACGGTAAGTGGAACAACTACCGATGTAAATTGCAATGGTGGAGCAAACGGGGCAATCAATATTTCTGTAGCAGGAGGAACAACTCCTTATTCATATAGCTGGAGTAACGGTGCAACAACTGAAGATATCAGCGGATTGAGCGGAGGGCCATATTCTGTAATTGTTACCGATGCTAATTTATGTTCGGCATCTGCGGCATTTACTATTGCTGAGCCTGCGGCTATTACTTCAACTGTTGTTGGAACGAATGTGCTTTGTCATGGTGATAGTAGTGGTGTAGCTGACTTAACTGTAAGCGGTGGTGTTACGCCTTATACTTTCTTATGGAATACTTTTGATAATACCGAAGACCTTACCAACCTAAGCGGAGGAGTTTATCGTGTAATTATTACTGACGCCAACGGATGTACACATCGCGATTCGGTAATTATTACGGAACCGGCTGCTATTACTATTTCGGTTCTTACTACAAATGTATTATGCAATGGCGATGCAAGTGGAGCGGTTGATGTAACAGTGAATGGCGGAACTCCAACTATTAATTATGCCTGGAGCAATGGTGCCACCATCGAAGATTTATCAGGTGTTGCTGCAGGAAATTATTCCGTAAGTATTACCGATGGAAATGGATGCACGGCAAGCGCTACGGCAACGGTTACACAACCCGCTGCATTGGTGCTTAACTCTAATATAACTAATGTTGCCTGCGCAGGTGGTGCAAACGGTTCGGTAGATGTTACCGTACAAGGTGGCGTATTCCCTTATGCTTATTCATGGAGTAATGGAGCAAGTACAGAAGATATTCATAACGTAAGCGGAGGAAATTATTCAGTAACTATTTTAGATGCTAACGGATGTTCGCTTTCGGCTTCGTTCACTGTTTCTGAACCTGCAGCACTTACTGCTTCTACTACAGCAACTGATGTTAGTTGCCATGGAGCAAATGATGGTGCTGTTGATTTGACAGTAACCGGAGGCGTGCCGGCTTACACTTATTTCTGGACAAACGGTTCAACTACTGAAGACCTTAGTGGTTTAGCAGGTGGCACATACACCGTTCTTGTTCATGATGCAAACGGATGCTCCATAGTAGCTTCACAAGTTGTTGCTGAACCTACAGCTATTATGGCTACGGTGGTTGTAACAAATGTTTTATGCAATGGCGGAAACGGTTCGGTTGATTTAACTGTAACAGGTGGCATTGGTAATTACTCATTCGCTTGGAGCAATTCAACAAGCAGCGAAGATTTAGTGAGCGTAGTTGCCGGAACTTATACCGTAACAATTACAGATGGCAACGGATGTACTGCTACAGCAAGCGCAACAATAACACAACCTACCGCTTTATTACTTACCGGAAATTCGACCGATGTAAGTTGTAATGGTGGAAGTAACGGAACCATCAACATCAGCATTAGCGGTGGTGTTGTTCCATATACTTTTGCATGGAGCAATGGTACAAATACTGAAGACTTGACAGGATTAGTTGCGGGAACTTATACTTGCACCACAACAGATGGAAACGGTTGTGCGGTTACTGCTTCGTTTACTATTGATGAACCTACACTAATTACTTCAACTACTGCTGCTACTGATGTTACATGTCATGGCGCAGCAAACGGTTCTGCAATTCTTATCGTAAACGGAGGAACTCCTAACTATAGTTTTGCCTGGAGCAATTTCCAAGTGAGTCAAAACATCAGCAACTTAGCTGGAGGAACTTATTTTGTAATTATTACAGATGCTAATGGTTGCACTCATCGCGATTCAGTGATTATTGCTGAACCTTCGGCTTTAGTTCTTTCAATTACGGCAACAAGTATTTCTTGCAACGGAGGAACAGCCGATGTTGACTTAACCGTTAGCGGTGGAACGCTCAACTATTCTTATGCATGGGATAACGGTGCATCTTCTGAAGACCTTACGGGTGTTGCTGCAGGAACTTATACTGTAGTAGTTACCGATGGTAATGGTTGCACAGCTTCTGCTTCTGCAACAATTATTCAACCTACAGCTTTAACGCTTATAGGAAGTGCAACGAATGTTCATTGCGCTGGCGGTAACGATGGGTCAGTAAATATTTCGGTAGGTGGTGGAACTACTCCATACTCTTATTCATGGAGCAATGGTCCTACTTCGGAAGATGTTCAGAATTTATCACAAGGAACTTATTCAGTTACGGTGAATGATATAAATGGTTGTTCAGTTACTGCGACCTATACGATTACTGAACCTACAGGAATTAATTCGACAGTTACCGGAACCGATGTATTGTGCCAAGGCGCAAATAATGGAACTGCTACGTTAACCGTTACGGGTGGAATTCTTCCTTACACTTTCTTCTGGAGTAATTTCCAAGGTTCGCAAAACATTGCAAACCTCGATGGAGGCATTTACTATGTGCTGATAACCGATGCTAACGGATGTTCGCATCGCGATTCAGTCATTATCAACGAACCTTCACCACTAATTATTTCTGTAGATTCTTCATCAAATATTAGTTGCTTTAGCAATAATGATGGTGCAATTTACATCAGCGTGGTTGGTGGAACGCAGAACTATTCATACTTATGGAGCAATGGTGCAATTACGCAAGACATTACAGGATTGAACGATGCGGTTTATGTGGTAGATGTAACCGATGCTAATGGTTGCACTGCTTCGCACTCGGTAAACATTGCCCGACCTTCGTTGCTCACCTTGAACAATGTAATTCAAACACCATTGTGTAATGCCGATGCAAATGGTTCTATTGATTTAATTCCATCGGGTGGAACACCTAGCTATAGTTACGAGTGGAAAAATAGTGCTGGAACTGTGATCTCAATTGCCGAAGATATTTCAGGAATTGGTGCAGGAGTTTATGCAGTGATAGTAACTGATGTAAGAGGTTGCAAGGCTTACGACACTATATTGGTTACGGAGCCGGGTTCATTCTTTATTTCAGATTTCTATAGAAACCCTACTTGTCATGGATTTAGCGATGGCTATGTAGATGTTACCGCTTACGGAGGAACATTGCCTTATGGCTTTACCTGGAACGATGGAGGCACTACCGAAGATTTATATAATCTTCAGGGAGATAGCACGTATCGTGTTACCGCTTCAGATGCTCATGGATGTATCGCTCAATTCACACAAACACTTGTCAACCCTGCTGCTATTGCGGTGAACGCAACGGCTACAGATGTAAGTTGTTTCGGTGGAAATGATGGAACACTTACAGGTTCTGCTACAGGAGGAGTTCAACCTTACCGTTATTTCTGGAGCACATTTGATACCACAGAATCTATTGCCAATGTCATGGCAGGACACTACATTTTGCAAGTGACCGATTCATTTGGATGTTACAATTCAGATACTGCCGATGTATCGCAACCAACCGATATTTCTATTGCAGGAACAGTAACGAATGAAATCTGTTTCGGTGGAACTACAGGCGCAATTGATATTACTGTTTTGGGCGGAACACCTACTTACACTTTTGCTTGGACTGGCGGAAGCACAAACGAAGATTTGATAAATGCTATGGCAGGAAACGATACTGTAATGGTTACTGATTCGAAAGGATGTGCGAAGACCGCGGTTTATTCAATTACGCAACCTACAGAGATTTATTTGAGCTTATTGAGCAACGAACCAAGTTGCAATGGAAGCACAAATGGTTCACTGTCGGTAGTAGCTTCACAAGGAGTTCCCGGTTATACTTATGTATGGAGCACAGTTCCTGCACAAACAAATGCCTCTGCTTCGAACTTAACTGCTGGTGATTACACCGTTACTGTTACCGATTCGAAAGGATGCACTGTCACCGCTACACAAACACTCAGTCAACCTGTGGCAATTGTTGTAGATATAAATGCAACGGCTACAAAATGTTCAAATACTTCTGACGGAAAAGTAATAGTGACAGTAACCGGTGGATTGGCTCCATACATTTATGAGTTAAATGGCTTGGCGCAGTTGACCAACACATTCACTGGTGTGGGTGCAGGTAATTATCTTGTAATTGTTTCAGATGCCAACGGATGCGAAGGCACCGATACGTTTACTATTTCGCAACCTGCTGCATTTACAGTTACGCTAAGCACGCAGCAAAACACCATTCTCACAGGAATGCAAACACAAATTTTTGCTACTGTAACCCCGGCTCAGCACATTCTGAATTATTTCTGGAGTCCTGATTCATTGTTCGATTTTACACAATGCGATCCGGCTGTTTGCGATAATCCATTTGCAGCACCGCGCACTACAACTACGCTAATGGTATTGGCAATGAATTCAGATTCATGCTATGCAAGTGATACCATTACAATCTATGTAAACAACGAAGCCTCTAAATTTATTCCAACTGCATTTACGCCTAACGGTGATGGATTGAACGACCGTTTTGAATTTGATGTTTTAGGCGCGAAAAAATTAGATGTTACTGTTTACACGCGTTGGGGCGATGTAGTTTATCATAACGATAATCAAGTAAACGGAATGAACCAGAACAGCGGATGGGATGGAACAAAGGATGGAAAGATTTGTCCGTTTGACACGTACGTTTACAAGATTAAGATTACCTATTTTGATGATTCATTGGTGGATGTTACAAGTACCGTAACATTAATGAAGTAATCAACTTCGTTATAGTTTAGTAAGAAGATTTTCGTAAAAAGTCCTTTGCAGTAATGCGAAGGACTTTTTTTTGAATCCCCAATGCTCGTGAGATTTTGGTTTCAAGAATAGTTAATACTATAATATATTCGCCTGCTTAATTTTTTATGACTAGTTCTCAAATTCTAGAATTACTAAAAACAAATCGAGAGTATCTGCAACGCAATAGCGATTTTGCGCTCAATGAGTTGCATGATTTATCATTACAGTATTCCAATTATGCCGATGAAGAAGTACAGTTGAGTTTAGCCTTTAATCAAAGCTTGGCACAAATTCATTTTTACTCACAGTACGCAAAGGCTATCGAAAATTCCTTGCAGGCAATTGAAAAATATAAAGAATCAGATCATGTTTCGTTAATAGAAAGACATCATTGGGTAACGGGACATGCATATGCGCATATTGGCGAACATGCTCATGCCGAAAACTATTTGTTACAAGCACTTCAACTGCTGGAAGATTTTTCACCGGTACCCTATGCGCAAAAAACAAATGTTTTGTATTCGTTGGCTATTAACAATCACTATAGGGGGGGCGAAGCAAAAGTTTCTATAGAATATTTGCAGCAAATTTTGGAAATGCCGGGGACAGCATCTGTTCCAACGCGGAAAGCATCAAG
Source organism: Bacteroidota bacterium (assembly GCA_026391075.1). Lineage (GTDB taxonomy): Bacteria > Bacteroidota > Bacteroidia > Chitinophagales > LD1 > Bog-950. The sequence continues at coordinate 25,762 of JAPLES010000019.1, read as the reverse complement.
CCTAAACGGAATTGGAACTTTTTGTGTACGAGCGGGTAACTATGAAGAAGCATTGGCATACTATATTTCTGCACTAAAAATTTATGAAGATGATTACGACCTTCAAAACATGGCTGCCTGCTATAGTAATTTGGGCGGCTGTTATTTACGATTGATCGATTTAGAAAAAGCTGAAGGGTATTTAAACAAAGCGCTTGATCTTAGAATCAAAGTAGGTACTCCGGAGCATTTAGCAATTTCGTATTTCAATCTTGCTGAGTTGAACAAACAGAAAAAACAATTTCCACTTGCACTTGATAACCTAAGCAAGTGTCATGAAATTTTAGTTCGCCTCGATAATCAAGCTTCGCTAAAACAAGCCGATGAACTTTTGCAGGAAATAGAACTATTGAGGACTCAATCAACTCAATAGTAATTTTTTCTTCAGCGTTGTTGCTGTAAAATCTCTTCCATCGGGAAACCAGCCAGGCGGCATGTAAAGCAGTTTCAATTTATTTTTCCATCCGCTTGTTTGTTTCAAATCGTTACGTAAATCGAGCCAGGCATGAGTTTGTACCTGCACAAAATTATCAGTGTCAATTTTTTTCATGATGCCGTAAACGGGTTTCTCGTTATACTCTTCATAGGTGCCAAACATCCTGTCCCAAATGGAAAGTATTTCTGAATAGTTACGGTCTAAGTATTGAATGTTTGTTCCATGATGCACGCGATGCACATCGGGCGTAATAAAAATTTTGTTGAGCCAGGGGTGATAACCCACGAATGATTCGTGCACATGTTCGAGCACTCCCCACACCCGAGAGAAAGTGCGAACGGTAATGAACATAAGCGGATGAATACCCAGCGCACACATCCAGCAAATACAGAGCCGCGCACTGCCGAGGAAAGCCGCATTTCGGGAGTGCTGTGATGCGGAGAATGAAAACACCAGAGCAAACGTACTTCATGTTGAATGCGATGGCTCCAATAAAAAATAAAATCGAACAGCATAAAACAAGCAACCCATACATACCACTCAAAGCCAAGTTCGAAAATGCGGTGGTTATACATCCAATAGCTAAGGGCGAGATAAAAAAGGAAATCAGCCACTGCTTCGAAACCAAAAACGCCTACACCAGAAATTAAACTCACTGCTCCGCCTTTATGATTCATTTGAACTTTGCGAAACATGAGCACTACTACTTCCAATAGAACCATAGCCACGGTGAGTGCAAAAATTCCCGGAGCGATAATTTTTACGAGCGCATCAAGTTTGGCAATGTTTTCTTCTACGGTCATGATTAACGAAAATATAAAATGACTCTGTTTGTTTACTTAAATCATTTCGTATATTTTGGTTTTACAGAAATAACCTATGCGCCATCTTTTCTATTTTCTTGTAATTGTTTTTTGCATTTCGAGTTGCAAAAAAGAAACCGTTTATCGAGATGTGATTATACCCGGCAACGTGCCACCGCCTGATTACAGTATTGATTCTGCTACCATCAATATTTATGTGAACAAAGCTTACATCAATATTATTGGACGAGAACCTGTAGGTAGCGAAAGAACCGATGCCCTTGTTGTTTTGCGACAACATAATTTTTCGGTAGCAGATCGAAAACAGTTTGTTCAGGCTTTGTTGAACCGACCAGAAGTAAATTCCAATTTGGTAATTCTTGCACGAAGTGAATACTTAGGCAATACTGATTCGTTTGATATTGCTCAGCAAATTTTCGTTTATCAAAATGGGTTGACTATTCCCGATTATGCTCCGTTTTATCCGCTTATTCGTTTTGAGATTACACGACTCGATACTTTGCAAACCACTTTACAACAAATGAATGCGGGCACTTGTAATTATAGAGAGATGCTGCGGAGAACCACCAACAATTATTTCTACGACCAGTTGAACATGGGTACCGAAAACTTTGTGGTTTCCACGTTTCAAAATTTTCTTTTTCGATATCCGACCGAATATGAATTGACTAACTGTAAGATAATGGTTGAGGGACAAAACTCATTGGCCTTTCTGCAAACGGGGAAAGACAAAAACGATTACCTCGGTATTTTTTTTCGCACTAATGATTTTTACGAAGGACAGGTGCGTTATATCTACAAAAAGTATTTATTCCGAGAACCGAATTCTGCGGAGATGGCCTACTATGCCGGCATTTATAAAGCCAACGAAAACTATAAAGATTTGCAGCTCGAAATTTTTTCACTGGATGAATACGCAGGAATTCACTAATCCATTTTGCACGAACAAAAACAGATACGATGAAAACGGTTAAACTATTTAGAAGAGGATTGATGGTTCTTTTGTTTTCGGTTGCCATGCTGCATATAGGTTGCAATACAAAAACAATTGAAGATCGATACATCTATGATATACAGACTAAAGAGATTTATCAAAGTGCTTCGCAAAAGCAAACACTTAAAACAACCACACAATTCGTTTCTATTGCTTACAGCGATTTGAATAATTCCAGCATTACCAACGACCAACTCAATAAGCTTGATATTGCTTATCAGTCGTTAGGCGACAAAAAAATTATTGAGGACATGATTATCAAAACTTTTTTGCAGCAGGCAAATTCGCTTATTCCTTCTAACACCGTTATGCGCAGCGATATTTCAAGCTTTGTTCAAAATACTTATCTGCGTTTTTACAACCGAAAGCCGAATGAATTTGAAGCGTGGAAAGTGAAAGACATGATTGAAAAAAATGCAGATATTACTCCTAAGATGGTTTACTATACCTTGATGACAAGTGATGAATACAGGTATTATTAATGCTGAATGTTGAATTCGGAATGCTGAAGTAAAGAAGAATTGTATTGTCTAATTACTTCCCGCTAAGAAAAGCGGGATGAAACAAACTACTTAATAGGCTCTCATGAAAAGAAAACAGTTTATAAAAAATGCAGCCCTCACCGCAGCAGGAAGTATGGTGCTGCCGTATATTCTGCCCAGCGGAAGATTGTTTGCTCGCAGTGGTTCGCGCATAGCCAATCACGTGGTGGTTTGTGTGTTTGGAGGTGGAGTAAGAAATTTAGAAAGCGTAGGCAAAGCCGAAGGAAACCTGATGCGCAACATGCTGAACGGAACCGAATCAATTAGTCCCGATATTGCTCCGGGAGTTACCGTGTTGCCTACGTTAACCGGCACTACCCTTCAAAGTCAAGGAACACTTTTTCAAAAATTTCAGTACGCTTCGGGACCAACGGGTCACTACAACGCACATGCTGCACTTATGACCGGTGTTTATAGCGACCAGTCTATTCAATTAAAACAGCCGCCCCCGTTTCCAACTATTTTTGAGTATTACCGCAAACACAATTCGCCAACGAATAATGCACTCAATGCCTGGTGGGTGAGTAATTCTCTAGGGCCCTATCCTTTTTTGAATTACAGTTCGTATGATGGTTACGGTGCCGCTTATGGCGCAAATATGATTCAGCCTTTTTCATTTTTTAGTCAATATGCATCATTAGGGAATCCGGTTTCGTTTACCGCTGCAGAAAAAACAAAGTGCGATATGATGCGCGATTTTGCCAATGGTCAATTTAAAATTCCGACACAAGCGGCATCATCGGGCATGGTAAACTCTCCTGCCGATGCTGAACTTTTGCAATTATTTTTGAACGACATGATGGCTCTTTTGCCAACTGTTCAGGACCCGTGGGGAGTAGGTTCAAGTATGACAGGAGACATGAAAAATATTTATTTCGGCACTAAAATTCTTGAACGCTTTAAACCGGAACTCACTGTAATTAACATGACCGATATTGATATTGCCCATTTTGATTACACTAAGTATGTAAATGCTATCGGTCTTGCCGATTATGCACTTTACAAATTGTGGAATACTATTCAAACTACGAGTGGTTTAGCAAATGATACCGTCTTAATTGTTGTTCCGGAACATGGAAGAAATCAATTGCCAAATACTGTTGTAGATGCTTACGGAAGAAAAGCGCTTGACCATAATAACGATACCATGAGCCGTGAAATATTTTGCTTGATGGCAGGTGCTGGAATTAAACAAGGGCAAGTAATTAGTGCTGTTCAAGGAGAGACTATTGATATAGTTCCTACAGTTGCCAATATTTTGGGCTTCGATACAGACATAAGTTCAGGATTGTTAAGCGGAAGAATTTTAACAGAAGCTTACACCTAATTAAAAAAAATAGAAAATGAATTTGAAGCATCGTTTGTTTTTTATTGGCGCAGTATTTTTTGCAACCTGTTCGTTGCTCATTTACTCATGCACAAAAACTATTGACGAAAATGTAGTGCCGCATAATCCTTACGATGATATTCATCGAGGTGATACCACTGCATATGGCATTCCTTTAGATTCACTTACGATTGCTTTCGTGCATAAAAAAGTTTTGTCTACGCGTTGTGCTTTGCCCGGGTGCCACGTAGGAAATTTTGAGCCAGATTTCAGAACTCCACAATCATCTTTTTCTACGCTTGTGTTTGCGCTCATTAATAAAAACAATGTGGCTAATCAATTCAAGTATCGAGTAATTCCAAATGATACGAATAGATCTGTTTTGTACGAGCGAATAACGAATTGCTGTTTTGTAACCACCGATGACAGAATGCCACAGGATGGTATTGGTGTGCCGCTTCCCGATTCAAGTATCAACTTAATTGCTTCATGGATTATGCACGGTGCGCGCGATATAGCAGGGAATATAATGACTGAGCCAGATGCAGAACCGGTAATTTCTCCTCTCGTTTTTGGTATTAGTTCTGATTATCAAACTTATTATTCAGTTACTCGAATGGATACAGCAATTCCTTATAGTCCGTTTGTGGTGCCTTTATCAGTTACTTCTTTTTTTATGGCTATGAAAGCAAGTGATGACCATACAAGTATGAGCAACCTGACCTATAACAAGCTTAAAATTTCAACAAAAGAAGATGACTTTAGCAGCGCAAGTTCTTACACAGCAACATACTTTGCAGCCGGTGGAGATTCATTTTTAGTAGCAACAATACCTGCTAGTCTATTGCCGGCAAACGATACTTTGTTTATGCGCTATTATGTAAGTGATGGTCACCATCCAAACAACACAGAATTTCCGCGCACAGAAACTATTTTTTATTACAAAACGTTTTGGAGTTTTATACGGCAGTAAATTTTATTTCAAAAAGACATGAAGAAAAATTTTGTATTCTTTTTATCGGTAGCTGTTTTGCTTTTTATGGTTTCAGGTTGCAGCGATGCCACTAAGAAGCAAGTCGAAATTTCGAAGGTGCCGTCTATCAAATTTATTTCGATGACTCCGTCTTCGGCACTTAAAAATTCTGATAAAGTAGTTATCACTTTTGAATTTACCGATGGCGATGGTGACCTTGGCGATAATACACCTGATGCAAAAAATCTTTTCTGCACTGATAGTCGCAACAGCGTTACATACGAGTATCGTATTCCACAGTTAGCTCCTGATAACGCGAATATTATTATCAAAGGCAATCAGTCGTTTGAATTACCTGCACAAGGATTTATTGACGACAGTCACAGTTCTGAAACTGCTACTTATTCTATTTACATTAAAGACCGTCAGGGTAATGAAAGCAACACCATCACAACTGATGTGTTGACCATTCATCAGTAATTTCTTCTCGCTTCTATTTTTCTATTTTCGTTTCATTACCGTTACACTATGAAACATCTCTTCGCGCTTTTACTTATCATCTCCTCACTTGTTGCTTCTTCACAAGTGTATTTCCAGCAGCAAACTGATTACAAAATTGAAGTAACGCTCAACGATACACTTCATTCGCTCGATGGTTTTATCACTATTGATTACAAAAATAATTCTCCGCAGACCCTTGACTATATTTTATTTCACCTGTGGCCTAATGCATACCGCGACCAAACCACACCGTTTGCGAAACAGCTTTTTGAAAATGGTCAAACGGATTTCTACTTCAGCAAACCTGAGCAACGTGGATTTATTGACCACTTAGATTTTAAAACAAATGCAGAAGCGTGTAAATGGGATTATGATTCTGCTTCGCTTGAAATTGCAAAACTGAATTTGAATGCTCCGCTAAAAACGGGAGAGAGCGTTCGCATCACCACTCCGTTTCGTGTAAAGCTGCCCGAAACATTTTCGCGCCTTGGGCATATTGGTCAGAGCTATCAGATTTCGCAATGGTACCCGAAGCCTGCGGTGTTTGACAAAACAGGCTGGCATCCTATTCCATATTTAGACCAGGGAGAATTTTACAGCGAGTTCGGTTCGTTCGATGTGAGTATAACCTTGCCTAAGAATTATGTGGTTGGTGCCACAGGAGATTTGCAAAATGAAGATGAAAAGAAATGGCTCGATTCACTTTCAGAGGCAACGAAGAAAATTGTAACCTTTGTAGATAATCCGAATCAAAAATTTCCGGCTTCTTCAAAAGAAACTAAAACACTTCACTACAAGCAAACCAACATTCACGATTTCGGTTGGTTTGCTGATAAACGTTTTCGTGTATTGAAGGGAGAAGTGGAATTGCCGTACTCAAAGAAAAAAGTAATCACCTGGAGTTTGTTTACCGATAATCAGGCGAAGTTGTGGAGCAAAGCTCCCGAGTATTTGCATGAGGCAATATTTTATTACAGTCAGTGGATTGGTGAATATCCTTACGCGCAGGTGACAGCAATTGATGGTGCATTGAGTGCGGGTGGGGGAATGGAATATCCCAATGTTACCGTAATTGGAGAATCGCGAAATGCTTTTGAATTGGATGATGTGATTACGCATGAGGTGGGGCATAATTGGTTTTATGGCATGCTCGGCAGTAATGAGCGCGACCATGCGTGGATGGACGAAGGCATCAATTCTTATTATGAAGAACGATACATCCGCACTAAATACCCTAATCAAAAAGTGATGAGTAGAATTTCAAACGGTATTGGAAAAGCATTTGATGTAAATCAATATCGCCACAAATATTTATACGATTTGGGCTATCAGTTTCAAGCGCGTGAAAACTACGACCAGGCATTGGAACAAACATCTTCAAAGTTCACGGACTTTAATTATGGTGTAATGGTGTATGGAAAGAGCATGTTAATCTTCAGTTATCTTGAAGCTTACTTGGGCACAGAAGTTTTTGACAAAGTGATGAAAAAATATTTTGAAACATGGCAATACAAACATCCGCAGCCGGAAGATATTCGCAATGTGTTTGAAACCGAAACAGGAAAAAACCTCAGTTGGTTTTTTGATGATTTGATTAATACGAAGAAGCAGGTGGATTACAGAATAGACCATAGACAAAAGACTATAGACGATAGAAATACAAAATTTGTTTCTCTATCAAACATTGGTGAAATAAATTCTCCCGTTTCTGTTTCTGTTTTAAAACACGATTCCATTCTCAGAACAATTTGGGTAGATGGTTTTGAGGGGAAGAAAAATATTGAAGTAAATACAGATGGCGGAGATAAAGTTCAGATAGACCCGCTGATGGAAATTCCTGAAATCAATAGAAGGAACAATACTTACAAACTGAACAAAGCCGCACATCATTTTGAAAAACTTCGCTTTCAGTTTCTAGGCTCTGTAGAAAATCAAAACCGCACACAGGTTTTCTTTGCGCCTTATATCGGTGGTAATTACTACGACAAGTTTCAGATTGGTTTGGCGTTCTATAACACGTTGATTCCAAAGCGCAAATTCAATTATCTCTTAGTGCCTGCATTCGGCACGGGGTCAAAACAATTTATCGGTTTCGGTAGATTGAGTTACAATTTTTATCCTGATAACAACATGCAGCGCATCACGGTTGGTGTGGCAGGTAAACGTTTTTCGTATTTGAGCGAACCGCGAAATTTAATGTTCAACAAAATTGAACCTTACATTAATGTGGAATTTAAAAAGCGCGACCCGCGTTCGCCATTTACGCACTCGCTTAATATGCGCAGTGTAATTGCCTGGGTGGACTGGATTCGTTTTGACAACGGAAAAAAAGAAGCGCAAAAATATTTCGTGAACGAAATAAAGTATCGTGTGGAAGGAAACACCACACGCAATCCGTTTAATGTGCAGGCGACTTTGCGCGAAGGAAATTCGTTTGTGAATCTTTCTGCCGAAGTCAACTTTACCATCAGCTACAAAAAGAAAAACGAAGGTCTGTCTGTTCGCATTTTTGCAGGTGGATTTATTATCAACTCAAAACCGTCAAATGATATTTCTGCGCCTAATCCTAAATTTTATTTGAGCAATGGCACCACCAACACCTTTGCATACTGGTTACAAAAAGATTACATGCTCGATGAAAACTACCTCGACCGCAACGGACGCAATAATATTTTAGGACGGCAAATTGCTAAGACCGATGGAGCCTTTCGCTCACTCACCACCTTTGGCGCAACCAATAAATTTTTGACTTCACTCAACATTACTTCAACCACCCATCGTTTCTTTCCCGTTCAGCCATTCGCCAACATAGCACTGGTGCTTAACGATTTGAAGAAAGCAGAACTGGCTGCCGAAGTAGGTTTGAGTTTAGTGTTGATTAAAGATATGGTGGAGATTCACTTGCCGCTCGTTACCACCAAAAACATTTCCGAAAATCAAAAGGTGATGGGCATTACCAAATGGTATCAGAAATTTACGTTCACCTTGAAGTGGCAAATGCAAAAACCTATGCAGTTGATAAGAAGATTTGTTGGTTAAATTTGCAACATGAAAACCAGAGAAGAAATACTTGCTACTCTAAGAGCTTACAAGCCCGAGTTGATGAAAAAATATCCCATACAATCGTTGGCGTTGTTTGGTTCATATGCACGCAATGAAGCTACGGAGGAAAGCGACATTGATGTGATGGTAGAATTCAATGGCAATATTGGAATTGGCTTTATAAGAATGGCTCTTGAATTAGAAGATGTTTTAAAAAATAAAGTTGATTTGGTTTCGGCAGGTGGTGTGCAAGAATATTATTTACAGGAAATTAATAAAGACCGTATTTATGTCTAAGCGCATTCCTCAACATTTGATACAAGACATACAGTCGGCAGTGGATGAAACTCTTCAATTCGTTTCCGAATTTGATTATCAAAAATATTTATAGAGCCGTGTTACTCAAAAAGCTGTTGAGCGCAACCTTGAAATCATTGGCGAAGCCGCAATCAGATTGCCTGATGAGTTTAAGCAAAAAAATTCTTCAATTGATTGGGTTTTAATTCGGGGATTCAGAAATCGTTTAGCTCATGAATATTTTCGTCTTGACCACAAAATTATTTGGGACATTACTCAAAACGATATCCCAAAACTCAAACAACAACTCTCCGAAATAAAATTTGATTGATGAAAGCAAACCAACCAAGGCACTTGGTTGGTTTGTCATTTGTGTCTAATGCTGAATTACTAACCTCCTTGTAGTTTTTCCTTTTTCATTTTCTACACTTACTAAATACACACCGTTTGCAAAGGAAGAAGTTGCGAGTTGTGTTTTAGTTAGTCTGAGTTGAGCCGTCAACATTTTTCTTCCGGTTATGTCATAAACGTTCAATGAACTTCCCGTCATGCTTTCATCTGCAATTACGTTTACGATGTTGTTTGATGGATTCGGGAATAAGAAAAGATGTAGTTGTTCTTTATCCTGAATTTTAAAAATGCTTGTTGGGTTTAATTCCACCCAATCAGAAACGGTGTTGGTGCGTACACCTGCGTTGTAGTCGAAATAAATAGCGGCAGTGTTATCAATCTGCGTGCCGGGCAAAAGATTTTTCTTTGGGTGAATGGTGTAAACAATAAATCCGTTGCTGAGTAATTGATTGGCTCCGCTATCGGGCAAAAGAATATTGTTGAAAGTAAATTTCAAAACACGGTTATCGTAAAGCGCAATTTCATACGAATGCGAAAAGGCAATAACCTCCAGCGTTGAAATATCTAAATCTGTATCGAGCGAATCAAGAACGACAACCTTATGTGCAGTATCATTTCCTGTATTTTGAAAACGAATAGTGTATGTAAGCACACTGCTATCGGTAAGATTTCCTGTTTCATTTTTGTTGGTGGCTTTAGACGTTTTATCGTTAGGGTCAAAAGACCCGCGTACTCTTAGATTCCCAGAATCAATATTGTTTTGCGGAGTTGTATCTCCTGCTATAGGTTCTACCGTTGCACAGTAAGAAACATAACTATCCAAAGTCGTGTAAGTAGCAAGGACTGCTTCTACAAAAATATGTCTGTGTTCGAGTACTTCAAGGTTTGAAAAATTCCAAAAGTGTGTGCGACCATCAACTGAATCAAAAGGCGGTATCGATTGAAGAAAGAGAAAGTGGGAGTCTATTGTATAACTTACAAAACCATTTTCTACTTCGGTACCTACATTTGCAAAATCAATTATTTGATGCGATAAAAACCCGGGAATAGCGCGACTTATACTTACCACTACTTGTTTATCATGAATACCGGGAATAGGAATAGAACCAAAGGAGTTGCCTATGGAATTTGAATGAGTGGAATCAAGTGTAGTCGTAATCGTATCCCAACAATCATGATACCAGTAAGGAGGCAATAATTCAGTGATGGTATAGGTGCCATTTTGTTGTAAAAATTGAAATTTACCATCTCCATCGGTGTAAGAAAAAATATTGTTCGGCAGTAAATGAATAGCACGGTGTGTAAATTTGAATTCAGGAAAGTCAATGGTGCAATTCAAATTTGTATCAGCGTAACAATAGCCATCAATATTTGTTTCACAATCAGCACAGAAGTGAATTACCAAAGTGGAATCTGGAATACTATCAGGACTGTGATAAAAATTTGCCATTGCAGAAATGTTGTACTGCTTTGAAATAGCTAGGTCACTATAGCCTTGTGTAAAATCGCGTTGTATTTGATTGACGAGTTGCAAGTTGTAATCATATTGCGTTACAATTAATCGAGGTGTATCTATATCGATAGCCCAAATGAAAAAGGAATTCTCAAATGGTATAATCCCTCTGGTGTATGTGGTTGCCGATAGTAATTTTGCATGAAGTTGACTCCCTAGCGTATCAATTACACGTGCCAAACCACCTATGAAGCAAATAATACTGTCACCATGTACTATGAAATTTGCGTGACCGCCTTGTAGCGTTCCGCCTAGCTCATTAATGGTGTTACCGGCAGGGTCAATTCTTTTGTAAATATTGCAAATCAAGTTGTACGGAATTGCGTCAATTTTACCAGGTGTAAGAACGATTAAGTTTTCATGACTATCGAATTGAATTTTACCGGTATAGGAATCATAATTTGGTCCCGAAAATTCTTTGTTCCAAATAATATTTCCAGCCGTATCTATTTTGTAAATTTCTTCCTTATAGATTGAAACACCAATTGAATCTACCGAAGCAGAACAGAAAACATTGCCGTGCTTATCGCTAGTGCATTGAACAACTATTAAATTATTTATTCCAAAAGAAGTTTGATAAATGATGTTTCCATCGGGGTTAAATTTTCTTACCGTAACAATATCACCTGAAGAAGTAGCGGTGAGTGCAATTACATTTTGAAATGCATCTAATGAAACAGAGGCTTCTCCAAATGCCTGATAACCCAATGAGTCATACCAAAGTTGATTCCCATGCGCATCAATTTTTCCTAACCCATATAGGTCTTTATAATAAACCCCATTTGAGGTAGCTAGCAGATTGCCTACGCCAATATCGGCTCTATAAATTTCTTTGCTCCACTCCAGCAGACCATATTTATTCAACTTCCAAATTCTAGATGTGATTTGTTGACTAAGTCCGGTAAGAACATAGGTATTGCCTATTGAGTCAACATCGATTTGGTAACTAGGACTAGACCAACTCACAGGTGTTGGTTCTATTAAGTAGTTGTTCCAATCGTTTACGTATTGCGCAATTACAACACGAGTGAAAAAAAATAAAAGTGCAGCCAGTAAACTTCTCTTCATTCCCTAAAACTAAGAATAATTTTAGTGAAGCAAATTCTGTTTTCGTTTGCCTTTCATTCTATTCTTTATTATTGCGCCCTTAATTTTATACTATGAAAAAAGTTTTAAAACAACTCGGCATTGCTAATAGCAATTCAGGAACTTCCACAGGCAATAAATGGTTTAAAAGCAAAGGAGAAGAACTCAAATCTTTTTCACCTGTCGATGGCAAACTGATTGGCGCGGTATCTTCTTCTACCGAAAAAGAATATCACGAAGTAATTCGCACCGCGCAAAAAGCATTTACAGTTTGGAGAAATATTACTGCACCCAAGCGCGGAGAGATTGTAAGACAGATAGGAGAGGAGTTGCGCAAATACAAAGAGCCGCTCGGAAAATTGGTTTCGTATGAAATGGGAAAAAGTTTGCAGGAAGGCTTGGGCGAAGTGCAAGAGATGATTGACATCTGCGATTTTGCTGTTGGGCTTTCGCGCCAGTTGCATGGTTTGACGATGCACAGCGAAAGACCGAATCATCGCATGTATGAGCAATACCACCCGATGGGAATTGTGGGAATTATTTCTGCGTTTAATTTTCCGGTAGCGGTGTGGAGTTGGAACGCGATGCTTGCCTGGGTATGTGGTGATGTTTGTGTATGGAAACCCTCGGAGAAAACACCGTTGTGCGGCATTGCCTGCCAGAATATTATAGCGAAAGTTTTCAAGCGCAACGATTTGCCCGAAGGCATTTCGTGTTTAATCAATGGCGATTATAAAATGGGTGAGTTGCTTTCGAACGATAAGAATGTTCCGTTGGTTTCTGCTACGGGTTCAACAAGAATGGGAAAAGCGGTTGCACAAAATGTAGCTGCACGATTGGGAAGAAGTTTATTGGAACTTGGAGGAAACAATTCCATCATCATTACTCCCGATGCTGATTTGGATATTGCTATGGTGGCAACTGTATTTGGCGCAGTAGGAACAGCCGGACAACGTTGCACTACCACACGAAGACTAATCATTCACGAGAGCAAATACGAAGAGTTGAAGAAACGAATTGTGAAAGCATACACGCAACTTAAAATCGGAAATCCGTTGGATGAAAAAAATCATGTAGGACCTTTGATTGATAAACACGCGGTGAAATTATATGAAGATGCAATTGCAAAGGCAAAGAAAGAAGGCGGAAAAGTTTTGGTAGAAGGCGGTGTGTTGAAAGGAAAGAATTTTGAAAGTGGTTGTTACGTAAAGCCATGTGTAATTGAAGCTAAAAATGAAATGAGCATTGTTCAGCACGAAACTTTTGCTCCTGTTCTGTACATCATGAAATACAAAACGCTGGATGAAGCCATTGCTTTACAAAACGGAGTAGTGCAGGGTTTGTCTTCGAGTATCATGACAACGAACATGCGCGAAGCAGAATTGTTTCTTTCAACAAACGGCAGCGATTGCGGAATTGCCAACGTGAACATTGGCACAAGCGGTGCGGAAATTGGCGGAGCATTTGGCGGTGAAAAAGAAACAGGCGGAGGAAGAGAAAGCGGAAGCGATGCCTGGAAAAATTATATGCGCAGACAAACCAACACGATTAACTACGGCACAAAATTACCACTGGCACAAGGAATAAAATTTGAATTGTAAAGAGTTTTGAAAAGCGATGCGAGCGCTCAAAATTGAAAATAAATAAAGGGTTGTATCTCTGAACTCTTTACCTGAATCACCAGCACAATCACAGCGACCATTAAAGCTACTTTGGCAGGCAGCGGTATAGCAGTTACCCATGCGCGGGTTTTGAGTTCGATGTTTTTAGGAATAAAATGCAGAATGTAGCCAAGCAGCATGACGAGCAGAATGTTTTTGTAGCCCACCATGAAACTGAAAAACACAGAGGGCGTAAAGTGAAAAGCAATTTGCGAAAGCACATCGCCTGCCAGTGCCATCGTATCGGCACGGAAGAGTATCCAACAAAAACAAACAAAGTGGAAGGTGATGAACACACCAGCGATTTTGAAAAAGCGGGTATCAGGAATTTTGAATTGCTCCTTAATGAATTTATCAACCCCCAACGCCACACCATGTAGCGCACCCCACAAAATAAATTTGAAAGCAGCACCGTGCCACAAGCCACCGAGCAGCATCGTGAGGAACTGATTGAAGTAAGTTCGCAGGCGACCTTTGCGGTTTCCGCCCAATGAAATATAGAGGTAGTCGCGCAGCCAACTCGATAGTGAAATATGCCAGCGCCTCCAGAACTCGGTGATGCTGCTGCTTTGATAAGGTGAATCGAAATTCAAACATAGTTTGAAACCGAAGAGCAGAGCAATGCCGATAGCCATATCGCTGTAGCCGCTGAAGTCACAGTAGATTTGCAGCGCGTATCCATACACACCAAAAAGATTTTCGAGACCTGTGTAGAGTGTCGGGTTGTCAAAAATTCTATCTACAAAATTGATGGAAATAAAATCGGAGATAACTGCCTTCTTAAACAAACCGGTGGCAATAAGAAAAACGCCTTCGCCAAACATAGCTTGTGTAACAATAGTCGGCAAACTGATTTGCGGTAGAAAATCTTTAGCGCGCACAATAGGACCCGCCACGAGTTGCGGAAAGAAGGAAACAAAGAAGGCATAATCAAGAATGCGCTTCACAGTTTTTAAATCGCCACGATAAATTTCGATTGTATAACTCAACGATTGAAAAGTAAAGAACGAAACACCTACGGGTAAGAAAATACTGAAAGGGTCGAAGTGATGTTGGGTGAGGTTGCAGAAAATTTCGTAGAGGAAATTGGTGTATTTGAAATAAGCGAGCAGACCGAGGTTCAACACCAAACTGAAAACAAGCCAGGATTTTTTCTTCCATTGCGTATTGGCGTTGTAAATGAAATTGGCGAGGGTGTAGTCCACCACCGTAGAAAGTATCAGCAGCAGAAAATAAATACCGCTGCTTTTGTAATAGAAGTACAGCGAAAACAGAATTACATAAATCAGTTTCGGGTCGCGCTTTTTACGCAACAGATAAAAGCCGCCAATGAAAAACAGGAACATCCACAGGAACAATCCCGTGCTGAAAATCAACGGCTCGTTGCGGTGATACGCAAACTGGTAAAAGAATTTATTGAGGTCGAACGCTGACATTTGGTTTTTGAAATTTATTTAAAGGCAAATATTCATGCCATGACTATTTTGAAGTTTCCCTTAAACGAGCATTTCTCATTAGTCATGGCATGAATACTATTTCGCATTGACATATTTGTTGTAAGATTTCATCAATGCTTCATACAAAAGATTTCCCTGTAACTCATAACCCGCGCGCGAAAAGTGAACGCCATCTTTGCGCATCAACTTGTATTTTTTCCACTGATAACAACTTTTAAACCCACCGCTGGCGGAAAATAAATCCCATACAGCCAAGTCGTGTTCTTTGCTGTAATCAACGAGGATAACGTGCATAGCAGAAACTGCGGGGTTGTAATACTTGCGCCCGTAGTATGAATCGGGCGGAGTGGTCAAAAGAATTGGTGTATTCGGATTATACAACTGCAATTGTTTTACTAATGAATCTAAACGTGCAGCAGTGAGTTCTTTGTTGAATGGTCTGCGGTTGGCTTCGTTGGTGCCGAGAGAAAGAATCAACAAATCGGGATGAAGCATTTGTGTTTGCTCGGCAAAATATTTCGCATGCACATATTGAAAAGCCTCTGCTCCGTTTACACCAATGGCATGATAAATAATTCCGTTGCTGTCGTTCTCTAAATTTAAACCGTAAAGCGTGGCGCTGTTTTCAGAAGAATCGTTGCGATGCGCTTTGAGGATAATATCGTTTGTGTTTATAGAAAGTGTGGTAGTAGAAACGTTTCGTGTAGAAGAATCTTTTTGAATAGAGGCCAAAAGATTTCCTGAAGTGTCTTCAATCGAAAAGTTGTACGAAGAATCCTGCTGATAGAACAAAGTGATTTTGTGAAACGAATAATTCAAAGCCCCATAATCGAAAGTGCGAATGCGAAATTGAGCGGTATCGTCACTGGTCTTTACCACAAAACCACCAATGCCGTAGTCGAGCGAATCGCCTATGTAAACACAACGCTTGCCGTAGCATTTTATATTGCTGGTGAAACGATAATTGAACGGCTCGTTGCTACCCGCCACTTTGATTGGTACTACTAATCCTCGTCCTGCATTACCAAAATTTTTTTGAAAATTAGTACGCACCTGCGCGCTTAGAAAATCTGCCTGAATATGCGAATCGCCAATCTGCAATACATTGATGCGTTGATTGTTCTGTGTTTTTTGCTGATACAGTTTTTCGAAAAAACCATTGAGCACTTTATCGCCAACTATTTCATTGCGCTCTTCGTGAATGAATGGATATTTCGTTTGCGCAACGCAGACCACAGACCACAGACAGCAGACCACAGTAAATGCAATCCGGGCAATTCTCTGTCGTCTGTCGTCTGTCGTCTGTCGTCTATTTACTCTTCTTCCTTCTTTCATATTTTTCTCTCTCGTATAAAATCGTTTGTAAAAAAATGTTCGCCACTTTCCTTCCTCCGTAAAAACTTAAATGCGTGTAATCTTTATTTGCTAATGGGCGTTTCGGCATATCTGTCCAATGAATCATGGTGGAGTCGCCACCCATCGCTTCAAATAAATTCCAAAAACAAACTTCGTTATCCACAGCCATTTTTCGTTGAACATTTATTAATCGTTTTACTGAAGGCATGGTTTGTAATTCACCGTCAATATTTTCGGCACGGTCACTGCAACCTATTACTAAAACAGAACTGTGAGGGAAAGCGCGCTTCATCATGGCAATAGTGGGTTTCATACTGCGCACATACCAATCGTAGTTTTTAGATTTTTCGTTGGCTACATTCAAACCGTAACTGAGCACAATCAAATCGTATGGATGAATGGAATCAAAATCGCGGAACATTTTTTCGTTCACATAATTCAATCCTATTCCCGAATTACCGCGCATAGAGAAATTGTCCAGGCAAATTCCTGTTTTGCTTTCCATGGTAATACCATATAAATCTGCTGTGCCGTGAAGAGAAAGTTTTAATGAGGAAAGATTCTCTCCAAGGTTTTTTTGATGAATTGCTTTTGCGTTTGGTAAAGCAATTTCATTACCGTTTACGATTATCGTTGCACTATCTGCATTGCCGTAAAATAATTTTGCAGTAGGAAAATTGTTGAGGCGAATTCTTTTTTCGGGAGTGTAAGAAACCGTATTTCCTTCTTCGCCTACAAAAGAAAAACCAGCAGGACCGAGAGGATGCTCCGCATCTCTGTTGCCTACTATTGCAAAAGTTTTCCAGTTATCATACGAATGAATTATGGTTTGGCGGAAGCCAGCTACTTCGGAAGTGATAGGCACAAAACCCACTCCGCTTCCGCCAAAGATTGCCTGCATTGAATCACGCAACGGGTCGAGGAGAATATCTCCCTCTACATACGAATCGCCAAACCAGGCAATGCGAACTAATTTCTTTTTTGATGAATCAAGCGCGGAGAGAAAAACATTTAATCCGCTGGTATCTTTGCTGTAATCTTCTACACATAGCACGCCCTTCTTGCAAGTGTCAACGTAAATTGGTTTCAGTATTTGTGATGAGTCAATTTTTACAATAGCTTTTTGTTTCGTAAAAATATCGGAGAGAATATTCACGCGCTTCCAATGAAAACTACCTAAATCGAATTCAGGAATTACACCAAGCACCAATAGCGAAGCGATAACAAGAGCAGTTCCTTTAAGCGTTTGTGGAAGATAATTTTGCGAAGGCATAAACAGGAGCGAAAGTGGAGATATTAAAATGAGCGATATCACTTAACGCAAATGAGTTTTGAGTTATTGTGTGTGAACGAAAGAATATTTTTGGACGATAGATTTGCCATTATATTCGCCCCATGCTTCACCGCCTTTCCATACGCAACTATGCCATTATCGACAAACTCGATATTGAGTTTTGTGAGCGCATGAACATTATTACCGGGGAGACAGGTGCGGGCAAGTCTATACTTGTAGGCGCACTCAGTTTAATCTTAGGTGAACGTGCCGATACCAAAGTGCTTTACAATTCGGAAGAGAAATGTATTGTGGAAGCTGATTTTGACATCTCGGGGTATTCGCTCAAGACATTCTTTAGTCAACACGAATTCGATTTTGAAGCACACACGATTATTCGCAGAGAAATAAATCAAAGCGGAAAATCGCGCGCCTTTATTAATGATACGCCTGTGACATTACATGTGCTCAAAGACCTTGGAGAAAAACTCGTGAACCTGCACAACCAACACGAGACATTGGAATTGACGAAGGCGGGATTTCAGTTGAATGTGATTGATACACTTGCGGAAAATACAGAACTACTTGCACAATACTTTTCTCTCTTTTCTACTTACAAAAAAGAGCACAAACGTTTTGCAGAACTCATTGAACAAAATAATGCGGCTTCTGCTGAATTAGATTATCTCAATTTTCAACTCAGTGAATTGAGCGAGGCAAAACTCGAAGCAAATGAACAACCGCAATTAGAAACCGAGCAAAACACATTGACTAATGTCGAAGAAATAAAGCGTGCCGTTCAAATGGCATTGCAAATTCTTTCAAATGCAGAACTCAATATTCTCGACCAGTTAAACGAAGTGCAAAGTCAATTGAAAACGGTTAAAAATTTGAACAAGGATATTCTTGCATTAACCGAAAGAATACACAGTACACAGGAAGAACTCAAAGATATTTCCAATGAATTTGATTCTATTCAAGACAGCACCGCACTTGACCCTGAACGATTAGAAGAAGTAAACGCCCGATTGAATTTGATTTATCGTTTGCAGAAGAAGCACAACGTATCTACTACTGAAGAGTTGATGAAGATTCAAAATGACATGGTGGAGAAAGTAAATTCGGTAAGTAATGGTTCTAATGAAATTGAAGAACTGAAACTTGCACTCGAAAAACAATTCAAAGAATTGATTTCACTTGCGGACCGGCTTCACGCTTCGCGTGAAAAGGTATTGCGTGAGTTTCAAAATAATGTGGTGGTGCTACTCACTAAAGTTGGAATGCCGAATGCTTCGTTCAAAGTAGATATCAGAAAGCACCGTCCGGAGCATCTCCATCAAAATGGATTATCTGAAATTAAATTTCTCTTCTCTGCCAACAAAGGATTTGCACCTCTAGAAATTAAAGAAGTTGCCAGTGGTGGTGAACTTTCTCGCTTAATGCTTTGTATAAAATCATTGATGGCAGATTCTGCCGCGTTGCCTACTATGCTGTTCGATGAAATTGACGCGGGTATTTCGGGTGAAGTGGCTTTTAAAGTGGGTGAAATTATGAAAACGCTTTCGCGTAATCATCAACTCATTTCTATTACGCACTTACCTCAAATTGCACGAACTGCCGATTCGCATCTTTTCATTTACAAAGAAACTACATCAGGAAAAACCTATACGCGCATTAAAGAATTAAAAGGAGAGGAGCGCATTCTTGAAATTGCAAAAATGTTGAGCGGGGAAAAACCAACTGATGCTGCGATGGCTAATGCAAGAGAGTTGGTAGCCTGATTTACTCATCGGTAATTTTTCACTTTTCCTGCTACTTTTGTTTTCTTTCAAAATAAAAGCGAAATGAATAAAAAGTTACTCCCCTTTTTCACTATTTTATTTTTCAGTTTTACAGCTGTTTACGGTCAACTTACGGTTGCCGGAAATAATACCGGAAACACTTTGGCACAAATACTCGCAGGAAATGGAGTAACCGTGACCAATGTAAATTTGAATTGTGCCGCAAATGCATGCGGAACTTACACCGCTGTAGGCACACCGCTCAATCTTAATAACGGTATCATGCTTACTTCTGGCCAGGTTGCAAATGCAGTAGGCCCTAACAACGCACCGAGCGTAGGAACTGCCAATGGAACTGGTGGTGATGTTGACCTTGATGCGCTTACCACACCTAATTCCTCGCAAGATGCTTGCGTGTTGGAATTTGATGTGGTGCCCATTGGAAATAATATGAGTTTCAGTTACGTGATGGGCTCCGAAGAATATCCTGAATATGTTTGCTCGAACTTTAATGATGTGTTCGCTTTTTTTATTTCAGGCCCTAATCCGGGTGGAGGAAATTATGCAAACAACAACATTGCTTTAATTCCAAGTACAGGTTTGCACGTGGCAATCAATACTGTAAATCCCGGTGTGGCAGGTGCAAACTCAGGAGGAGGTACTTGTACTTCCTTAGCTTATTCATCCTACTATCACGATAACACAGGAGGCGCGCAAGTGCAGTACGATGGTTGGACGAGTGTGTTTACCGCACAGGCAAATGTAATTCCATGTCAAACTTATCACTTAAAATTAGCTATTGCCGATGTGGGTGACGGAGCTTATGACTCTGGTGTTTTTTTAGAAGGAAATTCATTTGTGTCGCAAGGAACAAGTGTGACTGCAGCAGTGGCTACTCCGGGATATTCAAGTACCTTCGAAGGTTGCGTAAACGGAACATTCACCATTACACTACCAACCGCTGCTATAGCAAATACAACCGTAAACTATACACTGAGCGGAACGGCAACTAACGGCACTGACTATACAAATTTATCGGGAAGTGTAACTATTCCCATTGGAGGAACATCGGCTACTGTAAATCTTATTCCTACACAAGATGGATTAACCGAAGGACAGGAAACTGTAACATTGACAATTCTTAATCCTTGTGATGGCACTGTTTATTCAACTGCTACATTGAATATTAATGATGTTCCGGTTACAACAGCATCGGCAAATCCAAATCCTATTTGCCCGAATTCAATTACTACACTTACCGTTACAGGCGGAGTAGCAGGTAATACTTATTCGTGGTCACCAACAGCAGGGGTAACAAATCCTACAGCAGGTACTACCACTGCAACTGTTTCTGCCACACAAACTTATACTGTAACTGTAACCACAGGAATTTGCACTGCATCAAATTCAGTTACAGTAAATGTTCAACCTAGTCCTTCGGTTGTAGCATCAGTAACACCTAACACCGATGTGTGTGTGGGTACTACTGTTCAATTAGATGCAGCAGCAAGTGGTGGTACACCAGGCTATACTTATGGCTGGTCAGCTGGAACTTCGAATGCAACTATTTCAAACCCAACAGCTACACCTGTCGCTACAACAACCTATACAGTGACTGTTACTGACCAATCAACTTGTACCGCCACAGGCTCAGTAACAGTGGTGGCAGTTATTGGCCCAGTAGTTTCCATTGGTACTGACCAAAATCTTTGTGCTAATCAATCGCCTTATGTGTTGACTGTGGCAGGTGGACCTTACATTACTTATTTGTGGTCCGATGGTTCAACCAATCCAACATTATCGGTTACGGCTGATGGAACGTTTAGTGTAACGGTGAACAATGGTATATGCGATGCCATTTCAAACACAGTGAATATTCATTTCTATTCTATCACGTATCCAACATTGGCTGATACTGGAATGTGTCCCGGTCAATCGGTTACGCTGGCAGCTGATGCAGGTTTTACCAATGTAATTTGGAACAATGGCGCCACATCAAATTCTATTTCGGTTTCAGCTAACGGAACTTTTTATTACACGGCTTTAGATTTGAATGGATGTCCTACCGCATCGGATACTGCAACGGTAACACTTGCAAGCCCTCCGGTGGTAAATGCAACTGCAAGTCCTGATACTATTTGTTTGGGAGCAAGCTCAACTTTAAGTTCTGGAGCAGTTTCAGGATTGAGTTATTTATGGTCACCAACTAATGAAACAACCTCTTCTATAACTGTAAACACCGCGGGAATATATATTGTTGAAGTAACTGACGCTTTCTGTTCTTCGCGCGATACGGTGGAAGTTTTCCAATATCCGAATGTACCGGTTACGTTGAATAACGATACTTCGGTTTGTGTGGTTAGTGCCATGACAGTTGTAACTAATCCAAGTGATTTTGTTTCGTATTTATGGAACACAACCGAAACTACTTCTACTATAGATGTAAATGCAATTGGAAGTTATTGGGTAACGGTTAATGACGGCAATTGTTCTTATAGTTCCGATACGTTTACGTTATCTCTTTTCCCTCCATCAATAGCTTCGTTGCCCGATACAGGATTCTGTTTGGGTGGAACAATTTTTTTAGCTGCGCAAAACGGCTTTACCAATATTGTTTGGAGTAACGGAAGTCAAAGCTTTTCCATTTTGGTTGATGTAGAGGGTGATTATTCTTACACAGCTACTGATGCAAACGGATGTTCGGTTACTTCTGATACATCAACGGTTTCGGTTGGCACACCGCCTGTTGTAAATGCAACTGCAAGCCCCGATACCATTTGTGCACAGGGCGGAAGTTCAACATTGAGTTCAGGTGCGTTAAGCGGTTTAAATTATTTATGGTCACCCAATGGCGAAATAACTTCGAGCATTACAGTTACAACTGCCGGAACTTATGTGGTGAGTGTTAGTGATAATTTCTGTCCCAGTTTAGATACCGTAACTGTTTATGAATTTCCTTATTCTACACCAGTAGTAAGTAATGATGTTTCAGTTTGTGTTGGTGATTCGGCTATAGTTTCGGTTTCGGGAAATTGGGTTTCATATGTTTGGAACACCACTGAAACTACTACCACTATTGTTGCGCATATCGTTGGCGATTACTGGGTAGCAGTGAATGATGGTAGCTGCACTTACACTTCCGATACGTTTACGCTTTCTAATTTTCCGACTACAACTTTTCATGCTTATGATGATACAACGCTGTGTGTAGGTCAAACAGTTGATCTAAATTCAGAACCCGGTTTAGATTTTATTACTTGGAACACCGGGTCAAATTCTTTCACCATTTCTGTCACCTCTTCGGGAGCTTACTCTTATACTTCGACTGATTTTAATGGCTGCCCTGCAAAATCAGATACTGCGTTTGTCAACTTTGTAAATCCACCTGCTGTAAATGCAACAGCACTTCCCGATACTATTTTCTGCCCCGGTGGAACTGCATTATTAAATTCAGGAGCTATAAGCGGATTGAATTATTTATGGTTGCCAACGAACGAAGTTACTTCGGCTATCACCGTTTCTACTGCAGGAATTTATATAGTGCAAGTGAGTGCAGGAAGTTGCACAAGTTTCGACACCGTAGAAGTTTTCCAAAAAACACATGCACCTGTGGTGCTGAATAATGACACGACTGTTTGCGCTGGAACAGCCATCACTCTTTTACCAAGTGGTGCGCCTTATTTTTCTTCGATTTGGAGTACGAACGCAACCACACCTACAATTTCTGTAACGGCAGCCGGTAATTATTCTGTAACCGTTAGTGATGGCAATTGTATTTATTCTTCTGACACATTCACTCTTTCAATTTTTGCAACTACAAATGTGCAAGCACATAACGATACTACTGTTTGTGCCGGTCAGCAAGTGAACATTAATGCCGATGCTGGTTTATCGAACATTGTTTGGAACAACACATCAACAGGTGTAATCATTTCGGTAAATGATACCGGTTACTATTATTACACAGCTACCGATACCAACGGTTGTGCAGTTTCATCTGACAGTGCTTTGGTTACAAACACGCCTTATCCTACTCCGGTAATTACTGCCACACCGCCATCTATTTGTGTGGGGCAAAGTGCCAGCACGCTCGATGCAGGAAGTGTGGCAGGTGTTGGTTATGTGTGGAGTTTGGGTGGAGCAACTACGAATACAATTTTGGTTTCGCAAGCAGGAATCTATTCTGTTATTGCTACATCGGCTAATTGTTCTGCTTCTGCTTCTATCAATATTGTAGCCGCAAATACTCCGGTAATTCAATTATTGCCTGTGGTAAGTTGTTGCCAGGCGGTTGTATTGAATCCTGCACCGGGAAGCGACTATACTTATTTGTGGAGCGATGATTCGGGTGATTCTACACTCACCATTAACTCAACTAATAATTTGACGGAAGTTTATTCAGTAACTGCAACTAACTCGTTTGGTTGCACCGCAACAGCCGGAAATACCGTAACTATAAAATGTATTAACGCCAGCGCCAGCGCTGTGCCCGATACAATTATTTTTCAAGATTCTACGCAGTTGAATGTAAGCACCGATTATCTCAACGGGCTGACTTATACCTGGACACCTTCGGCAGGATTAAGTAACGCCAATGTTCCTAATCCAACGGCTTCGCCTCAGGAGCAAACAACTTACACGGTAATTGTGCGCGATGATGAATTTGGTTGTTTAGATACTGCAGAAACTATTGTGTATGTGGTTTATCCAAATGTGGTTTCGGTGCCTAATGCTTTTACGCCAAATGGTGATGGGCGAAATGATTTCTTCTATCCCGTTTTATTCAGTACTTACCAAACGGTAATTGATTTTAGAATTTACAACCGTTGGGGGCAACGTGTGCATGGTGAGGTAACACCTTGGAATGGAAAAATTGATAATAAGGATCAACCTGCCGGTACTTATGCTTACTACTTGATTGTACGCAAACCCGATATTGATCATCCGGGAACTACGAAGGATGTGAAGTTGCAAGGAGCTTTTAGTTTGCTTCGGTAAACAATGTTTTGATTGATGAAACGGAAATAAAAAATGCGGATAGCTTGATTGCTATCCGCATTTTTTTTGTTGACTACTCAACAATTTTCTTGTCAACTATTCGGTTCTTAATAATAAAGAGCGGTCGCCCTTTTACCTGAAAGAAAATGCGCAGCACATACTCACCAATAATTCCGAGAGAAATTAATTGCACACCGCTGAAAAGTATGATGGTGAAAAGCAAACCTGTAAATCCTTCTACCACCGGAACATGAAATACAAATCGTTTTACGATGGTGTAGATGAAATAAGAAAGTGAAATGAGTACGGTTGCAATTCCCATATTGGTAATAAACTTTACCGGGAAATCGCTGAAATTAAAAATGCCGTTGTAGGCTAAACGATAAAGCATGCCGAGTGAATATTTGGTTTCGCCCGCAGCGCGTTCCGGCCTATCATATTCAAAACTGGTTTGTTGAAACCCTACCCACGAACGCAAACCACGCAGGTATCTGCTTTCTTCGGGCAGTTGATTCAAAATGTCAACCACCTTGCGGCTAAGCAAAGCAAAATCACCGCTATCTAAATTCACTTCTATGTTCGAAATTTTTTTGAGCAAGCGGTAATAAAAATGGTAAGCAAATTTTTTAAACCAATTTTCCTTTCGGTTTCTGCGAACGGCATAAACCACTTCATTTCCTTCTTTAAAAAGTTTATAAAACTCGGTAAACAATTCAGGCGGGTCCTGCAAATCACCATCAATGCACATCACCGCTTCAGTTCCGCGTGCTACTGAAAGTCCTGCACTCAGCGCAAGTTGATGACCAAAATTTCTTGAAAGAAAAACGCAATGATATCGCGCATCGTTCAACGCATTTACCTGCATTAATTCAGCGGTGCGGTCTTTTGAACCATCGTTCACCATTACCACTTCAAAGCTTTGTGACGAGCAAGTATCCATCAGTTTGTTTAAGCGTTCAACCAAAATTGAAAAGCTTTCCTGCTCGTTATACAATGGAACTATGAAGGATATTTGTGGGTGGTTCATACTTATGTTTCGGTTTTCTAAAGTTTATAAATTTTAATTCCATTTACAGTCGCAATTAAATTTTTAGCATAAAGCGCAGTTGCTTCTGCATCTATTCTATTGTCGCAATCTTTTCTAATCAAGAGATATTGTGCTCCATGATCAATGCAGTTTTTAATATCGTTAACATGAAAAGGAGTAAAAATACCTAACTCGCTCCAGCCTCTGCGGTTCATATTCAGTTCCTACAGGAATATCAAAGATTGTGATTCGAACACCCGGAGGCAATACAACTTACCTGCCCG
>JAPLES010000048.1 GCA_026391075.1 Bacteroidota bacterium | reverse complement strand
GTAAATGCTTTAATTCAAGTAAACCCTGCACCAGTTGTAAATTTTGCAATGAACATAAATAACGGTTGTTCTCCTTTGCACGTTTCATTCGCAACTAACACAACAACATTCGGCAATCCTGATTCACTTATTTTTAATTGGGGCGATGGAACACCAAATACAGTTTTACATCCAAATCCGATTCAGCCAATTTGGAGCACCATCAATCACACTTTCATCAATTCAACTTTCAGTGTAGTTACTTATACGATATCGCTCACTGCAACAAACACATGCGGTGATACTACTGTCACTCAAACAGTAACTGTTCAGCCAAATACTATCAACGCATTTTTTACACCATCAACAACAACAGGTTGCGAACCACTTACTGTTTCATTCAGCGATTTTTCTACTGGAGCAACATTCACTAGTTGGTGTTTTGATTATGATATTGCAAATGACACATGCAACGGTGCATCAACAGTAGTAGCCCCTGGAACAACTGTTTCTCACACGTTCAGTGCGGGAGCATACACAGTTGCACTTTACATCACAGACGGTTGCTCGCAAGACACAACTTTTCAAACCATTCAAGTTACACCATCACCGATTGTTGATTTCACTTTCAACAATAACGTTTGCGACAATGCTCCGATAACTTTTGTCCAGCAATCAACACCGCCAATAGGTTCTTTCCTTACTGCTTACGATTGGCAATTTGGTGATGGCGATTCTCTTTCAGGAAGTATCGTAACACATATTTATATCAACGACTCAGTTTACAATGCTTGTTTGAAAGTAACAGCAAGCAACGGTTGCGCTACAACACAATGCCATCCCGTTACAATTCTTCCAACACCGGTAGTAAACTTCACAGGTTACGACACTTGCGTAAACACACAACCAATTCAATTTGTAGATAGTTCAACAGGTGTTTCTTTTTACAACTGGAATTTTGGTGACGGAAATACTTCTGTCTTACCAAACCCCACAAACAATTTTACAACCGCAGGAACTTTTATTGTTACGCTAATTGGTTCAACCAATTCTTGTAGCGACACAAACACGCACACGTTTATCGTTTATCCAAAATCAATAGCCGATTTCCTTTTACCTGCAACTTACATTTGCGGAATACCTGCACAAGTTCAAATCACAAACACTTCAACAGGCGCACTTGGTTACGCTTGGGATTTCGGGAACAACACTTTTTCAACCGCAGTAAATCCGATTGCAACATTTGCATTGGCAGGAACTTTCTCTGTTACGCTTGTTGCAGCCAATCAATTCAACTGCTACGACACAGCGCAAAAACCAATTGACATTTATCCTTTCCCTGTTATTCAGTCAATAGAAGTTGCGCCTGCTAATGGATGCCAACCTTTGCAAATCACGGTTACCGCAAACACTACTAATGGAAATCTTTTCGTTTGGAATTTTGGTGACGGCACTTCTTCTGTTTCGCTCACAACACCAACAGCAACTTACACTTACCCGGACACAGGCGCATTCACAATCACGCTTCAAGTGTTCTCCTTTCTCGATTGTGGCGACACCGCAATTCTTACCGACACAGTGAAAGTTCACATTCGCCCAATTGCCGATTTTGATTACTTGGTGAACACCACCGTTGAACCAATTGATGGAACGGTTGTTTTTACGAACACAAGTCAACATGCTGAAACATACCTCTGGGATTTCGGTGACGGATTTTCTTCCACCGATGAAAACCCTTTACACCATTACGAAAGTCTGGACAGCTTCTATGCTATTCTTTACGCTTATAACCATTTTGATTGTGTGGATTCAATCAGCAAATCATTTTTCATTTTCAAGCGTTCACTTTGGGTGCCGAATGCTTTTGCTCCCGACTATGGTGGGGGAACTAACGAAGTGAAAATTTGGCAACCCATCGGAATAGGCCTTCGCACTTATCACGCTCAAATTTTCAATACTTGGGGTGAACTGCTTTGGGAATCCACAAAATTATTTGACACCAAACCCGCTGAATTTTGGGACGGAACATATCACGACAAGATATGCCAACAAGATGTTTACGTTTGGAAAGTTGATGCTGTATTTCTTGACGGTGCTCGTTGGGAAGGCATGAGATACGAACAAGGACAAACAAAAAAAACAATCGGTAGCGTTACGCTTGTGCGTTAGTCACTATTTTTTTCTCCGCATAAAGGGATTGCTATTGAAATATCCTGAATGGTCAAAAGTTCCCATTGGGCATTTGCTATAACCGTTCGTATGTTTCGGAGGAATAATAATTCCAATACTTAATTCATAAGCTCCGGCACTTTGCATACCTAAACCCATATAAGGAAAGTCAACTGCCGCCCCTACATAATAAACAGGTGAATTACTTTTCTTCCCAAATACTCCTTTATGCGTAATGCCTAATATAATCGCGCTTGTATTTATTTTTCCTTGCACAATAGAAAGACGGTTCATTACCGAAACTGTAAGGGGCACTACATAGCTTTTTGTAGAAGGCCTTACAAAAAAATCAAGCCCGGCATTCAACTCATAAAAATCACCTTGCTTCCTGAAAAAACTCCCTTGGTTTTCAAAAAGTATAGTCGGACCTACAAATAATTTTCCGCCAACAAGATTTACAGTGCTTCTGTAACTCACTATAAATTTTTGAGGCAAGCGCGTTCTGTCTTCGGTTGAACCTGTCAGCGAAATAGAAGGGGACAAAATATGTGCCACTGAAAAACCAAATTCATTATACCATTTATCCTTTCCCATAAAATTGTTGAGCAACAATAATCCTATATCAAAATCGGGATAATTTTTTCTGAAACTTCCAGTATGTCCAAATGCAGAACTACCGGTAATACCGTAATCAATATTTAACTGGTCAGTAAAAACCAATCTATCCCAATCGATAGAAATAGAATTGAAATAAACTTTTGCACCAAGTGAAATTTTAATTCTTGGCGATTCATCTCCCACCGCTTGTATCTTGGGAAAGTGTGCTGCAAAACTTACTCCCGCAGATGTGGTAGTTAAAAATCCTTCCCCTTCCACATCTTGCATAGCAAACGCACCTAAACCTAAATACATTCCTCTTGGTAAGTTTACGAATCCATCAAACCATGCATGATAAGTTGAAAGAGGTCCAGGCAATTTTTTCCCTCGCACGTTCGGCCAAAGAGTTCTGTAAGTAGCAGAGAATTGATACCCGTATTGATAACCAGTATACGCGGGGTTATAATAAAGTTGATTCAGATTGAATTGAGAATAGGTAGCGTCTTGTGCTTTACCAATTAAACTGAATAGAATAAGAAACAAAAACCCTATTCGTTTAGCAGTAAAAATTGGTATGGTCTTAGTATTTCTCATGTAGTCTAACCACGGCAAAATAAGACTTAATTCTTTAGATAGACGATTGGCTGGTTTACAAAGTTCTTTAGTCTTTACCAAGAATATTTTGGAAGAGTTTTTTAAATTCAATTATTACACTTTGTTTAGAGGTATGAATATATTGCTTCGATATTTCTGTAACAGCTAAATTAGAATTCAATGAAAAAAGTAATACTCCCGATAGTTTCGTGTTTGATTTTAGTTTCATGCGGATCAAGCCCAAAAATTAAAGTTGGCGATACAGCAATTGACAAAAAAATATTTTCAGGTATTTGGAAACTTGATAGCGAACGAGATGAATTTGAGTTAAATTCAGATAGTGCAACATTTAGTTTATATCTGAATGGCAATCAAGTAAGCATGAAAGGTCATTGGGACATAATTGAATTAAATATTGGCAACGAATTGACTCCCATTTTAGTTTTAAAAAATGAAGTTCCTACAACGGGAACAGTTGATTATCCGGAAGATAGATATTATAAATTTTATCTTTTTTCTATCGACAAAATCACTAATGGGCAGATATATATAACTGATTTATCAGCTGGGGCAGGTTTCAGAAGAAATAAACAAGTCAGACTTACCCATAATTAAGGAAAGGCATCTGTTTATTTACAGATGTTTCTAATAAAGGCTCAATGAGAAACTAGATGATGTTAGAATGAAACGAACTGGTGTCTTAGAAATAAGTTTACCAAGTTGGTATTTTCAATTTGTTTGAACGGAGATTTGACATTTATTTCATTGATAATATTATTTGTCTTGTCAAGTAAAACTATTTCAGATAACATTCTATTAAGTCTTTCAGGTTTTGGCATTTTCTCATTCTCAAGAATGTATTTTACTCTCATAAGAGTTGGTGGTATTAGTAAATTCTTTTTTTCAAATACTGCTTTTATATCGTTCACTATTGCTTTTAAGTGTGTGTGGTCTTTCCCTAAATCTTCAATGCTTGACAATTCCTCATCAATAAACTCTTCCTTCAAAAAATCATATTCTTCTTTCAAAATTGGCAACTTGTCGCCAATGGAATAGGATTTTATTTGCTCTTTTAATGGCATCAATTTTTGTGATATTGCCATTTGCCCGAAAAGTGTTTTTGTTCCCCCTTTCTTATCGTTGTCTTTTTCTCCTGTCATTATCTCAAATATTTTTAATGACGGCAACTCATAAAATACTGCTAATGCTAAAATCAACCTTCGTCCAAGAAGTTTATTCTCACGAAATTTTTTCAATTCATACTCATCAATTACATTTTCCGAAAGCAAGCAACGCCAATTTTGAATGAAAGTATCTTTCCCAATTGAGTTGCGATACTGTGGAATTATACTTTCAATAAATGCAACTACTTTTTTGTTGATAGCATTTTCAATAATTATAAATTCGGAATTTGTAGTTTGCTTATGATGTCTGTAATATGTTTTTAAAGGATAACGGTATTTATATTCCGTTCCCGAAAGCCATGCAGAGGCATCTGGTTGAAAAACATTATTGCTACTGAAATTATCATCAGCATATTTTTTTATAGTATCAAAAAATATGTTGAATGAATTGGAGCTGCTTATAACATCGTCTTTGGTGAACCACAAGATTTCATACTTGCGTTTCTGCTGCACCATTTTATTGATAGTTCCCTTCTTGCTTGTTAGCACTGAATAAACTAAAGGGTAATCATTCTTTCTGCTTACTTGTTCTATTACATCATAGCCTTGTCTGTCAAACCAGTTTCCGTTTTCTTCTTCCAAACGAATGTCAGAAATGAAAAGTGAAATTCTAGGTGCATTCTCTTTTAGCTTTTTATAAACTTCTTCTTCGGTTGCTGCAAGATGACAAACAACATTCATTGCTTTGAAATAGTCATATACAATTTTCCGAATTCCTTCTGTATCGTCAAAAAATAATACCTCCCAATTTACTTTTTCCTCTTGCTTGTTTTCTGCATCATCATTTGACTTGGGTGCTAAGTCCGCAATTTGGTTCGAGAATTTGGAAACTTGGTTTCCTGCATTGCTGTATTTGAAAATGGTTTTATCCTCTTTGTCTTTCCAGTGCTGTTCAATGTCCGCTTTGGTTTCGCTTACCAAAGAGGCAAAGTGTTTATTGAAGTTAGAAATCTTTTGAGGGTCAATTTC
This sequence comes from Bacteroidota bacterium, assembly GCA_026391075.1. Lineage (GTDB taxonomy): Bacteria > Bacteroidota > Bacteroidia > Chitinophagales > LD1 > Bog-950. Next base: position 19,873 of record JAPLES010000048.1, on the reverse strand, counting down.
TCTTAGCAACTGTTTTTTGTAATCCTCAAATTTGTGGTTTACGCTTTCAATTATTTTGACAATGGTTTTTTCTTTATAAACATTGTTCACTGTGTTTTTAAGCCGGTGAAGTAATTCGTGAATTATTCCTCTCGCATCAAAAATATTGTAGTGTAAATCGTCTAACAAGTCCTCACTAAGTTTAGGAACTTTTTTAAGACCTTCCGACAGCAACTCTTCAATTTCATCTGCATCAATTCCGCGCTTAGCAAATTGTCTTAACCTTGTGCCTGCTGTAAATAAAATTTTTGCATCCTTCCTGTTTCTAAAATGGCTTTCGGGATAAGTTGAATAAGCCACAATCAGGCCCTTGTATCTTTTATCCTTCCTAAGTGTTTTGATTATTTCTATTCCCTTAAAGTTTGTCCGGGGTTCTCCTTCAATATTGGTTTCTAAAAGAACTACAATACAATCTTTAGTTTCTAAGTATTTATTTTTCTCAAACTCTGAAATAGAAAATACAACATCATCAGTATATGAAATGCCCAAGTCAGCACTAAGTTTTTCCGTATAATTTTTATTGTTGTCCCAAATAAGTAAAGCGTTTGCCATTATCGGTAATCAATTAAGAAGTCTATAGTGTGTTTAATATATTCTAATGCTAATTCCTTTTCCTCGGGGTCTATCTTAATATCTTTTCGCAAAAGAACATTATATCTAGTCCTTGCTACATCATCTTTATTGTGAACGAAATAGTTTCTAACCCAACGATAATCCTTTTCTAATTCAAGATTTGGAATTTTCCTGGCGCCAAATATTTTATCTAATTCACTTTGATTCTTACCATATATTGCAGGGACTCTTATTTGAATACTATCACCTGTCTGTCTCCAAAGTTCCGAAACACTTCCTTCATTAAGGGTGTTAGATATATAGGATTGAACAAAATCTAAAAAAAACCATAGCGATCTATTTACTCGTGCTCTAAGGTTACCGGGTATTTCTTCAATAAGAACTCTTGACTCGTCTTGAGATAAGCTATAATTAAATATTTTGTCCCGGCTTTCTATCATTAAAACTTTTGAATAAAAATCTTGCAAATCACTATTGACAGATTTCGGTAAATCAGAAGTTAATAACTGGACTACTTTTTCTTGTAACTCTTTACAAGTAGATATATTTTTTATCCAAAATCCGTAGTACCCGGAATCGCGAACACTTTTATAGCTTTCAATTTTATTACTTGCCGTAAATATTATCACAGGTACAAATCGATTTAAGTAAGATAGTTTTTGCAATATTTTCAGCCCGGAAATATCCTCAATTTGTTTCTCCTTATCATTTTCTTTGTCCAAACGCATATCCAAAAGCAAAAGGTCATAAGATAATAGTTCTGAAAGTTTCTTTTTTAATTGGGAATATTCATTGCGCCTTTGAGTCAAGACATGATCACGTGGGTTACTCTTTTGTATACTATACAATTCTGAATCCAATTTATTATAAGTATCAAGAATTTCAGTTTGAGTCTTACTTAGTTGTTCAAAGAAATCATCAATTTGATTCCATTTGTCTTTCACATCTATACATGCCCCCGTAAACATTTTGGCTAAAACTTTTTCCCACTTGGATGCCTCGTCATCTAAATACAAGATTCGTTTACCTTCTATTGCTGTTTTAAAATCACAATCAGATACAGTTTGTTTTTCCCCTGATAATTTATTGTTGGATTGCAGGAATAGAATTTTTTTTTGCCAGAGCTCTAAATCAATTGTATCGTTTGTTTTGTTTTCAATTTCTCTTTTTAATTTTCCAGGACCTAATTCATTTCTCTTATCATGTTCGCTTTTTGCTTCATCGGCATCACTAAATAAAATATAAGGTTTTAGGATTTCTTTATTGAGTACTTCCGTGGATTTAAAAAACACACTGTGCTTTATTTCATGGATATTTTTAAGATGAAACAACTGTGTGGCTGGAGGAGCCGGGAACTTAGACCATATTAGGCCAGAATTTTATATCAACGAAGGCCGGAAATTTTTGACCACCCCTTAAATGGAGCTAACTATTTACGAATCAATATTTCAAGCACTGCTCGATAGTTTCATGAGTTATATAAAGTTGGTGCTCAATCCGCTTCGGCCTCGATTGATATCTATGACCGGCTTTTCCAAGTCACCAACAATATGCAATTCCTTAATTCCCTCTTTTCTATCTATGTTCGTGCCCGCATGAAAAAAATCAAAACTCTATTTGCTGTTTCAGCAATGCTTTTCTCTTTCAATTTTACCAATGCACAAACCAACGAATGGTGCAGCAGTACAAAAAAATTAGAAACAGAAATTAAGAACAACCCGCAAGCGCGGGCGCAGTTTGAAACTTATATGAGCGGTTTACAGCAGCTGGATAATAACCGTTCGGGCTCTCGCGCTGTGAACACCGTATGGATACCCGTTGTTTTTCACATTGTGCACAATGGCGATGCCATAGGCAGTGGCGAGAATATTACCGATGCACAGGCAAGCTCTCAACTGGAAGCCATGAATCTTGACTACAATGCGCTTGACCCGTACCTGTCCAATATTCCTTCGGCATTTGCCCCTTTAGTGGGCACGGTAAATGTAAAATTTTGTTTAGCCAAGTTTGATGAAAACGGCAATCCAACTACCGGAATTATTCGCCATCAATTTGCTAATGTGAGTTGGGATCTAGCAACAGATATTGACAACACCTTAAAACCTGCTACCATTTGGGACCACACTAAATATTTAAATGTGTGGAGTGTGCGTATGGGCGGAAGCTTACTTTCTACCGGTGTTTTGGCTTATGCAACATTACCTTATAGTATGACCGCCACCGATGACGGAGTAGTAGCGCGATACAATACGATTGGAACTACAGGAACGCTAATAAGCGGTTATAACAAAGGTAAAACCGTTACGCACGAAGCCGGCCATTGGTTAGGCTTGTTGCATACCTGGGGGCTTGATGCCAGTTGTGGTGATTTTGGAGATTTTATAAACGACACTCCCGATCAAGCTGATTTAAATGCGTCTTGCCCCACCTTTCCGCATATCTCCTGCAACAATGGACCCAATGGTGATATGTATATGAACTACATGGACTATCCTCCCGATGTGTGCACCTATATGTTTTCGGTAGATCAGGCAGCGCGCATGAACAGTATTCTTGATGGCACTCGCGCTTCTATAAAAAACGCGGCTACACAATGTTTTTATTCGCTCGATGCCTCGTTAGTGAAATTGATTTTACCTGCCGATACTATTTGCTCGCTTAATTTTAATCCGCTGGTTACTGTGCGCAACGAAGGTGCCACTACAATTACCTCGGGTAAATTCTATATTCAAATGGATGGCGGGGGAGCGCAAATCATTAACTGGAACGGTAGTATTCCTACTCAAACAGAACTGCAAATTACTCTACCTGCGCAAACAGTAGTAAACGGAACGCATTCATTTGATATTACCTTTAGCGATATTAATGGCACAGCAGGCGATAATTTTTTAGCTAACAATACGCTTAGTACCGTACTCTTTTATGCCTTCGATGGCGGGTTAGGCGAAACGCTTCCTTATGCCGAAGGTTTCGAGAATGGTTATCCTGCCGCCAACTGGACGGTGTATAATCCTAACCACGATATAACCTGGGTGCAAAATTCAAATACAAGTGGTTACAGTGCAAGTTCAAAATGTGCCAGTATCAATAACTTTGGTTACACGGGGCTTCAGAACTTTCTAAAAAAGGATGCACTCATTACCGGTGCATTTGATTTAAGCAATGTAGCTAAACCAGAATTGAAATTTGATTTGGCTTACGCGCAATTCAGTAACACCCGCACCGATTCGTTGAACGTATATTACAGTTTGAACTGCGGCAGTACTTGGATAAAAATTTTTGGACAGCGCGGCAATCAATTAGCTACAGCATCCGACCAGGGCAGTTCTTTTGTGCCTTCTTCTACCCAGTGGAAAACGGTTTCTATTCCTATGGTTTTTGCGAGCGGTCAATCCAAAGTTTCGTTCAAATTTGAAAACGTAACCAACTGGGGCAATGTGATGTATCTGGATAATATCAACCTGCAAAACAATCCCGCACTGGCTATAACTGAACTTGCAAAAGCCGATGTAAAAATATATCCGAACCCTGCTTCGGGTTTAGTAGCGGTGCGTTTACCATCGAATCATTCATTCAAAACCATTCAGGTGTTTAATAACATTGGCGAACTGATGTATGAATCTACACTTACCGATGATGCCGTTATTTTTTCGGTGCAGAATTACAGCAACGGGCTTTACTTTATTCACTTAAAAGGCGAAGCGGTTTCGCAGGTAGAAAAGGTTTTGGTAAACCATTGATCCATGAAAGCCATTCCACATGGAATGGCTTTCATGGATTCGTATTTCTATGTTTTAGAAATTATGATTGCAACAGACTCAAGTTGCAAATGCATTTTATTGCATCGTATCTTTTCAAACAAAACAGATTTTAAACAGCCCAACCAATAAATTTAATTGGGGGAAGTGAAAATACTTTTTACCAATGAAAGATACTTCCTTGCCTACCACCATACCATTTTATTGTGATTCAGTGTATTCTTTGTAAATCGTAACCAAGATTGCACCGACTTTGTCTATTCCTGCACAGGAATGAACACGATAGGAGCGAAGAAGAACACGATAGCTGCTATCGAGTCTATTCCGCTACAGAAACAAACACGATAGCTGCTATCTACACCATTCCTGCGCAGGAATAGGAAAGATAGGAGCGAAGAAGAACTCGATTTCTGCTATCGAGTCTATTCCCCGCCAGAAATAAACACGATTGCATCGAGATACACCATTCCTGCACAGGAATAAAGAAGATAGCAGCAAACGAGAACCCGATTGCCGCTGTTTAGTCTATTCCGCTAAAGGAATAAACAGGATAGGAGCGAAGAAGGTTACGATTTTAGGAGTTGAAGAGAAGATAGAGGAATGCTTGTTATGTTCTTGATACGTCACACAGGTATAAACTCCACAGCGGGTTATAACCAAAATAAAAAGCCCGGCTTCATGCGCAAGTTGGGCTTTTACATTTTAGTGCTTCTATACTTTTCTAGTAAAAATATTTCAAAAACATAAACCAATAAATTTATTTGCGGGAAGTGAGAATACTTTTTACCAATGAAAACTAACCTTTCAACAAGTTAAATGTCATAGAATTGTCAAAATCTGTTTATGGAAAATGTGAAAATACTAATCTTAAGATAAATGCGTTAAGAGCGTATTCTTTGCTGAAAGTGAAGCTAAAATTAAAGTATCCGTTTTTTAGAATTCAAAATTTTGAAAAGAGAAAATAAGAAATACTTTTACGCCTCGCTGAAAAAACGCACAATAATTATCATCACTAAAAAACAAAAAACAAAATGAGTAGTCAGTCTAAACAAACTCAGAAAAAAAGCGATTTCCCTTGGGCAATTGTAGTTATTCTATCATCATTGGTAGTATCTGAAATTATTTTCCATTTCGTATTTGGTGCGCGCTCGCACTTTATGGATGACATGCGTAAAGACCCTGTACCCGGTGATTACTTAGGAACTATATACAAAGGAGGTTTTATCGTTCCTTTCCTATTGACCATGTTTCTTACGGTTGTGGCTTTCTCTATTGAAAGATTTATGACTATCAGCAAAGCGAAAGGAAATGGTTCTTTAGAATCGTTCCTACAAAAAGTAAAAACACTTCTTCATGCTAATGATATTAATGGTGCAATTGCTGAGTGCAACCGCCAAAAAGGTTCTGTTGCCAATGTGGTGGTAGAAGGCTTACACAAATATCAGGATATGGATAAGAACTCCGGCTTTACATTAGAGCAAAAAGTTCAACACATTCAACAAGAAATAGAAGAGGCTACTTCGCTTGAATTACCAAGCTTAGAAGAAAACCTTCCTATCCTGGCAACTATCGCTTCGGTAGCTACACTCGTAGCCCTTCTTGGAACCGTTATGGGTATGATTCGCGCCTTCGCGGCTCTTGCTGTAGCAGGTAACCCTGATCCGGGTGCGCTTTCTGCGGGTATCTCTGAGGCATTGATTAATACGGCTATCGGAATCGGAACTTCGGCTTTAGCTATTATTATGTATAACCTCTTTACCGGTATGATTGATAAACTCACTTATGGTATTGATGAAATAGGCTATTCTATTGCGCAAACTTTTGCCTCTACCAGAAAGTAATTTCAGAAGCGAAATAAAAACAGCAATATGCCTAAAGTAAAAGTACCCCGTAAAAGCACCATAGTAGACATGACCGCCATGTGCGATGTCGCGTTTCTATTGCTCACTTTCTTTATTCTTACGGCAAAGTTTAAACCGCAGGCAGTAGTGGCAGTTGATGTGCCTTCGGCACGCTCTACCAAAGCAGTTGACAATGCTATTATCATTACGGTGAATACAGAAGGTAAAGCATTTATTTCTTTAAAAGAAAAACAAGTGCGTTATGCCATGCTCGATAAATTAACCGAGATGTCGGCCGGGCATTACCCGGGAGTTGTAGATTTAACTCCTGCACAAAAAGAATTTTTCTCGCTTACCGAAACATGGGGAACACCAATTGAAGACCTAAAACGGGTAACCACCATGACAGGAACGCAATTGAAAGAATATCAGGAAAAGCAAATGCCGGGTATTCCGTTTGACTCAATCAATAATCAATTGGGCGATTGGGTAAGTGCTGCACGTTATGCTACCGGTGGCGATATTCAAATCGGTATTAAAGGCGATAAGAATTCTAACGTGGAATACGTGAAGAACATTATCAAACGATTGACCGATAGAGATATTCACCGCTTTATTCTCATTACTTCATTAGCAACTGGTGGCGATGCGCCAGCCGAAACAGCGGCAACACCAGATGCGGACAAACCGAAATAGAAATTTATTAAACTAAAAAAAGCGGAATAACATGGCACAAATGGAAACCTCCGGTGGAGGTGGGAAACATGATGGTGGAGTTCGCTCCAAAAAAATGTCGACACGTGTTGACCTTACTCCCATGGTTGACTTAGCGTTTTTGCTCATCTCGTTCTTCATGTTGACTACAACTTTGAATAAACCCAAAGCCATGCAGTTGAACATGCCTAAGAAAACAGATGAAATAGATAAAATGGATGTGGGCGAATGTCAGGTGTTGAATGTATTGATTGATACTCTGGATGCAGTATGGTACTATGAAGGATTGCAGGTAGCAGGATTACAAAAAACAAGTTTCAGTGGCGATGATGGCATTCGTAAAGAAGTGATGAAAAAGTTGAAGAAAGTGCCGGCTGAATGTCCACCGGGAAAGAAATGGGTTGACGCCAATAAAGATGGGGTAAAGGACCCGGCCGAAATTTCGATGGGACCCCGCGATGCTATTATCCTAATCAAGATGTTGCATGGGGCGCGTTACAAAAACATGATTGACATTCTGGATGAAATGGATTTTACCGGCTGTAAAATCTATGCCATTCAAGACCCAGACCCGATAGAAGTAGAAGCAATTAGCAATGGTGGAACCGTAAAGGAGTTTGCCAAAGAAGTAGTGCATCAGTAAAAGTTTATGGAATAATTTAGTTCATGCATTATAAAGCAAAGAACCCTTAGCATGGAGACAATAAAAAATTATTTGAACTGGTCAATGGACGATATCGTCTTTGATAATCGTAATAAAGATTACGGTGCTTACCAGCTCAGAATTATGACTAAACGCAATGTTCAAATCGGACTATTAATTGCGATTTTAGGAGCAGGATTATTTTCTATAGCCACCTTTATTAATTGGTCGTTTCTAATACCGGAGAAGAAAGCTGAAACGGTTGAAACATCGGTTACTTTAGCCGAGCCACCTCCATTGGATAAAGCAGCTCCGCCACCGCCACCGCCACCACCGCCACCACCGCCACAGCGACCAACTATTCGTTTCGTGGAAATGGTAGTTAAGAAACAAGAAGAAGTGCGTGAGGAAGAGCCTATGGAAATTCCAAAGGATGAGAAGGTAGAGATTGCTGCAAAAACGCAAGAAGGCGATCCTAATGCAAATTTAGAACCTGTAGTTACTGAAGCACCTGTGGTGGAAGAACCAAAGATTTTCACCTTCGTAGAACAAATGCCTGAGTATCCGGGTGGAGATATGGAGTTGATTAAATACTTACAAAAGAATATTGTGTATCCGCAAATGGAGCGCGATAACGATATTCAGGGAAAAGTAATTGTACAGTTTGTGGTATTGGAAGACGGAACAGTTTCGGATGTTGTGGCAAAGCGAAACGTAAGCCCGGGATTGGATAAAGAAGCTGTGCGCGTTGTTAAATCAATGCCTAAATGGAAAGCAGGTAAGCAACAAGGTAAGGCAGTTCGTGTGCAATATATGTTGCCGGTAGTATTCAAATTGCAATAAACATTATCGAAAATAACTTTAGCAAAAATCATAATCGTTCCGTGTGAATGGTTATGATTTTTGCAATTTATAGAACACATGAATCAGTTTTTAAAAATCATTTTCGCGAGTCCTTCCATGCTTTGGAAAGCAGGAGCCGCTTTAATTTTTTTATGTTTCTCACTAGCTCTGTTTTTTGTTCCATCGCTTACCGTTGGTTTTACTACTAACTCGCGCTATGCTTTTGGGGGACTAATGTTGTTCTATTCTCTTTTTCGCTTCTACGGTTTTTATTCGGAATACAAACAAGCAAATCGTGAATAAGCGAATAACAAAATACAAAATACAAGTTCCTTCACTTCGCAAAGCCTATGTTCAGGATGACAAGTTAGTTTTGTCTGTTGTCTATTGTCTGTTCTCTGTTGTCTTTTCTCTCTCTTCATGCACGCAAAAAAAATCTGCTGAAGAAGCAAAACAGGACAGCCGTTTCAAAATTTATAAAGGAGTTTTGAATGTAGATGCCGATATGGGTTTAGAACCAATATTGAAACAACAGGAAGATGTCTTCGACTTTTTAAATGATAGTGTTCAAAGCAATTTTGCTTACAAGAACGAAAAAGAAATGTTTCAAGATTTCAAAAACAACAAAGCTACGCTCTTGATTCTTTCAAGAGAATTAGAAAAGACGGAGGTAAATGATTTGCGCAATCTCGATACAATTTATGTTCGTCAGTTGCCGGTGGCTTATGATGCGGTGGCGTTAATAGGTAGTAATGACTTTGATGATAAGAGTCTGGATTTCGCTTTGCTTCAAAAGTATTTCGACCCAAAAAATTCTTATGCATCGTATCCTAAATTGGTTTTCGAAAATCAGCATTCAAGTACCGTTCGTTTTGTGTTGAATAAATTGGGTTATAAAGAAAAAGTATCGCCAAACGTTTATGCTTTGCAGACGGTGAACGAAGTGATTGATTATGTTTCAGATCACAAAAATGTTATTGGTTTTATTCCGTTCAACACTATTAGCGATACTGATGATGGCAAAGTGAAAGAGACCTTGAAGAGGATAAAAATTTTAAGTTTGCGCGCCAAAAATAGAGAGGGAGACACGGTAAGAGTAAGTGCTAATCAGTCGGACATTGCAGATGGAGGTTACCCGCTGATAAGAACGCTGAATACGGTTACAAGAAATACTTATGACGATAACCTCGAATTGCTCTTGGTAAGTTTTTTATCGAAGGCAAAAGGAGCCAAAATATTTTTGAAAGCGGGTTTAATTCCGGTAACCATTCCGGAGCGGGAGGTTATTGTTAACGAAAGTGAAGTAAGTAGTAGTAAGTAAACATTGGCATTTGTTTGTTATCAATCAGTATACACCAAATAAACATAGACATGAAGAAGGTATTTTCAATGGTAGCGTTAGTTCTTAGTCTGTATGTTCTTTCTGCACAAACCTTGCAGGATGCACAACACGAAATTGACAACGAAAATTATTTCCGTGCAAAACAAATTTTAGGCAAGTTGATGAGTGACCCTAATGCCAACAAAGCAGATGTGGCTTATTACATGGGTAATGCTTATCTTAAAAGTGATGATGCTGATTCTGCTCTTGTGTTCTACAAGAAGGTTTTTAATACTGAAAGCAAAACAGCTTTAGGGCATGTAGCACTCGGACGCATTGCGTTATTATCAAAGAACCCTGCAGAAGCAACAGTTAACTTTACGCGTGCTACTCAGTTGACTAAGCAGAAGAATGCGAATATTTATTACGAAATAGGGGATGCTTATTTTAGCCCGAAGGTGATTAGTTTGAATGCTGCTATTTCAAACTTTGAATCGGCATACGCGCTGGACAACAAAAATTGCCAGATTATGATTGCTTCAGGTGATGCCTATTTAGAAAATTCAAGTACTGACAACACCATGGGTGGTAAGGCGATGAATAAATATGAATCTGCTTCGGAAGCTTGTAAAACAAATCCATTGGCGTTGATTAAGATGGGCCGCTTGGCAGTGCGCGGAAGAATCTATGATCAGGCTATTGAATCGTTCAATAAGGCTTTGGCAATTGACCAAAAATATCCAATCGTATATAAGGAATTGGCAGAAGCTTATTACCTGAGTAAACAATACGATAAGGTGAAACCGAATTATGAAAAGTATATCGCCTTGAGTCCCGGAGATAATCAGGCGAAGACAAGTTTGATTACACTTTACTTCCAGAGCAAAGAATATGACAAGGCTATTGATGAATCAACTAAAGGTTTGGCAAACGACCCAAGTAACTATGTGTTTCAGCGTGTAATTGCTTTTTCAAACTTCGAATTGAAACGTTATAAAGAAGCGGCAGAAGCGAGTGCAAAATTTTGGGCTAATCCAACTAAGAAGGTGAAGGATATTGATTACATCTACTCAGCACGCATTGCAGCGCAAGCAGGTGATACTACCGCTGCATTAAATTATTTTAAAGTGGCTTTAGCAAATGATTCTTCTTGCGATTTATTAGGTGAGTATGCGAAAGTGTTGTTCCAGGCAAAACATTACACTGAGGCAGTAGCGCAATACTCTTTGAAAAAAGCAAAGTGCGATAAGTTGAATTCTGTGGAAGTGTTTTACTTAGGCAGATGTTATTACAGCATGGGTGATTCATTAATGGCCGATACAACGTTTGCTGAATTTACTCAACGCAATCCAACTTCGCCTGATGGTTATATGTGGAGAGCCATGACGAATTTGAAAATTGGGAAGCCGGAAGATTTCAATGCGTATCCTTTTTACTTAAAGTATATTGAAATTGCCGGCAGCGATCCGGTGAAGTATAAGAGAAACTTACCCGATGCTTATTCCTATGTAGGTATTTACACGTTCGAAAAATTGAAAGACAAAGTAAAGGCAAAGGAGAATTTCAGCAAGGCTTTGGAAATTGATCCTACCAATTCTATTGCTTTGGAATACATGAAGCAGTTTAATTAAGCACCAAAAAATATTTCCAAAAACCCTTTTCGAATTTTCGACGAGGGTTTTTTGTTTTGTGCAATACAGAAATATTTCTTTTACTAAATTTATTTCATGAACCTATTGAAACCTCCACACATTCTCATCAGTCAAGAAATGCTTGATGAAGCCGTTCGTTTAATTCCGCAAACAAAAGTGGAACGAACAGTGGCTTCTAAAATTGATACGCTTACAGGGCATTTAGGTGAATTTGCTTTTGCACAATTTATGTTTAGCGATTGGAGGAAAAACTTAGTAGGAAAAAATAAAGGCGAAAATGATTTTGGTGATTTTGAAATTAAGACTTCTGCATTTCCTTTCAATTCAAAATTGAATCTGTTAGTGCGCGAAGATTATGCACGCAAACGCAAGCCGAAATTTTATGTTCAACTCATTATTGATGTGCCTTCGCAGTTAGCCGATTCAATTACAGCAGGCACGCGTGCTTATCTTTGCGGTTACGCAACTGCCGAAGAACTCGATAAAGCACCTTTGAAAGATTTCGGAAGTAAAACAGGAACTGTTGGCGGATATCGCTGTCACTTCATACCTATTACTCAATTGAAACCGATAGAGGAGTTGCGAAATATGTAATAGCAATTTGCTTAAAGTACCAATGAAGAACATTTTCTCTCCTATACTTTTCTAACTTTCGCTCGTTGACAGTATGATTGAAACCATTCAAAAAAGTATAAAACAATTCCCTACTCAATTGATTCTTGCAATTATTGGGGCGCTGTTGTTTTTGCCTTTTCTAAATCAGGTACATTTATTCGATTGTGATGAAATTAACTTTGCCGAAAGTGCACGCGAAATGCTGCTGACGCATAATTTTCGAATGGTGCAAATGAATTTTCAGCCATTGTATGAAGAGCCACCACTTTTTATTTGGTTGCAGGCATTCAGCATGAATTATTTTGGTGTTAATGAATTTGCCGCACGTTTACCAAACGCCATTTGCGGTATTGCTACTTTGCTTGTGGTGTTTAATGTGGGTCGTTATGTTTTTAAATCGCAACTAGGTGTGCTGTGGGCAATGATGTTTTGTTGCTCCATTCTTCCGCACCTTTATTTCAAGAGTGCAATTATTGACCCAATCTTCAACCTCTTTATTTTTCTTGGTGTGTTTTTTCTTTTCAAACTTAGCGTGCAAAACGATTTTGAAAATCAGAAAATGCAGAAGCGAAACCGCAGATGGAATTTGATTTTCTCTGCACTGTTCATTGGGCTGGCAACACTTACAAAAGGACCTGTTGCCATTTTAATAGCTGTGCTTACCGCATCTACTTATTTTTTTGTGAACCGCGGCAAACTAAAAATTGAATTAGGTGAAATGTTTTTGTGGTGGGTGATGGTAGCAGTAGTCGTTATCTTTTGGTTAAGTTTCGAAATTCATGCAAACGGATTGAAATTTATAGACGAGTTCATCACCTATCAAATTGGTCTATATCGTAGTGAAGATATGCGGGATGTCAGGTCGATTTTCTATCACCCGATTCTTTTACTCATAGGTGTATTTCCTGCTTCGGCACTTATTTACGATGCCTTTAAGAGGAATGGGCATGATGACACTACCCAAGTGTTCTTCAAACGCTGGATGATTTATTTGTTGTGCGTGGTGCTGGTCGTTTTTAGTGTAGTGAAAACTAAAGTTGTACACTATTCATCGCTCTGTTATTTCCCAATTACTTTTCTGGCGGCATACTATCTTAATTATTTGTTCGATGGTAAAATGAAATGGACATGGCGACAAACAGTGCCTTTGCTAACAATTGGTGTTTTAATTACAGTATCACTAACGGGTGGGATATTTTTGATTCAGCGCCCCGATGTTTTTATCAATTATATCAAAGATGATTTTGTAAAAGAGATTCTGAGAGCAAAAGTGTACTGGAGTAATTACGATATTCGTTTTGGTATTGCATACCTCGTGTTTATTATCCTTTCTATTTTAATGATGCAAACCAAACAAGTAAAATGGGGCGCATATATGCTTATCATTAGCAGTGCACTTTTCATTAGCACCATGATGACTTTTGTAGTGCCTCGTGTGGAGAAATACTCACAGGCAGCGTTGATTGAGTTTTTGGAATCGAAAGCAAATGAGCCTTGCCGCATTGAAACAGATGGATTCAAAAGTTATGCGCATTATTTTTACGCGCAGAAACCTTTTCCTTCTTCTTCCGATACTTCAAAACCATTATTTGTGGTTACTAAATGCGTTAAAGTAGAAGAAGTGAAATTGCACAATTCAAAATTGGTTGAACTCTATCGAAAAAACGGATGGGTATTTTTTAAGGAAGAGAAATGAAGAAGGAAATTACCTTGAAGATGGTTTTATGCAAAACTGATAATTGCTGAGCAAATTTCTATTCTCCTAAATTAGAACTTACATCAGCAATCTTCCATTCATCTTTGATAAGAAGGAAACCAAAAAACTTTCGGTCGAAGTGAGTTGGAGTAGTGAAGATAACTTCAAGCACAGGTAAATCTCTTCCATCGGGTTGAGGCAAAGCAAATGCACGACCGTATTCACGTGATTGAACTCCGGCACTCCATTTATTAAAAACATCGGCAGTAATTTTGACTACAGCTCTATCGTATTTGTTTTTTGGATCAAAAACATCGTAGCCCATCTTCTGCTCGTTTGGACCGCGATACACAATGCATTTTGCAAGTTTATCGTAGTCTTTTTTTGCGCTTGCTTCAAAAGCATTATCAATAACGGAAGAGAGTATCGGAATCAACGAAGTATCGGCATGAGGCATGTTGAGCATGTTCTCAGGAATCTGAATATTAGAAGCGGTATCTGCACTCACCTCAGCCTTCGGTTCTTCTTTTTTGCAAGACTTGCATGAAGTAAGATTAGCACCGAGATAAATGAGAGAAGCAGAAAGAGTAAAAACAAAAAATATTTTTTTCATGAAGCTATGAATGAATGAAGCAGTGGAAAGTCAATTCGTTTTCGTCTACGGAAATTTCGGAAACTTACTCCAGTCGGGTTTGCGTTTTTCAATAAAGGCATTCTTTCCTTCTTTGGCTTCGTCACTTAAATAATAAAGTAGTGTGGCGTTGCCTGCGAGTTCCTGAATACCCGCCTGTCCGTCTAATTCAGCATTGAAAGATGACTTCAGCATACGAATAGACAGCGGAGATTTTTCCTGAACTTTTTTGCACCACTCCACTGTTACATCTTCGAGCATTTCGAGCGGAACAACTTTGTTGACCAAGCCCATACCGAGTGCATCCTGCGCATTGTATTGGTCGCAGAGAAACCAAATCTCTCTCGCTTTCTTTTGACCGACACATCTCGCGAGGTAACTCGCCCCAAAGCCGCCATCAAAACTTCCCACCTTAGGACCTGTTTGCCCGAAGATGGCGTTCTCGCTAGCAATAGATAAATCGCAAACTACGTGCAACACATGTCCACCACCAATCGCAAAACCGTTCACCATGGCAATAACACATTTAGGTATTGAACGAATTTGTTTTTGCAGGTCAAGCACATTCAAACGCGGAACGGTATCTTTTCCAATGTAGCCACCATGTCCGCGCACATTCTGGTCGCCACCACTGCAAAATGCTTTATCGCCTTCACCCGTTAAAACAATGATTTCAATATCCTGACTATCGCGACAGGTGTTCATCGCATCAATCATTTCCTTAACCGTAAGCGGAGTAAACGCATTGCGGTAGCGCGGACGATTGATGGTGATTTTTGCAATGCCTTCAAAAAACTCAAACTTGATTTCCTCGTAGTCCTTAATGCTTTTCCAATTTCTCTTTTTCATGTATGCTGTTTATCAGTTTCCTTTGTTCAAAAATTTAAAATACTGCTTGTATGCTTCTGCACCTTGCAAGCCATCGGTTTTTATTTCCAGAATTTTAGCGTGTGTTGACGGCTCGTAAAATGTTTTCAATGTTTCTTCCAATTCATTTTGGAGCGCGCAAAAATAATAAGGCAAGCCATACATAGAAGCCAGATGTTTAGCAGTGAGTTCATGGCGCGTTTCAAAAAATTTTTCAAACGCATTTACTTTTGAAGGACCATCAAGCAGGCGGAAAATATTTCCTCCGTTGTTGTTGATGATAATGATGCGCAAGTCGGGTGAGAGATAATTATTCCATAGCGCGTTTGAGTCGTAGAAGAAACTAATATCACCAAGCACGCAAACCGTAATTCCTTTTCTGCCATAAGCAGAACCCGCAGCGGTGCTTAAACATCCGTCAATACCACTCGTGCCTCTGTTTGAATTTACCGTTAATGAATTTTTATGCTGAAAGAAATTCGAATAACGAATAGGAGTGGAGTTGCCGTATTGAATGTTAGAATTTTCGGGATACGAATTCACGAGCGTTTCCATCACTTTCAAATCGTTGTAATCGTTTTTTGCGAAATACTTTTCTGAAAGTTCTTCAGCACATTTGCTCAATTGCTCCCAATCTTTTTTGAAATCGCTTTCGGTTTCGTTGGTGTCAATGATTGCATTTAGAAACTGAGTTTCGTTAATCGGTTCAATGCGGTCGAGCATTTCGCCAAACATTTCCCAATTTCTTCCTATGCTGCTGCCCGGTGGAACATCCCAATGCACCACAGGTTTTTCATTTAAAAACTGTTTCAGCTTTTTTGAAATAATTTGTTTGCCAAACGTAACCACCACATCAGGAATCAAATCTATTTCTGCTTCTTCCTCCATAGCGGTAATAAAGGCATCTGCATTCCAAACACCTTCAGGTAGTTTTACATTCGAAATGTTTTCATACACAACTACCACATCTTTTCGTTCGCTTAGCTTTTGGATTTGCGCATTGAAGTTTGCATCAAATTCTCTCATGCCTACGATGAGCATTTTCTTTTCAATGTTCTGGAATCCATTCTTGATGCGCTGTAAATCTTTAAGCGGAATAAATTCGGTGGAAGAAATCTCATGCTCTTCTTGCCAATCAAAAAAGAATGCTTCTTCGGTTGTTTTATAAAGCGGTTCACTTAAATGAACGTTCACATGAACAGGACCTATGTAACCATTGTTTGTTTCATCAATGGCATTGCTAACTTGTTGATGCAATTCTTTCAAATCGTTTTCTTCTTCGGCATCGCCATCAATAGAAGTATCAAATACCACATGCACACCAAAAATTCCTTCCTGCATAATTGCCTGATTCTCGCCTTTGCTTACAGCACCGAAAGGTCTGTCGGCAGTAAGCAATAGCAACGGAACATTCTGATAATACGCTTCGCAAACAGCAGGAGAAAGATTCAACACAGCCGTGCCCGAGGTGCAAACCACCGCAACTGTTTGCTGCAATTGCTGCGCAAGACCAAGGGCAAAATATCCTGCCACGCGCTCATCGGGAATAACCAAACATTCAATTTCGGGTATTTGCGAAAACGCAATAACCATAGGAGCGGAACGCGAACCCGGTGAGAAAACAACTTTACGGATTCCTTTTCGCTTGCAGGTTTCTGCCAGTAAACGGATTCCTTTTTTGGTGGTATTCATGAAGCGGTAAAGTTGAAATATTTTTGCTCATTCAAATCCCGTTAGGGATTTAATTTGAATAACCTTCGATGAAATAGAAGGATGATGAAAATGAAGCGGGCATCAACCACGAAGTGGTTGAATAGAATAAAGGTGCAATTCAACTCTTTCAGAGTTGTAGAAAACGATTTTGTTTTTCCTCCCGATTTCATCGGGGGTTATTCATGTTTAAGTCCTTCGGACTTTTGTATACCCAACTAAAAAAACAAAACCCCGAAGAAATCTTCGGGGCTTTTTTTTGCATGACATTTCGCTTACATCCTAAACGCATACAAATAACTCATTGGTTTGTTCGGATAAATTCCTTCTACCAATACTTTTCCGTTTTTGCTCTTGAGCATATTTACAAAATCATCAACATTGCTAACGGTTACATCATCTACTTGTGTAATAATGAATCCCTTTTTAATGTCGGTGAACTCGGTGAGTTTTCCGTCTTTGAGTTCCGTAACTTTTACGCCACCCTCCAAACCAAGTGAGCGCAATTCCTGCGGTGTAAGGTTCTCTACTTTAAGACCCAGCACATTCAGAATGTCTTTGGTGTTATCTAACTGCGCCACGGTATTGTATTTGTTTTTCAATACCACATTCATGTTCGAAGTTTTGCCATCGCGAATTACTTCCACATCGAGTTTTTCACCGGGGCTGTGTTTAGCTACCTGCTCCTGCAACTCAGGCGAAGAGTTTACGCTGATGCCATCGATTTTTGTAATCACATCTTTGTTTTTCAAACCTGCTTCATCAGCTGCTGAATTTTTATTTACACCATCTACATAAACACCGTAAGGTTTATCGAAGCCCAAATCCTTCGCGGTTTTATCATCCATGGTTCTTATGGTTACTCCAAGGAAACCTCTTTGCGTAATACCAAACTTCTGCAAATCGAAAATCACTTTCTTCACAATGTTTGAAGGCACAGCAAACGAATAACCAGCATAAGAACCGGTTGGTGATGCAATAGCTGTGTTGATTCCCACGAGTTCGCCATTTACGTTTACCAATGCGCCACCGCTGTTGCCGGGGTTCACCGCAGCATCGGTTTGAATAAACGATTCAATGGCGGTGTTGCTTGGCTTTGCACCTTAGTTGCCAATCAGGTTTATGTTTCTGCCCTTAGCACTTACAATACCCGCAGTAACGGTTGACTCTAAGTTAAACGGATTGCCCACCGCCATTACCCATTCACCAATCAACACCGAATCGGAATTGGCGAAGTTGATACTCGGAAGATTTTCGCCTTCAATTTTTACAAGCGCCAAATCAGTATCGGCATCGCGACCTATGATTTTTGCTTTGTAAGATTTGTTGTTGTTCATCATTACCTCCACTTCATCGGCATTTTCTACCACGTGATTGTTCGTAACGATGTAACCATCTTTAGAAACAATTACGCCCGACCCTGTAGCCACCTGCGGTTGGTTCTGATAAGGATTTGGTCCGTGGAAATATTTAAAGAAATCGTTGCCGAACATATCCTGAAACGGGTCTTGTCCTCTGAGCGAAGAAACTTTCTCGGCTTTGAACGTAGATTTAATGTGCACCACACTTGGTGTAGATACAGCCGCGGCAAAACGCAAATCAATCGGTTGCGCTTCGTTGCTTTTGCTAAAGGCGGCAAACTTAGCGGGCGTGTTAGCGGTTTCAATAACCGAAACCTGTTGTTTGTTCCAGCCGAGGTAGTTGAAGGTAGCTACTGCGGCAAACGCACTTACGAAAGCTATAAATGCGGTGAATGCAATTTTTCTGATACTCATAGTTTTTGATTTTTACTTTTGTTTTAGAAAAACGACTGCGGCACAAAGATATTTCATCTTAAATGCAAATAGAAGATTTATGTTGCCTGTATTAAAACGTTTTAACACCAAGCTTTAATGACCGTTAAATTCTATAAGTATCAGGGCACCGGAAACGATTTCATTATGATTGATAATCGCACAGCGGGTTTGCGTTTAAAGCGCGCGGCTATTGAAAAACTTTGCGACCGAAGATTTGGTATTGGGGCAGATGGTTTGATTTTGCTCGAACAGGCGAAGGGCTACGATTTTAAAATGGTGTATTACAACAGCGATGGACGCGAAAGCTCGATGTGCGGCAATGGCGGCAGATGTTTAATACAGTTTGCGCATGAGCTTGGTTTAATAAAGAAGCAGTGCAGGTTTATGGCTATTGATGGCGAGCATGAAGGCGAAATTTTAAAAGGCGGAATAGTTTCATTGAAGATGCAGGACGTGAAACAAATTAAAACACCGGGGCTGGCAACGGTTATGAATACCGGCTCACCACACTATGTGATGTTTGTAAGCGATGTGCAGCAAATAAATTTAGTAGAAGAAGCGCGCAAAATACGTTACTCCAAAACCTATGCTAAGGAAGGCATTAACGTAAACTTTGTGCAATTGAAAACTGCCACCGAAATTTTTGTGCGCACTTACGAAAGAGGAGTGGAGGACGAAACCCTCTCGTGCGGCACGGGTGTGGTGGCGGCTTGTTTGGCTACGGCTATGCAAAGCACAGCTCCACTCAAAAAAATAAAAGTGCAAACCAAGGGCGGAAAATTAGAAGTGAAGTTTACACCCGTTAAAAAAGGCTTTGAAAATATTTACCTGCTCGGTCCTGCACAAAAAGTTTTTAAAGGAAGGTTTGAAATTTAGAGTGAACTGTACGTGCCCAACAAATTGCAATTGAGAAATGAGGGTGATTCTAACAATATGCGCAGTTCTGTTTTCTTCTGCAATGAAGGCTCAATTGCATGATGCACAATGGGTGCTCAGTAGTAATGTCTCTGTACTTGATTTCCGAAATGATACACTTGTCAATTATCCTATCAACAAGTGGATGAATATATTTCTTACCTCAGCAGATATTTGCGATGAGAACGGAGAACTACTTTACTACACTAACGGAGTATTCATTGCTGATAAAAATGGTGACACTGTTCAAAACGGTGCG
>JAPLES010000037.1 GCA_026391075.1 Bacteroidota bacterium | reverse complement strand
TAAAAATGACATGCACCTGTTGACCGCACAGGAGTGCGGTTTAGTTTTTCAGCAATTGCAGAAAAACATAAACGGTATTAAACACAGAGGAAAAACGTATCGCGACCGCGAAACGAAAAACGAGGATGAAATAAACCTGTACTGATAATACCTTGCAAGTGGAGAACAAAAAGATGAAAAAGCACATCAACAAAGTGAACAATATCATAGAGCTTTACCTGCGGAAACTTGGAGGCTTGCGGCACAAAAAGAATGGATTGATATGAATAACCTACTGTCATAATTTAAAAACGAAGAGGCTCGTAAATTATTATCCAAAGCAGCTTATACCATTAAGTTTTTTTTCAAATTTTTACAAGTGATTTCGAAAAGCTATTGATTATCAAGTAGTTCGTAACTACGGTATAGGTCACCCGAGGTTATGGTAATGGTCACCCGTAGTTACAGTATAGCTCGACTGTTATTACAAGTTCTGTCAGCCGTAGTTAAGGTATAGGTTAACTGTTATTACAACTGAGGTCAACTGTTATTACAAGTGCAGTCACCCGAGGTTACGTTATAGGTTGGCTGTTATTACAGTTGAGGTCACCCGTAGTTACGGTATGTGTCGACTGTTATTGCAAGTGGGGTCACATGAGGTTAGGGGAATGGTTGACTGTTATTGCAAGTGAAGATAACTGTGGTAATAGTATTGTCAACTGGTTAATAGCTATAACACAATGAATATTGCATTCAAGAAAAGGTGCAAAACTATTTCTACGCGTTTCTTAAGCTATCTGCGGTATTGTGTTATATCTTTATACAACGCTTTCTTAAATACTCACCACATGCTACACAAACTTTTCTCTCTCTTTCTTTTTTTATTGCTCGCGCAGTTTGTGCAAGGGCAAAATTTAGTGCCTAATCCGAGTTTTGAGGATACGGATGTGTGTCCTGTAGGAATTGGAGATGTAGAAAAAGCAACAGGATGGGGTTCTTATAGTTATACCCCCGATTATTTTAATGCGTGCAATAATTACTAGACAAGAGATAATACAACAGCAGAGGCGTGGTAAATCGCGCCTCTGCTCTTTCTGCAAATTGACAGTGGTGGAGAGATAGTAGAAACCAACAAAGTCAAAAGCAATAGTGCCGCTTTCAACTGCCGTGTTTAAATACCACTGTTAGTTCGACATGCCTGCCGGTAGGCAAGCCCTGCGGAACATGTCGAACAGCGGTGAATTAATATGGTTTAGTTATAAAAAACAAAGCCCGCTTTCAATTAAGAAAGCAGACTGTATACGTTTTAAGAGATTTTGTTTTTGTGTTCTGTATTGTCTTGTGTCTAAGGTCTTGTGTCTAAAGTCTAAGGTCTCATGTCTTTTTTACCACATTCTAGGGCAGTGACCCGGGCGTGCAACTTTTTTGAACGAACCTTGATACATCAATGAAAGTTCAGGAGCACCTACTGTTTTAGAAGCGGGTACCAGTTTTGAAATATTGATATCGTAACTAAAGCCCATAGTAAAACCTTTTACATCTAAACGAGTGCTCAGAATAACAGCATCTAACAAACCGCGATACTGCGCCCCAAAATAAAGAGCCGTATTTCCGGTTTTAATATTTCCAAACGCTGTGCGAACGTGGCAACCCAAATTAAATTCATAAGCACCACCTTGATACAACACTAAGAAATTAGGCATAACTGCTACACGGTCGCCTGCAGGTATAGATGCACCGCCATGCACCGTAATTTTCATAGCTAATCGTTGATTGCCTAAACCATTGCGGTCAATGCCGCTGGGTTGAAACGAAATTTTAGGTTGATTCAAGTGATTGATTCCAAAACCGAGAAAGATGTTTGTTCCGCGGTGAAACATACCGCTGTAGAGCAATCCAAAACCTGCATCGCCAAACATTACTTTTGTTCTGCCAAAAGTTTCACGCGCGCCATTGGGGTCGGTAGTTCCTGTAGTAGGATCCCACTGCGAATCGAAAATGGCTCTCGATGGGTCAATGGTGCGAATGTTGAAACCACCTTGTAAGCCGGCAGAAATTTGTTGCGTGCCGCGATGATTCAACATAATGTGATAAGCAAAACTAAGGTCAATACGATTGGCATTTAAATGAATATCGCCAGCTTGGTCACAATTAAACGAAAGCCCCAAACCTGCAAAGCTGTTATACTTGGTAATTTTACCAATAGCCATATCGGCACCTCCTGCAAACGAGCGATAAGTGTTTCCTTTAGCCACGGTAAACCATTGCGTTCTAAAATTTGCATACACGCGGTAGTCACCAGCGTTCAATCCTGCCAATGCAGGGTTGAGCAACATAGGCGAGTTGTTATACTGCGTGTAGTGCGGATCTTGTGCAATTGTTTTGGCCACCATTAATGTGGCTAAACCAAGTACCGTAATTATTCTTTGTAAAATCTTTTTCATGATTATGCTTTTGTAATAAAGGCTTTTGGCTGTTCACCATTCACCATTCACTATTTACTATTTACTGTTTTTAAGCAGCCGAACTTCCTTCAAGAGGTCTTTTGTTCATGCTGTTTTCTTTCATCAGCAATTCTTCGTAAACGCTTAAGCGATTAGTGAGTTTTTTATACTCATCTACTACCTGCGAAAAGTTGATGCGGTCAAAAATGAGGAGGTTCTCATCGTTTACCGGTATGTCGAACGCAAGCAGAAATGAAATTTCAATTTTCATGACCACACAATAGCGTTGCATGGTATCCATTTTCACATTGCCGGCTCTTGTTTCAAGGCAGCTATATGCTTGTTGGGTAATGTTCATTTCCTGCGCCACGGCCGATTGTTTCATGCCGCGGTATTCGCGAATTTTTCTAAGTCTGGTAGCTAAGCTCATAAGTACTGGTTTTAATGATTGATTTATTGATTGTTTAATTAGTGACGTTTTGTTTTTTATCTGATGAGTGCAATGTTTCCGCTCTTGATTACATCGTATCCGTTTTCGCATTTGCCTTCGGCTACATAAGTGTAAACTGAAGAAGCTACAGACAAGCCGGCTGAGTTTCCATCCCAACCTTCATTTATGTTCTTGGTTTCAAACACCACTTTGCCCCATTGGTCAAACACGCGTAGAAAAGTGAGTGTGCTCAAGGCTCTTGAATGAACCAGGAACTTGTCGTTGATACCATCACCATTGGGTGTAAATGTGTTTGGAATAAAGAGTGATTCGGGGTCGCAATTGATTACTTCAATGTTTAAGGAATCGCTTGCCGAGCAACCTGCATCGGTAGTTCCGGTTACATAGACTGTTTGTGTATGCTGTGGATATACTTGTGCATCTTGACAAGTGCGGCAGTTCATAGAATCAATAGCTTGCCATACATAATTCAAGTTGAATGTAGAAGAGGCATGCACACCTACTTCGGCACCTGGCGTGGTTAGTGAATCGTCAGAACTTGCACGAATATCGGGTGGGTTGTTTACGGTTACTGTTATGGCCGCTGTATCTGAACCGCAATTACCTGCTGCTGCCCGCACAATGAAATGAGTTGTAAATGGAATGTATTGAGCCGAAGGATTTGCTATGGAAGGCGAATTGAGATATACTGCCGGAGTCCATTGATAGCTTACCGGTATTGAATCAGGGATTTGTGCAACCGAAGCTGAAAGTTGAATGGAATCTCCAATGCAAATAGCAAAGTCTGGCGTTACAGATAAGTCAAGCTTGTCAATTACGTTTATTTGAATTTGCGTACTTCTTCTGCAACCCGCTATAGAAACACCCGATACATAATAGGTCATTGAGCTATCGGCTGTAGCTATTGGATGAATAGCCGTTGAATCATTTAGGAAAGTAGATGGAGTCCAATACATCATGTCGGCAGTGCCCGCATTTAAGGTTACCGGTGTATGTTTACAAACAGTAAAAGTATCGTGATTATCAATGAAGCCAGCCATTTTTTCTACATGAACACGCATGGTATCAACTACCTCGCAACCAAAAGAATTGATGGCAGAAACACGGTAATCAATATTGTCGGTAGCATTAATGTTTACTGTAGCGCAAACGTGGCAACTCAAATAAGTAGGCGGAGTCCAGGTATAATTATCGGCACCCAAAGCCATGGCAATTGGTGTTCCTTCACACACGGTTGTATCGGGTAAATTCAAAACAGGTGAAGGCCGTGTTACTATACCGGGTTGAACAAAAGGCACAGCACAACCTACATGGTCAACTAAAATAAATTTCGGATTGAAAGAATCTATTACTGTATAGGTATGCGTAAAATGTGTAGAGTCAGAAATTAAAGTTCCATCACCTAAATCGCACCACATGGCAAATGTATTGGAAGATGGATTAGCAGTAAAATCTACGGTAAGCGGCAAACATCCTCCGGTTGAACTCGCAGTGAACACTCCACTAGGTCCTTCTAAATTAATGAGGTCAACATAGGTCATGGTATCTTTGCAACCGCTGCTGGTAGTCCCAAT
>JAPLES010000089.1 GCA_026391075.1 Bacteroidota bacterium | reverse complement strand
TGCTTCGGCTAATGCTGGCGCTGTTCATTTTCGTTATTTATATAACAGCGATGGTGCAACGGGTGGCGATGATTGGTTATATAGCCCTTGTATTTCTTTAGATGCCACCAAAGCTTACAAACTTTCTTTTTGGGAAGAAGTAGGTGAAGATGGCAATGGTTTATATCCCGAAAAATTAGAAGTGAAAATGGGAACTGCCAATTCCTCAACTGGCATGACAGAAAACGTGTTAGATTTTGGTGCACTAAGTGTGAGTAGTTACGAAGAACAAAAAGCAGCATTCAAACCTAACGCTACTTCTTCTTACTATCTCGGGTTCCATTGCTATAGCGATGCTGATGCTTGGTTCCTTGACGTAGACGATGTGCATATTACTGAGTTGCTAAAACCAACCGCTGCTTTCACCACTGCACCAAACGGTTCATCGGTAAATGTTACTGATGGTTCTACCGATATGATTACTACCTGGGATTGGAACTGGGGCGATGGCACTACTTCGCAAGGACAAATTGCAGGACCGCATACTTATACCGGAACAGGAACACGAACCATTTGTTTGATTGTAACTAACCTGGCAGGTGCCGATACGGTTTGCCACGACATTACTATTACAGGTTTAGAGCAAGTAGATATTTCTGAAAATATAAGCGTGTATCCAAACCCTACCAACAAAATTTTGAACGTAAATTTAAATGGCACGTTAAAGGGCGAAGCAAAAATTGAAATCACAAATATATTGGGCGAAACGTTGCTTAGCCGCACTACACAAACTTCTGTTGAACGATTTGATATGAGCAAACTGGCGCAAGGCGTTTATTATGTGCGAATAACTGCTAACGAGATAAAGGCCGTTCGCAAATTTGTTTACACAAAGTAATTAAGCACACTTTTATAAAAATGGCTGATGAGGTAAAACTTCATCAGCCATTTTTTGTTATTATAGAGTATAAGCAGCGGCACAACCTAACCACCAAACTTGAATTTCAAAATAACTACTCGGTCATACAGTTATCTTCGTTTTGTTCGCACATACCGAAATTCAATTTGTTTCAACAATTAAATTCATCCGATAATTTCACAACTGCCTTTGTTTCAATAATCGGTTTTACGAAAGTGTCAACAGCTTCGGTAAATCATTTTTTCAGCAACCAGTAAGAAGCATCTTCTTCCTGCGCACTTTCTAATTGTGCTTTGGCTTTATAGAAATTATTGCCGGCAGAGAAGCCGAGTTTGGTCAATCGCTTTCCTCTTTCAATCAGAATAACTGAATCAGGAAACTTTTGTTGAAGGCGCAGTTTAGCAGCTTCAATATTTTTTTCTTCAGCAAAAGCACCAATCATCACATAGTAGGTATGTGGAGAAGCAGTAAATGAACTTTCTTCTTGAACAGGAACAGGGTTTGACTCTTCTGTTTGTGGTGTAACAAAAGTATTTTCTGTAACAACAGCTTCTGAATTTTCAACCATTGCCGTATCAAGAACAGTAACAGGTATTATAATTTCTACAGGCAGTGGTTTTACTTCAGGTTCTTCTGCTTTAAAAATACGATTCATAAAACTGAAAACATTTGCCTCATCTAAATTCAATCGCTTTATCTCTACGCCAGTCCACATTAATTGCGCAAGGGTGGCAATACCTGCAAGCAAAAGAATCATAGCCGCCATACGCCAAGGTTTCTTGCTTGTAGCAACGTGTTTGGTTTCCTGTTGAAATTTTTCGGTAAAGTCAATCACTTTACCGCGCATGATTGGCGCAACGGTAAGCGTTCTTAATCCAAATGATGATTTTAAATAGTTGGTGCTTTCATCAGGTTCAAACAAAAGATTGCCTTCAATATCATGATGTAGTTTACCTATTTTGCGCAGTAATAATTCTTCCCCTTTCTTGAGCAATCCCATTGACGACTTCACCCACGTGTTTACCACTTCTGCGGCTTCTAAAAATGAAACGTTACCGCCCTTTGCAATAAAATTTATAAGCAAACCATCATTCGATTTTAAATTGCGGTTAAACGAAATGGCTTTTGAAGGAGGCGAAACCGTATGAAGTATGGGATGTATTTCGGCTGGTTTGTAATTACAAATAAAACCTCCAAAACCAGGTATAATTACGCAGTCGTGCTCAAGAAGCAAATCGCTGATGAAAGTTGAAATATCCATTTTAGATTAACAGCAAAGGCTGTTGGTGTGACCGCTTGCAAAATAGAATTTTTACAATAGGATTATACTGCAGGTGAAAAACTTGTTGAAAAGAATGGGTTGTTTAGGGAACAAGATTTCCTCAAAGCGATTTTCATTTAAATATTTTCGCGGCAACAAATAAAAATGCTTCCGCATTTATGAAAAGTAAATTTCTTTTGCCCTTCATCACCTTAGGTTTCATTTGTTGTATTGGTCTTTTTGTAAAACCTGAACAGGCTACCGTAAGTTCTGCCGGCTTAAATGCTGCCGATATTGCCTGGATGCTAACCGCTGCCGGTTTGGTTTTGTTGATGACACCCGGACTTTCATTTTTTTACGGAGGCATGGTGAGCAAAAAAAATATCATCAGCACCATGTTGCAAAGTTTTGTAGCCCTTGGTGTAATTACGGTGTTGTATGTATGCGTGGGTTTTAGTTTGTGTTTTGGTGAAAGTTTTCACGGCTTAATCGGCAACCCGTTTACTTATTTTATGTTTCGCAATGTAGATATGAATGCCAATGCTTTGTTGTGCCCAACTATTCCATTGTTGTTATTTGCTGTGTTTCAATTGAAGTTTGCCATCATTACCCCTGCGCTTATTACGGGAAGTTTTGCAGAGCGCGTAAAGTTTAATGCGTATCTTCTTTTTATCTGTCTCTTCTCCATTTTTATTTATGCGCCACTAGCTCATTGGACCTGGCACCCCGAAGGTTTTCTGCACAAATGGGGAGTGCTTGATTTTGCGGGTGGAACAGTGGTGCACATGAGTGCGGGTTATGCTGCTCTTGCCGGAGCAATGATTTTGGGACACCGTACTTCGTTTGGCGATAATAAACATCAGGAGCCCGCCAATATTCCTTTTGTAATTCTAGGAACAGGAATGCTTTGGTTTGGCTGGTTTGGTTTTAATGCAGGTTCATCGTTAGGCGCAAACACCACCGCTATTCTTGCGTTTGCAACAACTATTGTAGCCAGTGCAGCCGCCATGATGGCTTGGATTTTTTTTGATGCCGTTCGCGGAAAAAAGATTTCAGCAATGGGAGCATGTATAGGTGCAGTAGTAGGTTTGGTTGCTATAACTCCGGCAGCGGGTTTTGTTACTATTCCACACGCGTTGTTTATTGGTTTCATTTCATCTATCGTTAGCAATTTAGCGGTACGTGCAAAAAACAAATCAAATTTAGATGACACGCTCGATGTATTTCCTTGCCATGGTATAGGTGGTATTTCGGGAATGATTCTCACTGGTATTTTTGCAAAAGATGTAGGTTTGTATTACGGACACACAACAACTTTTTTCTACCATATCATTGCATTAGTCATTGTAAGTGTTTACACTTTTGGAGGTTCTTACATTCTTTATAAGATAACCGATAGAATAGTTCCGTTACGCGTGAGTTTGCAAGATGAAATGGATGGACTTGATTTTACACAACATGGCGAAACTTATAAATTGAAAAAGCCGGTGATAAAATCTGAAACTATAAATTGAATCATCGAAAAATCGTCATTCTGATTTGATGAATAGGATAGGATATAATTTGCGTTTTACTTATTCGTTCTATTGAAGTCAATAAAATCTATTGGAACTAATTCAAACTCGATTCATGCAAAAAAAATATTCTTTCTCTTTTAGTATCTCAACAGGACTACTTCTTCTTTTTTTTATGTCCATAACCTCATGCAAAAAAGAGAACGTCCATTTTCTCTACAAGGTGAATCTTACCCCTTACTGCCTGGCTGAAACCACCTATAACTTTGGCTATCCCAAAGTGTATACCATCAACACAGCCGATATTTCTGCCGCGTTTGATGCTGCCGGATACTACTTTTATACGAACAGAATTGTTTCGGCAAAATTTACCGATTACAAAGTGTCAGTAGCTACCGATAGCATAACTTTGAAAGATGTGAACGGAATAAATGTGCTTATCAGAAAAATAAACGATACCGGACTAGGTAACCAAATAGCTTATCTAAATCCTACGGATACTCTCGCCCGCTCTGCTTCTTTTCAAATGACAGGAGGCGATATCAATGGTATTTTTGCTTTTGAACAATTTCAAATGCTGGTGCTTAGTTATAATCAAACATACGGTAACCATGCTATATGCCTTCAACCTTATGATGTGGTTTTAGATTTTGAACTTAAAGCCGATGCTAAGAAGTAAGGTTACTCACACCTCCTCGTTTACATCAAACACTTTCATCAGGTTTAAGTTTTTACTTTCGCTTTTATGAGTAAAACTATAGTTGCCCCTTCGGTACTTAGTGCCGATTTTGGAAATTTACAACGCGATATTGAGTTGCTGAATAGCAGCGAAGCCGAGTGGATTCATATTGATGTAATGGATGGCGTTTTTGTTCCAAATATTTCTTTTGGAATTCCGGTTATGAAAACCGTAGGTAAACACTCTACCAAGTTTAACGATGTGCATTTAATGATTGTGCAACCCGAAAAATATGTGCAGCAATTTCGCGATGCAGGCGCACACCTAATCACTGTGCATTACGAAGCAGTCGTTCACCTCGACTCAGCCATTCATTTAATAAAATCTACGGGAGCAAAAGTAGGCGTTGCTTTAAATCCCGCTACTCCTGTTTCTGTTTTAAAAGATGTTATTCAACTGCTCGATTTAGTTTTAATCATGAGTGTGAATCCTGGCTTTGGCGGACAAAAATTTATTCCATACGCTACTCGTAAAGTAGCCGAGGCAAAAGCATTAATTCTCGGTTCGGGTTCATCGGCAAAAATTGAAGTAGATGGCGGTGTTAGTATACAGAACGCCAAAGAACTGGTTGATGCCGGTGCTGATGTTCTTGTTGCAGGTAATGCTGTATTTGGTTCTGCAAATCCATTGCAAATGATTATAGAAATCAAAAACGCTTCGACAAAATAATCTTCGTCAATCTCCGTTTAGCTTCCCGATGTTCAGAAAAATCATTCCTCTTTTTATTTCCCTTTTCATCAGTGCAATTTCTTTTGCGCAAAGTTTTGGCACGTTAACCGGAACGGTGAAAGATTCTTCGGGCAGAAGTTTAGATAATATAACGGTGGTAGTAGAAGAGGAGCAGAAATATAATACGACTACCGATGCCACGGGACATTTCACCTTGAAAGTTCCTGCCGATAAAAAAATTACGATTGTATTTTCTTCGCTCAACACGGTTCCTTATCGTGGTAGAATTTCAGTTAAGCCCAACGAAACCATTTCCATCAATCAAACTGTTTCACTCAAAATGAATGTGAAACAAGATGTAAATATCATAGGCGAAAGAAAAGATAATACAGTAAGCACTGTAGAAGTAAAGAACCAGCAAATGATTGCTTCGGTGAATGAAAGTTTTGAATCGAATTTGCAGTTTCAGGGTTTAGGTGTGTCGAAGAACAATGAGTTGAGTTCAAGCTACTCGGTGCGCGGAGGAAATTTTGATGAGAACTTAGTTTACGTAAACGATTTTGAAGTGTATCGGCCGTATTTAATTCGAAATGGACAACAAGAAGGGTTGAGTTTTATCAATGGAAATATGGTGAGCAATGTGAAATTTTCATCGGGAGGATTTCAAGCGCGATACGGTGACAAAATGAGTAGTGTGCTCGATGTTACTTACAAACGTCCGAAAGCATTTGGAGGTTCGTTCTATGCAAGTTTATTGGGTGTGGGCGGGCATTTAGAAGGTTGCGATAAAAAACAACGCTTCACTTTTATTGTTGGTGTGCGTCAGCGATTGAGTCAATATGTTTTAAAAAGTTTAGACACAAAAGGTGAATACTCTCCTAATTTTTTAGATGTGCAAGGGTTCTTTACTTATCGCATTCATCCTAAACTTACGATTGAATACATTGCTAATTACTCGCGCAATCAGTTTGTGTTTAAACCCGTTACCCGCGAAACAAGTTTCGGATTACTTACCGATGTAAAAAAGCTCACCGTTTATTTCGATGGTCAGGAATCGGACCAATATCAAACGGCACTCAACGGTCTTTCATTTAACTACACTCCCAATGAAAACCTGCTCATCAAATTTCTGGGCTCCTATTATTTGAACCGCGAAAAAGAAGCGTATGATATTTTAGGAGAGTATTATTTAAGTCAGGTAGAAAGCGATTTAGGAAAAGAAAATTTCGGAAAAGTTCTCTATTCGCTTGGTGTGGGTGGCTTGCACGATTGGGCACGCAACACGTTAAACAGCGATATTTATTTTGCGGGCACTCGCGGTTCGTGGTTTAAGAAAGGACATAATTTGCAATGGGGTGTTGATTACAAACACGAAATTATTGAAGACAAAATAAGTGAGTGGAACCGTTTGGATTCTGCAGGTCACTCTATGCCTTCTAGTTTTAATACAGACTTTACCAATCCTTATGTGGTGGGAACAGATACGTATTATACCTCTGTAAAAAATGAAATTGGTTACGACCGGGTATTGCGTTCCAATACGAATTTAAATGCCAATCGTGTTTCCGCATTTATTCAGGATACCTGGAAATTTGGTGACACTTCGAAATTTACTTTTAATTATGGAGTTCGTTTTCAGTATTGCGATGTAAACAAAGAGCCCATCATTACTCCGCGTATTCAATTCAGCTATAAACCAAAAGGCAAAGCCGATATTGTAATTACTGCTTCGGCAGGAACTTATTACCAACCTCCTTTTTATAGAGAAATGCGCGATTTGAACGGCAACGTAAATACCAATTTGCGTTCGCAAAAATCTTTTCATGCAGTGCTTGGATTGAACTACGCGTTCAAAGCATGGAAACGAAATTTCAGTTTCACTACAGAAGCTTATTACAAATACATGTGGGACTTAGTTCCTTATAAATACGACAACGTACTCATTCGCTATTTTGGCACCAACTCTTCAAAAGGTTATGCTGCAGGTCTTGATTTGCGGTTGAATGGTGAATTGGTGGAAGGTGCAGAGAGCTGGATTAGTTTAAGTCTAATGCACACAGCCGAAGATATTATTGGAGATAAATACACGGCTTACTACGATTCAACAGGAAAGCAGATTTCTTACACTACAAGAAACCTTTCGAAGATTGCTGATACAGCTGTTATTTACCCGGGCTATATTGATAGACCAACCAATCAGCTCGTGAGTTTCGCTATGTTTTTTCAGGATTATATTCCCAAATTCAAATTCATAAAAGTGCATTTGAGTATGGTGTTTGGTACCGGTTTACCTACGGGTCCACCGGGTAATGACCGTTACAAAGATAAACTCACCCTTCCACCCTATCGCAGAGTTGATATTGGTTTCAGCGGACAATTATGGAATCCAATTTGGGCGAAGAACAAAACCATTTTCAATCAGGGATTGAAAGGCGTTTGGATTTCGTGTGAGGTGTTTAATATTTTTGGAATTACCAATACGGTTTCTTATCTGTGGGTGCGCGACATCAACAACACACAATACGCAGTGCCCAATTACCTTTCGTCACGAAGGATTAATGCAAAGCTGATTGTGAATTTCTAGAAACGCATTAAACTTACAAATGGATATTATCGAAATTTTTACTTGAACCGGTTTGCGAAAAACTACTGTACTTGCTCTATACTAATTGCAATTCAAAACTATATTTGCGCTCCTTCAAAGCCCGGATGGCGAAATTGGTAGACGCACTACTTTGAGGTGGTAGCGCCCGTAAGGGTGTGAGAGTTCGAATCTCTTTTCGGGCACAAACAAAAAAGCCGCAACATGTGTTGCGGCTTTTCTTTTACATAAAACGATGCAATTACTTGCTCACGCTAAATTTACTTCTCGCAATTACTTGATTGCTTTCGTTCATCAATTGAACAGCGTATAAACCACTCGCCAGGTTTTCAGTATTCAAACGGTTAATGTTTTGAGTAAATGCAGAACTCAACACCGTATTTCCGAGCATGTCATAAACACGAGCAATTGTTTTGCCCGTATTCTCAAACTTCACAAACACCTCGTTTGAAGCAGGCACCGGGTAAATGGCAACTTGAATCAAATTCGACTCACTAATACCACTTGGGTCATACACCCAAAATCTAACTCGTGCGGTAGAAGATAAACTGCCATCGCTAAGCGTATAGCTAAAACTATCAATGCCGGTATAACCACCGGTAGGAGTATAATTGATGGCATTAGCTACAACAACTGCTGTTCCATGAACAGGTTGTGTTAATATAGTAACTGTTAAGCCTACAACAGCGTCATTACAATCATCATCATTCAACTTTACAATAGTAGTCTTTGCTGTATTCATAGTTGTAGTATCAAAATCGTTACGAGCTATTGGAGGGAAATTGTATCCACCCGGAATATCTTCATAGTATAAACTATCTACTTTGAACACACTGCCAGATTGCAAGGCTGTGTTACCACCTAAGAAACCCGCTACGTTTGGCACACTTGCGGCTAAGAAAATTACAAGTGTATCGGGCAAGGTGCAAGAAGCGTAAGTGAATGAAACTTCAAAAGGCTGATAGCCGCTGGTAGGTGCATTGCTTTTAAAAATAGCATCTGCTATTGGAACTAAACCGTTGCGCAAGGTTGCCCAAATCAAACAAGTATCATTAGCACCGGTATTTGTATTAAACACGGGAGCATATTTGTAATGTCCTTTCACTTTGCTCAAACGTTGAGCCATGGGTTGCCCTGCCCCTTTAATAGCCATAGGTGAAATGGTAGTACCACTTCCTAACAAGAGCGATTGAGGGTTTACAATAAATTTCCCGTTTACAGCAAAACCGGGAATAGTTGCCTTTACAGCCGGAAAACCCGGTATAACAGGTAACTTAATTGAATCGGTTATCATTTGAATAGCCGAAGAACCATGATAAGCATCGTTAGATTGAGTAACAAAAATTTTGTTGCCAATAGAATCTAAACCGGTAATCAAATTCGATGTGGTCCATTCGGTGGGTGACGTATAAGAGATAGTGTCGGCAGGTAAATTGCTGATAGCATTGGCAGCCAGGTAGAACGTATCGGTTCCCCATGTTTCGAAACTATAGTTCAATACCTGGGCGTTTACCTGATTGGTAAATGCCGCAAAAAGTACAGCAATTGCGAGTAAACTTTTTTTCATTTCGTTGGTTTTTTTTGTTTTAGTAAATGAGTGGCGAATGTATAGAAAACAATAAGAAGAAGAAAATTATTGGCAGACCCAAAATGCTGCACTACTTCGTAGTTAACTCAACTTTAAATGGTTTGTAATCTTTCACAAACCCATGCCCTGCTCCCATATCCCAAAAACTAAACGCAGTGCAAAGCGGATACACAAATGCAGCATTTACATCAAGCACTGTTGTTTTAAACTTGCCGCAATTGTTTTTGCCATCCACATCTTCAATTCTAATTTTCCAGCCTTTATAGGATGATGCACGCGGACAAACCAAAACATAATTATCCTCGGCAAACCAGAAACGTGTTTTCCAGGGACTCCACGCATGTTTATTGTCAATTACTCCTGTGCGTGTTGTTGTATCTGTATTCAACCAAAAAAAAGAAGTGTCTGTTTCCCATTCATTGCCGTTAAACGAACTACTCATAATGATGTTCCCGTTAGCATTTTGCAGGGTAATCTTCAAACCAGGAATTGTGGTGGAATCAACATCACACCGAATATTCAACACAATGATAGATTCATAGTCATAAGGACAATGTTGTGCTGCTAGCCAAAAGGGGAGAAAGAAAAAAACAAACAAAACCTTCTTCATGTCAATGAGTGAATATATCAGATGCGCTTTATCTGCCAAGTTTTTGTTATTCACCTCAAACAATTACTTTCGTTTAGCTATGAAAAGTGTACTCGACAATTGGTCTCCACCCGCTACGGAAAAACCCGAATACTATGATACGGTAAAATATGTTTACAAACATATTGAGTTTCATATTTCAGAAGATGAAGCATACACTATTCTCAATTCGTTTATTGAGAAATGGGATGGCTCGGCTGGCAGCACTATTAAGGAAGAGGAACTAGTAAACCATGTAGTGGAACGCCTACGCGACAATTATGAAGTGCTTTTACCCAAAAATAAAATTAAACGTGTAGTAGAACTGATACTTGGTTACCTCTACGAAACCGGGCATTTCTATCAGCAGGAAATTAAAAAGACAAGTGAGTAAAATTAAAGCGTGGCTTTACGCATTCAGGTTAAGAACGCTTCCGCTCGCATTCTCCTCCATTATTACTGGAAGTTCATTAGCTTTTGCCAATAACAAAACAGGTTTCCATTGGAACGTGTTGGTGCTTTGTTTGTTCACCACCCTTCTGCTTCAAATTTTATCGAACCTGGCTAATGATTATGGTGACAGCGAAAAAGGAACGGACAACAATGAACGTATTGGACCGGTGCGCGCGGTGCAAGCTGGCATGCTTTCGTTTGCCGAAATTAAACGAGGAATTGTAGTAGCCGTTGTGTTATGCTTAGTGTTTGGAAGCATGCTCGTGAAAGAAGCTACACGCGGATTAGATATGAGTTACGGCATTTTCTTTTTTGCCTTAGGACTTGCAGCTATTACTGCTGCTATAAAATATACAGTGGGCAATAATGCTTATGGCTATAGAGGATTGGGTGATATTTTTGTGCTTTTGTTTTTTGGAATTGTGGGTGTTGGTGGCAGTTACTATTTACTCGCTCATCAATTTCACTATTCGGTTTTGTTACCTGCGTTTACTATTGGTGCATTTGCTTCGGGGGTGTTGAACTTAAACAATATGCGCGATCGTGACAGCGATGCCAAGGCAGGAAAAAATTCGTTGGTGGTGAAGATTGGAATTGCTGCTGCAAAAAAATATCACACCGCTTTAATCATCCTCGGTTTTGTGGCGAGTATTGTTTTTGTGTTTTTGAATTTTACTTCTACTATGCAGTTTTTATTCATCATCACTGTACCGCTTTTTCGGAAACATCTTTCCCAAGTTACTAAAATTGAAGATGCCCGCGACTTTGATCCACTGCTCAAGCAACTGGCTATAGGCACATTTATTTTCTCACTATTATTTGCAGTGGGAATGATTGTGGGAAGTGTAGGATAGGTAGCCGGTAGACGGAAGTCCATAGCAAAACATTAGTCTATGTAAACCATCCTTTGCAATATCAAAACATCTCTGTTGTAAAATATTTCGATCTTAAACATTCCCGTTCCCTTTATATCTACATTTTGTTTCACACAAATAGGCGAATTGCTACTTACATAACTGT
>JAPLES010000047.1:29490-34710 GCA_026391075.1 Bacteroidota bacterium | reverse complement strand
GCTTGCTAAGAATATAATGCAGTAGTCCTTCATCAGAACTCAAATAGGGTAAATCTTTGGGAATGGCGTGCTGTAGCTCTACGTCTGTATAACCCCCACACTAAATTGTTTGGTGATAGGTGCCTGGTTGGCGGCTTCTATTCCCATAGAAATTACTTTGCGGGTATCAAGCGGGTCAATGATACCATCTGTCCATAAACGCGAAGCGGCATATTTAGGGTCGAGAGTTTTGAAGTATTTATCTTTTATTTTATCGAGCAACTTCTTTTCGTCTTCGGGTAAAATTTCTTGTCCTTTTGATTTCAATGCAGCCACTTCAATCTGCAACATCACCTTAGCGGCTTGTTCGCCACCCATTACTGCAATGCGCGAAGTAGGCCAGGCATAAATCAAACGCGGTCCATAAGCTTTGCCACACATGGCATAATTTCCTGCACCATAACTGTTACCTATGATAATAGTGAATTTAGGAACTACTGAATTAGAAACAGCGTTCACCATTTTGGCTCCGTCTTTTATAATTCCTCCGTGTTCGCTGCGGCTGCCAACCATAAAGCCTGTAACATCTTGTAAGAAAACCAAAGGAATTTTTTTCTGATTGCAGTTCATAATAAAGCGTGCTGATTTATCGGCACTGTCAGAATAAATTACTCCGCCAAACTGCATTTCACCTTTTTTGCTCTTTACTACTTTACGTTGATTAGCAACAATGCCCACTGCCCAACCATCAATGCGGGCGTAGCAGGTGATTATACTTTTGCCGTAATCTTCTTTGTATTCTTCAATTTCCGAATTATCAACTAGTCGTTTGATAATTTCGTGCATGTCGTACTGGCTTGTAATACTCTCGGGAATAATGCCGTAGATTTCTTCTTCGTTCAATGCAGGTTTTGCGGGAGTAGCTCTGTCAAATCCTGCATCGGCAGGCTTACCAAATTTATCTACAAGGTTGCGAATAGTTTTTAAACACTCTTCATCGTTCTTCATTTTGTAATCGGTAACTCCTGAAATTTCGCAATGCGTTACTGCACCGCCAAGTGTTTCGTTATCCACCTCCTCTCCCACTGCACTCTTTACTAAATAACTTCCGGCAAGAAAAACCGAACCTGTTCCTTCAACAATCAATGCTTCATCGCTCAGAATGGGAAGATAAGCACCACCTGCCACACAACTACCCATGATGGCAGAAATTTGCGGAATGCCCATAGAACTCATAATAGAGTTGTTGTAGAATATGCGACCGAAGTTTTCTTTATCAGGAAAGATTTCATCCTGCATTGGAAGAAATGCACCTGCGCTATCCACCAAATACAAAACAGGAATGTGATTCTCCATGGCTATTTCCTGCGCGCGAAGGTTCTTTTTTCCGGTTATAGGAAACCATGCACCCGCTTTTACAGTAGCATCGTTAGCAACAATCATACACAAACGACCTTTCACGTAACCCATCACTACAACCACTCCTCCACTTGGGCAACCACCTTGTTCTTCATACATTCCCCAACCTGCAAACTCTCCTATTTCAATAACAGGTTTTCCTTTATCGAGCAGTTGTTCAATTCTTTCGCGCGCGGTAAGTTTTCCTTTTGCTTTATGCTTTTCAATTGACTTTTTACCACCGCCTAACTTAATCTGCTCACTCAGCCTACGCAGGTCGCTCATGACCAGTTTCATCGCATCTTCGTTCTTGTTGAATTCTAAATTCGTGTTTGACATACTTCAAAAATTTGAGCCGTGAAACTATTAGAAAAAGTGAATAGTGAGAAGTAGGTGGCAAGTAGTTAAAACGAAATTACTCTTTGATAAAATTTTCTGAATGTATTCTTCCCGCTATGCTAAGGTTCAATGAATAAACACCAACTGGTAAAGAAATTATATTGATAACTCTTTTTCCCTTGGTAAGTTTTCCTTGCAAAACTATTTGCCCTATTGAATTCGAAACAGAAAAAGAATTCAGCTCATCAATTTCCGAAAACTCTACCGTCAATAAGTCTTGTGCAGGATTCGGATACAAGTAAAAGAAACTTTTGTCTTTCAACGATTGAATACTGTTTCCAAAATACGTTTCATCTATACCGCAATCAACAATACTGTTTAGGCGGTTTTCACCATCCATATCTTTTTCACTAACGGCAGAAACAAAAGCAGAATTGCCTGCATCTATCCCTTTCGAAATTTGCTGCAAATGAAAATCGGGAGAACTAATGCTTGAGTTTACAAAATGCGGAGTAGTCCAAATAGAATGTGGGTTGGTTGAAGTTCCGTTAATCGAGT
Organism: Bacteroidota bacterium; assembly: GCA_026391075.1. Classification (GTDB taxonomy): domain Bacteria; phylum Bacteroidota; class Bacteroidia; order Chitinophagales; family LD1; genus Bog-950. The sequence continues at coordinate 32,436 of JAPLES010000047.1, read as the reverse complement.
TGGTATAGCCGGTATAGTTTGTTCCGTTCCATTTAAAAACAAGAGAAGCACTATCGGCATCGGAATAAATAAGATTGTAATCGAAGAAAATATTCGGTTGAGTTAGTTCTGCATTCACAATAATATTTTGAGCAGATGCATAGAAAATATTGTTTTCAATTAGTAAGTTTTCGCTGTAAGAAAGATACAGTTCACCATTGGCACTTACCGAGTAATCGTTAGCATAACAAGTATTGTTTGTAAATGAACAATTCCTTATTTTTCCTGAGTTTGAAGGATAGTCGTAACCGCCCAATGCAGCAGATGCTACTTGATTATTATAAAAAGCATTGTTGCGCACAAAAATTGAATCAGCCGATTTTCCCACGTGCTCACAACCTATCTCAATGCCGTAACCATTCTGTGAGCAAGTATTGTTTTCAATCACTACATTCTTTGCTCCATCAATATAAATACCGCCTGACGTAGCATAAGCCGAAACACAATTTGTAGCAACATTATTTTTAATAACGCCATTGCGTGCCTGGTCTTTTGCAGCAGTGGTGCAGGTGCCTTCAAAACCAATAGCATCAATACCAATGTTGGTTATATCGTGAACGTGATTGCCGCTTATTTCAAAACCATCTACGTTTCCGTTTACAGCAATTCCCTCGCTGTAACCAAGTCTGCAATTGTAAACTTCGTTGTTCAATATCTTTAGATTAGTAATGGCATTTGCAGCACTGGTGCCATAAACAATAATGGCTTGTGCGTTGGTGTTTGCATTGACTGCGGCATTTACACTTGCAGAAAAATGAATATCGTGCAAACGACAGTTTTGAATAGTAATATTTTGTGCATTGCCGCTTACCAAAATTCCCTGCGCATCTAATTTAATGTTGTCGCCAATTTCTAATCCGTCAATTGTAATGTTCGATTGGTTGGTAATTTCAATTACTGCGCTCTGCGAAGTAATTCCGGTTCCTCTTACTACGACAGTGTCGTTGTTGTAATTCTTCAACGTGATATTGGAAACGCTGAAATAAATTTCTTTGTGGTAAGTACCCGCTTTCACATTCACTAAATCGCCTGAACTTACGTTGTCGATGGCATATTGAATTGTTTGCCAGGGTTGAGCGAGTGTTCCGTTACTCGCATTATCTACTCCGTTTGGGGAAACGTAGTAATTCGTTTGCGCTTGTAGAAGATTACTGATGAGAAATAAAACTGTTGATAGTGTAGAAACTTGGAGCATAGTCTTAGGTTTTGACAACCCCAAAGATAGATTTTGAAAACGAAGTGTCTATTCGAAAAACCTTAATTCTGTGAAGCCAAAAGTTTCTCTACTTCTTCTAATTTGTCTAACGAAACCTTCGAAAGCATTTTACTGATTTCAATTTTCTTCTCTCGCTTTCTTATGTGTTGCAGCGGATGTTGCGGATGGTCATCCAGCAAATCATTAGGTCCCCACTCAAAAATATCGTTGGGTGTGCAGTGCAATAGGACACACAACTTTTCAATGTGGTCAAGTCGCATATGCTCTACCTTGTTGTTCTTGTATTTATGCGCAGTAAAAGGAACAAAGCCATTCTGCACTAAAAACTTATAGGGTTGATCGATGCCGCGCGCTTTAAAAATTCGCTGAAGGTTTAAATGAATCATCTGTGTTAGTGGTGGTTGATTAACTGATGATAAAAATACAATGCAGACTTTGGGTTCATTACAAAATTTTCCCACAACTGTGAATAAATTATCTAGATAGGCAATCTCTACTGCTAAAACTTCAACTAGAAAGAATAAAAACACAAAGTGGTATGCTAAAAAGTCAAACTTGTTTTAGGTAGAAATACGATAGCCTTAATGGTTTCAAAACCAGCACTAAAATGTGTTGTAAGTTAATTTGGGGGGGAGAAAGTGGGTACGCTCAGGAATTATTCCGGTTTCAAATTGATTGCTACCACTCCTTTTATTTCGGGCACCGCACGTTTAATAGCTTCTTCAATACCGGCTTTCATTGTCATGAAACTTTGCGGACAAGTGCTGCACGCACCCAATAGTTTTACATGCACTATCATATCGCTGGTTATTTCCACTACTTCTACATTTCCGCCATCATTATTTAAATAGGGACGCATAGTGTCGAGTGAGGATTCAACTCGTTGCAGAATTTCTTTAGCGTGCGCAGTGGTCATACTAAAACAGAATCGGTTTGTTCGGGTTGCAAATTAGCATTCTTTATGGCAACCTGCTGCGCCACATTTGCGGCTATCTCATCAAAAGCATTCGCCACTATTTCATTATCTCTTGCATAGGTACTGGCAGGTTTTCCGTTGTCACCACCCTCTCGTATGCTTTGCACAATAGGAATTTGCCCAAGAAAAGGCACCTCGTATTCTTCGGCTAATTGTTTGCCGCCATCTTTTCCAAATAGAAAATATTTACTGTTCGGCAATTCTTCGGGAGTAAAGTAGGCCATGTTTTCTACCACGCCCAGCACTGGCACATTGATATTTTCTAAACGAAACATTGCTATAGCTTTGCGTGCATCGGCCAGTGCTACTTCCTGCGGAGTAGTAACAATTACTGCTCCCGTTACATTCAATGTTTGCGCTACGGTAATATGAATATCGCCTGTGCCCGGTGGCATATCCACTACTAAATAATCGAGTTTGCCCCAAATACAATCGGTAACAAATTGACGCAGTGCAGATGTTACCATTGGACCCCGCCAAACAATTGCTTGCCTGTCATCTACCAATAAACCTATGGAAAGAACTTTTATTCCTTCTGCTTCCATTGGTACCATGTAGTGTTTGTCTTTTATCAAGCGCACTTCAGGTTTTTTTCCTTTTAGTCCTAACATTACAGGAATTGATGGACCATAAATATCGGCATCAATTAAACCTACTTTTGCACCCGTTCGAGCCAGGCTCACCGCCAGATTTACGGCTACGGTTGATTTACCTA
>JAPLES010000047.1:0-29469 GCA_026391075.1 Bacteroidota bacterium | reverse complement strand
TACCAGATGCCACACAAATAATATTTTTTACACTTGGTAAAACGTTTACATTTTCTTTTCGAAGAGTAGTTACGTTGGAATCAAATTGAATTTCAATCTGCAAATCTTTATCCACCCGTTCGTGTATGGCATCCACACAGTCTTTCCTTATTTTTTCTTTGAGCGGACAGGCAGGGGTTGTGAGTGTGAGTTTAAAACGCACATTATTATTGATTACTTCTACCTCACTAATCATATTGAGAGTAACCAAATCTTTTTTTATGTCGGGGTCGTTTACAAAACGCAGCGCGTTAATTATATCTTCTGAAGTAGCAGCCATGGTTAATTATTGGAGGCGCGAATTTATGAATTACTGATTCGGAATTCGGAATTCTACATTCTTAAATTGTGGATTATCTCATTTTGCACATCTAATAGAAAATTGCACCGCTTCAAAAAAAATCTATTTTTGGTCGCACTAAAAAATCAAACCCATGAAGTTAAATCATTACCTACTTCTCTCCTTTTGTTTTATCTCGTTTCAATTGTTTTCGCAAGATGCCAAACTTAGTGGCACGGTTACGCAGGAAAATGGAGAAGCTGTTATTAGTGCAAACGTAGTTATAGATGCCAGCAAAGGACAAGGAACAGTAACCGACTTTGATGGAAAATACGAATTGAGCATTGCCGCAGGAACTTATGAAGTAACCATAAGATACATAGGTAAAGAAGAACAGAAACATAGAATAACGCTTGCCGCTGGCGAAAAAAAGACATTGGATATAGTGTTGAAAGAAAGACAGCAAATGATTGATGTAGTAGTGGTAACCGGAAGTAAATACGAAAAGAAATTAGGTGAAGAGACCGTATCCATGGATGTGGTAAAAGGGAGTTCACTCACCAGCCAAAACATTACGAGTTTAGATGGAGGCATGACCCGGGTGCCCGGTGTAACTATTGCCGATGGACAGGTGAACATTCGCGGAGGTGCGGGATGGAGTTATGGAGCAGGTAGCCGTGTATTGGTTTTGGTAGATGACCTTCCCTTACTTTCTGCCGATGCAGCCGATGCAAAATGGAGTATTGTGCCTATGGAAAATGTGGAACAAGTCGAAGTAATCAAAGGAGCTGCTTCGGCTTTATATGGTTCAGGTGCATTGAACGGAATTATTAATGTAAGAACGGCTTATCCTATCAATGAACCCGTTACAAAAGCAACTGTTTATACCGGAATTTATGGAGCTCCAAACAATAAGAAATATGTTTGGTGGGGAAGCAAAAATCCTATGGGTGGCGGTTTCAATTTTGCTCACCGTCAAAAATTTGGTCAGCACGATTTAGTGTTTGGTGGTGCATTTGATATGAGTACCGGCTATTTAGATTCAAGCGATGGCCATGCCGTTAGAGGAAATATTAAATACCGTTACCGTGTAAAAAATGTTCCGGGACTTAACATGGGTGTTAACGTGAGTGGCTATTACAGCTGGGGAAAAACATTTTTCTTTTGGAACGGAATTAAGGATGTCAATATTGGAACTACTGCAAACCCTAAGTATCAGAACTTTGATTCATTGGCCTATCGACCCTATCCTGGTACTATAACAGAATATAAATCTTACCGTTTTACCGTTGACCCTTTTCTTGATTACACAGATAAAAGGGGAAACCAATTTAAGTTTAACGGAAGATTTTTTAATGCTACTAACACAAATAATACGGGTCAAGGTTCAGTACCAAATCGCTACTATGTAGAGTTGCAATTTCATCGCAAAATTGAATTCAAGAAATTTGATTTTAACGTAGTAGGAGGTATAGTAAATGTGTATGATGATGTTAATCCTCCAAAAGGAGCAAGTGGAAGTTTATTTGGTAAAAACAATAGCTACAACTTCTCAGCTTATGCCCAAACCGATTTTAAATTCTTTAAGAAGCTGAACATCACTATGGGTGCTCGCTGGGAATATTTCCAAATGCGTCACTACGTAAACGATACGGTTATCGATGGTACTGACACTGCTTACGTACCTCACATAGGGTTAACTCAAAACTCATTGAACGATTTAAAGTATCCCCTATTTCGTATAGGGATAAATTATCAAGCGGCAGAAGCTACCTACATTCGTGCTTCATTTGGTCAGGGGTTCCGTTATCCAACAATTGCAGAGCGCTACATCACTACCAGTGTAGGTCCACTTTTTATTGCCTCAAATCCAAACTTGAAACCAGAAAGGGGATATAGCGCAGAAGTAGGTTTAAAACAGGGATTTAATTTGGGAAAAGGTTGGGTAGGCTACGCAGATCTTGCGGGTTTCTTGAACCAATACGAAAATATGATGGAGTTTACCTTTGGTCAGTTTGGAGATATTAATAATGGAACAGCAGGTTTTGGTTTCTCTTCGCAAAACATTGGTAAAACCAGAATACTCGGAACTGAGATTGTGATTGCAGGACAAGGTAAGATAGGACCTGTTGAATTATCTATCCTAGCAGGGTATACTTTCATAGACCCACGAGCACTAAACCGTAACGACTCATTGGATCTGTTTAATTATAAGGGTGAAAAACTTGTCAATATTGCAGGCGCTTACAACCAGTTGAATAATCCCGACTCTAATTATACGGCTATCAGTTATGGTATGACATCGAGTTCAACAACTAACGTTTTAAAATACCGTAACCGTCATACCTTCAAATTTGATTTCACTATGAAATGGAAAGGAATTGAGTGGAACACGAACCTTCAATATGCAAGCTATATGGAAAACGTTGACTATGCTTTCCAAAGCCCGGTGTTTAAATTGTTTGGTAGATCTGCCTTTGGTGGTTTAGAACAATACAGAAAAGACAAAGAAGCCATTGCTATTGGTAAAGGTCGTGGCGATATTGTTTGGAACATGCACTGGGCTTACAACTTTAAACAAGGAGTGCGTATTGCGTTCATTGTAAAAAACTTATTGAACTGGGAATACACCCCACGCCCAGCTTACTTAGAAGCACCGCGTAACTATACTATTCAGTTGAGTTATGTTTTTGGTGGAGTAGGCAAAAAGAAAAGCGAATAAGAAGTTTCGATGTGACGAATAAAAAAACGCTGTGGCCATTATGCTCACAGCGTTTTTTTATTGGTTCAACATTAGTCTTCTCACTACTACAGAACTAAAAACTAAATCCAATATCCTTTTCCGTAGTTCACTAAAATTTCTTCTCCGCTTTTTATACTGCGAGTAGCTTCTAAGTACATGGAGTGATCATCGGCCGAACAAAACTGAGCGTTGTTGACCATACCCGGTGTAGTTGTTCTCCCTTTTGCATCATTAGCATATCGTGCTTCGCCCTGCACTTCAATACAATCTCCACTGCCATCATTTATTTCGAGCAGGTAATCATTTGCCGATTCGGTTTCTTCTATTTGCGCAACAGAAAACCTTGGACCGATTACGTTCACAATCAAATAGCCACGCTTAATATCTTCCGCTGCAAATAATCCTGTGCCTGCTCCTGTAATGCGCGACTCACCTAAGTTTACTTTTCTTCCACTCTTCATTATTCCATTTTTTTAAGGGCGGCAAGACTAATTGAATCTTCCGATACTAAGCCATGCATCTGCAAATAGTTTAGCTTATTATTTAAAAACAATTGCGCTCGAATAAAAACTACCTTCAAACCCTATTGGCATTATGCGGTAGCACAAAACTTACCTATTGCAAGCCATATTCGATACCCTCATCAATAGTTTTATTGAAAACGAAGTAGGCATTGCAAATCATTTTTTGAATGATGAGTTAGCGTCATTCCTAAAACAAAATTTACAGTTGCTTTATAAAACTGAACAACTACTATTTGCAGGTACCGGAAATAATAAGCTGGTAACGCACGATAAAACTACACGAAGCGATAAAATTTTTTGGCTTGATGCCAAACATGAAAACATTCATGAGAACAGTTTTTTTAAACTGCTGGATAGCTTCATCATTTATTTAAATGCCACCTGTTACACTGGTATTACCGGTTACGAATTTCATTATACGCTCTACGAAGAAGGGAGCTTTTATAAAAAACATATTGACCGATTTAAGAACAATAGCAGTCGTGCTTATTCTATGATTATGTATTTGAATGAAAATTGGCAACCAAGTCATGGAGGCGAATTATGTATTCACCACAACAACCAGCTGCAAAACATTTCTCCCAACAATGGCAAATGCGTTTTCTTTAAAAGCAATAATTTATTGCACGAAGTTTTACTTACACATAAACCGCGGTTAAGTATTACAGGTTGGTTAAAACGAGATTGATTTTAGTTCGAAGAAAATCAAACATGTTCGTTCACAGATGCACTCAATAATTATACTTCGGTTGCCATTCGTTATCGCGCTTGGGAAATAGATCAAACAGATGCCATGGTGAACAATAAAAATCTCCGGGACCAAAATGGTCGTATGATGTGCGATAGATTTTGCCCTCCTTACGAATGAAGGCAGATGCACCCGGCCAATATGATTTTGGTTTAGGCTCAAAGCCCATATCTTTTGTAAACGAACTTCCATCACTCGAAAGCATTTTAAATTTCCAGCCTCTGCTTTCAGCAAATTCTTTTTGCACCTCAGGTTCATCGGGCGACACTACCACAAAAGGCATTCTGTCGTTTAATGGAAGTGCTAAGCCATTAAAACCATCAGCCCACAAAGTACAATACACACATTTTTTTCCCATGTTATGCACTACCAGTAATTCATTACGCTCATCAAACAAAGAGGAAAGCAACACTTCATTTCCTTTCCAATCTTTCAAAGCATAATCGTTTATTGGTTCTTGCTCTAATTGTGTGCGCAGTTCAAGAATTTTGTTTCGGCTTGTTTCAATTTCTTTTTGTGCCGCTGTAATTTGTTCGTAAATAGTTTCGTTCATACTTATAATTTTACTGCCAAAATAACGTTAAGCTTTAAACATGAAAACTCCTCTCCTGCTTTTATTTCTGTTTTTTGGTTCAGCCAATGCCGAAAAATTTCTGAATGATGTTCCGCTTTACAACAACGATTCTTACTTCAAAGAAAAAGTTTACGCAGAACACGATTGGAAAAGTTTTATGCAATTGAAAGAAGCCAACGAAATAGTGAATCCTGATAATTACGATTTGCATTTGTTGAATGCCGCGGTGTTTTTTTCCAGTAACAAATTGCGCGATAAAAAAAACATGAAACAGTTTCGCTACTCTCCCACTCTTCGTAATGCGGCTGTTGTTCACAGTTATCAAATGGTAGAGAAAAACTTCTTTGACCATTTCAACAAACGAAGTATTCCATTGCGAACTCCTGATAATCGCATTCAGTTATTCGGAACTGTTGCCAATGCAGCGGGGGAGAATATTGATTACACACATATTGCTATGCCTTCTCAAATTACTTATGTGCAATTAGGCGATTTGCTGGTAGATGATTGGTTTCATTCTGCACCGCACAAGAAGAATATGCTCAGCAAAAATTTCGGAGCATTAGGAGGCGGAGCATTTTTTGAAACTAAGAACAAGGATGGAGTGCGGTATGTAAAGGCTACACAAGATTTTTCGAATTAATTCCCTGCCACCTGTCGTGGGTCTTTCACTTTAATCCAAGCCGGTACAGTTACATTGATGTTTACCATTCTTCCTTTTAATCGAACAACCGGTTGACTTTCGGCCGGAAAACCCCATCTGCGCATTCGGCAATCAAAATCGGCACTCATAATAAATTCTTTTCGGTCTTCGCTCCATGTTACATTCTTTACTACAAACTTGGTCAACTCCGGAATTTGATAGTAATCGTGCATATCATAATGAATTTCAATCTTCAAATCTTTTGGTTCACCTAATGAACCTTCATCGAAGGTGTATTCAAAATCAATATTCTCATCAAATAGTTTTCCTCTATCATCTCTAAATTCATTACCGTAAAAAATTAATGAATTAGCCACACGGCTTAAACCGCTACTGCTATTACTCATCGTTCCTGTTTTGTTGATGAGTTCTGCACGGTACTTATCATCATCGCGCATTTCGAACATGGTACCATTTAAGATGGCAAAAAAGTAACCGTTGTTTTTGTAATGCCCGTTATCATCTTCAGTCAATCTGGTGAACGAACTGCTCAAACAAATAACAGCTATCAGCATTACAGACAGTGTAAAATTTCTCATGTTCTAAGTTTAGTGGTGCGCCATAAAAACACCTATGGCTTCACTCTATTACGAAACAACTATTGAAAAGATACAGTACAGGACTTGTGTGATGTTTGTAACACACGAAATTCTATTTATCGGAAAAAACTAAACTTGCCGCAAAATATAAAGGATGAAATATTACGACAGCATCATTGACACTGTAGGCAACACGCCATTGGTTAAGCTTAACAAAATAACGAAAGATATACCCGGTTTGTTTTTGGCGAAGGTTGAATATTTCAACCCGGGTAATTCTATTAAAGATCGCATTGGAATTAAAATGATTGAAGATGCTGAACAGAGCGGCAAACTAAAACCCGGAGGAACAATTATTGAATGCACCAGTGGAAATACCGGCATGGGACTAGCACTTGGCGCGGTGGTGAAAGGTTACAAATGCATTTTTACTACTACCGATAAACAATCAAAAACCAAACTCGATATTCTTCGCTCGCTGGGAGCCGAAGTAATTGTTTGCCCTACTAATGTAGAACCCGAAGACCCTCGTTCTTATTATTCTGTGGCAAAAAGATTGAACAAAGAAATTCCGAATTCGATTCACATGAATCAGTACGATAACCTGAGCAATCGTCAAGCGCACTATGAAACTACCGGTCCTGAAATTTGGGAACAAACCGAAGGTAAAGTAACTCACTATGTAACTACCATTGGCACAGGAGGAACAGTAATGGGAGTTGCCATGTATTTGAAGGAAAAAAATCCGGCTATCAAAGTTTATGGAATTGATGTGTATGGTTCATTACTAAAAAAATATCACGACACCGGTGAATTGGATATGAATGAAGTATATCCCTACATGACCGAAGGAATAGGAGAAGATTTTGTGCCACAGAACTATGACATGAAATACATTGACCACATTGAACAGGTTACCGATAAAGAAGGTGCGGTGATGGCACGTAGATTAGCGCGGGAAGAAGGAATTTTTTGTGGCTATAGCGCAGGTACAGTATTGCAAGGCTTGTTACAGTTGAAAGATAAATTTACAAAAGATGATGTGGTGGTCATTATTTTACACGACCACGGCAGTCGTTATGTGGCTAAAATTTACAATGATGACTGGATGCGCGAACGTGGATTTTTAATTGATGAAGTGGTTACCGTCAAAACAATTATTGAGCGCAAAAAAATTACTCAACTTGTTTTTGCTGAACCGCATGAAACTGTGGCAAGCGCGTTTAAAAAAATGAAAGAAATGGCTTTAACGCAATTGCCTGTTATGGAAGGCGGAATAAATTTGGGCAGTTTAACCGAGCACGGAATCTTGCAATTGCTGATGGAAAATCCTTACCACCGCGAAGATGAAGTGGGCAACGTAATGGGAAAACCCTTTCCTTTTGTCAACTTAAATGAAACCGCAACTGAGATTTCAAAATACATTTCAAAAGATAACACAGCAGTTTTAGTTAAAGCCAATTCAGGTATGTTGAATATCATTACTGAGTTTGATTTGATTGAGGCAATGGCGTAATAGAATTACCAAGTACGAATTACTCCCGCGAAAAAAAAGAGCGGGATGAAACAAAATTACGAATTAAATCCCGTGAACACGCTTACTTCTGTTGATCAACTCGGCAATAAAGTTCAAATCAATTTTCCTCCCAAGAGAATTGTTTCGCTAGTTCCTTCGCAAACAGAATTACTTTTCGATTTGGGATTAGAAGAAGAGGTGGTTGGCCTTACTCGCTTTTGTATTCATCCGAAAGAGAAGGTAAACAGCAAAGCAAAGATTGGCGGCACTAAAAATTTTGATATTGAAAAAATCAAATCGCTTCAACCTGATTTAATCATAGCCAACAAAGAAGAAAATTACATAGCCGGAATAACTGAATTGCAAAAATATTTTCCGGTTTGGGTGAGTGACATTTACAACTTAGATGATGCTTATGCAATGATGCGCGAAGTTTCAAGAATCACGAATAGCGAACCAGAAGGACAAAAAATTATTAAGGAGATAAGAACCAGCTTCTCTCAACTTCGAACTTCGGACTTTGGACGCCAAACTTGCGCATACTTCATTTGGCGTAAGCCTTACATGATAGCCGCAAAAAATACATTCATTGATTCAATGCTCCAGAAAGTTGGAATAAAAAATGTGTTTGCAGATTTGGAACGTTATCCTGAAATAAATCCTGAATTGATTGCAGAACGCAAACCCGATTTCATTTTTCTTTCAAGCGAACCCTATTCCTTTTCTGAAAAGCATTTCGATGAATTCAAAGAATTCTATTCAAAAGCAAAACTTGTTTTAGTGGATGGCGAAATGTTTAGCTGGTACGGAAGTCGTTTGAGATACACGGCAAAATATTTTGAAGAATTAAAACAAGCACTAAACGCCTAAGTTGTCTTTTTGTATTTTCCTTCTCCTTCGGAGAAGGTGTCCCGATGTTTCTTCATCGGGACGGATGAGGTGGTTGTTAATCATTATAAATAATAATCCTATTCCAAACACTCTTTTTCGATTTGCCTTTAAGTGCATCCACTTTTATAAAAACAGGAGTAGGGTCTTTTATTTTTTTTATCTCACGAATAGCTTCAGTACTTATAGTATCGCCTTTTGAAATGTAGTTTTTCCCTTCCCTTTCATAAAGAGCAATGGTTACTTCTTTCACTTCCATTTTATTCATGGTAACCTGATTATCGTACATGCTCACCCAAGGTTGATTTTTAATAAATAATTCTTTTGAGTATGGTTTATTGCGTTCCAAAAATATTTTGTCGTTCAACTTAACCAAGTTCACTTTAGGGTTCGTAATTACAGGATACATTTTTTCGGGCACGCGAATAATGAACTGTTTTTGAAACAACATAATGCGCGAACCTGTAGTGCTCGTCACAATTACTCGAAGAGTAGCGGTGTCGCAATCTCCCCACTTTGTACTGTTCGGTGTTATCACCAGCAAACTGTCGTTTTGCACAGCTAAACCTTTTTCAAACAAAAATTGGGAGATATTAAAATCAGACGCCACCCGAATTTTAAATTCGTAATCGTGTTTATTATCTAGCGTATCAAGTTTTGGCTTTAACCAAATTTCGCTTCGGTTATTGAGCGGGATAAAAATTTCTCCGTTTATCTTTTGACAAAAAACATTTTGCTGAAGACAAATTGAAAACAGTAAGAGCAATACGATTCTAAATTTCATGATACGTTCTACTGAACTTAAACGCAAAGTAGAAAAATAGGTTAGAGCAACTTACAAGCGATGAATTGCAATATGAACAGCCGCATGGCAACTGTATGTTCGTTGGTAAAATTCGGATTACTGTGTTTTTTTGTTTTTCATTACAACATCAATTGCAAATGAATGAATGAAGTAACTGTCTCCTCTCCTGCTACTGTTTCGAATGTGGTTTGTGCTTTCGATGTTTTGGGCTTTGCCATTGCTGAACCATGCGATACTTTTACCCTTCGCAAAGCTTCAAGTAAGGGAGTAAGCATCATTAACCAAGACAATTTCAATTTACCTACCGAACCGGAGAAAAATGTTGCCGGAGTAGCTTTGCTCGCTTTGCTGAAAGAAGTAAAAGAAGAAATAGGTTTTGAAATTATCAGTAACAAAATTATAAAACCAGGAAGCGGAATTGGTTCAAGTGCCGCTAGTGCAGCAGGAGTTGTGGTGGCGGCAAATCATTTGTTAGACAATCGTTTTTCAAAAGAACAATTAGTAGAGTTTGCCATGTGCGGTGAAGTAGTGGCATCGGGCTCGCGACATGCCGATAATATTGCTCCTTGTATTTACGGAGGCATTACACTTATCAGAAGTTTAAACCCGCTGGATATTATTTCTATTCCAGCACCTGAATTATTTGTAACTGTTATTCATCCGCAAATTGAAGTAAAGACTTTAGAGGCGCGACAAATATTGAAACGAAATGTACCGTTGAAAGATGCCATTACTCAATGGGCAAATGTAGCGGCATTGATTACCGGATTTATGAAAAGCGATTATGATTTAATTTCGCGCTCGCTTGAAGATGTGATTGTAGAACCTGTGCGAAGTATTCTCATTCCTGCGTTTAATGAATTGAAAACAAAAAGTAAAGAAGCGGGAGCATTAGGCGGAGGAATTTCAGGCTCAGGTCCTTCGGTATTTATGTTGAGTAAGGATTTAAAGACTGCAAAAAAAGTGGAAGCCGCCATGAAAGATGTTTACAGCAAAACGGGAGTGGAATTCCATACGCATGTAACTACAATTTCGCAACAAGGTGTTCATGTGGTTTAGTATCATCTGTTTAATCAATTGCCTTTATCTGTGAAATCATTGCGAAGCATATCATTTGTATTCATCCTAAAATCGTTATGAAGTATCATGTTGTATTACAGCACCAATAAAAATTCTCCTAAAGTAGATTTCCGCGAAGCAACTATTAAAGGGCAGGCACCCGATAAAGGATTGTATTTTCCTGAGCATATTCCTCAGTTGGATAAAATTTTTTTGAAGGAATTTAAAAGCAAGTCTAAGGCAGCAATTGCATTTGAAGTGATAAAACCTTATGTAGGAAATTGTATGGCTGATGAAGATTTGTATCAAATTTGCGAACACACCGTCAACTTCAATTTCCCACTCGTAAAAGTCACCGATTCAATTTCCTCTCTCGAATTATTCCATGGACCAACACTTGCTTTTAAAGATGTGGGTGCGCGTTTCATGAGTCGCTGTCTTGGTTATTTTTCCAAAGACAATAAACGCGAGATAACTGTTCTTGTGGCTACATCAGGCGATACAGGTAGTGCCGTTGCCAATGGATTTATTGGAGTTGAAGGAGTGAAAGTGGTTATTCTTTATCCCAGCGGTAAGGTGAGTGAAATTCAGGAACTGCAATTGACTACGCTTGGGAAAAACATTACTGCATTAGAAGTGCAGGGAACATTTGATGACTGCCAGCAAATGGTTAAGCATGCATTTGCCGATGTAGATGTGAATGGAAAAATATTTCTGACTTCTGCAAATTCTATAAACGTTGCGCGATGGTTGCCGCAGCAGTTCTATTATTTTTTTGCTTTACAACAATGGCAACAGCATGAACCGCCTGTGATTTCTGTACCCAGTGGAAATTTCGGAAACATTTGTGCCGGTTTAATTGCGGCACTTTCTGGTTTAACCATAAAACATTTTGTGGCCGCTTGCAACAGTAACGATGCATTCGTAAAATATTTAGCCGATGGGAATTTTTCATCACAACAAGCGGTTACTACAATTTCTAACGCTATGGATGTTGGCGACCCAAGTAATTTTGTGCGGGTGTTAGAATTGTTCAATCACGATTTCGAAAAAGTAAAAAACTTTATTACCGCTTACAGCGTTGATGATAACGAAACTCGAAAAACAATGGCTCGTGTTTATGGGCAATACAATTATTTACTCGACCCACATGGTGCTGTTGGGTTTACATCGCTTGAAAAATACCTAAACAACAATCCCGAACAACGAGGTCTTTTCTTAGAAACTGCGCATCCGGTAAAGTTTGAAAATGTAGTGAGTAAAGCAACAGGAATTGTAGTTGATATTCCTTCCACTATGCAACAACTTCTACAACAGAAAAAGTCAAGCGTTTTGATTAACGCTGATTATAAAGAGTTGAAAGAATATTTATTGAAGTAGAGCGTGATTAACGGTATTATTTCAGTGGAAAGAAAAACTTTATTGGACTATGGGAATTACTACATTAGAGCTACAAAATTTCCACATGAAAAAATTTTACACGCAGATTTCAACGGCTATCTGCTTTTGCTTCGCGGTATTTACCAGTAATGCTCAAAGCACTTTCTCCGACATACATTATTTGTTGCAAACTAATTGTGCCGGCTCTGGTTGTCACGATGGTAGTGGCTCACCGGCATTTAATGTTACACTTTCGGATTCGTTGCTCTACAACCAGTTGGTCAATGTAGCGCCATTAAATCCAGCCGCTGCTGCCAAAGGCAACAAGCAGGTTGTGCCGGGCTATCCTGACAGAAGTTTTTTACTGCGCAAAATTGCACATAGCATTCCAAACGTAAGTGAGCATTTGGCTCTAACCGCAAATGAAGGAAATGTGATGCCCGATGTTTACCCAAATCATATTGCACCTCAAGAGGCAGAACTAATTCGCCAATGGATTTTATTTGGTGCTCCAAGAACAGGAAATGTAGTTGACACGTCAATTATTAATAAATTCTATCGCGAGGGAGGAATCACCGACACCTATACGCAACATGCTGC
Organism: Bacteroidota bacterium; assembly: GCA_026391075.1. Classification (GTDB taxonomy): domain Bacteria; phylum Bacteroidota; class Bacteroidia; order Chitinophagales; family LD1; genus Bog-950. The sequence continues at coordinate 17,071 of JAPLES010000047.1, read as the reverse complement.
TCCGGATTCCGGTACAGGTTTTCAAATGTATATGGGTAAAATTTTTGTTCGCCCGCACACCGAAGAATATTATTACCTGAAACACAGACCTGAATACTCAGGTAATATTGAAGTGCCACGCATAGTAGGTTTGTTTCCTCAATCTGCCCATCACATGGTAGTTTATAAATTTTTGCCAGGAGGTGATGTGAATTATCGCGAGGGCTTACGTCCCGAGAGTGAAACTTCTCATCCCGATGTATCTGACGGTATTGGAATGACAAAAGGCTACTGCGAATATCAATTGCCGGCAAACACTGCCTACTTTTGGGAAGGTAATGCTGTACTTGATTTTAATCTGCACATAAAAAACACAAGTGATTCAATTGTTGGAACCGACCTTTACATCAATGTATATACACAACCTGTTGGCACCGCTATATATCCCATGTTTGTTCGCAACTTCCCTGTTTTCACTATCTCCATTCCACAAGATGGGGCAGAACATACCGACACTGAAGTAGCGAATGATACCACTGAAACTAATTATTGGAAAATATGGCAACTGTATTCACATACACACAAATACGGAACTGACTATGATATTTTTCTTCGCAATGCCGATGGCTCCATGGGCAATCAAGAATATGAAGGCTGGTATAGTTATGAGCAAGATTACAATGTTGGCTACTACCGTTTTGGAGTAGATGTTACGTTCAAATATTATCCCGATGATTCGTTGTTGCAGGTGGATCCGCGTTTAGGTTTTATACATCGCGCTAAATGGAGAAACACAGCCGGACCGGATCCTATCATTTGGGGATTAACTTCCGATGAAGAAATGATGGTGATGGGTTTCCAATATATTAAGGGAGATTTACTTGGACCGTTGTCGGTTAAAGAGAATGTGAATGAAGATATTAAGTTGAGTGTTTACCCTAACCCTGCTACAGATGCCGTAACAGTCAATTACATGCTTCATGAAAATTCAGACATAAGCGTTGAGTTTACCAATGTATTGGGAGAAACATCTTTTATGACTGAACAAAAAAACAAACCCGCAGGTAATTATCTGGAAGAAATTGATTTAGATCATCGTCTTTCCCCGGGTATGTATTTGCTTGCATTCCGTTCTAAAAACAACGTAACCACCCGAAGAATAGTGATAGAATAATTTTTCAACTCGTTAAAAAATAGTTTGCCACAGTTTCGTTTTGATGCTTATCACGGGTACGAATCTGTGGCATTTTTTTTCTCCACAATTTTTCCCAAAACATTTTTTTTAAAACCATGACCATGAAAAAAATTTTACTCGTTGTTTCCCTTTTCGCTTTGGTAAATTTTAGTGAAGCGCAAAACATTATTCCTAATCCCGGTTTTGAAACCTGGAATGTGAACCCGAACTATGATGACCCGGCAAGTTGGGGAACCATTAACGGTCTCACTTGGTTTCTTAACGTTCGAACGGTTACTAAAGCAACAGCTCCTGCCGATATTCACGGTGGCTCTTTTGCAATAAAATTAGAATCAAAAGCAGTTATTGGTCAAGGAACTGCGCCCGGCATTGCTGCTACCGGTTCCATCAACACAGGAGGTTATATTGACGGTGGCTTGGTTTACAACAAACGCCCTATATCCATGACGGGTTGGTATAAATACACTCCGGGTGGTACAGACACCGGTTCCATTGAAGCAACATTATCGAAATGGAATTCAGGAACGCTAACGCGCGATGTAGTGGGTCGTGCCGTGTTTGAACAAAATGTTACCGTAGGAAGTTATACGCAGTTTACCGTAAACTTTACTTACAATAACAACAACACTCCCGATACGCTTGTGATGATTTTACTTACCAGTTCTCAAGGAAACAATTCACCTACAGGAAGTAAACTTTGGGTAGATGATTTAGATTTTGTTTTGTGCAATGGTTATACCGCAACACCTACAACTTCCAATGCTACTTGTACATTAGCCAATGGTTCAGCAAGTGTAGCCACTACTAATGGTACCCTATCTTCCAGTTACCACTGGTCGAATTCTTCAACTGCATCTTCTATTACTGTAGCGGCCGGAACATATACTATTACAGCTACTGATTTTAACGGCTGCACAGCTACCGCATCTGCAGTTGTTGGAGCTAACACTACAAACATAGGTGCCTATGCAACTTCTACTAATACCCTTTGCACAAGCAATTCAGGAACGGCAGAAGCTGGAACTAATTCAGGTGCAGATCCAAATACTTACATGTGGTCAACTAGTGCTACAACTTTCAGCATTAGTAACCTTGCAGCGGGAACTTATTTGGTAACCGTTACTGATAATGACGGATGCACCGGAACTGCTTCGGCCACAGTGAGCGCAACTACCACTGCAATTACTTCTACCATTACTTCTACCGCCACTACCTGTGGTGCTAATACAGGTACCGCTACGGTAACTCCAACTAATGGTACAGCCAATTATTCCTATGCATGGAACAACGGTGGCACCACCGATGCAATAACGGGGTTAGGAGCAGGAGGATATCAGGTAACTATTACTGATGCTAATGGTTGCTCAGGAACAGCAACAACAAGTGTTACAGCTCCGGGCGGTCCATCGGCTACGCAGGTAACTACAGATGTAACTTGTAATGGAGCTGCCAACGGTGCGGTGGATGTAACCACTGTTGGTGGAACGGGTAATATCGTTTATCAATGGAATCCTTCTGCATCAACAGAAGATATTAGCGCATTACCCGGTGGCAATTACACGCTAACCATTACAGATGGGAATAATTGCTCGTTCACTATTTCGGCAACCGTAAATGAACCTGCGCAATTAATGCTTTCAGAAACTCATAATAATGTTTTGTGCAATGGCGGAAATGATGGGAGCATACAAGTAACATCAACAGGAGGAACACTTCCTTACACCTATAATTCGCTTCCTTTAATTGGAAATAATCTTACAGCTGGCACTTATGCTGTTACAGTTACAGATAACAATAGCTGTTCAACTACTGCAAGTATTATGGTAAGCGAACCAACACAACTTACCTCGTCTACTATAACTACCAATGCAAGTTCTTCTTTAGCAACTGACGGTTCAATTGCGATTTTAGCTAATGGAGGCACACCAGCTTATACCTTTTCATGGAGCTCCGGAACAGGAGCGAACCTAGCTCCTGGTATATATTGTTACACAGTAACGGATGCAAACAGTTGTGTAACGAGCGGCTGCGATACTGTTTCTGCCCCTTCAGCTATTGGAAATATCTCTACTGACAAAATTACGCTCTATCCTAATCCTGCAAACAATCAAATTATGATTGAAACAAATTCTGCAAACAGCAAATTCAGTTTCTCAATTTTTAATGTAGAAGGTAAATTGATGAGTGAGCAAATCATAAGCGGAGGAAAAATTTCGGTTGATGTTAAACACCTAGCTGAAGGATTTTACTCTTACCAGTTAAAAGAAATTGTTTCGGGAGATAAGAAGACCGGAAAATTACAGATACAGCGGTAGAAGATTGCTGAACTAGTTAAAGAAAATGCCTGATGCTTTAAAACATCAGGCATTTTCTTTTAAGGCATTACAAAAACATATGTTTATTCTAAATCGTACTGCAACTTCAGCAAATTAGAATAAAGACCATCCTGCAACTTGCTTAACTCTATGTGAGTTCCTTGTTCTACAATTTTGCCTTTACTGATAACTAAAATTACATCGGCTTCGCGAATAGTAGATAAACGATGCGCAATTATAAATGTGGTGCGGTTCTTCATCAATTCATCCAATGCCTCCTTTACTAATTTCTCACTTTCTGAATCAAGCGCAGAAGTTGCTTCGTCAAGAATTAAAATTTTGGGGTCACGAAGTATAGCTCGTGCAATGGCAATGCGTTGCTTCTGTCCACCCGAAATTTTCACTCCCCTCTCTCCCACTACGGTATCAAACTTTTCAGGAAAGGAATCAATAAAACTAAACGCATTTGCTTTTCGCGCAGCGGTAATAATTTCTTCTTCAGTAGCATTGGTTTTACCGTAAGCAATATTTTCACGAATGGTTCCGCCAAACAAAATGGTGTCTTGCGGCACTGTTCCGAAATTTTTTCGAAGCGCTGTCACATTGTAATCGCGAATACTTTTGCCATCAATAAAAATATCTCCTTGCTCAAAAGGATAAAGCCCACTCAGCAATTTTATAATTGTTGATTTACCTGAACCACTTGGACCAACGAGCGCAATTTTTTGTCCGGCATTTACAAGGAACGAAAGATCGTGAAACAGTTTAGTATCCTTACGCGATGGGTAAGCAAAATGAACTCCTTTAAATTCCACATCGCCTTTTACCGGTGAAAAAAGATGCTCATCGCTAGTTTCTATTTCGCTGGTCTCACCAAGTATTTCGTTGATGCGTTCCGATGCGCCAATTGTTTTTTGCAACACGCTGTAGCTTTCGCTTAAACCTGCCAGCGAACTTCCGATGAAAAGAGTGAGGAGAAAAAACTGAATCAATTCACCCATAGTCATGCTTCCTTTTGCCACTTCATTTAAACCTGCATATACAATGAACACAATAGCACCAAACATGGCGAAGATGATAAACGAAACAAATGCCGCGCGATACTTGGCAGCATACATACCTATGTTTGCTACACTGATACTTATCTTGGAATATCTTCTGGTTTCATACGCTTCGTTGGTAAATGCTTTTACTACATCGGCAGCTTGAAAAGTTTCTTCCACTATCGTGTTGCTCTCTGCCAGTTCATCTTGCGCCTTACGCGAAATATTACGAATGAACTTTCCGAAGATTACAGCCGCTATAACTAAAACCGGCAACAGCGCGAGTATGATAAGTGTGAGTTTTACAGAAATAGCAAAAATGAAAGGAATACAAACGATGGGTAAAACCAATTGACGTACGAAGAAAGCAAGTTGATTAGTGAGCGCATCTTGTAGCTGTGTTACATCACTTGAGATACGCGAGGTTAAGTTGCCTACTCGGTTCTCTTCAAAAAATTGAATGGGCAGCGTAATTATTTTTTCATAAAGCGCTCTTCGAATAGAACTCATGGCATGTTGCGCAACATATTCAAACAGATAAATACGGAAGAATGACAGCACTGCCTGTATGAGCAAAACAATACCGAGGATTACTCCAATCTCTTTTAATTTCTCAGGTGAAATTTCAGAAGAGAAGTGACTAACAAGTGAAGAGATTTTCGCTAGCTTTTCTTCGGATGGAGAAGTTGTTTTTACAACTGCTGCTACTTTGCTTATGACTTCTTTAGCAGGTGAAGCTGCGTCAATCAACTTACCAAAACCACCGGGAATAAAACTTACCACACCGGTTGAAACTACTAAGCAAATCATACCGATAATGAACTGCCATTTATAAGGAAGAATGAAACGATAGATGCGCAACGCTTCAACTATTTCTTTTCTACTAATCAGTTTTCGTTTCGAATTTTCTACGGGCTTCGACATAGTTTTAAAAATTGCGGTGCAAATGTATCAGACAAACTGAATTGCTATTGGTAAGTCGAAATAGGTTAGGAAATATTTGAGCAAAAAAATAGCTGATAGAAGAAACTATCAGCTATTGCTTACCTTAAGTTATAAAATCTATTCAGCCGTAAATGCTTCTACTTGTTTTAATACACGATTTATTTGTGCATCGCTTGGGTCTATTTCATGTGCTTTGTCTAAGTATGGTTTTGCTTTTAAATACCACTCTTTACGTTGTTTTTTTAATGCGTCATACTTCTTCATATCATCGGCACTGTTACCCAATTTATTCATTGGCTCTACAAGCGCATTTGCTTTTGCTACATACAAAGCTCCCAAGTTGTTGTATGTTTTAATGTTCTTAGGATTGATATCGCTCGCTCTTACATAGTAATAAACCACCGAGTCCTCGTTACCAATTTTTTCATACGCCAAACCTTTAATAAATAATGCACCATCATTATTCGGTTCTACTTCCAGCAAATTATTTACATAGGTTAGTGCTTCTGTGTATTGCGTAGTTTCTAAAAAGAAATTTATTTTTTCAACCAACAGATTAGCATCCTTCGGAAATTTAGCCAAACCTTCATCAACCGTTCTCTTCGCATCATCGGCTTTCCCTTGTTTCTTATAAGAAACAGCAAGGTTGCGGTAGGCTGCAGCATCGGGAGCAATAGCCAACCAGTCTTGATAAACAGTCAAAGCGCCAGCTACATCGCCTGCATTTTCAGCGCAAATGGCTGCATTTTTTAAAGCTACAGTTAAATCAATATTCGGTTTTTGCCCTTTGCCAACAAGCACTACATTGATATCTTTTATGGAATAGAAATATTGAAATGCCTGCGCATAATTTTTTTGCTGATACAAATCAACGGCTTCGTTGAAAGTGTTTGTAGCCAATGGCATAATGTATTTGTAAGCATCATCCCAATCTTTAAACTTTGGATCGTTGATTTCATACAATTTTTTAAATGCCTTTATAGCTTCGAAAGCCGAAGTGCCATATTTAGGTTTCAACGTTTTGTCCATGAAAATAAGTGTATACAACTGACCGCGGTAGTACCATGTTTTCCATTTTCCGCTGGTTGATTCATTCACAATAGCTTCATCGGAACATTTCATGCCGTGTTCCAGTTCTTCGGGTCCTGCTTGCTGATTGTAGTTATTGATACCATTCCATACACAAATATTGTTGCCGTCTTGCGCAGTAGCAACTGCAACAGTTGCCATTAGAAATAAAGCGAGTGTGAGTTGCTTCATAATTTATTTTTTTGTTTTTAATGTTGGGTTTACTGATTACAGATTTGTTGCCAATTGTTTTTTAGACTTTAGAATTAACGGCTTTTGTGTTTTTCGTTTTCGTTCCAAAAAACTTTTGCGCACGCAATATAAAAAAGCGGTTGAAGATACCATTGTCCGATATATGCCATTGAATTAGCTGCAAAATTATATTTGCGCTTAATTACATCATCATTCTCAGCCATGAAAAAAAATTTGATTCTTAACCACGAACAGATTCAGCAAAAAACCCGCAGAATTGCCTATCAGATTGTGGAAGATAATTATGACGAAAAAGAAGTAGTAATGATTGGTATTAAGCCAAATGGTTTTGTGTATGCCGAAACTTTGAAAAAAGAAATTGAAGCCATTGGAGGAATTAAAATTACACTGCTCGAACTAACCCTCAACAAAACTAAACCGCTGGAAAATGAAATTGTAGTAGCGCTGGGAAAACTTTCGCTCAACAACAAAACTGTTTTAATTGTGGATGATGTGGCCAACACCGGCAAAACTCTTTACTACGCGTTAAAACCAATTATGGATTTTTCTCCTAAAAAAGTTCAAGCGGCAGTTTTAGTTGACCGCCAACACAAACTCTTTCCGGTTACAGCAGATTTTGTAGGGCTTTCACTTTCCACCACGTTGCAGGAACAAATACGTGTGGAGTTTGAAACTAAAGGAAAAAGTAACGCGTATTTAGTTTAACTCATTTTCTATCCATTCTATTTATGTCGCCATTTATTAAAACCTGTTTTTTATTTTTTGTAATTACCATTGCTGCGTTAGCCGGTTGTAAGCGCGATGTAAAAATTGCGCTTGACCCCGATAAGCCCAGGAACTGGTTGACGGATTACTTCGACAAAAAATATTTATTGTATAAACTGGATGATAATTTTTACAAAGACCAACCGCTTCACCATTCGTTCGAAAATATTTCTTCTGATTTTATTTCTGATTTTAAACCACTGGGTTATGACCCAAATTTTAATTTAGAATACCGCCATGTTTATAGCAAGGAATGCGATTTTCATATTCTGGATACTACGCTAAAATATGCTGAAGTTTATTTTCCAAACACTTGCTTAACCAAAGACAGTGCACGTGGCGAAGTCACCATTACCAATTCTTCTCCTCAGCCCAAAACATTTTACGTGCGTTTGTTTTATCAGAACACCACTTATTGGAATCGAACCGATGATGAATTTGAATTTTATAACAACCAATCTCTGAATAATTATTATGGAGTTTCGGAAATGCAGCAAGTTACTGTGCCGGCCAAAGAAAAAGCGATAGTAAAATTGGCATATACCATTGGCATGGATCCAAAACGCGAAAACCCGCGCAAAGAATGGAAAGACCCAGCACGACCAGGCAATTATGAATTTATGGTTTTGGCTTTGCCTGAAAAAAATAATGTTTTAATGAACGACACCATTGATTTAAAAAACATCAATCCTTTTGCGGAAGTAAAAAAGGATGAGTTGAAAAACAATGGTCGTTTATATGCTCAGCACTTTGCTTATGTTTCGCCAAAGCATTTCAAGTTTATTTTTCTGGAAGAATTTTTTGATGGCACCAATGCATTAGACAAGAATCACCTTTATGTTCCGCTAAATGGTTGGCAAAAAAAACTGTGCGACACCTGCACCAATTGGTACCGAAGTGCAATTACAGAAAACTGGAACACAGAGGAATTCTTTAATGGTTATTTGAGCAAAGCCTATTTTGTAAAAGCCAATTACGGACAACGCGAATCGAATTACACCATCGACAGTAATGGAATAACACTCACCAGTCCTAAATCAACGCGAGGTAATTACAATAAAACATGGGGCGAAGTGGTTATGCAACCATCTTTTAAATACGGACACCTAACCGTGCGCGCAAAGTTTTCGGATATGTTGAATAAACAGGGAACGCCTAATGGACAAGTACACAATCTTTGGCTCTATCAACGTTTTCTAGAACCTGTATCGGCTGAAGATCCATACCCTGATATTGTTGACGGCAGTGGAATAAAACCTTATGAAATTGATTTTGAAATTTGGAGTGCTTCATCTTATAATGAAAATACCGTTTGGAACCGCAATGCATTTATCAATTATTCCATTGTGGATTATATGCGTGGGCCTTGGGTAAAACTTAAACCGGGTGAAATAAAAAACATTGGCAACTACGATGTTGAACGGTTCAACAAGCGACAAGCAAATGTAATAGGCAGCGAAATGGATGAACATTTTTTTGAGTCGTGGCACACGTATGATTTGTATTGGTATCCTGATAGCGTTCGGTTTTTGTTAGATGGCGAAGAGAAAGCCATCATCAATACTGATGCGGCACGTATTCCTGACAAGCAAATGTTTTTGTGGATTGGAACTCCTATGTATCAAGACGGAACTTACTACACACAATCCTTTGTTCCTTTTTTAAAACAGGATAAAAAATCAATCATTGATTATATCCGTATTGAATAAAGTAGTGCCTGTAAATGGAATTGGAAATCTATTATTCCTCCAGCCAAATTTGCCAACTCTTTTCTGCTTGTAGTTCCAGCATTTCTAAACCATTTTGAGTTTTAGCTGCCATTGCTTTTCCGTTTTTAAGAAACAAAGTTTCGCTAGGATTGTAAATAAGGTCGAAGAGAAAATCATTAGCATTTAGCTTATCGTAAGGAATATTAGGGTATTCATTTTCATTGGGAAACATACCGAGTGGTGTAGTATTGATGAAGATATTACGCTCATGCATTAAGGCAGAAATTTCTTCGTACGCAATGCAATTGTTTTCTTTTTTGCGCGAAACTTTTATGTAAGGTAAATTCAGTTTTTTCAGGACATAACAAACAGCTTTTGATGAACCGCCTGTGCCTAGAATAAATACAGCCCCCAAACCCCCGTAGGAGGCTTTAAAGACAGTCTCAACTTTGTTATTTGTGTTATCAAAATGTTTCTGGAACGAAGTTTCAAATCCAAATGCATCTGTATTCGATCCTTCCAACTTTCCATTATTCAATCGAATGCAATTCACTGCGCCTATTTCTTTTGCTTCGTCAGAAATAGAATCTAAGAATGGGATCACCGATTCTTTGTAAGGAATAGTAACGTTTAAACCAACCAATTCGGGATTCGATTTAAGAAGAGAAGGAAGCTCTTCAATTGTTTTTAGCTCATACAAATCGTAGGTACAATCGGTAATTTGTTCGCGCTGAAATTTTTCTTCAAAATAGTTTTTGGAGAAGGAGTGAGAGAGTGGAAATCCTATCAGCCCAAATTTTTTCATGCTTCTTTAGTCAAGAACTTCACCTTTATCATTTGCCATACAATTGGCAAAACAGAAACGAAAATGATTCCGAGTAGAACCAATTCAAAATTCTTTTTTATCGGTTCGTAATTGCCAAACAAATAACCAAGCGAAGTAATTCCGGCAACCCATAGCACCGCACCAGTAACACAAAACAAAATATAGCGCGAGTAACTCATGCTTCCTGCACCGGCAACAAACGGGGCAATGGTTCTTACTATAGGAATGAAGCGAGCCATGATGACTGTTTTACCCCCGTGTTTTTCATAGAAAGCTTCAGTCTCTGCAATGTATTCGCGTTTAAAAAATAAAATGCGGTCGCGCGCTTTTATTTGTTTGCTGAAAAATTTCCCTACAAAATAATTTACGTTATCGCCCATTAACGCAGCAACAATCAGGAGCGGAATAATAACAGCAACACTCAAATGATTTTCGGGAATAGCAGCTAATGCTCCAGCCGCAAACAACAATGAATCGCCCGGCAAAAGTGGCATTACTATCAAACCTGTTTCTACAAAAATGATAAGAAACAAAATTGCATAAGTGAGGGTTCCGTATTGCGTGAGTAGGTCTGCGAGATGTTTATCTAAATGCAGAAAAAAGTCGATAGCAAATTTTATAAATTCCATAGGGCGCGAAAGTAAAATAATTGTGTGCAGATGAAAGTGTCGATTTGGATAGGGAATGATTAGCTCCTGTACTGCTCAATCACACTCAAGACCGTTTCGTTATCAAGTAAGGAATCGTCCATATCAAAAATGATAGTGTGTTCATCAAAATTAGTGAGCAAGCCGCGCTCGAGATTCAAAACAGCTTCGTGTTTGTTGCCCACCTGGAAATAGAAAACAGATTTGATGTAGAAAATATCAGCACTGTTTTTAAATTTTTGTTCCGCTTCATGTAACACCTGAAACGCTTTGCGATAATCATCTACATTGAAATAGGCAGTAGCTAAATTTATCCAGTTCTGTTTATCCTGCGTATCAATTTGAAAAATACGTTCAAACATAGCCACCGCTTTTTCGCCTTCATCTATACTCATGTAAGCATCGGCTAGAGCGGCTAAAAATTCAATATTCTCTTTGTTCAGTTTTACCGCACGTTCAAAAGATGAAATTGCTTTCTGCCATTTTTCCTCTTCCCTATACGTTTCTCCAATGCGGTAGAATGCTTCATCGTAGTACGGGTCAATAGCAATAGCTTTACGCAAATAGGCGCGTGCCTTCGACAAATCATTCAACATCTCATACGCTTCAGCCGTTTTAAGATAAAGTTCTTTGTTTGGCTTCGATAATTTAATGGCGTCCATATAATACTGTAGCGCATCTTCATACAACTCCATATTAAATTTCACATCGCCACAACAAATGTATGCTCCATCAAATTTTTCATCAATGGCCATTACATATTCAAATGCTTCGAGTGCTTTTTCATACTGCTGTAATCCGGCATGTGCATGACCCAGGTTGAACCATGCTAAGTAGGCATAAGGGCTTTGCTCAATTATTTCTTCGTGAAACTTTATGCTGCCTTCATAATCCTGGGTTAACTCCACACAAAACCAAAAACGATTGATTGCTTCATCACTCATTGGATCAAAACGTACAGCGGTTTTCAGCGCTTCTACCACTTCGGGATATTTCTGCTGATCCTCGAGTATATCTGCCATTTCCAGATACAGTTCACATTTATCTTCGGGATCTGTTGCCTGCGTTAAAGCAAACTCTGCTTCGGCCAAAGCCTGCGCATGTTTGCCTTGCCACAAATAAACATCGGCACGAATGAGAAAGATGTTGATATCGCTGGGGTCTAACTTCTGCGCTTCTTCCAATGCTAAAAGTGCTTCATCAAATTTTTTGTCGTTGGCGAGTATTTCAGCTTGCTTGATGTAGAAATAGCCTGAGAAAGAATATTGATTGAGCGCTTCTTCAATTACGCGCAATGCTTTTTGTGGCGCACGATTCTCCTGATAAAATTGTATGATTTGCTCGTAGTGTTCTTCGTCTAAATAAATGGGTCGCTTCAGTTTTTCTGCTTCTTCATACTGTTTCACCAAATCCATAATTTCGCCAAAAGAGGGTTCTTGAGATTCATTTTCTTCCATTGCAACAATTTTCGTGAACGAATCAGTTCCATTTGTAGCTGTAAAAGAACATTGTTTTATAGCAGCTACAAACCGAAAGTAATTTTGTAAATGAATTTTGTCAATCTGTTTTTTCAACAATCGAAAAGTGCATTGTATAAAATTGTTATTGGCTTAACGAAGCTTTTAAAAATTACTCCTTTCTTTACATACAAAATTTGTGTTTCTATATTCACCTTAAATCCCTTCCCATGAAAAATATTTTTACACTCCCGCTCCTCTCCTTTTTCTTTCTCGGTTTTTCGCAAACGGTAACGCATGGTCCTATCGTAGGCGCGGTGACCGATTCTTCGTGCCGCGTTTTTGTGCGCACTTCATCAGCAACTATTTTTGCAGTAGAAGTTTGCACGCAAAGTAATTTCTCATCGGGTGTTCTTTCGTTCAGCGGAGTTACTGTTGCATCGAAAGATACGATTGCTATAACACAAGTGAACGGACTTTCTGCCGATACAAAATATTATGTGCGCGTAACTATTAGTGCCGTGCCTGCAAGTGCAGTTGCTTCATTCGAAACGTTTCATGCCGCAGCTAATTCAAGTGCACATCAGGTATTTGTAACGGGTTCGTGCATTTATGACTTGCTCGACAGCAACGCTACTTTATTTAATCGCGCTTCGCTATATCATCCAAAAGCGTTTATTCAATTGGGTGATTGGGGGTATCCTGATGCTTCAACAGGTGCGCAAGATGTTTATCTCACTAACCCTCCAACTTCTTACGCAGCTACTTACAGCAACCATCAAACGTTCTACAAAATGCGTTACGAAAGCCCGAGCCATTTGGGTTTTATGCAAACCACTTCTACCGATTACATGTATGACGACCACGATTTTCTAAATGATAATTGTGGCGATGATGCGCTATCAGGTTTTGGATTAAATTTTTTAGGAGACCTCGGTGCGCCTACTGTTTACACACAACCTGTGCAGGCACGTTTGAATTCTATCAATGCATATCTCGAATGGTTCCCGGGTTATAAAGTAGTGGACAGCACCGAAGGAATCTATCACAGTTTCCGTTCGGGCAATGTGGAAATTTTTGTTCCTGATTTGCGCTCTATGCGTACACCGCAAGCTGCTGCTATTAAAAAAGTAGGAAGTAATTGGGTGTATGCTCCGCCTGTTGGATACTCGCTGGTAGGCGCTAACCAAATGAACTGGTTGAAGAATGCATTAGCAAATTCAACCGCCACCTGGAAAATAATTATCAGCAGCGATGCATTTAATCTTGGTTTACGAATTACTACCGACACTTGTTTAAAAATTGGAAACGGTGCAGTGCCTTACTGGGCCCCTCAGGTTTCGGGATTGACCTTGCCGAACAAAGGTTATACAGCTGTGCAAAATTATGCCGATTGCTGGGCGGGCTTTCATGAAGATGCAGACACACTTGTAAATTTCATTATGAACAACAATATCAAGAATGTGTTTGTGGTGAGTGGCGATACGCACACCGTTGGTTTAGATGACGGAACCAATTCGGGGTTGCCCGAACTGAACAGCGGCAATTTGAAAAAAGCAAACTCTTTGGAATGGATGACTAATCAGCAGTTCATGCACTTCAATATTTGGAACAAAGGCGGAACCGGTTTATGCGATGCCAATAATTTCGAACAATCGTTTGGCAAGGTAGAAACATGGGGCAATGATTCTTTGCGTTTAAGTGCGCATGATAATTTGGGTAACGAAATTTGCGGATGGACTTTTGCTGCTAACGAGCCTTACAAATACAATCCACTTCATTACATCAATCGTATTCCAAATGCAGTGAATGATGTGGCGAATATTTCAACTAACGGTACAGCAACAGTTTCTGTTTTGAATAACGATTCGGATATTGAGAACGACCCGATGTTTGTAAACCTTAAAACAAATCCTGCCAACGGAACGGTGGTAGTAAATGGCGACAACACCATTACTTATACGCCAAACAATAACTACACCGGCACCGATACATTTGATTACACCGTGTGCGACCACACCAATCCTTCGTGTTATAATTGTGCTTTGGCACGCGTTACGGTGAACGTGGGTGTAAACGGAATTGTTGAACCTAACCCGTTGAAGATTTTGGTTTACCCGAATCCTACTGATGGTTTGGTGTATGTGCTGTCGTCAGAGCAAATTCCCTTGCATGTAGAAATTCAAAATCTACTTGGTGAAACATTACTTGACGAAAAAATAAACGGCAGCGAAAGTTTTGATGTTTCGTATCTGGCAAGCGGCAATTATGTATGCACAGTTACCACATTGCAAACCAACGAAACGGTGAAGAGGAGATTAACGGTGGTGAGATAATCTCCAACTTCCATAAACAGAAAAGCCCCCGAGTACTCAGGGGCTTTTCTGTTTCAATAAACTCCTAGTATAACTCAGTAGTTATATCAATTCCGAAAACCGAAGTTTCAGAAATTTCTTCTGTAATAATTGCAGGGGTTGATGTTTGAGTGGTCTTGTTCATAGCGTTATGTGTTAGGATAGCTAAAGTAGAGCGCGGTTCAACAAAAACGTAAAAAGAAAGTCTGTGTTTAACAAAACTATCCTTGTGAATTTGTAAAATTCAGCATCTTAGTATCGAGTAAAATATAAACTCCTCTCCAATGCTTGCACTTCGCCACTTATCTATTGTGTTTTTCGTTTTTCTTTTGTGTAGTGTTTCGAAAAAATAATTGACACGCAAAACTGGAACGATGGCTTTTACGTACTGACAATAGAAGCCAAAACAAATTTTTACAGAGTGAAATTGGTGAAGGGAGAATAGTTTAAAACTTCAACTCACAAGCTACACCGTAATGGTCGCTGAGGTATTTTTTTCCCTTGCGCATAACGCTTACAAAACGCTTGAGCGTTTTCATTTTCATTCCATTGCTACGCACTAAAATGTAATCGTAATTAGCCTTGTTCTTAACACCAAAGGATTGAGCAATGGGATTATTCTCGCCATCGTAACTGCACTTTTCAACGCCACTTATTTCTCCGTCTGCCGCATCTAAGCAGTTGAGCATTTCGCAATAGTGGTCGTTCATCTCCCTTTCAGTATTCATATCACCACAAATAATTTGCGGTACACCTTCACGTTTATTTTCTGCCAACAAATCTGTATAAATCTGATCCATTTGTTTTTGGCGTATAATATCAAACCCATCTGCTTGCAAATGCGTTCCTAAAATTTGAAAAGGTTTATTGTTCCAAACTCCTTCTAACAACATAGCTCCTTTGCGTGCAAAGCAATCGTAGCCAACACAGTTTTTGAATTGTGTAACGTTCAACAGTTTCAAATTTATTTTACTGAGTATCCAAACACCACTACTCGTTTTCAAAGTATTCCCGGTGTTGTTTGCAGGTCCGTATTGAAACGGATAAATTGTTCTTAATCCTTCGCCAATAATTTCGCGTGAAGCAGGAAAGAATGCTTCTTGAAAAACAATGATATCGAAATCTGATTTACGAAGCGTGTCAACAATAGCGTGTGCGCGTTCACGTTTTCCGCGTTGCACTACAATTTTAGGCAGCATGTAAATATTCCAGGAAAGCACTTTCAAATTTTTGGAATCAATTTCTGTTTCCTCTTCACCCGGTTTTGTTATTGGTGAAGCAGCAAATATTTCTTGTGTTGCAGTAAGTAGCAAAACAAAAAGAAGAAGTATGTTGCTGAAAAATTTCATTTAGGTTTTTATTTATACTGCAATTTTAAAGTGCGGAAGCTATGCTAACATTGGGCTATTATTAAAGAAACGCTAACATTAATTATCTATTTTCTTTGAGCGAACATTCTGCCATGAACAAACATCAATTAACTACTTTGATTAAACGCGAATCGGAACGTTTGGGTTTCGATGCCTGTGGTGTAAGTAAGGCCGAAAAATTAGATGATGAAGCTCGTTTGCTCGAAGGCTGGCTCAACCAAAATTTGCATGGCAAAATGGATTACATGGCAAATCATTTTGACAAACGGATAGACCCAAGTTTACTAGTAGAAAATGCAAAGAGCGTTATTTCTTTTTCTCATAATTATTATACAGAAAATGTTCAACTCAACCACAGTCCGAAAATAGCCATGTATGCTCTGGGAAAGGATTATCACGAGGTAGTAAAACACAAGCTAAATGCCGTATTAAACTTCATTCGTGAACAAGCGGGTGAAGTCAACGGGCGGTGTTTTGTTGACAGTGCGCCAGTACTTGAACGCGCGTGGGCAAAACGAAGTGGCATTGGATGGCAAGGAAAGAATACTAACCTGCTTACCAAGCGTAGCGGCAGTTATTTTTTTTTGGCCGAAATAATTCTAGACCTTGAATTGGAATATGATTCACCGGTAAAAGATTACTGCGGCACTTGCACTAAATGTATTGATGCATGCCCTACCGATGCCATTTACGAACCATACAAAGTTGATGGCAGCAAATGTATTTCGTATTTCACTATCGAGTTAAAGGATGAAAAAATTCCTGCCGAAATGAAAGGCAAATTCGAAAACTGGATGTTTGGTTGCGATATATGTCAGCAGGTTTGCCCTATTAATACGCAAGCGAAAACACACAACGAACCACAGTTTAGTGCTACCACTGAGATATTAAATATGCAACAAAAAGATTGGGATGAACTGAACGAAGAAAATTTCAAAACATTGTTTAAAGGCTCACCGGTTACGCGAACTAAATTTAAAGGACTGAAAAGAAACATCGATTTCTTAAAATAAAAAAGCCGCACGAATGGCGGCTCTTTCCTTAGTGGATATTCCGCGTATACAAGTCCACCTATTCCGCGGTAAAGAAGGCCACCAAAGTTAACTGGTTAAATGAAGGTGTTTTTTGCTGTTTCACGAGGGTGCAAGATTATCTATTTTATTTTACTACGTCTTTTTATTCTTC
>JAPLES010000015.1 GCA_026391075.1 Bacteroidota bacterium | reverse complement strand
TCATTGTTGTCGTAGTCGTATTCGTATAAACCGCACCAGTTGGTGTGCCATTGGCTACCGTTGTAAAGGTGCTGTTATCTGTAGAATATTCCCATACAGGTGCCTGTGTGCCGGTGCCGCCACTTAAAGTAGATGCCGCATCGGTGCTGCCACCTGAACAGATAGATGAATTTGTAAGCGTGGCTGCTGTTAATGCAGGGTCGGCTACTACCGTTAATGGAATATCTACAGTTGTTCCATTGTTTGCCTGACCGCATCCAAAATCGGAGTTTCGAGCAACAAACCAACTACCCGGAGTATTGTAAACTGCAGAAGGTAAGTTAGAGGATGTATTGGTAGTAGGACCATCGTACATTAAATAGGCTATATTACTGGGCCCTCCTCTATAGTAAAAATAATAATTAATACTACCACCATTAGATGATGCAGCTGTACTATTGGCAATCGTAAGGGGGTTTAACCCGGCACAAACCGGGGTGGTAATAGTAACAGCACCCGGGTTATTCGATCGAACAGCAACGGAGGCCGTATTAGCTGCTGTGGCACAACCATTATTACTTGCACTTAGTGTAAAAGTGCCTGAAGGACCAGTGAGAACATTTGGAGATGTCCAAGTAGTGCTCTGACCGGTTGAACTTGCAATGGTGCCACCGGCAGGTCCGCCAGTCCAAGACCATGCATTTACATACGTTCCTGCACCGGTCAAACTTACCACTGCTGCTGTATTATGGCAAGGATTTGTATTACTTGCGGTTGCCGTAACGCTAACTGGTTGTGTATGGCGGTAAGTCAAAATACCCGAAGTACCTGACCACAAAGAAGCTGTTCTCCATGCGTATATTCTCACTGAAGTTGTTGTTCCTGAATTCCAACCTAAGGTGCTTGTATTTTGACCAACTGCGGCACCTGTTCCGTTTATCGGTTGAAGATAAAAGCCGTTTTGCTGAGCAGAGCCGTTATTATTCCAAGTCCAGTCATAATATGTATTTGCAGCAACTGTAATATCATAATATGCGCCTGCGCCCATTCTTGCAGTTCCATTACTGCAACCACTTGCCGCAGTAAAGGTAGGAGTAGATTCTACTCCTATACCTACTGGATATTTCATTACATATAACGTTCCGTTAGTGGCATTTGTGGTGCAATTATAGACGTTCATAAGCGCGCGCCATTGTCCATTTGCCGAATTAGCACCTGAAACACCTCCAGCATTGCTACCCGCAGTTTTGTAAAGTATTGATGCATTGCTTCCGGTACAGTAAGGGCCATTATCATCATTGTAAGTTCGCGGAGATGAATCTCCTTCTCTAAATAGGGTGATCTGTGTGTCGTACGAAGTACCACAAGTGTATAACCCTAACATGTCTCCTTCCATAACTCCGGAGATCAACATATATTCTCCACCATAAAAATTGGTGCATCCCGCCCAAGTATTATGAGCTAATCCACTAACATTTTGGGCGCAAAAAGAAGTACCTCCATAAGCACACTGTGCATTTACTTTAGATAATCCAGCAAGCAGTAAAAAAACTGTAAAAAAAACTACAGTTAAGGTATGGGTTGCTTTAGCGTGTATAAAATTTTTCATGTTATTAGTTATAAAGATTTACAAATGCAAGTTAAAGGGCGAATGTTATTGCTTGGTGGTTGATTGAGGTTTAGGGAGTGCCGTTTTTTCTATAGTAGAACCGGCACCTTCATTTGCCCATTTTTTATAAAGCTCCGGATTTTTATAAAACAATTTTTCTTTTTCTATTTTATAGGTTTCAGCATCTCTTTCGGCATTGCCGGTTAATTCATAACGGAAGTAGCCGTTATCAAAATATTTTTTTTCAACACCTTGAGCCGGAGGGGGAGATATAACATTAAGTTCATCGCCAATAACGTGCTGGAATGAAACATGACCGGCATCAACCAACTTGCTATCAGCTAAAGTTGCATTAGGTGCGGTGCATTGCTTTGCCTGTGCTTCAATGTTATTTGCATTGAATAAAAAAAGACATAAAAGCACAGCAGGAAGTTTTGCCATAGTGAAAAATTGGCTAACAGGTAGGGTAATGATTTTGTTCATGCTATTGAGTTTAATTTTTAGAACGAGTTTCAAATGTAATAATATCGGGGATAATTTAACTGCTTTTTATACGGCTTGTCAATACTAAGTTACACGTTGGTTTGCAGCTTACAAGTCAAATGCTGTGCCTTTTCTTAGTGTTTATTAGCAAATAGGTTGTAACCTATTGATTTTAAGCAAGAAACAATTTTTGACAGAATGAAATTTACCAGGTCTAACTTGTTTTTTTGGCTGTAAATAAATACACCCCGTGGTTATAAAAAAGACGGTTGCCGCGATGAAAAAAAACAAGGTGGAATTTGTATGTTGAAACTATTTGGAAATAGAGGTATTTTTTAACCAATTAATCTAACAAAAAAAGGGCTTCTACTTTTATAAAATAGAAGCCCAAGAAAGTTGAATTCAAATACTGCCCGGCAATTTTTGCGTAGAACGAAATTGAAAAAACCGGAAGCCTGCAGAATTTAAAACTGTGTGGTTCTTCCGCTTGCAGGGTTACTCCAGCCGCTTTTGCCGGCTGTGTTAAAAGCAAGCAAACGAAACCAGTATTTTGTTCCGGGGGCTAAATCTTTTACACGAATACTTGATTTGGTACTAATTTCCACAGGACTGAAATTTTTTTCGAGCAAAGGGTCCATGCACATTTCAAGCAAGTAAGTGATAGCTCCTTTTACACTTTTTGATGTAATGTCCAGTTGACTATCAAATTCTGTAGCGGTTACTTTTACATCGGTTGGCACATCGGGCACCGAAACGGGTGTTGGCACTTTGCGCACTCCAAATCCACTGCTCAGTATTTTTGTTTCATCACTATCACCGGTTATTTGAATATAATCTGCCAGTTTTACAATAAGGTCTTTGAGTACCTGCCGGGCAATACGCATTAGGGCTTTTTTTGCCTTATCGCGATTGAGCGCTTCGGTGTAAGCATTTTCTAAATCATCGGTTGCTGTTTTCAGTTGGGCTAAAGTAGGATTAGGAGTTAAGAAATTAGGGTTGCCGGTCATTTTGGTTTGAATGTCACGGCTTTTGGCTACCTGCTCGGTAACGGGTTTGTTGAAGTCTATTTTTATGCGACTCATAATACAAGAATTAAAAAATGAAAAAATAAATTTAGTGTTGTAAACTTTCACCGGCTGTTGCGCAACAAGGTTGGTTCATCAAATAACAAGTGCACTTTGTTTTCTGCTTTATTGTTCGGTATTTACCCCGGTGATTATTTACAAATGCAAATGTGTGGTTCGAAAACGCAATGTATTTGCGCAGTAAAAATTGCTTTCGTAAATTCTTGAAAATGAAGGAGAAAAAATTCTGCTCTACAGGTAAAAATGAATCTTCTGAAAACTTTAACAGCACTGCTTAAAATAGCTGCTAAACAGAAGAACTCTGTAACCAGACTCTGTAATTCAGCAACTCATATTGGTAGTTTAGCAACAAAACTCTTGAGATTAATTTTGAAAATCAGGGTTCTCTATGCGATGTTCCGCTACATAGCAACATAGTTTTGTAGATTAGAAATAGAATGAACAAGTGCTGCTACAAAACAAAGGAGATACGGTTGTAGAGTTATGAAAAACCGAATTGAAATAATAAAAATAGTTGCAAAAATAAGGAGAACAAGAGCAGCGTTATGAAATCTGTACCTATGGCGTTTCCCGATAGCTCGTGTTCATTAAGCTCAACTTTATTTTCATGCACCTTTCAATTATTCGGAAGATTTATTGCAACGAAATTTTTTGCAAAATTGTGCGCACCTATTTTCCTATGCTGCTGCTTTGCTATGGATATATTCTATTGCCTCTTCCTGCGTTTTTACTGCAAAGTCTTTGTATCGCTCGTGCACATCAATAATTTCTTCGAGGGCATCCTTTACCAGGTCTTTATTTTCCCATGTTTTAAGGTGGGCCACTACGGTTTCCAGGCAACCTTTTTTATACGCAATTTGCCCGAGCAGGTGCACCAGTGTTTTGCGCACGCGCAAAGTTTTATCAAACTGAAGTTCCTGCAACAGCGGTAGAATATCCTGCGGATATTTTCGGCCGCGCAGTTCTATGCCATGGCATATTTCTCTGCGTATCTCTTTATCTTCATGATGAAGAAACCTTTTGGCAAACGCCAGCACAGGCGCAGGATTTTTTTCGCCCATCTTTTTAATAGAGCCAATGACTGCATTGCGCACGCAGTGGTGCGCATCAAACAATCCGCGCTCCATTAAATCTTCTATCGGTTCAAAATCATAGATGCCTATTTCGCCTGCGCTGTTAATGGCAGTTTGTCGCACTTTTTCATTGGTGTTTTCAAAAAGCGCGTTCAGCAATTGCAGAATATTCTTTCTGTGTTTTTGATTGGCGTGGTAAATTTTACCAATGGCGAGGTAGGCTGTTTTGCGGATATAAGTATCCTCATCGCTAAAATAGCGAAGCAGATTATTGCTCCTCTCCTTTTCAATATCGGCAAGCACCGCATAGTTGATTTCATCAACCAGTTTTTGTCGTTCGGTTTTGCTTAAATCGTAGAATGCCATGGGTAGTTCTGCTTTAACTTCGTTTACATAAATAAAAAAGTCCGTTCAAAAATGAACGGACTTTGTGTTTTGTATTCAAGTCCTTCTCCTTCGGAGAAGGATTTAGGATGAGGTGGTATTAATTCGCTCTGTCTTCCAATGCCTTTACCAAGCCGGCAATCTTTTGTGCCGATGAACCTTGTAATGCACTGATCACATTGCTTGCAGGTGATTGCAATAAGCCAATGATTTCGCCAATCAATTCTTTCTTGCTCTTCAACTTAGCCAACACTTCAATTTGTGTATCGCCTACAAATACCGAAGCATCAATATAAGCGCCTTTCAATACGGGTCTGTCGTTTGTCTTTCTAAACTCCTTCAACACCTTAGCGGGTGCTGCACCGTCAGCCGAAAACATAACGCCTGTTGGGCCGTTCAAAAGCGGATAAATTTCTTCGTAACCACCACCCACTTGCTCTAAAGCTTTGCGGATAAGGGTGTTCTTAGATACGCGGTACTCAATTCCAGAATTGAAACAAAGTCTGCGGAACTTATTGATTTTTTCTACTGATAAAGTAGATGAATCGGTAATGTAGAAGTATGTAGTATTACTGAATTTTTCTTTCAGCGTTGCTATCTCTTGATTTTTTTGATTCTTTTCCATTTGCTATTTTTTTTGATTCGTTATCCAATGATTATGGCCTAACGTTTCTGTCTTTTAAATTAAGATTGTAGTCCTCCTACCGATTTGTAATCAACATTAATTCCAGGGCTCATTGTAGAAGCCATGCTGATTCCCATAAAATAAATTCCTTTGGCAGTAGCCGGTTTCATTTTCGATAAAGTTTGAAGCAAAGCTTCTGCATTCTCATTGATTTGAGCCGCACTGAAAGAAACACGACCTACGGAAGTGTGAACGATTCCGAACTTGTCAACCTTAAATGCAATTTTACCTTTCTTTACTTCACCTACAGCTTTACCAACTTCCGGTGTTACCGTTCCTGACTTTGGATTCGGCATTAAGTTACGAGGTCCTAAAACCTTACCTATTTTCGCAATCTTAGCCATTACGTTTGGTGATGCAATAACCACATCAAACTCCATCCAGCCAGCTTCAATTTTTTGAACGAACTCATCAAGACCTACAAAATCAGCACCTGCTTTTTTTGCTTCTTCTTCTTTGTCGGGTGTAGTAAGAACTAAAACGCGTTTGGTTTTTCCCGTTCCGTGTGGAAGGGCCGTTGTGCCGCGGATCGCCTGGTCGGCTTTCTTAGGGTCAACACCTAATTGAATGTGCAAGTCAACAGACGCATCGAACTTACAGGTAGTTACTTCCTTTACAATTTTGGAAGCATCGGCTAATGAATAGAGCTTGTTAGCATCTACTTTGCCAGCCACGGCTTTTCTTTTCTTTGATAATTTCATTGGTTTAGTTTTTTGAGGTCAAACGGAGCAATGAACTCCTCCCTCTGTTATAAAAATAGTTAGCAGTTGACAGCGGCAGTATGCAGTTTAAATACAAGGCATTTAGTGCCTTCTGCTTCGTGCTGCTGCTTACTGGTTTTAGTATCCTTCTACGTTAAATCCTGCGCTCTTTGCAGAACCTGCCACCATACTCATAGCTGATTCAATAGTGAAACAGTTTAAGTCAGGCATTTTTTCTTCAGCAATTTTTCTGATAATGTCTTTGCTTACCATTCCGATTTTTTTACGGTTTGGTTCAGCAGAACCCAATTGCTTCTTCGTCAATTCCATTAACATAGCATGAGCCGGTGGAGTTTTGATAACGAAGTCGAAACTCTTATCGGTATAAACAGTGATGATACACGGAAGAATTTTTCCTTGTTTGTCCTGAGTTTGCGCGTTGAAACGTTTGCAGAACTCCATAATGTTCACACCCTTTGAACCTAGAGCTGGTCCAATTGGAGGAGCAGGGTTTGCTTGTCCGCCTTTAACTTGTAACTTGATGAATGTTTGAATTTCCTTTGCCATTGTATTGCTGTTAACTGATTATTGGAATTGTTATTTGTATTTACTTTTTACTGCTACTTTAAGCTATTTTCTCCACCTGCATAAAACTTACTTCTACAGGCGTTTTGCGTCCGAAAATTTTCACCACCACTTTCAACTTCTTCTTCTCGTTATTTATTTCTTCAATGGTTCCAATAAAATCGTTGAACGGACCATCTACAATTTTCACATCTTCATTCATAATAAATGGTTCTGCAATTGTTTCTCCTGCTTCAAGCATTTCATCTGCTTTACCAAGTAGTTTGAAAACCTCTGCATGAGAAAGTGTTCCTAAGAACCCAAGCACACCGTGCACCTGGCGAACATGCGACCACATTTCCTGACTCATTTTTTTGTCTTCCACTTCCATGTATACATAGCCGGGGAACAACGTTTTTTCCTTAATGGTTTTCTTTCCGGCCTTAATCGTGTAAATCTTCTCGGTAGGTACCAGAATATTTAAAACGATTTTATCCCACTTTGAACGATTTACTTCGAGTAAAACGTGCTCGCGTATTTTGCGTTCCTGTCCGCTTATTACGCGCACTACATACCACTTTTTATCATCTGCCATGATTACCCGATAATGATTTTGTAAAGTTCCTGAATACTGTATTTAAATACCACATCAATAAACAACACAATCAACGAAATAATAATAGCGGTAATAAGCACTATCACCGAACTATCCTGCAATTCAGCCCATGTAGGCCAGGTCACCTTGTGAACCAACTCATCGTAAGCTTCCTGAAAATATAAAGTGATTTTATCCATTGCTTTTTGTGTTTCTATCTTCTGTTACTTCTTACTATTTACCACTCACTATTTGCAGGGGCAGCCAGATTCGAACTGACATCAAGGGTTTTGGAGACCCGTATGCTACCATTGCACTATGCCCCTAATTCTCTTTGCCGGAACGCCTCCCAAACTCCATTAACTCCAAATCTTTATCAGCCCTTCGGTAAAAAGGGACGCAAATATAACCACCGAACCGAATTTTCAAAAGATTTGGAAATAATAGTGTTTGGCTAATAATTGCGCAGCCAACATTTGTCGCTTAGTCCTTAGAACTATTTCAATGATACCAAAACCACTCCGCCAATAATTACGGCAATGCCTACCACTTGTCGAGTTGTAAAGGCTTCGCCAAAAATAAAATAAGCTGATAGCGATAATCCTACAATAGTTAGAGAAAAGAAAATGGCGCTTGCCACCTGCATCTGAATTGTTTTGAGAGCTTCGGTAAATAATACTGAATTAATTAAACCGAAAACCAAACCAAGCGCGAGGTAGCCCCACTTTTTGGTTGGTATAGCATCATTCAAAGCGGAGTATTTGAAACTGATATTTGTAAGTACGTTGAAAATAATAGAGCCGTAGAGAAGGATGTCTTTCATAATTTAAATTTTTAGAATGGTTTTAAATAAATCCTACCAAAACATAGCATACAATGCCACCAATAATCCAAGAATAGTTAGCGAGCCAACTAAGAATGAATTCGAAACTTTAAAGAGCGAAGTATCTACTTCTAAAGCGTTTGCTTTTTTACCATCTGCGTTTTCAATTAGGCTGATGGTAACCATTCCTAAAATGCAAAGCGCAAATACAATTCCCATTCTATCTAAAAACGGAATTTCAAAAACTCCCGTAGCGCTTGCACTGGCGAAACCAATTGAGGCAAGTGATGACAAATCCACCATACCCGGTAGGAATTTCAACAAGACCGAAAAAAGAAATCCGCCAATGGTGGCGAAGAGTGCCGCGTTTGAAGTTGTTTTCTTCCAAAAGAAACCCATAATAAACATGGCAAAGATGCCCGGTGAAACAAAGCCTGTGTATTCCTGAATGTAATTCAATCCGCCTTTATCAATGCCGAGATGCGGTGCAATGAAAACAGCAATAAGCATTGCGGCAACCACCACAATTTTTCCAATCTGTACTTGTTTGTTTTCATCTGCATTTTTGTTCAACACTTTTTTATAAATATCTAAAGTGAAGATAGTGGCAATCGAATTTGTTTTACCCGCAAGCGATGCAACAATAGCCGCAGTGAGCGCGGCAAAACTCAAACCTTTTAACCCTGCAGGTAGAAGATTTAATAAAACTGGATACGCTCTATCGCCTGCAATTATTCCATCTGCATTCAATAATTCAGTTTGAAAACTTCCTTGTTGATATAAAACAAATGCAGCAATACCCGGCAGAACCACAATCACCGGCATCAACAATTTTAAAAATGCTGCAAACAAAATTCCGTTGCGGGCAGTTGGCAAATCAGCACCGAGTGCTCGTTGCGTTATATATTGATTGCATCCCCAGTAACTGAAGTTCGCAATCCACATTCCACCTAAAAGAACAGTGAGGCCAGGCAAATCCAAATAGCTCGCATTATCGCGTTGAAGAATCATATGAAAGTGGTCACCGGCATGAGCAGTCATTAAATTAAATCCGTTCATTACACCGGTGGTTCCGAATTTTTCGGCAACTAAATTTAATGCGAGATAAGTGGTTACCAATCCTCCAAGCACTAAAAAGAAAACCTGAATTACATCGGTATAACCAATCACCTTCATTCCACCAAGAGTTATGAAAATGGCAAATGCTGCCAGACAATACATGCACAAACTCAAACTCAATCCTGAAATACTGCTGATAGCAAGCGCGCCCAAAAATAAAATTGAAGTAAGATTCACTACTACATAAAGTAGCAACCAAAAGACAGCCATAATCATTGCCACCGTACCATTATATCGCGTGCTGAGAAACTGCGGCATAGTGTAAATTTTATTTTTCAAATACACCGGCATAAAGAAAACCGCTACTATTATTAGCGTTGCTGCTGCCATCCATTCGTAACTGGCTACCGCTAAGCCGAGTTTAAAACCAGCGCCACTCATGCCTATGAATTGTTCGGCAGAAATGTTGGAGGCAATAAGCGATGCACCAATTGCCCACCACGTTAGCGAGCCTTCTGCCAAAAAATAATCTTTAGAATCTACGCTTGCTTTTTTCTTTTTTGTGTAAATCCAAAAGCCGTAACCGGCAACTACTAAAAAGTAAAAAAGAAAAACGATGTAGTCGAGCGTGGCAAGTTGATGCATGTGTGGTGGTTTACATCAAACCTACACGAATCGAACAAAAAACAAAATTTCCGTTTCCTACGGAATAATTACCGTCTTGCTTTTTATAGAATGAGCACTGAAATAGCCAAGTGCCGCAGGTGTATAAACAGGATCGGGATTTGCTGGCGCGGCAGGCGCACCAAAATTATTTTGGTTTTGATCGAACTGGTCGAAGAAGGTATACACCTGTTCGCTCACGCTCCAGAGTTCTGCTTCAAGGGTATCGCCAGCAGCTAAATCTTTGTGAGGAATATTAAACAACCGAATTTTTCCATCCCAAAGGCGGTCGCGGTGTTCGGCATGATAACCATCGCGCACAGAAAACACCTGATAATAATTCGGCACTCCCGCAGGATCATGAATTTGCATTTTAGTTGTAGTCTTTAGTTCTCCTTGAAAATTTGTTTCAGTAGAAATCAGAATACTGTCTATATCAACAGGTGGGTTCATTTTGCAAAGCGAAACATAAGTAGTGCCTTCAACGGTTGCGCTCAACTTATACGTTCGGCCAACCGTGCCCTGTATAAAATTGGTTTGATACAAACCCGTTATAAAGCCGGGAACTAGTGTATCAATATTGCCCGCATCATCAGTGATAATTACCTGCGCACCTCCTATACCTGTAAACTCATTGTTCTCGGTGTATAGTCGCGATTTGGTGATAGCTACATAATAAGGACCGGACTTATCGTTCAGTCTTCCTTCAATGGTTACCTGCGGCTCGGAGTTTTTCAATTTCAAATCTATTTTTTCGGTACAGGCAGAATTGATAGTAGCGGCAACTGAAACAATGAGCAGTGTTCTGAAAATATTTCTCATGATTATTTTGATTTTTTCTTTGCAGGTAAAACAGAAAACTTGAAATTGTAAGCAATAGATGGAACAATACGGAAGAGGTAAGTTTTCTCGGCATAGCTGATTCCTTTATCGTAATCGGTTTTAAAATCAATGCTGTAAGCATTTTTACGCGCATACAAATTATAGACACTAATGTTTAAATCATGTTCCCATGTTTTGCGTTTCTTTAAAACAAAAGTGGCTCCAATATCTAAGCGGTGATAAGCCGGAAAGCGGTCTTGATTTCTATCGCCATACAGCGGTACTATTTCTCCGTTCAACTCATATTTGCCAATGGGAAAAGTAGCCGCAAGCCCCGTGTAATAAACCCAAGTGGCCGAAACATTGATGCGCGGAGTAATATCATACATGAGCACAATACTCAAATCATGCGTGCGATCGTAACGCGAGGCGAACCACGTTTCGCGATTGACCGTTGGAAATTTTCTTTCGCTACGCGAGAAAGTATAACTCACCCAACCGGTAAATTTTCCTTCTTTCTTTTTGAAGAAAAATTCAGCACCATAGGCTCTGCCTACTCCATAAAGCAATTCCGTTTCCACTGCTTCATTAGCTCTAAGGGTAGCCCCGTTTTTATAATCAATTTGATTTTGCATCCACTTGTAATATCCTTCTACCGAAACTTCGAACATGTCTTTATGAAAATTGACGAAGTAACCGGCACTCACCTGGTCAGCAATTTCAGGTTTAGTGTTGTTGCTGGTCATTATCCAGCGGTCGGTGGGAGCCGAAGTAGTAGTAGTGGAAAGTTGATGTAAGTTTTGTGTGTTGCGAGAATAGGCTGCTTTAAAACTCATACTCGGAATAAAATTATAACTGATAGAAACGCGCGGCTCTGCATTGAAATAGGTTTTGCCAAACTGCCCCAACTTTAAATTGAAGGTGTCTATCACATCCTCGTTCGGAAACTTGAAATATTTTGAAGGACCGGTTTGAGTAAAAACAGAAAGACGAATACCGTAATTGATATTCACTTTATTCCAAAGCGAAACTTCGTGTTGTGCATACACCGAACTTTCCCATCCGTAATTTTTTGTGAGGGTGATATTTCCTATGCGTGCAGTATCACTCGAGATTACCTGACCAGGAACAATGGTGTGGAAAGTGGTGAGAAAACCAAACTTCAGTTTGTTTTTTGAATTGAGATAGTAGTCCAAATCTTCTTTCAAACTAAAATCACGAATTTGCGATTTTACATCAATGCTCGCCACGTTTATACCTATGGTGTAATTGAATTCGTTGTATAGAAAAGAAGTGTTCGAAAAAAGTTTGTCGCTAAAAATATGGTTCCAACGAAGGGTGGCAGTTGCGTTTCCATACACAATGGTAAAACGGTCGCGCAAACCAAATTTATCTTGACCAAAATAGCCTGAAAGAAAAATTCTATCGCGTTTACCAATGCGATAATTTGCTTTGGCGTTGATGTCATAGAAAAAAAGAATGCTCTTTTTTAAATTGTCCTTCTTCGATAATTTCAAAAACAAATCGGCATACGTTCTTCTTCCGGTAACAATGAACGAACCTTTATCTTTTACTATTGGGCCTTCTATATTCAAGCGCGATGAAATCAAACCAATGCCTCCACCAATCACATATTCTTTGCTGTTGCCCTCTTTCATTTTTAAATCCAACACGCTGGCTAAACGTCCGCCATATTCAGCCGGCATATTACCTTTATAAAGCGTGGCATCCTTTATTGCATCGTTATTGAACACCGAAAAAAAACCGAGTAAGTGTGCGGGACTATACACCGTTGCTTCATCGAGTAAAATCAAATTTTGGTCGTTGCTTCCACCTCGCACATAGTAACCTGCATTACCTTCGCTTGCCGGTTGCACACCGGGCAAAAGTTGAATCGTTTTCAGAATATCTTTTTCCCCAAACAGAACTGGAATTTTTTCAAGCTGTTTGATGTCCAATTTAATTGCGCTCACTTGTGCGCTCGTAATATTTTCGTTGCTTTTAGTGGCTTTAATTTCTACATCCTTTAATGTTTTTGAAGCAGGTGAAAGCGAAACATTGAGGCTTTGGTTTTTCAACGAATCGAGTGTAACACTGTAATCTTCGTAGCCCACATAACGAACAGCAATTTCTTTTTTTGAAGAAGGAATAGTGAGCGAAAAAAATCCGTAGGCATTTGTAACAGCTCCAATTCCAATGGTGTCTCTCAAAAAAATAGTTGCTCCAATTAATTCTTCACCGGTTTTTCCATCCTTAATGGTTCCGCTAATGGTAAATTTTGATTGGGAAAAAATAGTGGTAAGCGATAAGCATAAAAACACAGTTGCAAAAATTCTCTTCATAATATTTTTTGGAATTAAGAACGCGAATGAAATGAAATAGTATAACAACAAAAGAAATTTTTTGTTGAGGCGGAGGAATGAAATGTTGAAACGTAAAGCACATTGGTTCGGTAACTTAAGATATAAAATAGAAGTGTAGTCATTCCGAATGTAGGCTTTGCGAAATGAGGAATCTTGTATTCCATTACACGCAAATACAAGATGCTTTACTACGTAGACCTTCGTTCAGCATGACATCCTCTTTTTAATTTTTACTAGCTTCGGAAGCAAGAAATCTTTCCTACACTTGTCTCACATTTTTTTAAAACCATTTCCATGAAACACTTTTCCATTCTGCTCACCCTTCTTTTTTCTCAACAAGTCATTGCACAAAACCTTTACGAAGGCGTTCCGGTTTTTCACGGAGCAAAAATCACAGGCAACTTTCCTAATACTGAATTTCTTTTCACTGTACCCGCCACCGGTGAACGACCAATAGAATTTACTGCGCAAAATTTACCGCAAGGTTTAACGATTGAACCTTCAACAGGAATTATTCGTGGATTAGTAAAAGAGAAAGGTTCTTACACGGTGAAAATTTTTGCTAC
Organism: Bacteroidota bacterium; assembly: GCA_026391075.1. Lineage (GTDB taxonomy): Bacteria > Bacteroidota > Bacteroidia > Chitinophagales > LD1 > Bog-950. Next base: position 11,029 of record JAPLES010000015.1, on the reverse strand, counting down.
CAACGCTAAAGGAAGAGCAGGAGAAAATTTAAAGATTGAAATTGGTGATAAACTTTGTCTCACTCCGCCAATGGGTTGGAACAGTTGGAATGTTTTTACCAATACACTCGATGAAAAACTAGTAATGGAAACTGCGGATGCGATAGTAAGCAGCGGTATGCGTGACCTAGGGTATCAATACATTAACATGGATGATTATTGGCACGATTCAACACGTGCCCCGGATGGAAAACCAGTGGCGAATCCAGAAAAATTTCCGCACGGAATAAAATGGCTATCCGATTATGTGCACTCGAAAGGTTTGAAACTCGGCATTTATTCAGATGCGGGCGATAAAACCTGCGGCAAATGTTTTGGTGGTTTTCAGCACGAAGAAATTGATGCAAAAGTTTATGCCGAATGGGGAATTGATTTGCTGAAATATGATTTCTGTTTTGTGCCGTTCAAAAAAACAGAAGCGCTTTCACGCTACAAAAAAATGGGTGATGCATTAAAAGGTAGTGGTCGCTCTATCGTTTATAGTTTATGTAACTGGGGTTTGTTTAATCCGTGGGAATGGGGCGAAAGTGTAGGCGGAAATTACTGGAGAACAACTCCTGATATTGTTGATGTATGGAAAGGTAGTCCGTTTTGGAATGGAAGTTTTATGAGCATTATGAAAAAGCAAACGCGCTTAGATAAATATGCCGGACCCGGTCATTGGAACGACCCCGATATGATGATTGTAGGCAATTACGGAAAAGGAAAAGCAACCGGTGGTGGTGGTAAATACAAAGGAATGAGCGACCTCGAATATCAAACGCACATGAGTTTGTGGTGTATGCTCAACGCGCCTTTGCTTTCGAGTTGCGATTTGCGAAGCATGAACGAGCCGACAAAAAATATTTTGTTGAATCCTGAAATTCTTGCCACCAGTCAGGATGAAAAAGGTGAGCAGGCAAAATTGATTTCGAAAACGAATGGCATTTGGCTTTACCAAAAAAATTTAAGCGATGGTTCGGTGGCTGTTGCTGTGTTTAATACTTCGAAGAGTGAAAAGAAATTTGATTTAAAATCTTCCGCACTTGGTTTAGAAGGAACTTATCAGGCTCGCGAAGTTTGGAAACATATCGAAGCAGGAATTTTGAAAGATAAAATTGAATTAACGGTGAAGGCGCATGAGGCGTTGGTTTTGAAGTTGGATAAAAATTAAAAAGACAACTATAAAAAACTAGAAAAGCAAAACCCGGCTCTCGCGAGGTTTTGCTTTTCTGAAGTAAGATTCTAAAAGTTTAATCGAATGCCGTTGGGTGCAAACGATAAAGAACCATTTTCCTGTTTCCATTGCCTTTTAAGTTTTGCTGCTTTGTGTAACTGAATAGGCCCAGTAATAAGAAAAGGAACTGACGCTATCATCGCTGTAAGACCTGTATAGAATAGACCCCAACCACCATCAGAATTTACAGACATGTTTAAAGAAGGTATAAATAAAGATGCCCCTCCCAAAAGCAAAACACCACCTGTGACAGTTAGACCTATGCCTGCTCCTTTTTTATGCTTATATCTTGTTTCCAAATCCTCTATTGTTTCCTTTTTTCGTTCCATTGTTGTTACTACTTCTTTGGAGCCGTTTTCATACTTAATCATAAATACCTCGCTTTTTTTAATTGCATATACTGGACTTGCAGTATCTTTTCTGTATTCAATTTCGGTGGTTCCTACTTTGATAATTTTCCCCTTAAGTTCGTCTCCGTTTTTTAATGTTATGATATCTTGCGAAAAACAAGAGATGTGGAATAAAATTGTTACTAGTGAAAAAATCTTTTTCATAGTGTTTGTTTTAATGATGATTTAATTTTCGCCTTAGGATTCAAAGGCACTTACGGGCAAAAAAATAGGCGTGAACCCTATGCTTCGTAATCAACTTCATACGGGCATCGGAAAACGCCTTGAGGAATTGAAACTAACACAAGGACACGCCCGAACGGGCGCGTCTCGCGTAGATTCTTCCTCTTTTAAATTTTCCGATTTTGTATGAGAGAATACTACAGCAACGCTGCTATTTTTATGAATTGGATTTTACATAGGCATAATTGTATTGTTAAACATGGAGCTAAAAGTAAACTTCTTTTTGCTTCGCCAAAAAATTGTAAAACCTTCTCTAAATTTTTCTTTACCGTTACAATTCATTCACACGCTATACTTACTCTCACAAAAAAAATCTCAATGAATAAATTTCTCTCTTTTATTTTTCTTCTGTCAACAATAGTTGTTGCAGCACAAGAAACTCCCAAAACTCAAAATGTAATTCTGGTAACTTTCGATGGTTACCGCTGGCAGGAAATGTTTAAAGGCGCGCAGAAAAAATTAATCGGTAATACAAAATTGGTAAAGGATATTCCCTCTCTTCAAAATAAATACTGGGCAGATGATGCAATTACGCGCAGAGAAAAACTGACTCCATTTATCTGGAACACCGTTGCTAAACAAGGAAGCATAATTGGCGAAAGAATGAACGCCAGCAAAATGCAGGTGACTAACATTCACCGTTTTTCTTATCCGGGGTACAGTGAAATTTTCAGCGGATGGGGTAACCGCAAAATAAACAGCAACGATTATCCCGATAATCCGAACCACACCATTTGGGATTTTTTGCAAGCCGATGCCGCTTTCAAAAACAAAATTGTTGCCGTGGCAACCTGGGATGCATTTCCGCGCATCATCAACACCAAGCGAAACGGAGTTCCGGTTTATGTAAATATTAAAGACACTGCGGGCACTTGCCACAGCGGAAATATTTTGCTGCAAGGATGGGATACTAAATGTCCCGCATCAAACGGATTTATTACCGAAGATTCACTCACCTACCATTTCGCGAAAGAATACATCGTAAAAAATCATCCGCGTTTTGCGTTTATCGGTTTCGATGAAACCGATGAAATGGCGCACGAAGGAAAATACGATTCGTATCTCAACAGCGCTAATCAATTGGATGGCTACATGCAAGACCTTTGGAATTTTATTCAAACCGACCCGCAATACAAAGACAACACAACGTTGATTATTACCTGCGACCACGGGCGCGGTCATTTAGGAAACCACATGTGGCAACACCACGGAGGTTTGGTTTTTTCTTCCAATAAAATTTGGCTCGCGGCTATTGGCGCGGGAATAAAAAATCAGGGAGTGTTGAAGAAAGGACATTTCTATCAAAAGCAAATTGCTGCAACTATCACTAAACTTTTCGGAAAGAAATTTTCGGACGAGAAAAAAATTGGTAAGCCGATAGATGAAATTCTGAATTAATTATTCAATCACAATCTTCTTCGAAACACTTCCTGCTTTCAGCAGGTAAATTCCTTTTGCGAAATTTTCTGTTTGAATCTTCATACTTTCAGAAACAGGAATAGAACTAAACACTTTTCTTCCATCCACAGAAAACAATTCTAGAGATATTTTATTTTCTACTGTGAACCGCGAACTGCGAACCGTCAACTCACCCTCTACGGGATTAGGATACACAGAAACATTCTCACCTGCAATCTCATTCACCTCACTCGGATTCAACAACCAAGACTTCCCATCTAAATTCCATTCAGGTTTTGTTTCAGGATTTATTCCCGACTCATAAATTAAATGATGCAATGCCGTCACTGCAATATCAGGATGCGTTGGTGAACTCTTTAAAAGCGCAAAATTCACACAAGTAGAATCGTACACATTATTCAAATGACAATTGTAAGTGCCCGGGTCTGCCTGATTAATTTGCTGATGCGCTACTACACTTCCGCTTGCCATCCACCAAATGTGTCGCTCCTCATTGCTATTTCCACCGTGACCAAAATTTTTTCCGCCATGGTCTGTTATCACTAATATCAGCCAGTTCTCACTGCTGTAAGTTGGTCGCGCATACAAGGCGTTCAACACTCTGCCAACCGCGCTGTCCACATCCTGAATAGCCGAAATGTAAAGCGGATTCGAAGGCGAAAACGTTGACGTGTGACCGGTCACATCCACCTTATCGAAATACGCAAACAACAAATCAATATCGGGGTTTTGTAATTCCACCACGGCCGAATCTGCCGTAGGCCAGTTACCGGTATCGGGAACTTTCACCGCGTGGTTCCAACCGGCATTCGTAATATTATCTACCAGCGGGTCCCACTCCGCTACAATCGAACAATTCAAATTTGGGTAAAGCTGTTTTGCCAGCGTAGGGAATGGCGGATAGTTCAAAAAATCGTGATTGCTAAATGAATTGCTCGTTACCAAATGTTTATTCCACTGAACTCCTGTCAGTATAGTCGTCCAGGAAGGACCGCTCCATGTTATACCGGTATGCCACGAATCGTAACTGTAAGTTGAACTTGCCAAAAGCGCATCAAGATGTGGTGTGTTCGCTTGCTGAAACGCATCGCTGCGAGTGCCATCAATGCCTATAATTAGCACCTTGCGGTTTTGAGATGAAAAAGAAAAAAGGAAATTGAGCGTGAGAAAAAAGGTGACGTAAAATATTTTCATGGGCAGATTTGTTACGTGAATGTAAACGGTTTTAGAAACCGCAAACACAAACTTTATTTCTTATCCTCATTCAAATAATAACTCAGCGCTCCACTAGGGCATTTTTTAATTTGCTCCACCAATTTTTCTGTAGAAGAATTTTCAGGTGTAATCCAAGGGTTTTCGCGAGGTTTAAAAACTTCGGGCAGGCCTTTTACACAATTCGCAGAATGAATGCAGAGCGAGTTTTTCCAAACAATGGTTACTTCTCCGTTGGTGTATTCTTTGGTTATTTCTTTCATCTCAAATTATTTTTGATGAAAATAAAAAAGAAATTATTCTGCCTTAAACGAAGTCATCGTCAACGACCCCGCCACTGCTTTATCATTAAAGAAAGAAACATCATCGCTCTTCTCAATCAAGCCGAGCGAATAAATCATCGGGTAATAATGGTCAGGAGTAGGTATGGCGAGTTTAGCAGCCGCACCAAGACTTTCGTAATTAATCAGCGGTTGATAATTGCGCTCCGAAATATTTTTCTTGAACACCGCATTCATTTCATACGCCCAATCAAAACCGTAATTCGGCTCATTGAATTTATCGAAAGCAATCATGCCGAGGTTGTGCACCATGTTTCCGCTCCCAATAATCAGCACGCCTTTTTTGCGCAATGCCGAAAGTTCTTTCGCCAAATCGAAATGATATTGCGCGGGCTTTGCATAATCAATACTCAATTGCAACACGAGAACCTTCGCATCCGGATACATCTGCTTCACCACACTCCAGGTGCCGTGGTCTAAACCCCAATCGTGATTCAAACCTACATCAGTTGATTTGATTAACTCTTTCACTTCACCGGCAAGCACCGGATTTCCGGGCGCGGGATACTGCACATCAAACAAGGCTTTCGGAAAACCGCCAAAATCATGAATCGTTTCAGGATGTTCCATCGCAGTTACATGCGTGCCGCGCGTTAGCCAGTGTGCACTAATACACAACACTGCTTTCGGCTGAGGAATTTCTTTTCCCATTGCAAACCACCGTTGCGAAAACTCATTGTCTTCAATCGCATTCATCGGTGAACCATGACCTACAAACAGCAAAGGCATTTTGTTTTCTTTCGAAGGAAGTGCTTCAGAAAATTTATGTAACTCTTTTAATGATGACATACCTAAAAATGTAAGCAGAGAATTTCGAATGAAATCAATTCGATCCATAATTATTGAATACAAATGGAACGCTGATTTTCATTATTCTCACTATTAAGATGATTTTTAAAATCATTTTTATCCGCTAAATAATGATGATAAGCGTTCTATGATTTAAACAGAAACGCATCTAAGCTGAATTTACCTGCGCCTTTCAGCATCAATGCGGTGTAGATAGCGAGATATAAAAACGCAGTTTGTCCGTCTCCAAAAATATCTCCGCTGTGTGCCTGGAATACAGCAACCAGCATAGTGATGATAAGCGGAATCAAAGCAAAGCGTGTAGCTAAACCTGCAATTAAAAGTAGTGAGCAGAAAAATTCCGCAAACACAACTAACGCAAGCGATGCACTCATACCCAAACCCATAAAGTCCATGAATTTAGTTTGCATTTCAGAAAAGTGTGTAAGTTTTCCGTACCCGTGATACGCCATTAAAACACCGGCAGTTAGGCGAAGAATAAGCAAGGCAACGTTCACCTGGGTGTCATTGATTTTTGTAGAAAGAATTTTTTTAATCATGGTTTTTGGTTTTGTTTTTTACGGAGCAAACTATCCATCGGATAGGTGGCTTCCATTTGTTTGCGAATATTCTTTGTCCAGTTAATCAATGTTTCTTTTTGCTCTGCCGAAAGGACTGCATTACGATGAATGAACACGTAAGAAGACAAAGGCATTTCATTTTCGTTCAGCAGTTCTTCCGTCTCTTTCAATTTATTGTATTGCCTCCGCGGGCTGTAAGAAGCAAACTCGTCAAAGTTCAATTTCTCTTTTGCTTCGCTCACATGATGATTGAGCCACCAAGCCACCGGCTGAATATTATTATACCAGGGATAGATGGTGTTGTTACTATGGCAATCGTTACAACTTTTTGCAAGAATCGTTTTCACTTCTTCCGGTGTTGTAAATACCGCAGCAACATTATTTGCCTGAACTCCATCCGCAACATTTTTTCCAGGATGAAAAAATTGTATGGCTACTATTACAACAACTATTCCCAATAAAATCTTCGTCACTTTATTCATTGAACCCCTTTTTTAGTAGCTACTGCTTCTGCCAGCCAAATAAATTCATTGGAGAAACTCATGATGTTGTTAGAAAATTTTTCTTCGAGTAAATTTCCATCTGCATCAAAACGTTTATCCATCATTCCCACCACTAGCATATTCGGGCAAGGAATTCCGAACCATCCGCAAATTTGATTTTGCATTCCTACTGCTGCGCGAATTCCACCCATTGCTCCTTCGCTAGCGGTTACAATTCCGAAAACTCTTTTTGTCTGCTTCGGAAAATGATCGAAAAGATTTCTAACAGCAGAAGACATGCTACCGTTGTATTCCGGTGTTACAATCACAAACGCATCAGCCGAGTATATTTTTTCAGCCACCTCTTTAAATTCTGCCGGCACATCGTTAATCGTACTCCATACTTTTTGTATGAAAGGAATTTCATGTTCCTGCAAATTCACAAACTGAAATTGATGCGCTGTGTATTTCTCTGAAAAATATTTCAGCAAAAATTTAGCAATGCGAACGGTTATACTTTCTTTTCTCGGGCTTCCTGATACAATAGTAATTTTCATAAACGCTAATATAGTTTTTAGGATTTCTCTCGTCCTTCGTCCCTCGCTCTCGTCACTTGTATTCAATCTTCCAGCACACCAAACTTACCACTATTCACATCATCATACGCCTGAATAATTTCTTCTTTCGTATTCATCAGGAAAGGTCCGTAAGCAACAATCGGTTCGTTAATCGGCTCACCGCTCAGCACTAAAACTTTTACATCGCTCAGCGCTTCCACTGTAATTTCAGTTCCTGCGTTTTTAAAAAGAAGGAAGTGGTCAAGCGGAACATTTTTTTCATTGTTCACTCTTATTTCTCCATCTGCCACCAACAAACCGGTGTTGAAATTCTCCGGCAATTCGAAAGAAATCTTCGCGCCTTTGTTCAAATACAAATTGTAAACGTTCATTGGCGTAAACGTAGAAGCCGCGCCTTTCACACCTTTAAACTCACCGGCAATTACATCTACATGTCCACCGTTATCAGGCAAATTGTATTTTCCCATTTGATCAACAGAAATTCCCTGATACTTCGACTTGCTCATTTTATCTTTTGCCGGAAGGTTCACCCACAACTGCACCATCTGAAACGCTCCGCCTTTACGCGCAAACTCTTTCTCGTGATATTCTTTATGCAAAATTCCTGACGCAGCAGTCATCCATTGCACTTCGCCTTCGCCAATTATTCCGCTGTTGCCCGCGCTGTCGTGATGCGCAACTTTACCTGCGTAAGCAATCGTAACAGTTTCAAAACCTCTATGTGGATGCACACCTACTCCGCGTTGATGTTCCGATGCGGGAAACTTAATTTTCGCTCCATAGTCCATCATAAAGAAAGGACTCATGCGTGTCATTTCGCCATCATTGCCCGGGAAGAAATTGTGTACTCTAAACCCATCGCCCACCATATGCGGTGCGGGAGGAGTTAAAACTTTTTCTATTTGCTTTTTCATGTTTTGTGTATTTACTATTTATTACTCCCTATTCACTACTAACTACTTGTTTAATTGCAACTGCACGTTCAACACTAACTTAACTTCATCGCTTAGTGCAATGCCGCCTGTTTCAGTTACACCATCCCAAGTTAAACCGAATTCTTTTCTTTTCAATTTTCCTGAAATTTCGAAACCTGCTTTTGTGTTACCCTAAAAATCAGTTGCCTTTCCGCCATACTCCACATCTAATTGAATAGGTTGTGATACTTCACGAATAGTGATGTTGCCTTTCAACAAATAAATGGTATCACCTATTTTTTCGAATGAAGAAGATTCAAATTTCAACTGCGGATATTTTTCTGCATCGAAAAATTCCGGACCTTTCACGTGGGTGTCGCGATATTCAACACCGGTATCAATACTATTGATGTCGGCAGTGAAAGAAATTTTTGCATCGCTGAAATCTTCTTTAGTACCTTCCACTGAACCTTCAAATTTTTTGAAGCTGCCGGTTACAGTGTTAATCATTAAGTGTTTCACTTTAAAGTGAATTTCACTGTGCATTGGGTCAATAGACCATTTTGAAATTGCTTGAGTTGTCATGTTGTTTTGTTTTATTGTTTGAAAAATTATTTGGTTTCAGAATTACGTTGCAGAAAAAGAATAACCGTTGCCAATACCAAAAAAAAGAGCGGAGCAACAATCATGGCCGTTTGTGGTGGCGTAGCTTGTAAGTGTGTGTGTAAGCAGCCAATATAAACCACGGGTAAACTGCATATGCACCCCATTTGCGCAATTGCGGAATTAGAATCATCAATCCTATGAATGCATCGACAAGTCCGATAGGGAAGAGATAACAAACCGGATAACCCCAGCTTTGAATGTTTTGCACCTGCATCTCTACTCCCAGGATTTTGGTAATGCCTGATATAATTAAAAGTCCTCCTGCTATTCCGGCTACAATCCATGAAAGGATATTTTTTGTTTTTGGTGTTATGTTTGTTTGTTTTTGTTTCAATCAATTTGATTTCGACAACTAATGTAGTAATTATATTTGTATCTACAACTATTATCGCAAAATTTTTTACTTTCTTAACTTATCCAGGATGCGGTTAAGTTCCTGCGCTTCTGTTTTAGTGATGGCTTTAAGGGTGCTTAACCATTCCTCCTGCTCATTATCTATCTTGGTCAGCAGAGCCAATCCTTTAGCTGTAATAACTATATCCACCTGTCTGCGGTTGGTTTCGCAGAGTTCTCTTTCCACATATCCTTTCTGACGAAGTTTTTCTACCAGGCGGGTGGCATTGCTTGCTTTGTCTATCATACGGCAGGTTACATTGCCGAGCATTAATGGTTTTGGATAAGAGCCGCGAAGTATGCGAAGCACATTGAACTGTTCAGGAGTTATACCATGCTTTTTTAAACGCCCGGCAGTGCGGTTATAAAGCCAGCTACTGGTAAACATTACGTTTACCTCAGCTTTTTGATGCTCGCTTTCAAACTTTTTATTCTGTTTTATTTCTTCTTCGATGCTAGCCATTGCACAAATATAACTACAATAATTGTATGGACAACTAATGCAGATGAAACTTTAGAGATTCAGCACTTTATGAAAGAGCGGGAGCAATTTTCTAATTACGTGCATACCTGAAACTACGTGGTTTCATCGCCAAGTTGTGTGGTGAACCTTGCTCCCCTTGGTAAATTTTCAGAAGTCGAATAGACCGGAAAGGTCATGGCAAGCTGACCGGTGACGTTAGCCAGTGGCGTGTAGAGATACAACTGAAATTTTTTACAGCTTCCTTTTCAATCATATAAGTATAATGCACTGCAGAAGAAATACCGCCTGCGATCATGATGGCAACGCGGTGTTTACAATTTTTGACGTATTCATTGAGCCAATTTTAAAAGGACGTTTGCCCTGTGTGGGTGTGAGGAACAGACCAAATTGCAGATGATATTTGAAGCCATAATGATTCACTTCATTCCATTTTAACTTGGCAAGTGGAACGGATATTGGCAGAAAATGATTTGCCGAGTTTGTCAAGCAACAAAATGTTGATCCCATCAAAGCGTGGATCCTTCTCAAATTTAGAACGCAAAAAAGAATAACGATACACCCAAATCACCAACTTTTAGACAGACTTACCAGTTTTAGCGCTTTGCTAACTTTCACGAAATAAAAAAGCCCCACGTCTCTGTGAGGCTCTTAAAAAATAAGGAGGCGACTACCTACTCTCCCGGAGGTTTAATCCAGTACCATCAGCGTGGAGGGGCTTAACTTCTCTGTTCGGAATGGGAAGAGGTGAACCCCCTCGCTATAGTCACCCTTAAGGTGCGTCCTATAACATAGGGACAATAAATTTTGACATATTGGAGTTAATAAAAAAATAAATTTCACACTAAAAAAGTATAAAGTAAACGGGCAATTAGTATCACTCGGCTTCGATATTACTATCCTTACACCTGTGACCTATCAACGTAGTAATCTTCTACGACCCTTAAAAGAAATCTCATCTTGAGGTAGGCTTCGCACTTAGATGCTTTCAGTGCTTATCCTTTCCGAACATAGCTACCCTGCAATGCAGCTGGCGCCACAACAGGTACACCAGTGGTTCGTCCGACACGGTCCTCTCGTACTAGAGTCAGCTCCTCTCAAATTTCTAACGCCCGCAACAGATAGGGACCGAACTGTCTTGCGACGTTCTGAACCCAGCTCGCGTGCCACTTTAATGAGCGAACAGCTCAACCCTTGGGACCTTCTCCAGCCCCAGGATGTGACGAGCCGACATCGAGGTGCCAAACCTCCCCGTCGATGTGAGCTCTTGGGGGAGATCAGCCTGT
>JAPLES010000083.1 GCA_026391075.1 Bacteroidota bacterium | reverse complement strand
TTTAAAATTTTAGCAACCATTTGAGCTTTATCAACCCATGTACCAGTAACTGTGTATGCGATAGACTGTAATGGTGCTACTATCTTTATCATATCGCGTATGGCATTACTCGCAAGTTTCAAGGTCAATGTCAACGTATGGAAGTTTGTTGTGCCATACCACGTATCGTCATCAAGTTCTTTCTTTAGCTTATCAAGATTTACAATGGCCTCTTTTGGAATCTTATAATCGTTTACTGTTTTATCCCAAACCTTAAGCAACGTAGTATCGCGGTAGTGAATGAGATAATTGCATTCCTCTATATTCTCTTTTGAATGAACTACAGATGTATTCCCTTGTGCATTTACTTGAAATGCGGATAACCCAAAAACCAAAATCACTAAAATTACCTTCTTCATTCTCTCTATTTTTTAATGTTTAATAATACTTTAACAAGCTCATGCAGAGTATTTCTGCCGGTTGTTATAGCTAAAAATAAATCCAAATGCAGTGTTGAAACAGTAAACCTAAAGGTGGAAGTTTATCTTTAAAATTGACAGATTTACTCTTAGTTGAAGGCGAACAATGCGTTAAATGTAATTGTTATGCCAACATGATTACAATATACGGGTTAATTATTTTTGTTTGTTGATGTTTCTGAAGAACTAAGGCTCAAGCAACTGGCTATAGGCACATTTATTTTCTCACTGCTGTTTGCAGTAGGAATGATAGTGGAGTAGCTAATTCTCAATCAATTCTGAAACTACTAAGTTATTTGTTTCTGTTAAAACACTGCCCCACGATAGCCCAACACCAAAACCGCTGAGCAATAATTTTTGTTTCGAAGTTTTTAAGCTCTCAGCAATTTCTGTTACCATAGTTAAAGGAATGGAAGCAGAACTTGTGTTGCCGAAATTTTTAAGTGAATAAGGAACTTTAGCTGCATCAATGCCAATGATTTTTCGCACAGTTTCGTTGAGCAAAAGATTTGCCTGGTGCATCACAAAAAAATCAATTTCACTTTTATCAGTTCCTGAAAAGGCAAGCAATTCGTTTACGTTTGGCGGAACGCGCGTAACTGAAAAGTTAAATACATCCATACCGTTCAGCGATAAATCTTTCTTTCTTCTTATCACACCTTTTTCAACTTCAGTCATCACTTCGCTTTCGGCATTAAGCGGATTACGACAGCCTCCATCAGTAATTATGATGGATTCGTAGCCGCTTCCATCGCTTTGTAAATTGAAATGCATTGGTGTAACATTTTCGCTCCACTCCAATGCAGCAACTGTTCCTCCATCGCCAAAAAGCGGATAGGTGCTTTTGTCCTGATAGGAAACGGAAATGGTGGAAACATCGCCCGTAAGCAGCAATGCTTTTTTAATTCTGCCGCTACTGAGCATATTGGCAACAACCGACATGCCATAGACAAAACCCGAACAGCCCAAACATATATCAAAAGCCACAGAAGTTACAGGCAATCCTAATTTATGCTGAAGGATGATGGCAGTAGCAGGAAGAAAATAATCGCGCGATTGTGAAACAAAAATCAATAACTCAACTTCTTCGGGTTTCCAGTTTAAGTCGTTCAGAAGTTTTTTTGAAGCTTCGAAACAATAATCGGAAGTGCAAAGACCTTCAGGTGCTCTTCGCTTTTCTTCAACACCTGTAGTTTTAATCAGTAGGTTTCTTTCCTTTTCTGTTATCCAATCGTAATTGCGGTTGCTTTCCTTATGCAAAGGAACCGCAGCAGCCACACCGCGCAACACAACATGATTAACAGAAAAAAGAGCCATTGGTTTTATTTAGGGAGCAGTTGATATAAGTCGCGCACAGTATTGCATTTGCGTAGTTGGTCACCGGTAACGGTTGTTTTGAAATCAGTTTCAAACATGGCTACTATAATGAGGGCATACATTGAACTCCAGGGTTCTATATTTCTGAAATCGGTATCGGGCGTAAGTGAGCCGGGTTTTTCGTCTTCGAAAATTGCTTCAATCTTACTGGTGAATTCTTCTAGTGTCATTTTAAAAATTTATTACGGTGGCGCACCAACTTAATCCTACTCCAAAACCTGCTACAAAAACTTTAGAACCGCCTTTGATTTTTCCTTCGGCTATGGCGGCTTTCAGTGCAATAGGAATCGTTGCCTGAACTGTGTTGCCATAGTTTTCTATATGCGAATAAAATTTTTCTTTATCAATTGCCGCTAATTTTCGCACCTGCTCATTCATAAAGTCGTTGGCTTGGTGCAGCACAAACAAATCAATGTCGTTCTTACTCAACTTGTTTTTTTGCAACGTATCTTCGATAAGAAGAGGCACTTTTTTCATAGTAAAAGTAAGAACGGCTTGCCCGTCCATAAAGTAATTGGCATCGGAATAGACGTTGCCGAACTCATCAGTTTTTTCTTCCAGCGATTGTGGACTTACCTTTTGAAAATCGGCACCGTGGCGAATAATTATTTTTTCGAAGCCCGAACCATCAGTTCCGAAAACAAAAGAACCAATTCCTTTTTCTGAATCATCTTCCGCCACTATTAAAGTAGCAGAAGCTCCATCGCCAAAAATAATTCGCGATGCGTGGTCTTTAGGATGAATGTATTTAGTGAGTGCCGAAGAGGTGAGGAGCAACACTTTTTTAAATCCAAGAGATTGAATTATACTTTTAGCCAAACTAAGTGAATACACGTAACCGCTGCAACCGAAAGTTAAATCATAAGTCGCAATGCCTTGGTTCAATCCTAGTTTGTACTGCAACACACACGAAGTGGAAGGTGTTACATAATCGTGATGAACGGAGCAGTAAATAAGTGCGTCAATTTCTTTTCGATTGATGCTGTGTTCTGCAAATAAATTTTCTGCTGCCTGCAAAGCCATTGTAGAAGCGGGTTGAACAGGTTCAAAAATGTGCCGTTCTTTTACGCCCACTTTTTTGAAAACAGTTTCGGAAATCTTATTTCCAAACTCCTGCACAAGCATTTCATTCGTTTCTACTTTTGGTGGAACGTAAAAACTAATGGCTTGTATGCTGGCGCCTGTGTTCACTTTTATTTAGCTGCTTTTGCCAATGAATCCTGCTGATTACGCAATTCAAATTCTTGAATTAACTGCTCGGGTGTTTTGCCTAAGTTGTCGAGCGTAACACGCACATCTTTTGCAATAGCATGATTCGGAAATTCAATTAAAAATTTTTCGTAGATAGTTTTTGCAGTTGAGGTATTGCCTACTTCATTTTCGAAAATGAAACCCTGTAAGAATAAAGCATAAGCATGTTTTGAAATGGTTGGATACTTGTCGTAAATTTTTTGATAAAGCCCTATACTCTTGAGTGGCTTGTGCATGTATCTGTAAAAATCGGCCGCTTTAAAAAGATAAGTAGCTCCCATAGTATCATCTGGGTATTTGGCTGCGTATCCTTCATAGTCGGCAAGCAAACCATCTACCATAGCAGTATCTACTTTTCCTGCTTTAGCTTGCTCCATTAATATTTTCTCTTCGCTTTCAATAGAGTTTTTTTTCCAAGCTTGTTTGGGATTACAAGCGGCAAATAACATCAAGGTGAAAATGGCTACGAATACTCTTTTCATTTTTAAAATTTAGTGCGCGAATATAAAACGGGAAATGATTTTTGAATGCATTTACAATTTCACCAATTTCTTTACCGTTGATTTTCCAGTGGAATTTATTTTCAAAAGGTATGCTCCTGAAGGAACATTATTCATGGAAAAATCTTTTCCATCCCAAATTGTTTTAGAAGAATTTTTCTCTCTCCACTTGCGAATTAATCTTCCGTTTATATCAAATACTTCAAACTCGGTTTCGGTTTTTGATTCTTCTAAATCGATAGTAACCGAATTTGAAAACGGATTTGGATAAACAGTAGCTTTCAATTCGGCTTTTGAAATCTTGTTGATAGCAGAAGGTGTGAAAATTTTGTTGGAATAAATTCCGTTGCCGTGAGTTGCCACTACTACCGTATTATCAAATGTTCTTGACTGAATCATATTGATTACTACGTTGCCAATAGTGTTTGCACCTTCCTGTGCCCAAACGGTATTCGTGCCGTTAAATTGGTCGGTAGAAAATAAACCAATGCTGGTGCCTACGTAATATTTTGTAGCAATGCCATCGTTATAAATATTTGCCCAGGTAACTGAAGGGCCATTTCCGCTGCCATCAGGATGTTCTTCGAGGTTTCCGCTTATGTCTGTCCAAGTGCTGCCCGAATCTGCAGAGTAGAAAATGCTTTTGATTCCGTAATTAGAAAAGGTAGCCATTACGTTCGCCACGTTGAGGCGATCAACTTCAATACAACTTATGTATCCGGTTGTAGGAAAATTTGTTCCCGTAATATTTTTCTTTACTGTGCTGCTGTTCGTTCGGCAGCTATCTACGCGATAAACTTTTCCGTTGTCGGTGCCTATGTAAAGTATGTTGGTATTTGCTTCGCTCATGTCAAGCGCAGTGAAGTAAGGCGCAGTGCTGCTGATACCGAGCGATGTTCCTGTAAGTTTCGACCAACCTTTAGAAACGGTAGCATATTCATCGCCTGTCATTGGAATTACAGAAAGGGAATCGTTGCGCCACATTATTCTTCCGCCAGCCATATACATAATGTCGTCATTAAGCGGGTCGAGAATAAAAGGATTGATAAACTGATAACCACCACCGCCTGTTGGGTCCATTCGCGTGTAGAGTGTATCTACATCGCCATTATCATTTACGCGGTGCTTATAAATTTTTCCCTGCTGAATACTGAGGTAGTAAAAATTTCTTCCGTGTGTAATGGAGCAATAAGAACCATCGCCATAAAAAGTTTTTGGCCAGTCGTGGGTGTAATCAATAGTGTTTGTGAAGTAGGTTCCATTGTCCTGCAAACCACCAATGATGATTTCGCTGGTGGTGTTGCCCGGCTCCATAGCGCAGGTATAAAATTGCCCTGTGTTGTAGCCGTTGTTCATCAACTGCCAAACCACTGGTGTGGCGAGAAGGTTATCGGTTTGCATTACACCTCCATCGTTGGAGGAATATGCTTTGTTAGTATTTGAAGGCGGAAAAATAAGTTTGTGCTGGTCGGGATGATGACCCGGATAAACGTAATGCGAAATATGACTGCTGTCGCATTGATAGCCGCCAATCCATTCGTAAGCCGCAGTAGTGAATCCATCGGTGGAACGATATATGTCTGTTCCTCCGAGAAAAACAATATCAGGATTTGTTGGATGAACTACGAAATACATATCGTATGAATTTTGCGAATTGTATTTGCGGAAATCGAAGTTGAAGTAACCAAGGCAGTGGTCATCGGGAATATTCGTGCTTCTGTTTGCCCATGAACCTCCGGCACCTGTTCCATCGCCCGAAAGATATTGATAGTGCCATAGTTGATGACCTGTTGAGCCGCTTCCCGGAGTTTCTGCAATAAAGTAAACCTGTGTTTCATCGCTTGGTGCAATGCCTATTTCGATGCGTCTGTAAGTAGTGGCAAAACCTGAAGGTGTAATTTTTGCCCATGTAATTCCATCGGTGCTGCGGTAAATTCCTTTGCTTGGTGTTTCGCTGCTGATTGTTGCATACAGAATTCCGGTTGGGGAAATAGCAATATCGCTGTATTGCGAAACGCTGAGAGCAGATGCGGTATCTAAACCAAGCGCGGGATTCCAGGAAGTTCCGCCATCAATACTTCTCCAGATTCCGTTGACAGAAGCCGCGTAAACTTCATCCTGACTTGCGTTAGTATGATTGGTAACCATGTCCCATATAAAATCGAAATCGCGCTTTTGACCTGTTGTAGTTGGTGTGTTTGATTGCGTAGATGCGAGAGGAGCCCATGTAATTCCGCCATCGGTAGATTTGAAAATTCCATCGCCACTAAACTGCGATGAAAAACCGGCAGCGTTTACTATTCCATATTGTTCACCAGTACCGTAATACCAAACGTTGGTATGTCCCGCGCGTTTATCCTGCACTACACAAGTAGTAGAGTGTAATTGTTGTGGTTGTGTGCATTGCGTAAAACCCGCACCGGCATTTGTGCTGCGCCACATTCCTCCACTTGCTTGTCCTGCGAGAATGATGTTTTCATCGGTAACGTCTAATGCAAGTGCGCGTGTTCTTCCTCCTAAATTATAAGGGCCACGGTTTTGCCAAGCAATACTTCTGTTGTTATCTGCTTTAGGAAGTGTAGCCGCAAAAGCCAATTCGTTTTTTCTGATGCCGTGCGGAATTTCATTGGTATTCGGATTGCGCAAACGCATGAAATCGTAAGTTCCACCTTCGGCAGGGTCGTCAAATTCATTGCCGTAGAGCGCGCCTCCTTCTTCTTTTCTTTCTGTTTTTTCGTTTGGCTCATTTGTAAAGTGAGTGCGCGAAACAAAAAGCGTTGCTGATAAAGCCAATGCAAAACACAAGACAGGAGTCCATGAAATTTTCATGCTGAAAAAAATTTAGTGCGCTAAGATATAAAAGTGAAGTTGGCGTATTGGTGCTCCTCAATACGCATTTAAGTTTTCAGGAACGATTACGTCAATGCATTGCGGCACTATTTCAAAAGTAACATCCTCGTGATAGATGAGGGAGTCTCCATCGAACTGATAACACATTTTTTTGTTGCCGTGAATGCGCACTTTCTTGGCGCGGTATTGTTCCGCCTCTTTAATAAGGTCAGGTCTCTTAAGTAACAAACAACCCACAATGTAAAGCAATTTTGAAAGCGGAAATTTGTTCAGCACAATTACATCCATCACTCCATCCTTTAAACTGGTAAAAGGGAACACGGCAAAATCGTAACCATACTGGTTCGCATTAAAAGCAGTGAATAGAAAGAAATCGCGTTCAATAGTGATGTCATCAATCTCAACGGTGGTATGAAAGGGCTGGAAGTAAAAAAATAATTCTTTCAGTCCCGCCCATACATACGAACTCAGTCCGCGCACTTTATGATGGTGAAACCTTCTTGCCACGGCTGAATCAAGACCGAAACCTGCATTGCTTACAAAGTAGCGAAGGTTTGATTTTACTAAATCGAGTTTTACTGTTTTGCCGGTGTTCAATACATGAAGCGCTCCTTCAGCATTGCGCGGTGGTATTTTTAAATGTGTGGCAAATCCGTTACCCGAGCCGAATGGAATAACACCTAACGCGGTTTTAGTTCCTATTAAACTTTGCGCCACATCATTAATGCTGCCATCACCACCAATAGCTACACAAATATGGTAGCCCTCTTCAACCGCTTGCTGCGCAATCAAAGTAGCGTGACCGGCATATTGTGTAAAGCGAATGGTGTAGTCGTATTTTACATAATCAATGTAACGCGCAATCTTTTCAGGAATATTACTCTTGCTGTAAACGCCTGAAATAGGATTGATGATGAAAATGATTTTCTTTTTTTCCGTGGCTTCCATTAGAATGCTTTCAAACTTAAATCGAGTGATGGTGAAGAGTGCGTTAACGCGCCCACCGAAATAAAATCAACTCCGGTATCGGCAAATGAACGAACGGTGTCCAACGTAATTCCTCCGCTGGCTTCCGTTTCAAATTTATGATTGACTAACTGCACTGCCTGTTTCATTATTTCAGGAGTAAAGTTGTCGAACATAATACGAGTAACGCCTCCTGTTTTCAAAACTTCATCTACATCTTTCAAAGTTCTTGTTTCAATTTCAACAGGGAGGTTCAATTTATTTTTGTCTTGATAGCCTTTTACCGCTGCAATGGCTTTTTCAACTCCTCCGCAAAAATCTAGGTGGTTATCTTTGAGCATAATCATATCATACAATCCAAACCGATGATTGTGTCCTCCTCCTATGCGCACCGCCCATTTTTCGAAGTAACGGAAGTTGGGAGTTGTCTTTCGTGTATCAAGAATTCTTGCGTTTGTTCCTTCAACTGCGCGCACAAACTTTGAAGTGTGTGTAGCAATACCACTCATTCGCTGCATAAAATTCAGAATGATTCTTTCGGCACGAAGAATGGATTTTACTTCTCCATAAATTTTGAAAGCGACAATTCCTTTCTTAATAGCTGTTCCGTCTTCCAATATTTTTTCAAAACGCAATTCTGTATCCACTCTTCCGCAAATCATTTCTGCCAGTTCAACTCCTGCTAAAATTCCTTCTGCTTTACAAAGCAATTGTGCAGCTCCTGTTTTGTCGCCTTGAATGCAAGCCAAGGAAGAATGGTCACCTGTGGCAATTATTCCATTAGCATCTACTATATCTTCGGCTAAGGTTTCGTCAATAAATTTTTCAATACTATAACTCATGGGGTGCGAAAATAGATTTTTGGGAAACAAAAAAGCGAGCCGTTCGTGACTCGCTTATATTTGACCGCAACTGCATCCAGTTGGTGCCTACTGATTTTACTGCTCTTCAAACCGTATCTCCTGAATTATCAAAGTGCCATTCGAAGTTTTTGCATAAACATAAGTGCGGTAATTGCCGGCAGAAGTAGAAAGATTACCAATAAAATATTTAGAACCTTCCGGTGATGTTCCTTCATGCGCTATCGCAAAACTCTTTGGTTGATGCGTGCTGAAAAAATTCTTCAACACCATTTCTGCCTGGCTTTTACTATAGGAATTGCCCGCATCTTTAACAGTTATTTCCACATTGCCTTGAAAGTTTGCAGCAATAGCAGAGGCATTTCCTGAACGTATGCTTGATGCAATTCCTTCAAAACTCTGCGCTTTTGCCTGATTGTTAGTAAAAACAACGGCAACTAACATTACCATGAGCATTTTTAAAATATTCTTTTTCATAAGTAAAATTTCATGGAGTAGACTGTCGAATATCATGCCAAGGGAAATGCAAATCGTAAGTTAAAAGTAAGAAACTCGAATAACTTTGCGCCCCATGAGTAAAAAAGTTATCCTCATCATACTAGATGGTTGGGGCCACGGACCCGACCCAAAGCGCAGTGCAATTGCACAGGCTAAAACACCTTTTGTTGATTCACTTTATAAGAATTATCCAAACACCGAATTGACCACACATAGCGAAGCTGTTGGTTTACCCGTTGGACAAATGGGAAACAGCGAAGTGGGTCATTTGAATATTGGTGCCGGAAGAATTGTTTATCAGGAATTGCAGCGAATTAATGTGGCTATCAGAAACGGAGACTTGGCGAAGAACGAAAAGCTGCTTGATGCAATTCGTTATGCTAAAGAGAAAAACAAACCGCTTCATTTTATTGGATTGGTTTCGGATGGAGGTGTGCATTCACACATCAATCACCTGAAAGCCTTGTGCGACATTGCAAAGGAGAATGGTTTGCAAAGCGATAAAGTTTTCATTCATGCATTTACCGATGGAAGAGATTGCGATCCTAAAAGCGGCTTGGGTTTTATCAATGAGTTGAATGAGCATTTGAAAAATTCTGTAGGAAGAATTGCAAGTGTATGCGGAAGATATTATGCTATGGACAGAGATAATCGCTGGGAGCGCGTGAAATTAGCTTACGATTTACTGACCAAAGGAATTGGAGAAAAAACAAGGGATGCAGCCACCGCTATTCAAAAGAGTTATAATGAAAATGTAACCGATGAATTTATTATGCCGATTATAGTAGAGCAAAATTTTGCTCTTATTCAGGATGGTGATGCAGTTGTTTGTTTCAATTTCAGAACCGACCGTTGTCGCGAAATAACTAAGGCATTAACCCAACAGGATTTTCCTGATTTCGGAATGAAGAAGCTCAATCTCCATTATACCACCATGACCGTTTACGACCACTCGTTTAAAGGTATTGCAAACATTTTTTCGAACGATGATTTGATGATGACCTTGGGTGAAGTGCTGGAGGAAAACAATAAAACTCAAGTTCGCGCAGCGGAAACAGAAAAGTACCCGCACGTTACTTTTTTCTTTAGCGGAGGAAGAGAAAAGGAATTTAAAGGAGAGAAACGAATCATGGCTCCATCAGCTAAAGTTGCCACTTACGATTTGCAACCGGAGATGAGCGCACTTCCACTTACAGAAATGATTCTCGAAGAAATAAAAAATAGACTTCCCGATTTTGTTTGCATCAATTTTGCAAACACCGATATGGTTGGTCACACCGGAGTTTTTTCTGCAGCCATAAAAGCTGCTGAAACGGTTGACGGTTGTGCTCAACGAATCTGTGAACTTGCATTAGCCAACGACTATACCGTTCTTATTACAGCCGACCACGGTAATGCCGATTACATGATTAATGATGATGGTTCGCCTAACACGGCACACACCATGAATCCTGTTCCTTTCTTTTTAATTGATAAGGATTTTAAGCCCGCATTGCATCGGGGTAAGTCGTTCGGGCTGCGAGGGCTGGGGCTGGACGTGCGGGCCGGCCACCAGCACCAGACGGTTGAGGCGCTCGGCCGCCAGCGCCGTCTGCAGTTGGAGGGGGGGGCTGACATAAAAAAAGAGGCTGTTTCAAAAGTAGGCAGCTTCTTTAAATTTGTACACTTGTGTTGAAAACGTAATTATATAAAGCAAGCGTATGTTAGTCATTAAAATACGAAGCAACCTCTACCAGAAACTTGTCATCAGTTGCACCTAATTCCAGAGCGGATTTATTAGAGAGCTTAATCGAAATTTCGTTGCTTGTATCCATTGCTGGAACTTTGCCAATTACTTTTACAAAAATGGTTTTGTGATTCATCAGGTTCGTAACGCGTACAATCGAATTTGCTTCCGCCCCATTATAAAAAGCAAGATTCTGATTGCCGGAAGTAACGTCAGCTAAATAATTAGCTGCACCTTTATTCTTCTTCATCTTCATACCTAAAGTTGCATACCGATTAAACAATGAAGGGTATTCATCGGCAACATTTGCAAGAGGCTTTTCGACTTGTTCGTTTGATTTGTTGTCCATTACTGTTTCGCTTTTTATTAGCGAAGGAATTGTACTTCGCTCGCGCATATCTTCATCGCGGTACGGAGTATCGGGAGTAGAAGGAACATAAACAGGTTTGTAATTACGAGGAACAGAGGATGAACTATGTAATGTTGCTTGCTGATTTGGAATCAAAAGCATTTGCCCAATACGTATATTCGAATTCGATAAACCGCGATTTGCTTTCAACACATCATTCAGTTTCAATCCGTATTTTTTTGAAATGGAATAAAGTGTTTCGCCTTTTTTTACCACGTGTTTATTCGTAAGCACATTTGCGTCTAATTGCAAACTGGCTATGGCAAAAGATAGTGCAAGAACCCAAATTCTCTTCATAACTTTAATATTTGTTGAACAATGCAAATTTATCTGCGCTATTATTGTGGCATGAATCTAAGTCACCACATACCAACAATCATTTGCATCTTTCTGTTTAGTATAGTAAACGTTCCTGCTCAAACAAAAATTGTGTATTCATTTGAAATACACGAAGAAATTGGACCGGCTATGAGCCGCTTAACTGAACAAGCTATTGCAGAAGCCGAAAAGAAAAACGCTGCTTACATTTTACTTGACATGGATACTTATGGTGGAATGGTACTCGATGGCGATAACATTCGCACTGCTCTTTTGAAAACAAAAATTCCTATAATTGTTTTTGTTCGCAACAACGCTGCAAGCGCAGGTGCACTCATTGCCATTGCCTGCGATTCTATTTACATGATGCCCGGTTCTACCATTGGTGCGGCAAGCGTGGTCAATCAACAAGGCGAGTTAATGCCTGAGAAATATCAAAGTTATATGCGCAAAAAAATGCGAGCCACTGCTGAACAAACAGGAAGGAATCCATTGATTGCAGAAGGCATGACCGATGAAAATTTAGAAATTGATTCTGTAAAACCCAAAGGGAAAATTGTAACATTTAGTACGAACGAAGCAATCAAATACGGCTATTGCAATGGCGAAGTAGAAAAGCCAGAAGATATTTTAGCAAAACTTATAGACGGGAACTATGTAATTGAAAAACACGAATCAACTTTTGTTGAATCAGTTTTGCTTTGGTTAGTGAACCCTGCAGTGTCAGGAGTTTTTTTGCTGCTTATTTTCGGTGGAATTTATTTTGAGTTTAAAGCACCCGGAACTTTTTTGCCTATTGGTATTTCATTGCTTGCTGCGCTATTTTACTTCGCTCCGCTTTATCTTGAAGGTCTAGCGGCCAATTGGGAAATTCTGGTTTTTGCTGCGGGCATTATTTTAATTGTTCTCGAAATTTTTGTCATTCCCGGTTTTGGTATTGCTGGCATTAGTGGAATTGTTTTGACCATTGCAGGACTAACACTTGCCTTGGTTCGAAACATTGATTTCGATTTTACTTTTGTTCCTAAAGGCAGTCTAGCTATGTCGTTATTGTTAGTTAGTGTGGCAATGGCTTTACCCTTAATTCTGCTCATTGCATTCGGTCAAAAACTTTTTGATTCAACTATATTTAAAAAAATGGGCGTGGAGGCTGAAATGAAAACTGTGGATGGTTTTTCCGTTCGTAATAATGCACTTCATGGTTTAATCGGTCAATCAGGAATTGCCATAACTAATCTTCGTCCCTCAGGTAAAATTGAAATTAATAACGAACAATACGATTCCATTGCCGATGGAAGTTTTATAGCTAAAGATTCAATTGTGAAAGTAATTAAGGTTCAAACAACTTATCTTGTTGTTTCCAGTTAAGTCTAATCCTAGCCATAAACTAAAAACGCTCCCGAATTTTCGGGAGCGTTTTGCATTCAGTGAGGTATGCCATTACTTGGTAGCAATAAATACTTTCTTGGTTATGATTTCATCATTGTTTTTTACACGAACAATTACATAAGCAGCTTCTAGATTTGTGAATGCTCTGTGATACACAGAAGATCGGTCGAACTTATCATTGCTTAATTGCTGTCCAAGAACATTGTAGATTTCAATCTGTGCTTCTACTTTTGGATGTTTACCAAAATCAACATAAACAGTATTGTCGTTACTCCAGATGGTAATGCCCGATTTATCTGTAACTGAGTTTATACCCGTAGTTGCTTTTTCGGTTACCGTAATTTGCTGTGTGCTTGCGTTATTACAATCAGTGTTGTTAGATGTAAGTGTGGCACTGTAAATCCCTGGTGCAGTATAACTATGCACGACTGTTACACCGTTGGCTATGTTGTTGTCACCAAAGTTCCAGGTGTTTCCAGTGGCATTAACAGCCGTAGAAGTAAAAGTTACATCAGCATTTTGCTCAACCACGTTTGCCGATGCCACATATGAAGATTGAACTCCTTGTAGCCCACTAACCTGTATTTGTTTAAGCACTGTGTAGTTATGATTATCCACTAAGGTTAGCGTATAAACACCTATCGGAACATTAAGATTAATTGGATTAGCAGCATTCAAACTTCCGTTACTCACTACAACAGCGTTGCTATTTTCAACAGTATAATTCCAATTGGTTGTTCCTGGTTGTTCGGCATGTATAATACCTAAAGTGTTACAGGTAGCATCGGTATGGTTAATAACAGAAGCTGGTGTAAAGTGCAATACAAATCGGTTGAGGTTATCAGTAGTATCACCATTGAAAATATAGTTGCCGTTTCTTACATTATGCCAAACATGAGTTTGCTTGTCTTCTAACATAATATAGCTGGTAGGGTCAAATGAATTCAACCCTTCAAAACTCATAGTAAATGAGCCGGGTAGTCCTGCATCAAATCCCATTGGCACAACAGCATTATTGCTTATAGAAGTAAGTGTGTTTCTCGCCATAGGCATATTGTGGTTCTCTGAATAAAGACTCACTCTATCCGGATCACCCCAAAGTTTATTTCCGTCATACACTGCATCAAAATTATCAGTTGCTTGGGTATTAAAGGCTACGACAGTTCTGTCTCTTAACCCATTGGCGTTATCTACATTGATAGCTAATTCTTGATCGTTGTTCATGCTATGGAAATAAACAGAAGAAGGAGTTCTTACACGGTCAGAACCATTAATTGTATAACTAGCTAATCCACCAACAGCAGTTTTGTGTACGAGG
>JAPLES010000024.1:47118-85810 GCA_026391075.1 Bacteroidota bacterium | reverse complement strand
TAATTCCTCTGGCGTATTGTGCCGTTTGAAAGAGATTGAGCGATATGAGCAAAGCAATTGCTGCAAAAGAAAAATTTCTGACAAGTTGATTTTGCTGCAAGATAAATTCAACTAACGCAGCCATGGGCAAAGCCAGTAAAGCCAAGGATTCAATCATTACACGGCAACCAAAACTTCCTCCATAATACCACTGCCACCAACAAAAAACAACGTAAAGTGTAACCAAGAAATAAATCAGAAAAGGCAAGAGATAAAATTTCAATTTCTGGTTTTTGCGCAGCAAAAGTGCTCCTAAAAATCCTAAGAGCGCAAGTGGTGTGTAAACAAACCATCCTTTTCTATAGCTGAATAATCCATTCACAATTTGCCAGTTGCCGAAATTAAAATGTTCGTTTTTGTACGTATAGAAAAACCAATCACCTGTAGAAAGTTTCCAATAAACAAGTTGGACAAAAACTAAAACAGCAATTAACACAAGCATAAAAAATATTTTCTGTTTTTGCGCTCTCCACACCGAAGCCATTCTCAGAGTAATAAAGCACCAAAGCAATGGAAAGAAAATGATAACCACATCGGTAGCACGTGTAACTATGCACAAGCCAAGAGAAAACGCGAGTAACAAACTATATCGCCATGAAAAATATTCATACCAACGATTTGTGCTATACAGGATTACAGCATAAAGAAAAAACAGGTAGATGTGACTATTGCCCGGCTGTGTAATTGTCTGTGTAAAAAAATTAGTTCCAATGGAAAGGATAAACAGGGTAATGGCTACGACATAATCCTCAAAAAAACTCAGGAGGAATTTGCGAAGCACCAACAAGCCAAGCAAAGAAAACAACACAGTGCTGATGGCTACCGATAATTGATAAAATGCAGAGTAACCATCTGCGGGATATTGATGAGTAAGAAGTGTTATCGAATGCGCAATAAAAAACAACGGAGCTTCAAAAACGGCAACTCCGTAAGTGTATTTGAAATACATATTTCCTGTTTCATGATTTTGCTGAACAGCATAGTAAACCATACCATCTGCCGGATTGTATACCGAATCTATATAAGGGTAGAAATTGCATTTTAAAATATCGTGGTAGATAAAAAGCGAAGGCAGATATACATAGTAACCTGCTGCATCACTTTTAATAACAGTGTGCCGTTTCCATTTTCCTCCGGCAATTGTAATGGAGAGAAACAATAGTAACGCAAACCAAGAAACAAGAAGCGACCAGCGATTTTTAGAAGACACCATTGAGGCGGGAAATTAACTGTATCTGTTTACCGAAACTTTCCTTTTTTCGTGCGCTTATGAGTCAGGCAATTTCTTCTACTATACTTCAACAGGCGTTATCGTTCGATGATTATCTGCAACTCACAAAAGATATTGTGGAAGGAAAGATTTCGCGTGCCGGAAAATATTTGCCCGATAATACATTTCGTTACACGCGTTCAAATTTAGAGCGCATGAACAAAGTGTTGCAAAACATTGTGCTTAATCAAAAGCTATATAACCTGTTGAGCGAATTGAAAGAAGAATGGACTTGGGTAGTATTGACCGAGCCTTGGTGTGGCGATGCAAGTTGGGGAACTCCTGCACTTTATATGATTGCATCTAGCAGCGACAAAATTGATTTTAAAATTTTGCTGCGCGATACCAATCCTGAAATTATAAAGCACTACCAAACCGCAGGAAGTGATTCAATTCCGAAACTCATTTGCATTCGCAAAAGCGATGAAAAAGAATTAGGCACCTGGGGACCGCGACCAAATATTTTACATCAGGAAGTTTTGGAGAAAATGAAAAATCCGAATTTCGATTATCGCGAAAGTGTGCGGGCTATTCATGCCTGGTATGATGCAGATATGACTCGTAGCATCCAGGAAGAAATAATTGATTTGGTAAAAGATTGGAAAGACAAAAAATAATTAAACACATAAACACAAAAACATGAGCAAAGTGGTAAAGCAATCGGAGATACGATTCAAAATTTGTTTGGACGAAAAAAATGTTCCGCTTGATATTAAATGGATGGCGACTGATTCAAAAAATAATGAACTGCGCGATTGCAAAAGCATTATGATTTCCATTTGGGATATGGTGCAAAACCAAACGCTTAAAATTGATTTGTGGACGAACGACATGACCACTGACGAAATGCATTCGCACTATTTTCAGACTTTACTTTCAATGACCGAATCATATGCAAAAGCAACGGGCAACCCTTATGCGGTAGAAGAAATGAAAAAATTTGCGCAGTCAGTAGCTAAGCGAACTGCCGATTGGGAAGACAGTAAATAATATTATGTCATGCTGAGCCTGACGAAGCATCTTGCCTTTAAACCCTTCGACAAGCTCAGGGTGACATCCTACTTTTATCAACTTATAGTCAGTTACTTTTTACAAAAAGAGTTTACTTTAGAACCAATGAAGAAACTTCTACTCCTTTATTTATCGCTTTTAGTTTTTCAATTCAGCCGCGCCAGTGGCGATAATTTTTCAGCAGGAGCACGCGGTGCCGCTATGGGCGATGCTTCTATTTCAAATGCCGATGTTTTTTCTACTACTACCAATCAAGCGGGTATTGCGTTCATGAATAATTATTCGGTGGGCATTTATACCGACCGAAAATTTCTGAATGCGTCTATCAATAATTTTAATGGTTCAGTCGTAATTCCGGTAAACAACAAAATTGGAACTTTTGGGTTGAGTGTGAATTATTACGGCTACAAATATTACAACGAAACAAAAATCGGTCTGGCTTATGCGCGCAAATTCGGTGAGAAATTTTCTATCGGTTTGCAATTCGATTTTTTGCGTATGATGATTTTTGAAAACGGCAGCAAAAATTTCTACACGCTCGAGCTCGGCTTTCAATACAAACCGTGGAAGGTGCTTACCTTGGGCGCTCACATCTACAATCCTATTCCTTATAAAGTTGATAAAAATTTTAACGACCGCTTACCAACAGTTATCAAGTTCGGAATGGGTTATGAGCCATCGCCAAAAGTTTTACTGGCGGCAGAATACGAACAGGACATTCACTACAAACCACGCTTCAAAGGCGGAATTGAATATCGTCCCATCAAATACTTCCACATTCGAGCGGGCGCACAAACAACTCCGTTCAGTGCATCTTTTGGTTTTGGTGTAAATGTGAAGGGGCTGAACATTGACCTCGCATCTTCTTATCACGCAGTGCTTGGTTTTACTCCGCAGTTGGCGCTAATTTATTCGTTTACCAAGAAACAGAAAAAGTGAAATCACCTCACCCTGCCCTCTCCGAAGGAGAGGGACTTAAATACAGTGCATTGTTTTTTAAGGGCTCTTTAATGGTGGCTTGTCTTTTTTTTCTTCTCAACAATTCCTTTTCACAAGCACCAACAAAACCCGTTGTGCCGCAAACCGATGGAAACGATGTGCAGGATGTAATTGAAAACAGCGCACAACAAAACGAAAGCGAAACCTTTGATTACGATGCTTCGATAGATGATTTAGAAAATTTCAAAAAGCATCCTATTGATTTAAATACAGCCGATGCAAATACCTTAGACGACCTGCCCATGTTAAATGCGCAACAAATTGCTTCGCTGTTGCAATACATTACCGACAATGGAAAATTGATTTCGATGTTTGAATTGCAAGCAGTAAATGGTTTCGATGTGCGGCTTATCAATAGCATTTTGCCTTATGTAAAAGTGGAGGATAATTTCAAACAAGCACATTTCACTGCCAAACAATTATTTAGCAAAGGCAGTTTTGTTTTTGTTTCGCGCTATAGGCAAATCATTGAAAAGTCGGAAGGCTATAAGCGCATCGATGGCACCGGTTATTTAGGAAAACCTTTTGGGTTGACAGTGCGCTTTCGCTACAACTTTGGCAACACGTTGAGTTATGGAATTACTGCGGAGAAAGACCCGGGGGAAGAATTTTTTAAAGGTTCAAACAAAAAGGGATTCGATTTTTACAGCGGCCATTTCTTTTTGCGAAACATCAAACAATTGAAAGCACTAGCCTTAGGCGATTATGAAGTTCGGTTGGGTCAGGGCTTAATTATGTGGGCCGGCTTTTCGCAACGCAAAGGACCGGCTGTCATGCACATTAAACGCGAGGGTACCACGTTGCGTCCTTATACTTCGGTGAACGAATTTAATTTTATGCGCGGTGCAGCTTTTACTGTTGGTGTAAAAGGAATTGAAATTACCGGCTTTGCATCGTTCAAACAAATTGATGCCAACGTTATTACGATTATTGACACCAGCTTTACTTACGAAGCGTCATTCTCCTCTTATTTACAATCGGGTTTTCATCGCACGCAACGCGAAGTGGACGACCGCAATACCATAAATCAATTGATAGCCGGTGGAAATATTTCTTACAACAAACGCAAATGGCATGTTGGTGTTAATGCTGTGTACACAAAATTTTTTGGCAACTATCAGCGCAACTTAAATCCTTATAGTCAGTTTGATTTTAATCGCAGTCAATTGGTGAATGCCAGTGTAGATTATCATTGGGTTATTCGCAATGTTCAGTTGTTTGGTGAAGGAGCCGTGAGCGATAATGGCGGTTATGGTTTTGTCAACGGTATTTTGCTAAGTGCCGATAAAAATGTTGACTTCTGCATTCTTCATCGTTTTTTCAGCAAAAATTTTCAAACACTATATGCCAGCGCTTTTGCCGAAGGCAGTCGCCCGCAAAATGAAAATGGTTTGTACTTGGGCTTAACTGTTCGCCCTGTAAACATGTTACGCTTTGATGCTTATTTCGATTTATACATGAGCAAGTGGTTGAAATATTTAACCGATGCGCCAAGTTGGGGAAGTGATAATTTTTTACAGGCAACATTTACGCCTACAAAAAAAATGGAGATGTATGCGCGTTATCGCTTTGAGTTAAAAAAGAAAAATCAACCTAACAACGATGGAGCATTCGATTATTTAGTGAACGAAACTCGTCAGGCACTTCGCTTCAACGCCAAGTATGCGGTGTCACCTTCGGTTACCTTATCCACGCGTATTGAATGGAGCCATTACACTTTTGGTAAAGACAAACCTGAAAACGGCTTTCTAATTTATCAAGACATCAATTTCAAAATGTTGAGTGTTCCCGTTTCGTTCAATGCACGATTAGATATTTTTAAAACAAGCTCCTACAACACTCGTATTTATACGTATGAAAACGATGTGCTTTATTCTTTTTCTATTCCTGCGGTAAGCGGAAACGGTATGCGTTATTATTTAACGATGCGGTATGCAGCCATGCGCAATCTTGATTTCTGGGTTCGTTTTGCGCAAACACAAATGCTTGACCGAAGTGTTTTCCTAAGTTCCCTAGATTTACTCAACACCAATCACGCCAGCGAAATTAAAGTGCAGATGCGCCTGAGGTTTTAGAACGCTTTGAGTTTCTTACATTCGCGCGCATGAATCGCAGCGGGCTTTTTCAACTCATTAAAAAGAAGCAATCTTTTCTTTGTATCGGTTTAGATACTGAACTTTCCCTCATCCCGCCTCATCTTTTAAAACTACAAGACCCCGTTTTTGAATTCAACAAAGCCATTATTGATGCCACTCACGATTTGTGTATTGGCTACAAACCCAATCTTGCTTTTTATGAAAGCATGGGGTTAAAGGGCTGGGAAAGTTTAGAGAAGACCATGCAGTATCTCGCGCCATTCAAAAATGAACTCTTCACTATTGCCGATGCCAAGCGCGGAGATATAGGCAACACTTCAAAAATGTATGCGAAAGCATTTTTCGAAAATTTTGATTTTGATTCCGTGACGGTTGCTCCTTATATGGGTGAAGATTCAGTTACACCTTTTCTGAGCTACGAAAACAAATGGGTTATTCTCCTCGGTTTAACTTCGAATAAAGGCAGCAATGATTTTCAATTTCTTGAAACCGGAAACGGGAAGTTGTATGAGAACGTAATTCGCAAAGCGCAACAATGGGCAAGCCCCGACCAACTCATGTTTGTGGTGGGTGCAACACATCCCGAAGAATTCAAAAACATTCGCGCACTGGCTCCTGATTATTTCTTTCTTGTTCCGGGTGTAGGTGCACAAGGTGGCGACTTAGAAAAAATTTGCGAAAACGGAATGAATAGCCAGTGCGGCTTAATCATCAATTCTGCACGCCAAATTATTTACGCATCAAAAGGCGAAGACTTTGCGCAAGCGGCAAGAGCAGAAGCATCAAAAGTGAAAGATGCAATGGCGAAGTTTGTTACCAAACTCTAATTATCCATTCGCTTTCGACACCAACTCATTGAAGGCATCGAGTGTAGTATCCTTAGTAGTAAGCGCCACTTTGGTTTTGATGTACTCCAAAACCTTATCTTCAAAAAGTTGCTCACGGGTTTGTTGAACCACTTTCTTATCGGCTAATTGTTTTTGTACAAATTGTTCTACCCAATCTTCACCAATATTTTTAAGACCGTAGCCATACAACTGCTGAATCATATTAGCGCGAACACGGCTCGTTACGTCTTCATCGGTAATTTCAATACCCTGTGCAGCAATTATTTTTTTCTGAATCAAACTCCAGCGAAGCGATTTTGCAAAACCATCATATTCTTTTTCAATGTCTTCAGCTGCAACAGGTTTTTCATTGGTAATTTCGATCCATCTTTTCAAAAAATCATCGGGCAATGGAAAATCCAACTTGTCCATTAATCCTTTGTAAATATCGTTCACTAATAATCTGTCGGTATTGCCATCGAAGTATGCTTCCAAATCTGTCTTAATCAGATTACGCATGTCTTCTTCGGTCTTCACACCATTTTCGCCATACACTTTCACAAAGAACTCTTCGTTTATTTCTGCAGGTTTTGAACGTGTAATATTATTCAGCGTTAAGCGGAACAAATTTCCAACCTCATCTAACTTAGAAAGGTCGTTCATGTTCAACACATTCTTAGCAACGCCTTCGCGGTCGCGATCCATCAATTCAAAAACGTTGTAATCGAAACTCCCTTGTTTTTTAAGCGGAAGAACTTTTGCTTTTGCATCGTCCTTCATCAAATCAACCATCAAAGTAGTTACCGTGTTTTGTCCGCCTTCGCGTTTTGTTCCATCGGCATCTATTTCTTCTACGGTAAACGTAAGCACATCTTTTTCACCAATGCTTTCAGGATACTCGTAAGTAGCAAAGCGATTGCGAATACGAAGCATTTCATCTTCAAGCATTTTATCGTCTACAGAAATTTTGTATTTAATGAGCGAAGGAATTTGCTCAATAAAATCAAGCGTAAAATCAGGAGCGTGACCAAGGTCGTATGCAAAGTCTACATCGCGCAAGCTATTGATATCAATATCCAATTTCTGATCGCTTGAAGGAATTGGCGAAGCAATAATTTCAATCTTGTTCTCGTTGATGTATTTGTAAACCTCTTCGTTCAGTACTTTGTTCAATTCTTCTACCAGCACTCCATTGCCATACATTTTCTTCACCATATCCATAGGTACCATGCCCGGGCGAAAACCTTTTAACTGCACTTGCTTAGAAAGTGTTTTAAGCTGTTGCTTCACCTTCGGCTCGTAGTCTTCTTTTTTCAAAATCACTTTCACCTTTGAGCGAAGCGTGTCAATTTTTTCCTGTGTAATGGTCATGGGGAACTGTGTTTATGTGTAATTGTGTTAAGGCGTTTATGCGCAAACGGTCAATGTGTTTTACAAAAACACATACACACGTTTGCACATTACACCATGATCTTGTGCGGGCGGAGGGACTTGAACCCACATGCCGTGAGGCGCTAGATCCTAAGTCTAGTGCGTCTGCCAATTTCGCCACGCCCG
Organism: Bacteroidota bacterium; assembly: GCA_026391075.1. Taxonomy (GTDB): domain Bacteria; phylum Bacteroidota; class Bacteroidia; order Chitinophagales; family LD1; genus Bog-950. The sequence continues at coordinate 78,011 of JAPLES010000024.1, read as the reverse complement.
CATTCAATGAACTGCCCTCTTTAAAAAGGGAGCGCAAAAGTAAAAATTAGAAGTAGAAATCAAAGTTGATATAAAACCCCGTTTGCATTATTGCGTTAACCTTTGCCCTCTCCCTCCTCTTTATATCTTTACTCCATCAATTAAACTTCATGAAAAAACTGGTTATTGGATTTACTGCCGCTGTTTTTTTGTTGTGCAATGCCGCCTGCAAAAAATGTTTTCACTGTTTTAATGACTGTCAGCAATGCACGCTCACAGTAGGCACCCACTCCTTCTCACACGTTCTATGCCGCGATAGTTTTGCTACCGAGCAGCAATACAAAGCCGCTATTACAGCCGACTCAACTTACGGTTATATCTGTGCTCCTACAGCTTCTACTTATAATTACGATTTCTGCACCAATCAATCGGGTGAAGAACCTTACCCGGCTTATTTCAACAAAGGCGGCAAGGCTACTTGTAGCCCAAAGTAACTCCTACTTATTTTCCTTTTTGGGATTTCAATCACTAATTACGAATAGTTAGTACTACCGAAGGTTTGTCCTTCAAGTCCACCTATTTTTGTTCGTTTCGAAACTTTTTCTGTTCACCGCGTAACCTTTACATTTCATCGCGCAACTTTTACGTTTCACCGCGCAACTAAAACTGTTCACCGCGCAATCTTTACTGTTCGTTTCGAAACTATTTGTGTTCATTCGGAAACATGCACTGTTCGTTTCGAAATTTTTATGAATAGTTAAGGTAAGGCCGTGATAAAGTGGTGCCGAAAAATGAGTTTGAAAATCAATGAGTTGTTTAGTAAGGCAGATAAAATGTTGCTGTGAGGTGAGAGAACATAGACTCTCTATTGCGTCATCTCTTCGCCCTTTGCATATCTAATTTACATTTGCGGCTCCATGGCTGAAAAGATAAAGACATCGCAAAACAAAAACCTGCGCAACCGTTTCAGGTTTGTAGTGCTTAACGATGAAACCTTTGAAGAAAAATTTTCACTATCGCTCACGCGCAGAAACGTGTGGGTGTTTTTGAGTGTGGTGGCTTTTACGCTTATCTTTTTAACAGCGGCTGCAATTATTTACACCCCGCTCAAATATTTTATTCCGGGCTTTGGCGATTACAATTACCGCTCACAAATTTTGAAGTTGCAGTTTAAAACCGATTCCCTGCAGGAAGAAATGAAAGGCAGGCAGGTGTGGCTTGAAAATGTAATGGCAGTGGCAGAAGGAAATATTGACAGCACGCGCCCAAAACCCGAGGCCGGTGGAAACATTGATAAGTCGAAAATAAAACTGAACGAAATAAATGCCGATGAGGAAGAATTACGCAAGCAAGTAGAGGAAGAAGATAATTTTTCGTTGAGCATGAACGGGAACCTAAACAACGGTGCCGTAGATGAGGTAAAACAGATGCACCTTATGAAACCAATTGATGGATATGTAACCGATGAATACAATGCCGCCAAAGAACATTACGGAGTGGACATTGCCGCCAAGGAAGATGCGCCTGTAAAAACGGTACTCGATGGTAAAGTAATTTCAGCGGCTTATACATTAGAAACAGGGTATGTAATTGCTGTGCAACATCCGAACAATTTGGTGTCGTTCTATAAACACAATTCACGCATTATTAAAAAAGCAGGCAGTGTGGTTAAAGCTGGCGATGTGATAGCAATTGTTGGTAGCACAGGCGAGCTTTCAACCGGACCTCACCTCCACTTCGAGCTATGGCACGAGGGCAAAAGTTTAAACCCAAAAGATTATATTGCATTCTGATTTTTTTCCTTTGCTAGGAAGTACAGAAATCCATCAACTTTTAAATTTAAAACCATGTTTGGAAAGAACAAAGTAGAAGAAACAAACGCAGCGTTGCGAGTGATGAACCAATTTGGTCAGGGAACTATTATTACAGGCGATGTAAGTACCGAAGGCGATGTGCGTATTGACGGAAGAGTAACGGGCAACGTAACTTCTAAATCGAAAGTTGTGATAGGCACCACAGGCGTAATTGAAGGCAATATTTTATGTCAAAACGGATACATTGACGGTCGCGTTAATGGCAATATTGAAGTAAGCGAATTGCTTATTCTCAGTGCTACAGCCAACATTACGGGCGATTTAAAACTTCAAAAATTTGTAGTGCAGGAAGGAGCCAAATTCAATGGCAAATGCAGTATGGGTAGTGCGGTAATGGCAAAACCTCTGGAGCAAAGAGCGCCAGAAGCTACACAGCAGTAAGAATTTTTGTTTTCACATTCCGCATTCTGCATTCCAAATTCAGCATTCCCAATATATTCGCCCCATGAACTACAAGCGAATTGCAGAAGCCGACCTTGAACACTTCAAAAAAATAGCAGGTAACGATTTTGTTTTTACCGATGTGGCTAATATCGAAAAATACAGTCGCGATGAAACAGACGGCTGCGCTTTTCCTCCCGAAGTAATCATTAAACCTAAAACGGTGGAAGAAATTTCGGCCGTTGTAAAATATTGTAACCAAAATTTAATTCCCGTTTCGCCACGCGCTGCCGGCACAGGACTTAGTGCCAATAGCTTGTGTGTGCATGGCGGAGTAATGTTGAGTGTAGAGCGCATGAACAGCATTCTTCAAATTGATGAAAGAAGTTTGCAGGTAACTGTGGAACCGGGAATGATTACCGAAGCGTTGCAAAATACGTTGCAGGAAAAAGGTTTGTTCTATCCTGTTGACCCGTCAAGCCGCGGCTCGTGTTTTATTGGCGGCAATGTGGCTTGCAATAGCGGAGGTCCGCGCGCGGTGAAATATGGAGTGGTGAAAGATTTTGTTTTGAATTTGGAAGTGGTTCTACCTACCGGAGAAATTATGTGGACGGGTGCAAACACACTCAAAAATTCAACCGGTTACAATCTCACTCAGCTTTTTGTAGGCAGCGAAGGAACACTTGGCATCATCACAAAAATTGTTTTGAAATTGTTGCCCTACCCTAAGTTCAATAACGTAATGCTGGCTCCTTTTAAAAGTATGGACGATGCCAGTGCGGCTGTAAGCGCAGTTTTTCGCGCGGGAATAATTCCGAGTTGTATTGAGTTTATGGAGCGCGATGCAGTCGAGTATGTAATGAAATTTTTGGGCGATGTAACTATCCCGATAGCCGATGATACACACGCTATATTGCTTATTGAAGTGGATGGAAATGATCTCGATATTATCGGAAAAGATTGCGAAAAAATTTACGAAGTCCTTTCGCAATTTGAAGTAGGTGAAATTCTTTTTGCTGATAACGAAGCGCAGAAAATTGATTTGTGGCGTATGCGCAGAAACATTGCTTACGCGGTAAAAAAGACAAACGTAACAGTGGAAGAAGACACGGTTGTTCCTCGTGCCGATTTACCTGAACTTTTAAAACACATCAAAGCCGTTGGCAAAAAATATAATTTCCGTAGCGTGTGCTATGGGCACGCAGGCGATGGTAATGTGCACGTGCGCATTTTAAAAGATGAACTTAGCGATGCCTATTGGAAGAATGAAGTGCCAAAAGGAATTCGTGAAATTTTTGAGAAGGTAGTTGCGTTAAAAGGAACTATCAGTGGCGAACATGGCATTGGTTGGTTTCAAATTCCTTATATGGATATCAAGTTTTCGGCTATGCAAATTGATTTGATGCGAAACATTAAGCGTGTGTTTGACCCAAATAATATTATGAACCCGGGTAAGATTTTTAATTAAAACGGTATGTGAAGTTGTCATCCTGAGCTTGTCGAAGGATGCGCTTCGACAAGCTCAGCGTGACATGGCTATTTAGCTTTCTGACTAAACCTTTCACAAATTTTTTGTTCTGCAAAACAAGTTCGGCCTATCTTCGTTATCAATCTTAAATTTATGTACGTGAAAAAAATACTGCTTCTCCTTTCTCTCTTTGCTTTTGCAACAACAGTTGCATTTGCGCAGGATGATGAATTGCCACCGCCCAGTAGCAAACCTGGAAACACAGTAGAAAATAAGAACGACCAAAAACCTCCTGACCCGAAAGACTTTCAGGGATTTCAAAAAAAGAAGAAGTTCGACTTTTCGAAAGTCATTATTGAACCTAGTTTTAATTTTTCTATTTCTTCCAATTACCTTGCTCTAGGTTTATCTCCTTACTTTGGTTATAGAGTATTTCAACCTAAAAATGCGAAACCTCGTGCAGGAAATGTAGGATTGTTTGTAGGTGGCGGAATTACCTATCGTTACGACCGCATAACCGACAAAACAACATTTGGCAACAGCTCAATCGTTTATAATGTGCACACTTATGGAGGGGGAGTTTTATTGCAGTATAATATTTTCAAAGGGTTTTTTACCCGAGCAAAATTGGAATTGCTAGGAAGAAAAATTCCATCAACGGTTGATGTATATGGAAGTTTAAGTAACCCTACTTTTCACGTCAACTACATCCATAAATTTTATCCGGCCTTGTTGGTAGGCCTGGGTTACAATCTTCTTCAAAGCAAAAATATTTTTATCCCTCTCGTTATTTCTTATGATGTTTTACACTCGGCAGTTGGGGCACAAAATTCACTTTATAGAACAGGCTTTGTGTTTCAGTTAGGCTTTATAAATATTTTTTAGAGAAGGGAAAAGTTTTAGATATGACGTGCCTTCCGTTTTCTACAGGCATTTTTTCTACTGTCTTAAAAGCTGTTACTCCAATTCAGCAGGTATATTTTTTTATAATTATGGCTTACACTTGTAAATGAATTTGAATCAACTTTCTATTGACAAAACATGGACGCTCTTCCTCGACCGCGATGGGGTTATTAATTTGCACTATCCGAACGACTATGTTAAAAAATGGAGTGAATTTTATTTTCTGGAAGGAGTAATGGATGCGTTGAAAAATCTCTCTCCGGTTTTTAAACGAATCATTGTGGTAACCAATCAGCAAGGAGTTGGTAAGAAATTGATGAGCCAAGAAGACCTGCAAACTATTCATGATGGCATGTTAAAAGAGGTGCGCAAGTACGGTGGGCGTATTCACGCCATTTATACAGCTACTGATTTAGTGGAGAACGATATTCATAAACTGCGCAAGCCAAACATTGGCATGGCGCTTAAAGCACAGAAAGATTTTGTTGAAATTGATTTCACAAAATCAATTATGGTTGGCGATACAGGAAGCGATATGCGATTTGGAAAAAATGCAGGAATGTTTACCGTATTTGTTGGTGATGATTCGAAAATTAAGGAAGATGAAAAACCTTTAGTTGACTTTTATTTCGACTCACTCTCTGCATTTTCAAATGCTTTCGAGTAATCACTACCTACTGCTACTGACGACTTGTTTCATCCCGCATGTTTCATCGGGAGCCATTATATGCTTTCAATCCTTCTTCCAAACATTTAATTGCGGCTTTTAAATCATCAACGTTCAACACGTAAGCAATGCGCACCTGGTTTTTGCCTGATGAAGTTGTAGAGTAAAATCCCGAAGCAGGAGCCATCATCACCGTAGCATTTTCGTAAGAAAAATTTTCAAGCATCCATTGACAAAAATCATCCGTGTCTTTTACTGGTAGAGAAGCCACAGCATAAAAAGCTCCGCCAGGGTTTGGACAAAACACTCCCGGAATTTTGTTTAACCCTTCAATCAAAACATCTCTGCGTTTTTGATATTCAGCAATAATTCCGTTGTAATAATCTGCACCCAGGTCAAATAAATTTTCTCCCGCAATTTGTCCGATTGAATTTGGTGACAATCTCGCTTGTCCGAATTTCAAAGCCGATGCCAGCACTTCTTTATTACGCGTTACAATTGCGCCAATACGTGCACCACAAGCCGAAAATCTTTTTGAAATTGAATCGAACACAATCACATGCTCATTCATTCCTTCCAAGTTCAACGCGCTGAAAAACGCTTTCCCTCCATACAAAAACTCGCGATACACTTCGTCAACAAACAAAAACAAATCGTGCTTCAAACAAATTTCGCGAAGCACCAGCAATTCTTCTTTGCTGTATAAATATCCTGTAGGATTATTCGGATTGCAAATGAGAATGGCTTTCGTTTTTTCCGTAATTGCTTTTTCGAAATCTTCGATAGGCGGAAGCGCAAAACCATTTTCAATAGAAGTAGGAATCGGTTTCACCTTAATTTTTCCAACAGTGGCAAAACCAATGTAGTTCGCATACATGGGTTCGGGAATAATGATTTCATCATTTTCATCGAGGCAACTAAGCATACCAAAAGAAAGTGCCTCGCTAGCTCCTTCTGTAATCATAAAGTTTGAACCATCAACAGCAATGCCTACATTATTATAATACTGAGCAAATTTTTTACGATACGATTCAATGCCATTGCTAGGGCAGTATTCTAAAACTTTGGTGTCTAAATTTTTCAGCTTATCCCAAAACTGTTTTGGTGTTTCTAAATCGGGCTGACCAATATTTAGATGATAAACTTTTACGCCTTTAATTTTTGCAGCATCGGCATAAGGTACCAATTTGCGAATGGGCGAAGCGGGCATCAATAAACCTTTCTGAGAAACTTTAGGCATAACGAGAATGAGTGAATTCGGAAATTAGAAAATGAGTAAATGAAATACCGCGCGAAGAAATAAAAAAACTCTGCCGTTTCGTTACAGCAGAGTTTTTTGTATTGTTCACTCTAGTTTTGTTTCATCTCGCCTTCGCGGCAGGAGAGGGTTAAGGTGAGGTTTAATTTTTTGGTGTCAACAAACTTGGCTGCTCCAATGGAACTGATTTTTCCGGTTCTGCTTTTACTACTTCGCCTTTAATGTAAATTACTTTATTGGGTTCGTTTGCGTTTGAAGTAATGGTAATTGATTTGGTGAAAGGTCCTGGTCTACCTTGTGTGTTGTAAGTAACCAGTATGGTTGATTCTTTGCCGGGCAAAATTGGTTCTTTGGGCCAGCTGGGTGTAGTGCATCCGCAACTTGCATGAACGTTTGAAAGAATCAATGGCTCTTTGCCCGTATTGCTAAATTTGAATTCGTGCGTTACTTGAGGACCCTCGGGCACTTCGCCAAAAAGATAATTTTCTTCTTTCAAAATGATGGTAGCCGCATTTGGATTTGGTGGCGTTTCAGCCTTTTTTTCTTCCGGATTCGGAGCAACAGTACCACCATGATTATGTCCATCGTGCGAATGATCAACAGGTGCAACAACTGCTTTTTTTACTTCTTTAGTTTCAGTTTTTTTTCCCTGAGCATTTGCACTAAATGCAACAGCTAGAATAAGGAGTGAGGCAAAAATCTTTTTCATATAAATAGTTGAATTTGTTTTCAAAAGTAATTTTCTGTTTTCTGCTTTCAAATTTTTCGGTTTGAAGCAGACAAGATTAACAAGATTTTAGTAACAAATGATGGCTTGACTAAGCCAGGTATGAGGTAGGCGAGTCATGCCGTCATTAAATATCGCCTTGCATTGGTCGCAATAAAATTTCTTCCACAACGGTGTTTTCAGAAAGATGGTAAACATCCCAAACCGCTTGTGCAATGTCTTCGGCTTTCATAAATCTTGATTCAGGCAAATTGCTTTGGCTCCACGAATCGGTATAAGTTGCTCCTGCAATTAAGGCCGTCACCTTAATATGATATTCTTTTAATTCTTCGCGTAACGCCTTCGACAAACCAAGCAAAGCAAATTTCGAGATGGAATAAGAACCACCATTCGGATAGGCTTGAATACTTGCTACCGAACAGAGATTAAAAATATGTCCGCTTCTTTTCTCCAGCATTTTCGGCAACAACATTCTGCTTAAATAATAAGCACTATAGAGATTTGTTTCCATCAACTTTTCTAAAGTTCCTTCTTTTTCATTGATAACTTGACCGGGAATAAAAACGCCAGCGTTGTTTACAATTATCTCTACCGCGCCAAATTCATTCAGAATTTTTTCGGCAAATGCTTTTACTTCTTTAGGTTTACTTACATCACAAACAAAAGTGACGAGTCTCGATGAACGAAGCACGAGGGATGAATTCATTTCGTCTAAGTCCCTTTGTGAACGCGCACACACTGCCAAATCCCAACCTTCGCTTCCAAACTTTTCGGCAATAGCTCTGCCAATTCCTTTGGTAGCACCAGTAATTACAATCTTCTTATTCATGGTGCTAACTTAAAACTTTACCACGTAGCCGCATTATCTTCTTATCACTTCCTAGCATTGTCAAAATTTTCCTTTCTTAGCACCCTCACTATGTTGAAAATTTTTGAACAGTTAGGCGGGTTTCTGACGTTGATGTACAGTGCTTTTTCGAAGCCCGAAAAAGCGCAGATGTATTGGAAAGAAACCTTTCGTCAGGCAAAGGATATTGGTGTGGGCTCACTGCCAATTATTGCCATTGTATCTACTTTTATTGGTGGCGTAAGTGCCGTTCAGTTTGCGTACCAGTTTCGCTCTATCAGCCTAGTGCCAATGTGGTGGATAGGTTCTATTGTGCGTAAAGGAATGATTCTCGAACTAGCGCCAACTGTTTCTGCGCTTCTACTTGCAGGCAAAGTGGGTTCAAACATTGCTTCGGAATTAGGAACGATGAGAATTTCTGAACAGATAGATGCTTATGAAATAATGGGCGTGAATACACCCGCTTATTTAATAGGACCCAAAATTGCGGCTTCGGTTATTGTGGTTCCAATGTTGGTGGTTATAGCTGTGGCACTTGGTATTGTAGGTGGTTGGGGAGCCGGTCTCTTGGGTGGCTTCTTTTCTACTACAGAATATTTTCGTGGTGTGCAGGATGGCTTTGACGGCTACGATGTTTTTATCATGCTGGTTAAAGCAGTCTTATTTGGTTTCACACTTTCATCTATTTCCTGTTACAAAGGATTTACCGTCCAGGGCGGAGCGGTGGAAATTGGAAAGTCTTCTACACAAGCAGTGGTACTTAGTTCTATCGTAATGATGATTGTAAACTTTTTTGTAGCCTTCCTCCTACTGTGATAGAAATAAAAAACATAAAGAAAAATTTTGGCTCTCAACAAGTGTTGAAGGGCATTTCTGCTTCGTTTGAAAACGGCAAGTGTAATCTCATCATTGGTAAATCGGGTTCCGGAAAAACTGTTACACTAAAATGTATGGTGGGTTTGTTTGAACCCGATGAAGGAACCATTATGTATGATGGAAGAAATATTACCGAGATGGATTTTCATGCGCGTAAGGATATTCGCAGAGAAATAGGAATGCTTTTTCAAGGCACTGCTTTGTTCGATTCGTTGACGGTTGAAGAGAACGTCCAGTTTCCGCTCGATATGTTTACTAACCAAACCGCGGCAGAAAAATTGGAGCGCGTAAACTTTTGTTTGGGAAGAGTGAACTTACCAAACACCAATAAAAAATATCCCGGTGAACTTTCAGGAGGAATGAAGAAACGTGTAGGTATTGCACGCGCTATCGTAATGAATCCTAAGTATCTTTTTTGCGATGAACCCAATAGCGGACTTGACCCAAAAACTGCGATTGTAATCGACCACCTCATCAAAGAGATTACATTGGAGTACAACATGACCACCGTTATCAATACACACGATATGAATAGCGTAATGGGTATCGGAGATAAAGTGGTGTTCCTGCATGAGGGTTTGAAATACTGGGAAGGAACGAACAAGCAAATTATGGAGATTACTGACGGGGAACTTTTTGATTTTATATTCGCCAGCGATTTTTTAAAAGACCTAAGGAGGAATGCAAAGTATTAGCCGCAGTAGGCAGCGGCAGTTAGCAGTCAATTCAATATTCAATTTTAAATATTCAATTCAATGAGCGTTTTAGTAAACAAGAATTCGAAAATTGTAGTGCAGGGTTTCACCGGCAAAGAAGGAAGTTTTCATGCCGAGCAAATGATTGCTTACGGAACTAATGTAGTAGCAGGAGTTACTCCAGGAAAAGGAGGTGAAAAACATTTGGATAAACCGGTGTTCAACACCGTGGCAGATGCGCGCAAAACAACAGGCTGCAACGTGAGTATTATTTTTGTGCCACCGGCTTTTGCAGCCGATGCTATTATGGAAGCGGCCGATGCAGGAATTGAACTAGTAGTTTGCATTACCGAAGGAATTCCGGTGCAGGATATGGTGAAAGCAAAAAGTTATTTGAGTAATAAATGCACAAGATTAGTGGGACCAAATTGCCCCGGAGTAATTACTCCTGAAGAAGCAAAAGTTGGAATTATGCCCGGCTTCGTTTTCAAAAAAGGAAGAATAGGAATTGTTTCAAAAAGCGGAACCCTAACTTACGAAGCAGCCGACCAAGTGGTGAAAGCCGGTCTCGGAGTTTCTACTGCAATTGGTATTGGTGGTGATCCGATTATTGGGACTACTACAAAAGAAGCCGTTGAACTTTTTATGAACGACCCCAATACTGATGGCATTATTATGATTGGTGAAATTGGTGGATCGCTGGAAGCAGATGCAGCACGTTGGATAAAAGATAACAACCGCAAACCCGTAGTAGGTTTCATAGCCGGACAAACAGCACCTGCCGGAAGAAGAATGGGACATGCCGGTGCAATCATTGGCGGAAAAGATGATACTGCTGCTGCTAAAATGCAAATCATGCGTGAGTGTGGAATCACCGTAGTTGATTCGCCTGCTGCTATTGGTGAAACCATGGCAAAGGTGTTGAGCGCAGGCGCAAAAGCGTAATACTTATTTCATCTGCTGCTGCGCTTTCGCATAATCTTCAGGAATACCGATGTCAATGAAGTAATCGTTGTAGATTTTTCCGCAGAGTTTTTTTTGCGAAACCAATTTCTCCAAAACTTCTTTTTCGAAAGAGAATTTTTCTTGGTCAATATTTTCAAAAATATTTTTGCCGAAAAAATAAACGCCACCGTTGATGAGCCCTTCGGCTAAAAATTTTTTCTCTACAAAATTTATGATTCTATTCTCCCGTAGTTGAACAGTTCCGTACCGGTCGAAGCTTTTCATTGGTTTCAGGGCAAGGGAAATATCGGCTACGTTTTGTAGATGGAACTTGTGCAGCGCATTTAAATCTACGTCAAAAAAAGTATCACCATTCAATACAAACGCAAAATCATCTACCAGCTCAAATGCTTTCTTAATTCCGCCTCCCGTACCTAATGGCTCATCTTCTCTACTGTAAACAATTTCTATATCCAAATAATTATCACCGAAATAAGATTCAATCACATTAGCTCTGTAACCTACTGATAGAATTACCTTTTTAATTTTTTGCCTGGCGAGATAAACGAAAACGTAATGCAGAAATGGGTTGCCATTAATCATGGCCATAGGTTTCGGCAAATCATTAATCACTCCGCGAAGACGAGTGCCTAAGCCACCTGCAAGAACAATGCAGGGAATTGATGATTGATGATTGATAATTGATGATTGAAAAGGCAACTGAAATTATTTTTCTGTAGAAAAAAGTTGTTCCTCTACCAATTGGCAAATGATGTGACCGATAAGGATATGACTCTCCTGTATTCTCGGAGTATCGTTACTTGGCACATTGAAAAGATAGTCGCAGACGTCTTTCATTTTCCCACCACCTTCTCCGGTAAATGAAATTACATACATCCCTCTTTCCTTGGCTTCTTTTTGCGCGAGCAAAATATTTTTGGAGTTACCGCTCGTTGAAATGCCAATCAGCACATCGCCTTTTCTACCATAGGCTTTTATAGCACGCTCATAAATTTGATCGTAACTATAATCGTTTGCAACCGCAGTAAGAAACGATGTGTTCACATGCAATGCTTCAGCAGGAAGTGGTTCGCGGTCGCTGTAAAACCTGCCGGTAAATTCTGCGGCAAGATGCTGTGCGTCTGCTGCACTGCCACCGTTACCACATAAATAAAGACGGTGGCCGTTTTCAAAAGCGTTAGCAATAAGTTTCGAAACTTCTTCAATGCGCTTGATAAAAAGTTCATCGGCTAAAATTTTATTCTTCACTTCAACCGATGCTACAATAATGGATTTGATTTTACTCATGGCGCAAACTTCGAAAAAGTTTTGGGAAAATAGGGAGAGGAGTTAGAACGGTAACAAATTTTTATTTCAATCCAGGCCCATATAAAATATAATGCACTTCAAATTCTTCTTTTGTTTGTTTGAACGCAACCACCCAGTTGTCAATAGCAACACAACGAAGTTGTAATGCTGCAAGTTCCTCATTTTTACAAATAAGATATTTTGTGTTAGGTAATGCGTAAGCAGAAAATTTATCAATGAATTTAGTTATGAAGCGAATGCCGCTTTCCGAAGTATTCCTGCTTTCTATCCAAGAACCAATTTCAAAGAATGCCTCTTCAGCTTCAGGCAAAAAATTAACGTTCATTCTTAATTTGTTTTTTTTGCGAGACGGGCTTTTAAATCGCGCTTTACTTTTGCAGCTTCTTTTGTTCTGCTACCAGCAGTTCGGTCTAAATATTCACTCAACTCATCCGCAGTAAATTTTCTGCCTATCCCTAATACAGCATTTTTTGTCGAGAGCGGCTTGAACTTAGCTACTGTAATTTCTATTCCTAATTCATCAGCCAAATGAGTAAAAAGTAATTCTTGTTTCTTGTTTGTAACGGTTACAGCAAGTGTTTTCATTCGATTTATTTTATTTCGAAGATAAGCATGTTTTCTCATTCCTAATTTTGCTTCTTTACAAATTCATGTAGGTTTGAGCAATGGCAGCGGTGTTAATTCATATTGGTTTTCCGAAGGCGGGTTCCACCTATTTGCAACATTGGTTTGCAAAACATCCTACTATGTTTTATCAGCCAAATGCAGTAGCAGGTTTTTATCATTCTACCGATTTATCGAAGTATGCAGAGAGTCTAGAATCACTGCACGAATATTTTGTTTTGAGTGCAGAACATTTAAGTGCATGGCAAGGCGAGCCCGATATTGTGGGTTTGAAAAACACCAAACTTTATGATGTAGAGGCGTATCAGAAAAAAATTGTCGCTACACTTTATGGATTATTTCCGCATGCAAAAATTTTGATTGTAACCCGTGGTTATACCTCTTTCTTTCAGTCTTTTTATGCCGAATATTTATCAGTGGGTGGCGTTCTTGATTTTGATGTGCTGCTGAAAAACTTCGGTCCATTTTTTAATTCGGTGCTGAACTATAGTGGCACGATTACTAACTACAGAAATATTTTTGGAGAAGAAAATGTAATCGTGTTGCCTTATGAAATGCTTCGACAAAATCCTATAGCCTTCACTTCGCTGATTGAAGAGAGATTAGGAGTGAAGGAAAAATTTGTGTTCACTTCCGAAAAAATAAACCCTTCGCTTAATGCGAATCAGCTTTTTTCTTACAAACGATTTTCCGATTTTCTGTTTCGAATCATTCAGCCGTTGCCTTATAGTTTGCAGCGAATTATTTATGGTTACTACACCACTAAGTTGCGTGAGAAAAAACCAAATGCTTTAATTCAGTTTTTGTCGAAGTTTAATAATGGTTCTGTGGAGTTACGTGGTTTGGAACTAACACTTGAAGGACTAAAAGGTCAAGCAGAAATTCTTCGCAACGAAAAATTGTATGAGCCGTATTTGAAGGAGTACTTGTTATAAGCAGTTACTAAATCGAGAAAATTTTTCCTTCTTCTGCTAAGTAACTCTCCGCAAAAATTTCCCGCGCTTCTTCTAAAAGTAAATTGAGATTTTCATAACGCGCAGAAAAATGTCCGAGTAAAAGCTTTCCTGCATTTGCTGCCTTTGCAACTTTTGCCGCTTGCTTTGAAGTAGTATGAAACGTTTCCAGCGCACGCGGTTCATGTTCATGAATAAAAGTGGCTTCATGATAAAGCGTATTTACTCCTTTAATCTGGTCCACAAAATTTTCGGTGTAAACAGTATCGCTGCAATAAGCATAACTGCGCGGTGGCAATGGGTCAAGGGTTAATTCCTTGTTCGAAATTACATTTCCTTTTTCATCGATAAAATCATCTCCACTTTTTATATCATTGATTAGGTGGTGAGGAATATTGTATTCTGTAATTTTTTCGGCAATAATTTTTCGAAGATTTTTTTTCTCTTTAAATAAAAAACCTGTTGTAGGTAGGCGATGGCTGAGAACAATTGTCTCTGCGGTTAGCATCAAATCTTCATAAACAATTTTCGGTTCATCGGCAGTTAGGTGATGAAAATTTATTTTGAAACGCAGTTCGGTTTGCGAATGCTTTAAGTGAACGTGAATGATTTCTTCTAGCCCGGCTGGACCATAAATATTCAACGCATGTTCACGCCAATTCAAATTGAAGGAAGTGAGCAAACCAATTAACCCATAGTAATGATCACCATGCAAATGCGAAATAAAAATATTGTCGAGGCGCGCACGCTTAATGCCAAAATGATTCATGCGAAACTGTGCACCTTCGCCACAATCAATCAAAAAACAATTGCCGTTATAATTTAAAACCTGCGCACTGGGGTAGCGGTTATGAGCTGGTATGGCAGCGTTGCTCCCGAGAATGGTTACATCAAAAAGCATGGGCTTTCGCGATTAGGTTCTTAAGTCGCGGTCGAGTTCTTCCATCATTACATAGTCTACCGATTCTGTAACTGAAGGAACAATATTCAATATAGGTTCGAGTTGAGAAATTTTGATGAGCTTTTGAATGTGTGCGTTCAAACCGGTGAGCACAAAAGTTCCGCCTGCTTCTTTGCATAAACGATTGCCCACTAAGAGCGCGCTTAAGCCCGATGAATCTACATATTGCACATCTGTCAAGTCGAGAACGATGTTCTTAAAACCTTCGTTGTTTAGGATAACGAGTTCTGATTTTAATTGGGGGGCGAGATTGCTCAGCAATTTTTCTTCGTTGAGTTTTACAATCACTAATCGGTCTCTTTTGTCAACTTGAAATTTCATGTGGCTCGGTTTGGTTAATAGAAATACGATTCTAAAGTATTGGTTTTTATGAAAACTAAAAACTTGGGCGCAATGTATGCAAAAGGATTCTTTCTGTAAAACTATGTTAGCATTGTGCGTGTTTTATTTTTAAAATGGTTTGGGAGTTCAAAAGAATTCCTCTTTCTTTGGTAGAAGAGAAGTCAATAAAAAATTCTCGTAAGCATTATCTTCAAAAATTCAAAACAAAAAACAGACAAGTTGACTCTATTTATAATTTGGTTTGCGTTTTGATAAACAAAAAATATGGAAGCAAAATTTTCACCCAAAGTTAAGGAAGTAATTTCCTACAGTCGCGAAGAAGCCTTACGACTTAATCATGATTATATCGGCATAGAACATTTGTTGCTTGGGCTTATTCGGGAAGGCGAAGGTCTTGCCATTAAGGCGCTCAAAAGTTTAGAGATAGATGCCGTTATGCTGCGCAAAACTATTGAAGACTCGATCAAAGATAAAGTGGCTAAAGGAAATTTTACTCCCAATAATTTGCCTTTGACCAAACAAGCTGAAAAAGTTTTGAAGATTACTGTCCTGGAAGCAAAAGTTTTAAAGAGCGATGTCATAGGAACTGAACATTTGATGCTTTCGATTCTAAAAAACAAAGACAACCTGGCTACACAACTACTCGCACAATACGATATTGATTACGATGTTTTTAAAGCAGAATTAGATGTAGTGCAAAATGAAACCAAGGAAATAAAGAAAACGAAATCGGAGTTGCCGAATGAGCCGCATGATGATGAGCCGTTTGAAGATGATAAGAGCCGAGGTGGGGGATTTGGGGCAACACAACAACCGAAAAAACCGGGAGCTACCAAATCAAAAACACCGGTGCTCGATAATTTCGGGAGAGATGTAACACACTTGGCCGAAGAAGGCGCACTCGATCCGATTGTGGGAAGAGAAAATGAAATTGAAAGAGTATCGCAAATTCTTAGTCGCAGAAAAAAGAACAATCCTATTTTAATTGGCGAACCGGGAGTTGGTAAAACGGCAATTGTAGAAGGATTGGCATTGCGCATTGTTCAGAAAAAGGTTTCGCGCGTGTTATTCAACAAACGAATTGTGATGCTCGATATGGCGGCACTTGTAGCGGGCACAAAATACCGTGGACAATTTGAAGAGCGTATGAAAGCCATAATGAACGAACTCGAAAAAAATCGCGATGTGATTTTGTTCATTGATGAAATTCATACAATTGTAGGCGCAGGAGGTGCAACAGGTTCATTAGATGCTTCTAATATTTTTAAACCGGCTTTGGCAAGAGGCGAACTGCAATGCATTGGCGCTTCTACTTTAGATGAATATCGCCAGTATATAGAAAAAGACGGAGCGCTTGCACGCAGATTCCAACAGGTAATGGTTGACCCACCATCGCCTGATGAAACAGTTCAAATTCTTACGAACATAAAATCTAAATACGAAGAATACCACAGTGTAGATTATACGCCCGAAGCAATTGCTGCTTGTGTTAAACTATCGGTGCGTTATATCACCGATCGGTTTTTGCCCGACAAAGCCATTGATGTAATGGATGAAGTAGGTGCACGTGTTCACCTGAAAAATATTCATGTTCCTAAAAATATTATTGAACTGGAGAAACAGGTAGAAGAAATAAAGACGCAGAAAAATCAGGTGGTAAAAAGCCAGAAGTATGAAGAGGCTGCACGTCTTCGCGATTCTGAAAAACGATTGCTTGAAGATTTAGAAAAGGCAAAAACACAATGGGATGAAGAGTCGCGGGTGAAACATTTTCCGGTTAGCGAAGAAGATATTGCTGAAGTTGTAGCGATGATGACGGGAATACCTGTGAACAAAATAGCGCAGAGCGAGAGCAACAAACTCATCAATATGACGAGCGAAGTTTCGGCTGCGGTTATTGGTCAAGATGTAGCGGTAAAGAAAGTGACTAAAGCTATTCAGCGCAACAGAGTAGGATTGAAAGACCCGAAGAAACCAATAGGTACTTTCATTTTTTTGGGACCTACCGGTGTAGGAAAAACAGAATTAGCAAAATCTATTGCGCGTTATCTTTTTGATAGTGAAGATGCGCTGATTAGAATTGACATGAGCGAATACATGGAGAAATTTTCTGTATCGCGTTTAGTAGGTGCGCCTCCGGGATATGTTGGTTATGAAGAAGGCGGACAGTTAACCGAAAAGGTTCGCAGAAAACCATACAGTGTGGTGTTACTCGATGAAATTGAAAAGGCACATCCTGATGTTTTCAATATTCTGTTGCAGGTTTTTGATGATGGCATTCTTACCGATAGTTTAGGCAGAAGAGTTGATTTCAAGAACACGCTCATCATTATGACTTCGAATATTGGTGCACGCGATTTGAAAGACTTTGGCGCAGGTGTTGGTTTTGCTACGAAATCGAAAAGCGACCAAAGCGAGGAATTGGCAGGCAACGTAATTACGAAAGCATTGAAGCGCACTTTCTCGCCTGAGTTTTTAAATCGAATTGATGATGTTATCATTTTCAATTCGTTGGGCAAAAAAGAAATTCACAGCATTATTGATATTGCGCTGCGCGATGTAACTAAACGCATAGTTGAACTTGGTTTCGAAATTAAACTAAGCGAAGAGGCAAAAGATTTCTTAGCCGATAAAGGTTACGATCCGCAGTTTGGTGCAAGACCTTTACACCGCGCAATTCAGAAATATGTGGAAGACCCGCTTGCCGAAGAAATTCTTCGCGCCAATGCAAAAGCAGGCGACAGCTTTACTATTGAACTGAATAAAGAAGCCGAAGAGTTGACGATTCTTCATATCCCTGCATTGAAAAAAGCAGAGGCAGACGGAATTTAATTCTGCTCTTTAATTTATGCAAAACGCCCTTCGAAAATACGAAGGGCGTTTTTGTTTTTGTATGCTTTCTACTTTCTGTAATGAATGGCGCAGCCAATAGAGTAGCCGCAACTTACGGTTACAGGTTTGCCTGCTAATAATTCATCAAGCGCATTGGCGATGTAAGTAGATTTTACAAGTTCCGGATGTGCACCGTTGTCGTCAATAGCACCGCTGTATTTTATTATCCATTGTTTATTTTCTTTCCAGATAACGAAAGCGTGCGGAGTTTTTTCTGCCTTGAAATCTTTAGCAACAGTTTGCGATGGGTCGAAGAGATAAGGGAAACTGTATTTCATTTCCTTAGCCACCTTTGCCATGTTAGCTAAAGATTCGTTGGCGAACATGATGGTGTCGGAAGAGTTAATCAGCAAAAGCGGAATGTGAAGCTTGGAATACTTTGCGTGGAGCTGATTCAAACGCTCGTGGTAAAGTTTGGCGAAAGGGCAATGGATACAAGTGAAGATAACGACAAAGCCCTTCGCGTCTTTATAATCTTTGGTGGAAATTATTTTGCCATCAACATTTTGAAGAGAGAAATCTTTGACGATTCTCTTTTCTGTTTCTGCTGCGCTGGTGCACAACAGAAACAGAAGGAGAACAACGGTCATGCGCGCAAAGGTTTTATGCATTGATTTCATTTCTAAAACAACAGAGTTGTCACGCTGAGCTTGTCGAAGCGTATTACGAACAAATCCTTCGACAGGCTCAGGATGACATATCTCCTTTTAGTCCTTAATAAACTTCTTCGTAATGGTATTGAACTTAGAATCGGTAAGTGCCACTAAGTAAATTCCCGAAGGAAGATTCGCAATATCAATTCCGTTATTGAGTTGAGGTTGAGGAAGCATGTAAACGCTTCTGCCCGCAATATCGCTCATGCGCACGTAGTAAACGCCTGCGTTTTCTTCGGGAAACTGAATAAATAATTTGTTGTGTGCCGGGTTCGGATAAAGATTGAAATCGGTGCCCACGTTTGCTTCTGCAATTCCTGAAGTGTTATCACCTTTTACTACAAACTGCCCCATCATGCCACCATCTTCGTGCGGACCAAAGTGACAGTGATACATAAACGGATGAATAGAATCAGAGTAGTCATCGAACTTTGCCACGAAGGTGGCTGAAGAGCCGAGAGGAAGATACAACACATCTTTCCAGCCGCTTTCGTAAGCACCAACAGCACCTGTGCTGCGCGAAACGAGTTTAAATTCTACATCGTGAATGTGGAAGGCGTGACCGAAAACATTGCTGTTGGTAATGGTCCACTTTTCAATATCGTTAAGGTTAACGGTTTTGTTGATGACGTTGAAATCGAAATGCGTGTTCTCGAAACCAAAAGGATTGCCCGGTTGGTTCGGAAGACCTCCTGTTACGGTTACTGTTTTGTTGACGGTAGCATCGGAAGCCGTCCAATATGTATTGTTAGCAAGCGCAACGGGCAAAGCAGTAATTGCATTGGCAGTAGCAGCAGTTACGTTGATGTGCAACAAGGTGAAAGTTTTGTTGTTGAGCAAACTTCCGAACTGCCCGCCTTGGGCAGGTTCGCCACCGGGGAAACCAAGTGCGAAGCCACCATTGTACGCATTGAGGTTTACGGTATCACCAATGTTATTAGTGCCGAGGTCAACAAGGATTTCGATGCGCTCGCCCACCGCGAGTATCACCCGCGTTTCAGCCACAGGCGCGTTCAGCAAACCGCCATCGTTGCCAATGACGTAGAAAGTTCTTCCATCACTAAAACCTAAATTGTAAGCGCGTTCCATTTCGGCATTCAAGATTCGTAAGCGAACCATTTGCTTAGGCAAATTAACCTGTGCGCTGGGGATTCCGTTGGTGAGCATGTAGTCGCCATACGAAGTGTTGGTATAAAGAAATGCATTGGAACCATTGTAACTTCTGCTCGTGAGCATAAGCGGAATATCATCTACACCATAAGTGCGTGGAAGTGCAAGAGCGGCTTCCTGCGGGTCGCGGACGATGATGAAACCGCCAAGACCCTTGGTCATTTGTTCCTGTGTCATTTCGTGCAGGTGCGGGTGATACCAGTAAGTAGCCGCGTTGTTGGCTACCTTCCAGTAAGGTTGCCAGATGGTGCCCGGTGGAATAACCTGATGAGGCCCGCCATCCATTACCGCGGGCAGGTGCATGCCGTGCCAGTGCAGTGTGGTGGAATCGTTGAGGTAGTTGTGCACGTTCATGTGCACGGTATCGCCTTTATTAAAAAACAAAGTAGGTCCCCAGAAATCGGAATTGACACCCGCAGTAACGGTTTGGTTGCCGCTGCGAATTTGCTTGAAGGTGTCAATGAGATTTAAATTGAAAGTGGTTCCTGAAAGTGTATCGGGAATCCAGAGCGTGTTGAATTGTGCGGTTGAGAATTTTGTAAGAGCCGCAAAAAGGAAGAGCGTAAAAATGCGTTTGAGCATAGGGGTGGTTAATTTGTTTTTTGATTGGACGATGATAGAGGGAATTTCCTTTGGTGGAGATTCAATCATAAAAAAGTATTTTTAGTTACTGAAATGAAAAAGCTCATTTACATTTTATCACTTCTGTTTTTAAACGTTACGCTTTTCGTTGCTGGTTGCAAAAAGGTTGCTGACTGCGGTGAACACGGACATAGCGACAAGGGTAATTGCGTTTGTGATTCGCTTTGGTCTGGCGTTCATTGCGAAACAATTTCTGCCTGTGCTAAAATAAATTGCGGAGCGCACGGGCATTGTGTAGATGGTGTTTGTGTTTGCGATACGAATTGGGGTGGAGAGCATTGCAATATTGCTTATGACAGGTGTTTAGTAATCAACTTAAATTGCGGTAATCACGGACATTGTGTGGATGGTAATTGTGTTTGCGATTCAGGCTGGACAGGCACTTACTGTGAAGCACCCACTACTGATAATCTTGCGGGTAATTATCACATGTATGGTTACAGAACCTATTGGGGTTCTTATCTCGCACCCACCGATACCATTGATGCGGTAGTTGCTATTACAAAAACGAACGATTTAATTCTGAGAATTTATGGTAATGATTTGGTTTATACCACGACTGCAGTAGGGGCAGATCCAGCACATGGCTATACCTATTTTTGTAATTCTTGTTCAAACGGTGACGATATGAGTAGATTGGTTTTTCCCAAGCCGTTTAGCGATACAGTTATATTTACCAATAGCGGTGGACCGGCAAGCGGAGGTTACAATACAAATCTTACAGGTATCAAACTCCACTAATCATTTCCAAACCACTGCGTGAATAATAAAGAGAGAATTCTTCTGCTGCTACTTCTGTTTTCCTTCACCTCCGCATTTTCTCAGGACACCATTTACACCGCCACCAATATTCTTTCGAATGTATTGATACGCGATAACCAGCCCGGGTTTATTGAATACCGTTTTGTGGATGATGAAGAGGCAGGCACTGTCACCACGAGTTTGTCGAAGGGTGTTGTGAGACAAAAATTATTCGACAAGCTCAGGATGATATTTTTATTGGCTTCCTACGCCAGTGAACCTCAGACCCTGTAGAGGCAAAGAAACAGCAACCTATTTTTACTTCTGTATTCAATATTTCAAACCGATATTTTTTGCATGTTTGCTGTGCTAACCTTTTAACTATTCATGAAAAAAATATTAGTAGCCAACCGAGGAGAAATTGCTTTACGTGTTATGAAAAGCGCGCGCGAAATGGGCATTAAAACCGTAGCAGTTTTTTCTGATGCCGATAGAAATGCTACGCATGTGCGCTATGCTGATGAAGCGGTGAACATTGGCGCTTCACCTTCTAAAGAAAGTTATTTGTGTGGGGATAAAATTATTGAAGTCGCTAAAAAATTAGGAGTAGATGCCATTCACCCGGGTTATGGATTCCTTAGCGAAAATGCAGCTTTTGCAAAACTGGTGGAAAAAAATAAAATCACCTTTATAGGACCAACTCCCGAAGCCATTGAAATAATGGGAAGTAAACTGGCGGCAAAAGAAACGGTAAAAAAATTCAATATACCGATGGTGCCGGGAAGTGAAGGTGCTATTACTGATGTGAAAGAGGCAAAAAAACTTGCGGAAATAATCGGTTATCCGGTTTTAATAAAAGCAAGTGCCGGTGGTGGTGGAAAGGGAATGCGTGTGGTGAACTCAACCGATGAATTGGAAGAACAAATGCAGCGCGCTCAAAGCGAAGCATTGAGTGCTTTTGGTGATGGCAGCGTGTTCATTGAAAAATATGTGGCATCGCCAAAGCATATTGAAGTGCAGATACTTGGAGATAACTATGGTAATATTGTTTATCTATTCGAGCGTGAATGCTCTATACAACGCAGGCACCAGAAAGTGGTTGAAGAAGCTCCGAGTTCTTGTCTTACTCCTGAAAAAAGAAAAGCTATAGGTGAAGCGGCTGTGCAGGTTGGGCAATCGTGTGCTTACATTGGCGCAGGCACTGTGGAGTTTTTAGTAGATGAACAACTGAATTTTTATTTCCTCGAAATGAATACGCGTTTGCAGGTGGAACATCCGGTAACTGAAATGATAACGGGAATTGATTTGGTAAAAGAGCAAATTAAAATTGCGCGTGGCGAAAAATTGAGTTTTACACAAAACGATTTAGAAATACGAGGACACGCGATTGAATTGCGTGTGTATGCCGAAGACCCGTTGAATAATTTTCTGCCCGACATTGGTAAATTGGTTCAATACATAAAACCTGAAGGACCCGGAGTGCGTGTAGATGATGGTTACGAAGAAGGAATGGACATTCCTATTTACTACGACCCTATGCTATCGAAGTTGGTAGCGTATGGCAAAGATAGAACAGAAGCTATTGAACGATTGATTCGCGCTATTGACAGCTATAAAATTACCGGAGTGAAGAACACGCTTGGTTTCGGAAAGTTTGTATTGCGCCATCCCGATTTTGTTTCAGGAAAGTTTGATACGAATTTTGTAGGGAAGAATTTCAAACCTGAATATTTGAAAAGCGAAAACGCTGATGAAATGGAAATAGCTGCGTTAGTTGCCGAACGAATTTTTTCAAGCAAAGCAGCCAATAACAAAAATGGAACTTCTTCTAAACACAATAATTCTAAAGAAGGTATAAGCAATTGGATTAAACAACGAAGTTCGTATCGCGATTAAATTTGTGCCACAATAAAACGCAGCCCTAACGCGTTTACTAGCTGATGAAAAAAATATCCGTTGCTTTTTTTTTCCTGTTTCTATCGGGCTTTTTGTTTGCACAAAAATTTAATAAGCCCAAACCTACTCCGGTTATAAAAGAAAATCATTCGCTTCTTAAAACAGATTTGCAGAAAATAAGATTGCTGGAAGACACACTGCATCAATTGTCGAATGCTTTCACATACGATACGTTGCTTGCTGTTCGCCAAAAATCCTGTTATGCTTTTATTCCAAAATTAGTTGCCGCAATAAAATTCGACAACTCCTTCTACTTTCCTTTCGATTCGTTTGAAACTGTTTCAAAGATTTATTCGCCCGATAGTTTGTTTCGAATTTTTACCTGGCAATTGGTTTTGCCAAAAGGACATTTTCGTTACCATGGTTTAATTCAAATGCGCAGCACCAAACTCAAAATGTTTCCACTTTACGATTTGAGTGATACCATGCAATATGAGCCGCAGATAGTTACTACAAACGAAAATTGGTATGGTGCACTCTACTATGGCATAGTTCAAAAACAAGCCGACACAAAAACTATTTACACCATCTTTGGTTTTGAAGGTGCCGATGCCATTACGCGTAGAAAAGTAATTGAGATATTGACCTTCGATGTAAACGGCAAACCAAAATTCGGTGCACCACTTTTTATTGCTAAGTACGATGAAGACTCTACGCGTTATAAGGGAACAGATACACTCAGTCGTTTTTTTATTGAGTATAAATACAAAGCGCCAACGGTAATGAACTACGACCGTAATCTTGAAATGATTGTGTTTGACCATGTAGCGCCACCAAACGATAAAGGCAAAGGCGCTACTTTCAGTTATGTGCCCGATGGCACTTACGAAGGTTTTGTTTGGAAAAATAATTACTGGAACTGGGTTGAAAATGTTTTCACGTTTGGAATTAATGAAAACGACAATCCCCCTATTCCTGTTCCTTTATATGGCGAACCAAATCGTCAACCTGAATTACCGAAGTAGATTCCCTCCGTCACCTGTCACCACATTACTTTTAAATAACCGGAATTGCCAAAACAGGTTCAATCACCTTTTTGACCACACTAATCGCGTAATCAATTTCTTCTTTTGTATTGTATTTGCTGAACGAAAAGCGAACAGCTTTGCGATTTGGGTTTGCACCAATAGCTTCTAACACATGCGAGCCTTTTTCGGAACCCGAACTACAGGCACTGCCACCGCTGGCTGCAACTCCTGCCATGTCTAAATTAAAAAGAGTGAGTTCTGCCTTTGCGCAAGGTGGCAATGAAACACTCAACACTTTATAATTACTGCCTTCATCAGAAATATCACCGTTAAAATCAATTCCGTCAATTTCGGTTTTCAGTTTGTCAATCATGTAGTGCTTCAAACCCGAAATATATTTTTTGCTTTCCTCGCCATGTTCCAATGCAAGTTCGAGTGCTTTGCCTAAACCAACAATGCCGTAAACATTTTCTGTTCCAGCGCGCATGTTGCGCTCCTGTGCGCCACCATCTATAA
This sequence comes from Bacteroidota bacterium, assembly GCA_026391075.1. Lineage (GTDB taxonomy): Bacteria > Bacteroidota > Bacteroidia > Chitinophagales > LD1 > Bog-950. The sequence continues at coordinate 53,644 of JAPLES010000024.1, read as the reverse complement.
AAGGTTTTATAGCCGCTTCGCCATTGATATAAATAAAACCAACGCCTTTGGGTCCGTGAAATTTATGAGCAGAGCCGCTGATAAAATGAATCTGTGTTTTCTGTACATCGAAAGGAAAGTAGCCAATGGTTTGCACCGTATCTGAATGAAAGATTGCTTGATGTGTTTTGCAAATATCAGAAACCGCTTCAAGGTTGAGCATAGTTCCAATTTCATTATTTGCATGCATTAAACTCACTAGTGTTTTCTTGTCACTTGCCTTCAACAAATTTTCGAGGTCGTTTAAATCAACTCCGCCTTTCTCATCTAATTTCACATAGTCAACCTGAATACCTTCATTCGCCATGGTTTCCACCGAATGCAAAACACAGTGGTGTTCAATGCGAGAAGTGATAATTCTTTTCACTCCTAAATCACGAACCGAACATTTTATAATCGTGTTGCTCGCTTCGGTTCCTGAGCCGGTGAAAAAAATTTCTGCTGTAGATGCGTTGAGATATTTTGCAACAATTTTTCTTGCACGTTCTACTGCTGCCTTCGCCTTTCTTCCATACGAATGAATAGACGATGGATTACCGAAATGCTCGGTAAGGTATGGCAACATTTCGTCCAGCACTTCTTTACTGAGTGGAGTGGTAGCCGCGTTATCGAGATAAACTTTCATGAGTTGCGAAAATAATTATTTGGTTATACCGCTACTTCTGCAGCAATATGCGGATGCGGGTTGTAGTTCTTCAATTCAAAATCTTCAAACTTAAAATCGAAAATATTTTTTACTGAAGGATTGATATGCATTTGTGGCAAGTCACGAAAATCTCTGCTCAGTTGAAGTTTTGCCTGCTCCACATGATTAGAGTAAAGATGCACATCACCAAACGTGTGAACAAAATCACCGAGACCTAAATCGCAAACCTGCGCAATCATCATGGTGAGTAAAGCATACGAAGCAATATTGAAAGGCACACCTAAAAACACATCAGCACTTCGTTGATACAACTGGCAACTCAACTTGCCTTCACTAACATAAAACTGAAACATGGTATGGCAAGGAGGCAACGCCATTTCTTCAATGTAAGGAACGTTCCATGCGCTCACAATCAATCTGCGTGAGTGAGGATTCTTTTTTATTTGCTGAATGAGATTTGTAATCTGGTCAATAGATTGCCCGTTTGCTGCAGGCCAACTTCTCCATTGGTAACCGTATACCGGACCGAGATTTCCCCATTGCTTCGCAAATGCATCATCATTCGCAATTTTTTGCGCAAATGCTTTTATTTCCTCTCCACCAAAAGCTTCACTCTTCTTATAGGTTTCATAAGGCCAGTCGTCCCAAATGCGCACACCATTTTTGCAGAGGTATTGAATATTGCTTTCGCCTTTTAAGAACCAAAGCAATTCGTGAATTACAGCTTTGGTAAAAATCTTTTTGGTGGTAAGTAACGGGAATCCTTCTTCTAAATTAAACCGCATTTGATAGCCAAACACGCTTGTGGTACCTGTGCCGGTGCGGTCGTCTTTCCAAACGCCTGTATCAATAATATGATGAAGTAAATCGTGGTACTGTTTCATTTGAAACGCTGATTGATAATTGAAGTGCAAATGGATTCGGTGCTAAAATAAAAATATCGTTCCGAAGCTTTGGAACGATATTCACGAGATGTGGATGTTCTTGTTTTATGCGCCCTGCTGAAGCCAGGATTATTTTCACGAAATGGTTTTGCACAACCAATTCCACCTATGGTTCTCCAATTGGGTTTCCATCTGTCGCCAGAGCATACAACAGAAAAAATTTAGTTCATAGTTTTCACGCGAAAATTAGAACGGAGTCCCTTCTACTATCATTTTTTTAAAGTTCTATAATTTCACCAGTTCAATAGCAGTGTTTCTTAGGCTTGTATGTAATCGCATCATGTAAATTCCTGAAGCCACATTGAGTTGAACTTCAGATTTCAGATTCTTGATTTCTGCTTTGTAAATCAATCTGCCTTCGGCATCAAAAATTTCACAAACAGCATTCAACCATTCTTTGCTTATTTCTAAATGCCAGTTTCCTTTTTGCAATGGATTTGGATACACGCTTATTTTTCCTTGGCTCAATAATTCATTAATACCTGTTCCGTTCATGTAAGTTGGATTAGATAAAACGGTACAACCGTTAGTATCTGTTACTGCTACCGTATAATTACCACTTTGGTTTGCCACATAAACATTTGAAGTTGCCCCTGAAATAATACCACCGTTTAAATACCACTGATAAGTAACGGCATTGAATGCAGTAAGTGTGTCGCCATTTACGCTAATGGAAACAGGCGGAAGCGGATAAACATTTATGGCAAGATGATTCGAAGAAGCTGTACAACCGTTGGCATCTGTTACGGTTACATAATAATTGCCTGCGGTGTGCGCAACAATACATTGTGTAGTAGCACCTGTGTTCCATAAATACGATGTGTAAGTTGCGCTTAAACAAACCTGTGAACTGTCACCTGCACACATGATGGTTGTGCCAGTTGAAATACTTGCTGAACCTGCTCCACCTGTTTGCGAAATAGTAACAGTTGCTGTGGCAGTAGTGCTATTTACATCAGTAATTGTAACAGTGTATGGACCCGCACAAAGTGAATTTGCCGTTTGCGTTGTTTGTCCATTGTTCCATAAGTAAGAGAACGGTGCAGTGCCATTAACGGGAGTTGCAATTGCGGTGCCGTTGCACTGACCGCAGTTTGCATTAGTAGAAGTAGCATTCGCCAGCATAGTTATGTAACAAATCTGTTTTATCTGCGTGCATGCCGACATGTTTAACGCTACAGCAAAATTATGACCGCTTGCTAATACATCACCATTTCTACTGATAGAAATATCATAAACAGCTTCGGGCGTAGCAGCGGTAGTAATCAAATTTAAATCGGCATCGTATTTCAATACCTTGTCCTGAGCACCTACATAAACATAACCGCAACTATCAATAGCTACACCGCTATTGTTATTTAGCGAGCCACTTGCAATAACTGCTGAATCAATAATTACCCCGGTGTTAATATCGCGTTTATGCACGTTCACGCCATCGGTAGTGTAAATATAGTTTGAGGTAACTCGAATATTATTTTGCCCCTGACCGGTTCCTCCATTGCTATAAGGTAAATAGTAAGGAAAAGCATAGCCGCTCTTTTTTCCAAACTGAACAGCTAGTGCAGGCGATACTGCCCCAACAGTATCAAGGGTGAGATAGTACATATTGCCGTTTGGTGCAGCGCACATACTTCGTATTTCGTTGAACCCTATAGCACCAAAACCAAAAGTTGGGAAGACCACATCGACTGAACTAATAACTGAACCATTATTAATATTCATTTTGAACAAAGTGCCACGAAAAGTGAAAGAAAAAGGAATGTCTTTTGTGCCACCCACATACAATTCAGTTTGGTCGCAATTAAAATCAAGTGTCCAATACTCAATCGCATTTGCCGGTGCTCCAGGGGGACTGTTTGTCTATTTAAAGGCACCTGAGGAATCAATTTTAGTAAGCGCTGCCTCACTTCCTCTGGTGATAAAACAGGTCCCGTTACGGTTGGTGGCGAGCGCGCCAAACCAATCGCCACCGGTCCATGAAGTGTTGTATGTCCACTGTATGGTTCCCGCTGAATTGTATTTCACTAATCGAAAGGGTGAATCACCTCCATAAACGTAAGCGTTATTGCTTGTATCGGTTTTAATATAGAAAGCACTGTTTGCACTTGGAAGTGTAGGAACGGTTGTCCAGGGATCAACGATAACAGTTTGTGTTTTGTCGTAATTGCCTAGTGAAAACGAAATTGTTTTTCCGTTTTGAATGAAGTGCGATTCAATGGTAGCGTTATCAGCAAATTCGTAAAAAGTAATTGGCGCATGGTCAATAATATCTCCGAACAAAGTTTTGAAATGAATATTGCCCGATTCATCGGCACTTATTTTTGATGCACCGCTGTATTTCATTTTTACCTGCGAAACTTCGGCACCGGGATGCACTATCAATGAATATTTAATTCCTTCCTGCGCATGAAAAACATATTCGGCATCAATGCCCGGGTAAATATTTTTATACAAAAGTTTGCTGAATGCGTTTACATGATTGATTCCTTTGCCTTTTACTTCGTAACTGAAATAATCAGAAGCTTTTTCGAGAGGAATTATTTCGACAGCAGGATTTGAATTTTGCCAAGTAAGTTGAACTACATCGGTTGTGGTTTTTATTTCATGTTCTTCTTCTTCTCTGTTTTTTTCGGACTTGTAACCATCTTCTTCTACGTGTTTACGTTCCTTCTTTTCGAAACGATAAACAAGTCCTGTCTTGGTAAAATAAATACCGCAATGATTTCGTTCGGTGCCGAATAAAATTTCGGAACCTGTTTCTTTTACACGGTTATTAAACTGCGATTTGTTTTCAATAAAAACTTTGCGCGGTTCAAAATTGGTTTTCCAGGCAGTAGATGATGTTTGTGCAAACGCAATAAACGATAAAAGAAACAAGGCTGAGCTGAGTAAATGTTTTTTCATGGCAAAGGGGTTTTGGTTTTTTGCAGTCGAAAAGTAATTAAAAAAAGTGCTCGATCACCCGAGCACGTTGTTCTTCGTTTTAATCTCCGTATCATTGGGCTTCATTTATAATTCGTCAATAGACAAAACAGGCTATGCTTCACTTCGGTAAATTCAATACACTTAAAATTTCAAGACGTTCCGAAAACGGATACTATTTGGCTGACCCAAATCCAAAAGGAGAGGAGGAAGTTGAAGAAGTTTTGCTTCCAAAGAAATTCATTATTTCTGAAATGAAAGAAGGCAAAGAGGTAGAAGTGTTTCTCTATAAAGATTCGGAGGACAGACCTGTCGCGACCACTCAAAAACCATTAGCGAAAGTTGGTGAAGCGGCTTATTTGTTGGTGAAGGAAGTGAGTGGCATTGGTGCTTTTCTCGATTGGGGTTTAGACAAAGATTTGTTTTTGCCTTTTCGTGAGCAGGCGCAACATGTGGATGTAGATAAATATTATCTGGTTTTTGTTTATCTCGACAAAGCTTCGAAACGAGTTGCGGCTACTACCAACCTCAACAAGTTTATCAAGAACCGCGATGTGGAATTGAAGCAGAACGATGAAGTTGATTTGCTGATTACTTACGAAAACGAAGTGGGCATTCGCGTTATCATCAACAACAGACACTGGGGTATACTTTTCAAAAACGAAATATTTAAACCTATTGAAAAGGGAACGCACGTAACGGGTTACGTGAAAAAGATTCGTGAAGACGGAAAGATTGATGTGGCTTTGCAACGCCAGGGAATTGCTGCCGCAAAGGATGTGACACAAGTGCTGCTCGACAAATTGAAAGAACACAAAGGCTTTTTACAACTCAGCGATATTTCTCCGCCCGAAGTAATTCATCAGGTGCTAGGCATTAGCAAGAAGAACTTTAAGAAGGCAGTAGGCATTTTATACAAGGAAGGAAAAATAGATCTGAAAGAGAATCTCATTCGCCTGATACCCGACAAGACAAAAAAAACCGGCAACTAATATTCGGCTGCCGGTTTTGCTTTTGAGAAAAAATTCTTCTTATCTCATGGCTACATATTCTCCTAACTCATTTACACTGCTGCTAAAACTGAAGCCATTGTTTACGATGTAGTAGTTGTTTTGATCGATGGTTTTAGGATAAGCCAGTTTTGCCATTTCAAGTTTCGTGCTTTCGAACCAAAACATATCCATTAAGTCGCGAACCTGAGCCGATGTAAAGTAGTTGTAAGGCAACGCCTGTTTGAAAATACTCAACCTTGTGCTTTCGAAACCTGCATGGTCAATGGTTTGTTTCAACTGGTTGAACTCGCTCATGCACATGGGTTGCGGTGCAACAGGTGCCTGAGGTATAACCGGTGTTTCGTTGCAATGCGTGTATGCCATTTGCGTAACATCTCCATGAAGATTAGGGCGTGGACGTCTTGGATAAAAACAAACTATTGGTTCGTTGTTTCCAAAATGTGGAGTGTTGTTCAACGCAACAATGTTGTCGAATTTCAGTTTCTGCATATCGGGATAAACAGTTGCAAACGCTTCTGCATTTCCGGTGAGCACAACGTTTCCTCTAAAGGCGTTGTCCATAGTTTCATAACCCCATGAGCTGCCAATTCTGTAAACCTGCAAATAGTGTTGACCTTGTGTGCTGTTGAATTTTGCAACAGTTCCTGTTCCGCCTGCTTGTTGACCGTCAATAAAAACTTTGAATGCAGCACCATCGCTTAATCGTAAATTAAGAATGGAGATGTTAGGCTGACCATGCTGTGCAAATGCTGTGAATGCTGCGAATCCTAAAAGTGCAAGCACCATTAATTTTTTGATTTGCGTTTGCATCTTCTTTTGAATCATTGATTCAAACCTTGTGTTGTTGCTTTGTGTAATCGTATTCATAACCTGTTTCCTCCTTTTTGTTTTGGTGAAGAAATTATGCTTGTATGAGTTCGAAAGTGGTGCCAAGGTTTAATAGTGAATAGTAAATAGTGAAT